>CAJSYQ010000002.1 GCA_910574015.1 Eubacteriaceae bacterium | reverse complement strand
AACTATAAATGAGTAAATACCAAATATTGCACAAAATAAAGACACCCGCTGCTGAATGATGTATCATTGAAGTACCAACAAACAACATACTCAAACAACAAGGGGGTGTCCGTTGCAAACAGTATACATCATTCCAACAGTATTTACAATTACTTTAAAACCTTAAAACTCGGATTATTTTTATCCGATGTGTACCTAAACCATCTGATGACTATCATTGTTTCCGTTTTCCTCCGTGGTTACAGGGGGAAAACTGTAGATTTCGCCGAAGTAAGTAACCAGCACAGAACCACAACCGCCTATTTCCTGAACCACGGCAAGTGGAATGATTCCGCTCTCCAGGATACTTTGAAAAATGCCGTCATACAGGTTATTTATCAGGAAGCGCAACGCTCAGGACAGCCTGTTTTCTGTATTGTAGATGATACGATTGCTTCGCATACCAGGCCTTCGTCACAGGCCGGGCATCCAATTGAAGCAGCGTACTTCCATCAATCCCATTTAAAGGGCTGTCAGGATTATGGGCATCAGATTGTTTCCGTCATGCTTTCCTGTAATGGACTCATACTGAATTATGCCAATATCCTGTATGACAAATCAAGATCAAAGATACAGAGTGTCCAGGAGATTGCAGATGAGCTTCCCGTGGCACCGGTGATTTCCTATTTCCTTTGCGACAGCTGGTATACCTCCGTAAAGGTAATGGACAGTTTTATCCGGAAAGGGTTTTATACGATCGGAGCGCTGAAGACCAACCGGGTCATCTATCCATGCGGGATCCGTCAGAAAGTCAGTGAGTTTGCCCTTCCTTTGAGAAAAACAGACCGTGCTGTCAGCCTTGTGACCGTTGGCGGCCGTGAATTCTATGTGTACCGCTACGAAGGAGAACTCAATGATATTCCAAACGCGGTGGTTATTATCAGCTATCCCCGGGAATCTTTTGGAGATCCGAAAGCGCTGAGGGTATTTATATCCACAAATGCCGGAATATCCACACAGGAAATCCTTGACACATATACAGAACGGTGGGCAATCGAATTATTTTTCCGTCAGAGCAAAAACAGACTCGCGCTGGACAAATATCAGATCCGCTCACGGCAGGGAATCGAGCGGTACTGGCTGATTATGTCATTGGTTCATTACATGTGCTGTATGTATTCCGGGAAATACAATACCTTCGAGGAAGGATACTGGTATTTTCAAGATCAAGTCAAAACAGAGCGAATCGGTAATCTGCACCAGTTCATAAAAAATGGTGCGTCACTTGAAGCTGTTTTGAAATTGGTAGGGTAGTTTTGTGCAAATTTCTATATTTGCTCATTTATAGTTCATTAGAAATTTATCTCCTATTTCCATAACAAAATCTCCATTTTCATTAATGGATAAACCTGTTGATGAGATATAGTCATTGATTATATCACATATTAAAACCCCTCCCAAATTACGAATTTTTTGAAAAATATCATCATTTATGTTTTTTAGATTAAATTTTCTGCTAAATTCTTCAAAATCACATTCTAAATAATCAAAAATTCCTGTTCCTCTTATTTCAACCATTATATAAATGAGAAGATAAAAATCTATATCTTCTAAATATTTTTTATACTTATCAGAAAGTTTTATCTTATCACATTCAATGTCTTTTCCCTTAATCTTTATTGTTTTCAATCCTAAATGGACACCTAACTCTCTTAATATTACAGCTAAAAAATTAGATGTTTGATCTGAATTTATTTCTCCACCCATAATTTCGTGATAAAGTTCTGCAAACATTGCTAATGGTTTATCACTCGGCAATCCCAAAAATCTAGGATACGGCTCACACCATCCGTATGGCTGAAACACAAGCTGAAAAAAATCCCATAATATTTTTTTATCATGTCCTTTCTTTGCTATATCATTTTGTAAATTCCAAATATTTATTACTAATTCATGAAAATATTTAAAATCATATTCCGAAAAAGAAAACATCTCCTTTAGGGGATATATTTCATCCAAATCTACAGGAAGTTTCTGCCCTAATGCTTCGGCACTCGCCTTAAATGCTTCTAATCCCATACTAAAAATTGGTCCATATTTTTTTGTAAAACCAAGAATTTCATCAATATTCATGAAATCCATCGAAATAAATTGTTCAATCAATTCGCTTTTGTGACTATCTGAAAACTCTATCTGCCTTGGCTTTATATCCTTTTCTTCTGCAACAATATATGAAATTCCTTCTACATCTTTTCTTTTAAAATTCCCTGACAATACTTTTTTATAGCGGTACACTAATCATATCCCCCTTTATATTTCGAGCAAACTTTATTACTATGCTCGAATTTTATATGATATTGTTATTATATCCTGATCGGGAAAACAATTATAAGAAAGGATATGGATTTGAAGTAATGAGCAGGGCAGATATCGACAGTTTTGCAGCAAAATACAGTAAGGGGATATCCTCTGCCTATTCACCGTGGAATACCGACTATGAGGAAATGGCAAAGAAAACCGTAATCAAGAAAGTGCTGAAATATGCGCCATTAAAATCGGATTTCCAGAGAGCTTTAAGTAATGATTGTACTATCAAAACAGAATTCGCACCAGATATGTCGGAGATAGAAGCAAAGGATATCATAGATGTAGAGGAAGGTGATGTAATTGAAACAACCAGTCAGTAATAATGATACACTCAGACAAAAAATACTCAAAGAATGGGAAGATTTTACAAACCAAACACTTCTCTGTGACAAACGGACCATATTAAATATGTGTGACAAAATCCTTTTTTATGATTGCGCCATGATTTTCTTTTCTGAAAATGGCCAGATACCTGAATGTGTCTGCGATTTCCTCATACATAAGGAAAAGATTATCTCTAAGATGTGGAAAATTTACCTCACGTATGAGAATTTAGGATTTCTCACCTGGAAAGAACTGGAAGAGTTGCTTGAGGTCTGGATGCAAATATAAGCAAATAACTACACAATATACAAATTCGGTGTATTGTGTAGTTACTTTCACGAATCGTGCAGCCAAGCCTAAAGGAACGGTGAAATAATAAGAGAAAGCGATTGTAAAATGTATGTTGTTCTGATACAATGAAAATAATGAAACTACGTATGAAAAAGGTGCTAAATGTTATGATAGCATTACGGCAGGAAACATACCATCCTTTTAAGCAAATTTGACGAATATAAGATGACCGGTATTGTATCACTACTGAAAAATTACAAACTTTTTATATTTGTATGCCAGTTTGAGGTTTCAGTATTTTGATCTGACTATGAATGAACTTGATAAAGACCTAGAGACTTTCCATTCATTAAAAGGAACTGCCATATGAGGGTATGCTTTTGAGACATCATGAACCAAATAATCTAAAAAGAGATTGAAAGGATTTAGCACAATGGAAGTAAAAACCTGCTCAATAATGTATAATGCAAGCGTAGACCTGCTTAAAATAAATCTGCAGGATAATTATAAGTTTAATAAGCGATTTTTAGGGGAACAAACTCTGCTTACGTTTTTTGACGAAACTCCTATGGGATTACGAAGAAAATATCAAGAAGCTTGTTTAGATGAAGATTTAACCATAATAACTATAGAATCTCAATTCAACATATCTGAACAGGAAATTTCAGAGTTAGGTTGTGAACAGCAATTTATATTTGAATTACTCACACAACTAGTGTAATGTATCATTGATAAAAAGTTAAATACTACTGGTTTGCCAAGTCGTTTCGTGGTATACTAAAAGAAACGGCGGTGATTCCTATGGCAAGACCTAAAAAATACAAAATCTCGTTAACGGATGACGAACTTAAAATACTGAAATCCGTTATGCGTAAAAAGAAAACAACAAAAACAGTCCGGAACAGATGCCAGATTATCATTGATCTGGATGAGGCACATGGCAGAATTCTTACCCATGAACAGTCTGCTAAAACAAACTGTGTCTGTATGGCTACGGTTACTAATACAGTGAGACTTTATTCTGAAAAAGGGATTAAAGGCATCACTTCACTCAACCGCAATGTTAACTCTGACCAGGCACGCCGGAAACTTGACGGACGTGCAGAAGCCCGCATTATCGAAATCGCTTGCAGCCCGGCGCCGGAAGGTCATTCCCGCTGGACGCTCCGACTGTTGGAGGAACAGGCAAAAATAGCGCTTGATGTCCCAGTCAGTAAAGATACAATAGGCAGGGCTTTAAAAAAAATAAACTTCGACCTCACATGAATGGATACTGGTGCATCCCCTCAAAAGAAGATGCTGAATTTGTAGCCTGTATGGAAGATGTCCTTGATGTTTATGAACTTCCATATAATCCGGCACGCCCAGTTGTCTGTATGGATGAAAAGCCATACCAGCTGTTAGGAGATGTGAGGGAACCGTTACCTATGCGTCCCGGTGATGACCAGAAAACCGATTCAGAATATAAGCGGAACGGCACCTGCAGTATATTCGCTTTCGTGGAACCGCTTGGAGGAAAGCATCATGTAAGCGTTCATGAGCACCGCACTGCCATTGACTGGGCGCAGGAGATCCAATATTTATCAGATGTGATGTTCCCGGATGCCGAAAAGATTATTCTGGTCATGGATAACCTGAATACCCATAAAGCTGCATCCCTTTACAAAGCGTTTCCACCAGCTGAAGCGAGAAGGATCATAAAGCGTCTGGAAATCCATTATACGCCCAAGCATGGGAGCTGGCTTAACATGGCTGAAATTGAACTTAATGTAATGACACGCCAATGTCTGACACGTCGTATAGATACAATCACCAGACTAAAAAACGAACTATCTGCATGGGAAACAGAGCGCAATCGTGATGAAGCTAAAATACGGTGGCATTTTCAAACAGGTGATGCCAGAGAAAAGCTGATATCACTTTATCCAATAATTTCATCTGTCACCTCATAACAGAGGGGACAGATACGCTAAATATCAATGATACATTACACTAGATCGACGGCGTCCATCCATATCAGCGGCCAGGCGGCTGCAAGAAACCGGCGGCAGGAATTACAGGAAATAAGGAGGCAGTACCATATGGCAGGCATATTGTATGTGTGCGCAACGCCCATTGGAAATCTGGAGGACATTACCCTGAGGGTGCTGCGGACCCTGCAGGAAGTGGATGTCATCGCGGCGGAGGATACCAGGCAGACCATCAAGCTTCTGAATCATTATGAGATCAGGACGCCTCTGGTGAGCTATCATGAGCACAATAAGAGAGAAAAGACAGGGATTCTTGTGAGACGGCTTCGGGAGGGTGAAAATATGGCCCTTGTGACAGACGCCGGCACACCGGCGATTTCCGATCCAGGGGAGGATTTGGTGCGGGCCTGTCAGGATGCCGGGATCGAAGTGACATCCCTGCCGGGGGCGTCAGCCGTTATTACGGCGCTGGCCCTCTCCGGCATTCACGCCCGAAGATTTACCTTTGAAGGCTTTCTTCCCACCGATAAGAAGGAGCGCACGGCTGTACTGGAACGGTTAGCTGGTTCTACCTGTACCACGATATTTTATGAGGCGCCTCACCGCCTTGCACAGACTCTGCGGGCCCTGGCGGGGGCGGCGGGGAGTGACCGCCCGGCGGCCGTCTGCCGGGAACTGACAAAAAGGCATGAGGAGGCGCTGCGTTTTACACTGGGACAGGCGGCAGCCTACTATGAAGAACATGAGCCCAAGGGGGAATTTGTCCTGGTAGTGGGCGGGGCTGACCCAGAACAGCTGCTACAGGAGAGACAGCAGGCATGGCGGGAGATTTCTCTGGAGCAGCATATGGAACGGTATCTTTCTCAGGGTATGGACAGAAAGAGTGCCATGAAGGCAGTGGCAAAGGACCGCGGTGTGTCAAAGAGGGAAATCTATGCGGCGCTTCTGCCGGAATAAAGGAAAGGCAGGAGTTTAGGGGAAACTCCTGCCATACTAAAGGGATATATGATTAAATTAAACCAGCAAGCTTAGCTAACTTCTGAATCGAATCCCGGGAAACTGACTTTCCCTCAAATTCTATCAGATCTTCTGTGGATCCGGTGAAGATATCGGCCGGGGTAGAAGATTTTTTCAATATGATCCGGTCGTCTTCGGTATAGATTTCTAATGTCTCGCGATCCGCAAAACCAAGGGACTTTCTCAATTCAATCGGAAGAGTAATGCGTCCCAGCTTATCCAGTTGTCTCGCAATACCTGTATTCGTCATGATGATCTGCTCCTTTTCTAAAATTCAGTTTTCAATTTCTGACTACATCATAACATGTCTTTCTGGCACGGTCAATTAACTGACTATTAAAAAATAATGAATTAGAATGAGAAGATAATAAAAAATGGGGTAAAAAATAGGGAAATATTGCTTTTTAATATGAAAAGTGCTATTATGACTATAGTTCGATAATGGAAGGAGTATGAGGTTATGAGAAGAAGGACAATACTTGGTATCATGCTTACGCTGTCCGTTTTTGCAGGTAGTCTGCCAGCTGCTCCGGTATCGGCAAAAACGGTAATCTATCCGACGGAGGCCACAGGGGAAAAGGTGGAGGAGAATGAAAAATGCGTGATCGACTATTCCAACTGCCAGGACGGGTATGTGGTCGTACAATTTAAGGAACAGACCACAAAGGTTATCAAGGCACAGGTGAAGAAGGGGAGCAGGACCTACACCTATACACTGCGCAAGCAGAGCAACGAGGTGCTGCCGCTGACAGAGGGAAACGGTACGTACAAGATCACGGTATTCGAACAGTTTCAGGGTAACGACTACGTGACGGTGGGGGCCGCCAGCATTTCGGTGAAGTTTACAGATCAGTTTGCACCGTTCCTGCGTCCCAATCAGTATGTCAATTTCAATAAGTCAACCAAATTTGTCAAGAAGGCGGCGTCCCTGACGAAGAAGAGCAAGACAGATCTGGCCAAAGTTAAGAAGATCTACAACTATGTGGTTAAGAATATGAAATACGATAACAAAAAGGCAAAGACAGTGCAGAAGGGATATCTTCCCAATCTGAATTCACTCTATAAGAAAAAAAAGGGGATCTGCTTTGATTATGCGGCTACCATGACAGCCATGCTGCGGAGCCAGGGGGTGCCGACTAAGCTGGTGATCGGTTACACCGGTAAGACCTATCATGCGTGGATCAATGTCTATTCCAAGAAGAAGGGATGGATCACCGGAGCCATTTATATTTCAGGAAAGAAATGGAAATTGATGGATCCCACCTTCGCATCCACCGGCAAATCCAGCAAATCTATTATGAAATACATTGAAAATAAGAAGAATTACAAGGCACAGTATAGTTATTGAGCGGAGGTTCCCGGATGGAAAAGGGCTGGGATGCGATATAACGACTGATGGGGGAAAGAGGTTATGAAAAAGAGAACACTGGACAGCGAATATGTGTCATCCTTCTGCCTGGAGATGGCACTGCTCCTTCATGCCGGCATCGGCACAGAGGATGGGCTTTATCTTCTGGCAGAGGATGAGACCAATAAAAAGACTAAAAAGATGCTGGAGCAGATGGCAGAAACGCTGGCGGACGGAAGGACACTTTCCGAGGCGCTGCGGGAGGCGGGACGGTTTCCCAAATATGTGGCGGATATGATTGAGACAGGGGAGCGCTCCGGACGTATTGAGCAGTCCTTTCAGGCGCTTTCCTCCTATTATGACCGGCAGATGCAGCTGGCGAACCAGATTCGAAATGCACTGCTGTATCCGGTGATCCTAATGTTGCTGATGCTGGTGATCATCGTAGTTCTTCTTGTGAAAGTACTTCCCATCTTCAATCAGGTCTATGAACAGCTGGGGGGAACCATGAGCGGTACGGCTCAGCTCTTATTGCGCGTGGGAAATTTTCTTGGCAGTGCCATGCCGGTGCTCTGCGGCGTCCTGGCAGCGGTTATCCTCTTGGGAGCTGTCATCGGCTGCAGCAGTGTGCTTCGCGGCGGAATCATTCATATCTATAAGAAAATATTTGGGGATTTTGGGATCACCCGAAGGCTTGGGGAGGCGCGCTTTGCGTCGGCCATGGCCATGGGAATGCTGAGCGGGCTGAACACGGAAGAGGCTTTCCGCACATCCATGCTTTTTCAGGATACCGTACCGAAGGCCCGGAGAAGATATGCAAAATGCCTGGAAATGCTGGAGGTGGGAGAACCTCTGGCGGAATGCTTTAAGGCAAACCGGATTCTTGATGCGGCATACTGCCGGATTCTGGATCTGGGGGCGAAGAGCGGTACTTCCGATACAGCCATGGAGGAGATCGCGCGCCGGATGGACGACGGAGTTCAGATGGATATTGAAAAAAAGGTGGGCCGCATTGAGCCGACCATCGTTATTATAACATCTGTTCTGGTGGGGATCATCCTGATCGCCGTTATGCTGCCGCTGATCAATATTATGTCTTCCATTGGTTAATTATTTGGACGGAGAAAGAAGCGTATGAGACGTAGACTGAACCTAAATCTGATAAAGACGGTGATTCTTTTTGCCGTTTTGGCGGTCCTTGCGTTCTGTCTGGTAAAGGCAGCCAACAGGATGGGGCGGGGCCAGCAGGCGGAGAGCTTAAAGCAGCTGGATGAGTCTATCCGGAAGGCGACGATGACCTGCTACGCGACAGAGGGGGTATATCCGCCGAGCATTCAATATCTGAAGGATAATTATGGCATCCAGATTGACGAGGACAGGTATGCTGTGTTCTATGAGATCGAGGGTGCCAATCTGATGCCTGTTATTACGGTGATGTTAAACGAATAGAGAAAGGCGGGTCTGTTTATGAGGGGAAAACTGCAGCGGCATAGTATCGAGAGTGCATTTGTCCTTATCCTGTTTGCTGTGTTTGCCATGACAGTTGTTGCCGTACTCGCACTGGGGGCAAACAGTTATCAGAAGCTGGTGGAGCGGGACAACGACGGGTACAATAAGTGGATCGTTACTTCCTATGTGGCGGCGAAGATCCGCAGCAATGATGTGAGGGGAAAGATCCAGGTGGGGGGATTTGCCAGCGCAGAGGAGGAGGACGGCATTGAGACCCTCCATCTGTACAGGGAATCGGAAGGGGAGAAATACGATACCCGCATCTATTATTATGACGGCTATATTTATGAATTGTTTACCCTGGCGGACCTGCATTTCGATCCTGAGGCGGGCAATGTGGTGATGGAGGCCAGAGGGCTTTCTTTCGAGAGGGAGGGCGATGTGATCCATATCACTTCGGTAGACACTGAGGGCAGGACGAATACAGCCGCGGTGTCGCTTCGGAGCGAGAGAGGGGTGATGGCATGAGCGGCTATGAGAGAAGCAAGGCTCCCCTTGCCCTGATGGAGCAGATCATCATGATACTTGTATTCGCTCTGGCATCGGCGGTGTGCCTGCAGGCATTTGTCTATTCGGACCGGCTCTCCCGGACGGATGAGCAGAAACAGAATGCCATGACAAAGGCGCAGCTGGTAACGGAATACTGCAAGGGCTGTCAGGGGGATCTGGAGAGAGTAAGCGAGGCCATGGGAGCCGAGCTTACGGAGGACGGTCTGCGGGCCGCCTGCCCGGAGGAGGGGATGGTCGTATCCCTGCGGCTCACAGAACAGACGGACTATCTCCAGAAGGCCGTTGTTTCGGTGACGGATCAGGACGGCGCGGATATCTATCATATGGATATTGCATATCAGATAGGAGGACGGCCATGAAAAAGAAGAAAATGTCTTTCACAACCGTAGGCGGCAGCTCTATACTGACAATATTTGCTGTGCTGTGCTTTATTGTGTTCGCCCTTCTATCGCTTTCCACAGCCAAGGCGGACAGCCTGCTGGCGAACAAATCACTGGACGCTGAGAAGAATTATTATGCGGCAGATATGGAGGCGGAAGAGATCCTTGCCGCCATCCGCAGTGGAGAGTGCCCAGAAGGGGTAAAGAGGAAGGGAAATGTATACAGCTATTCCTGTCCCATCGATGAAAACCTGGAGCTTCAGGTAGCTGTTGTGGTATGGAATGACAAATACCGGGTGGATAAATGGCAGAAGAAATATGTAAATGAGTGGGAAGCGGATACTTCCATGGATGTGTGGGGCAGCACACAGGAGATTACGGATTAAGGAAAGGGGATAGTATTTTAGATGACAGGGTTAGAGGAAGTCTTGATCAAAGCGGTGGCAGACGGGGCATCGGATATTTTTATCGTGGCAGGGGGATGTCTGAGTTATAAGGTGGATGGTGAGATCCGCCCCATGGATGAATCGGATAAATTGACGCCCACGGAAACTACTTATTTTATTGATGAGATTTACAGCTATGCAAAGCGTTCCAAGGATCATTTTCTTAAGACAGGGGATGATGATTTCTCCTTTGCCATGAAGAATCTGGCGCGGTTCCGCGTCAATACATATATGCAGAGGGGATCCCATGCCACTGTGATCCGTGTGGTTGCCTTCAGTATACCAGATCACTCGCAGCTTGGTATACCCGATTCCATTATTGAATTGGCGAAGCTGCAGCATGGGCTGATCATTATATCCGGTACGGCAGGAAGCGGGAAATCCACCACCCAGGCATGCATCATCGACGCCATCAATGAACAGCGGGAGGCGCATATCATTACCCTGGAGGATCCTATTGAGTATCTGCACCGCAACAAGAAGTCCATCATCAGCCAGCGGGAGATCGCCATTGATACGGATAACTATCTCACCGGACTGCGGGCATGCCTCAGACAGGCACCGGATGTGATCCTGCTGGGGGAAATGCGTGATGCAGAGACGATCCGCACTGCCATGACGGCAGCGGAGACGGGACATCTGGTGATCGCCACCCTGCACACGAAAGGCGCGGTAAATACCATTGACCGTATCGTGGACTCATTTCCGGCAGATCAGCAGGATCAGATTAAGATCCAGCTCTCCCTGGTGCTTAATTGTATTGTGTCACAGCAGCTTCTGCAGAGAAAGACTGGCGGCATGATTCCGGCGGTGGAGATCATGAAAATGACGCCGGCCATCAGCAATATGATCCGGGACAGCAAGAATTATCAGATCGACAATGTGATCCAGACCTCTGGAAGCCTTTCCATGATGTCCATGGATCAGTGCATAGTGGATCTCTATCAGCGGGGCGAGATCACGGAGGAGACTGCTCTTATGTCGTCGATCAATCCGGATCAGGTAAAGAGAAAGATGGGAAGATGATTTGGAAAAAGAGATAAAAGTAAGCGTCGTGGTTCCGGTTTACAACTGTGAAAGGTATCTTGCAGACTGTATTGAAAGTATTCTGGGGCAGACCTATGAAAATATCCAGCTGCTGCTAGTGGACGATGGTGCCACCGATGAAAGCGGCAGGATCTGTGACCGATATGCGGGAAATCAAAAGGTGCGGGTGATCCACCAGCGCAATGCCGGTGTGAGCCGGGCCCGTAACAGGGGGATCGCAGAGGCGGAGGGGGACTATATTTTGTTTGTGGACAGCGACGATACCATCGAAAAGGAAATGGTATCGCTGCTAGTGCAGGCAGTTCAGACCGGGGATGCCGATTGTGCAATCTGCGGTCTTGTTCATGATTACCCAGAATACAGCTGGAAGGTTCCGGATCAGCCGGTGCAGAAGGCAACGGACGGGCGCGGCGCCATTCGGGAAATCCTGATCAACCGGATCGCTACGGCGGGACCGGTGTGCAAGATGTTTCACAGGAGTCTCCTCACCGGGAAAGGGGCGTCCGGAGACGGCATCTTCCCAGATGATCTTACCATCGGAGAGGACGCCCTTGCCATGGTGGAGGCTCTGATGGGGGCGGGGCGGGCTGTTTTCGACACGCAGCCGTATTATCACTACAACCATAGGGCGGAGAGCCTGATGTCGAGCCCCTATTCGGAACGGGATCAAGACCTGATCACAGCTTATGAGCGCATCGGGCAGAGACTGGCGGGGCAGGGACTGGAAAAAGAAACGATATTCCGCCGGATCTGGGCACATTTCCAGGTATACGATAAGATGATACGATCGGATACATTTGACAGGGAACGGGAAAAGGAGATCCTGTCATGGCTTCGCCGGCGGTTTCTGACAATAATGAGAAATCCTTATGTGGGAAGGATGCGCAAGGCAGCAATGTGCATGCTGATGATCCATAAGAAATTATATCAGGTTATCGTCCGCCGCCGGGGCTGACGGTTTCCGAGAGGGGAGCAGGGTGCTGGCCTGCTGCATGGTATATCCTATGGCCGGCCAGAACAGGACGGTGTCAATGCCATTGGTAAAAAAGATGCCGGGGTAGAAGAAAATAAATACTGCCACGTTCAGGATGATCTGCAGTGCGGTGAAATACTGCAGATCCATCCGGTCGGTATCCACGGAGCGGGGCAGCAGGGTTTTCAGGAAACAGAATATCATCACCAGCAGAACAAGGAAACCTGCCGCTCCCATACAGGCGAGGACGGCTACATAGGCATTGTGCACATCATAATGGTGTTCGGCTATATAACTTCCCGGGTGCTCTCTGTCGGCATAATTCCAGGCATTGCGGGGAGAGACCCCGAATAGGGGCTTATCTTTCATAAGAAACAGATATCCTTTCCAGATGTCGATCCGGTTGTTGGACCCATTTCCCTCAATGTCAGTTCGTTTTAACTCCTCCTTTGATGTGTGCTTTTCCGGTGCCATTACACTGGCGAGATGGGATACTCCGGTTTTAAATAGATGGAAGGAACCGGCAATCACCAGTGTACAGAGTACCGGCGCAAGGATATAGCTGGCGGCCCGTATGAGAAGGGCGGACTGTTTTTCTCGTTTCCTGTAATATTTGATCAACAGAAGGATCAGAGTGTAGGACAGGGAACAGATCATGCAGACCTCTGTGCTCCGGGAACCGGACAGGATGATATAGACCAGCTGGACGAGGCAGTTGGCGGCCGCTATGGCACGCAGAATTCTGCTGGAAAAGCGGCGCATCAGATAGACCATGCCCCAGATTACCAGAAAGGCTACAAAAGCGCCCAGATTTGGGTCGATAAAGACTCCGAAAAGCCGGTTGTCGTAAAGACTCTGCCGGATCAGGCGGCCATTCATGGCGATGCGGTAGCCCGGAACAAAAATATACTGCCAGACCGACACGGCAGAGGCAATTCCCCAGATCAATCCGCTGAAGGTAAAGAACAGGGTGAGCCAGCGGTGGTACTGCTGTCTGGTGAACAGCTGTCCCATGGTGGCAAAGAGCCCCATCTGAACAACGAGCCACACAAGGGTGGACAAATTGCTGGTTATTCCGTACTGGTAATTCAGGGCGGAGGAGATGGCGGCACACAGGATAAAGACAGCATAGACTGGATAACATTTCATTTTCCGAAAACTGTGGTAGAAAAAGAAATCAATGGAAAATAGAAACAGCCCGAAAAAGCCGGCAAAGACGAATAGAAAAGCATTGACGGTATTTTCCACCAGCGCATGCAGTATGGTAAAGCGTCCAAATAAGGTGTAGATGGCGAAAGCCAGGGTGTAGTAAAATACGATTTTCTGATATATTTTCTGGTATTTTTCTCTCATATAGATTCTCCCAACAGTAATAGTTATTATAACAAATTTACATTATAATATAGACGGAAAAAGATTTCAAGTCCCTGCTGTGCCGCCGGATCTGGTATCGTGAAGAATGACTTTGTTGCCGAAAGAGACCTTATATTATATAATTGAGACAGATGAGAGGGAGGAGTGACGGCTGGTTTGAAAAATATACTGATTATCGATGATGACAGGGATCTGTCTGGGATCCTGTCGGATATGCTGGAGGATTATGGATATCACACAGCGGTGGCGGGAGATGGGGAGGAAGCGTTGGAAATGCTGGCGAAACAGACGTTCCACCTGATCATTCTGGATATCAATCTCCCCGGACAGACGGGATTTGATCTGTGTCGGGAGCTTCGGGAGACGTCAACGGTTCCGGTTCTCTTTTCCAGCGCCCGGACAAGCGAGACGGACCGGATCACGGGATTCGATCTGGGCGGCGACGATTATCTTCCCAAACCCTATTCCATGAAGGAACTGCTTTCCCGGGTGAAGGCCCTGATCCGCCGCACCTACGGATTTTTGCAGGAGGAAAGGACTTGTTCCTTTGGCGGTATCACTGTAAATCTGACGGCCAGGAGGGTGACCCGGGAGGGAGAAGAGGTCTCCCTCTCCCTGCGGGAATTCGATCTCCTTGCCTTTTTATGCGAGCATAAAAATACGGCATTATCAAAGGAGACGCTGCTGACGGGGATATGGGGCGCTTTCTCCCTGGTGGAGCCCTCCACGCTGACTGTACACATCCGCTGGCTCCGGGAAAAGCTGGAGAAGGATCCGTCCAGGCCCCAGTTTATCAAGACCGTCTATAAGGTGGGGTATATACTGGAGGTGCCGCTATGAAGGGAAGGATAATTAAGATCTTCGTAATATTTGCTATGCTGATCCTGGGTGCTGCCGCCCTCTTCTTTCTGGAGGGCAGGAAACAGGACTCCCAGAAAGTGAGAGAGGGGTATATTGTCGCTGTAAATGAACTGGAACAGCTGGGACTGCAGGGGAAGAGGGAACTGCTCTCTGAGCGCTCTGCTGTTCTTCAGGAGAACCTGCGATCCCTGCCGGTGGAGGAAAGCGGCGGCATCCGTTATTTCATTCTGGCCGGTATCGGCATTATTTTTACCGCAGCGGTGTTTTGTTATATCTATGCTGCCATCCTGCGCCCCTTTGACAAAATGAAGGCTTTTGCAGGAAGGGTTGCACAGGGGGATATGAATGTACCGCTGGAGTATGAGCGGTCTAATTATTTTGGAGATTTTACCTGGGCATTTGACAGCATGCGCAGGGAGATCACACGGTCCCGTGCCAGTGAGAAAGAAACCATTGAGAATAATAAAACGGTTATCGCTACTCTTTCCCATGATATCAAGACTCCCATTGCCTCCATCCGGGCATACGCCGAGGGACTGGAGGCAAATCTTGACCGTTCTGTGGAACGCAGGACAGAATACCTGCGTGTGCTGATGCGCAAATGCGATGAAGTATCGAAACTGACAAACGATCTGTTTCTGCACTCGATTTCCGATTTGGATAAATTGAAAATCTCGGAGAAGGAATTTGAGCTCTGTGGATTTATTGAGGAATGCGCCGGGGAACTCTCGGCGGAACACCATGATATTGCCCTGCGCCTGTCAGGGGAACGGATCTGGGTCCGGGCGGACAGAAACCGGCTGTTACAGGTATGTGAGAACCTTGTGAATAATTCGCGGAAATATGCAAAATCGGGAATTGAGATCTGGGTGGTTCCACGGGCAGGCTTTGGGGAGGTTCATTTCAAGGATCATGGTGCGGGGATTCCCGATGAGGATATGCCCTTTATCTGTGACAAATTTTATCGGGGCAGGAATTGTGGGGAGGAGCAGGGCTCCGGCCTGGGACTGTATATCGTGAAATATATCCTAGAGAGGATGGGCGGAAAATTGTTGCTCCACAATGATGCCGATGGTCTCGAGGCGGTGGTGTATCTTAGACTGGTGGATTCCCACAGCATTGAAAATTAAATATGGATGCCCTCTTAAGGACTTCTTAATATCCTTTCTGTTAAAATAATCTGGAAGGTGTATTTGAAAATCATTGAGTTACATAGAAAGGAGCCCGTTAATGAAAGACCAGATATTATCAGCAAGAGAGCTCTGCAGGAGTTTTGCCCACAATGGCGGCCAGATCCATGTCCTCTCACATATTAACATGGATCTGTACCAGGGAGATTTCACCGTTATCATGGGAGCTTCGGGGTCGGGAAAATCGACACTTCTGTATACACTGAGCGGTATGGACAGAGCTACAGCGGGGAAGGTTTATTATAAGGAGAGCGATTTGGTGTCCTTGAGTGAAAAACAGCTGACGTCACTTCGCCATACGGATTTTGGATTTGTATTTCAACAGATGCATCTGATCGGCAATCTGTCCCTGTTTGAAAATGTGACAGTCTCCGGTTATCTGAATAAGTCAGTGCCGGCGGCAGAGGTAAGGGAGAAGGCGAAGGGACTGCTGGAGGATATGGGCATCAGCGGCGTAATGACACATATGCCGTCCCAGGTATCTGGTGGTGAACAGCAGCGGTGTGCCATTGCCAGAGCGGTGATCAATGCCCCACGGATTCTTTTTGCCGATGAACCAACCGGTGCCCTGAACAGGCATAACACAGAGGAGGTCTTAAACCTGCTTACCAGGCTGAACAGCGCCGGGCAGAGCATTCTTATGGTGACTCATGATCTGAGGGCGGCGCTTCGCGCCACACGGCTGTTATATCTGGAGGATGGTAAGATCACCGGTGAGCTGACACTGCCGGAGTATAAAAAAGAAGAAGAGAAGAGCCGGGAAACACAGGTGGGTGCATGGCTGGATTCTCTGGAATGGTGAGGTGGTACAGATGGAGATCATAACCTTAGTAAGGGCGAATATACGGCATAGAAAGGGATCCTTTACCAGTATTGTAATCCTTATGATGATCATATCCTCCGCCCTGTTAGCAATATTGAGCATACAAGATGATATCTATCACAGTATTGAGGAAGCTCATCAGAGGCTCCAAACCGGTGATGTGATCAGTATGATGGATACGAAGGAATGGTCGGAGGATATGTGGAGACGCATAAAGGAAAATGAACTGGTAGAGGATATCCAATGTACGGACACGATACCAGTGGATACTTACCGATACAATGACAGGGAATATTCTGGCAATACGATATTTCTTCAGGAACTGAAACCGGGTTACCGGCTGTTTCATCCAGATGGCAGAGGATATCTTACAGATCCTCCGGAGCTTAAGACAGGGGAGTGTTATGTTTCCCGGGGAATGCAGACCAATCTCTCCTGCCGTATCGGAGACCGCATCACAATGGCCGCCCCCTCCGGCGATCATGTATTTCGCATTGCGGGGGTCATCGAAGATCCTATGCTGGGGGCTTCTGTCATAGGGTGGAAAAATGTATACATCAGTCATGAGGATTTTCAGATGATCCAAGGGGAAAACCAGAAACTGCCGGGGCGTGGAAAAGAGGCATCCATGGCAGTGACCCAGATTGCCATTTATAAGTCACAGGACTGCGGGCTGACAGATGAACGGTTTGCCAGAGAGCTGAATCTGGAAACCGGATTTGCCGATATGAGCTTCGGCGTTATCACAAAGCAGCAGAGCATGCACTATACGTATCTGTTTCCAGAGATTATCTGTTCTATCCTTATTATATTTGTTCTGCTGCTGGTGGTCGTGGTGGTTGTAATTATATGCCACAGCATTTCCTCTGGAATCGAGATGGAGTATACAACATTGGGGGTCATGAAGTCCCAGGGCTTTTCCCAGGGAAGGATCCGTATCATCTTTATCGTACAGTATCTGCTGGCCCAGGCAGCGGGGGTACTGGCCGGGATCTTCCCTGCGATGCCATTGAACCGGATGGCGGAATATATTTTCTCTCCCATTACGGGAATCCTCCCGGAGGGAAAACTATCTTTGGATATGTATGTAGTTGTAATAGCTGGAATATTTGCCTTTTCTATTCTGTGCATGGTCATAATTACGGGAAGGATAGCGAAGATCTCACCCGTACGGGCCATGGCAGGCGGCAGGAAAGAGATCTGGTTTGACAGCAGGGGCAGGCTTCCCATCACCAAACGCGCACTTTCGGCAAGCCTAGCCCTGAGACAGTTTACGTCCAATAAGAGGCAGTATGCGGGCATCACGGCCATTGTATCCATACTTGTATTTTTTATGGTGACCATGATGGTCCTGGGAAATGTAATTACAGCCACCTCGGCGTGGGAATCCATGGGAATCATATATTCCGATATAGATATTAAATATAAGGGAGAGCCGTCGCAGGAGACCGTTGGGGAGGTGGAACGGATAATAAAAAAATACAGTGGCATAGATGGCGCCTGGCGCTCCTGCGGGAATTATTATTTCTCTGTGGACGGAGAACAGATTATGACGTGTATCTGGAGTGTTCCGGAGGAGATCCGGGCGGTATCCCAGGGACGGGTGCCCCTTTATGATAATGAGATCGTCATGACGGAGATCGCCGCCGACCGCATGGGACTAAAAGTGGGAGATAAGGTTACCATTGGGTATCAGGATAGAAAGGCAGAGTATATGATTTCCGGCCTGAATCAGTATATGAATGATGCCGGTAACAACATCAGCATGACAAAAAGTGCTGCCGGGCATCTGGGGAATTCTTTTTTTGTATGGTATTGGGGTTATATCCTGTCCGACCGGTCCGTGGGACGGCAGACGGCGGACGAAATAAATAAAAGCTTTGGGGATGAACTGGAGGCTGTGTACAATGAAGAACTGATGGATGAAACCTACCAGCTTGCTATTCATTTTATGACGGCTGTGGTATACATCTTCTCGCTGATCTTCGCTGTCGTGGTGGTATACATGGTGTGTGCCAGGGCATTCCTTAGGGAGCGGAGGGATATTGGGATCTATAAGGCGGTGGGATTTACCGCCGGGAGGCTTCGGCTGCAGTTTGCCGTGCGTTTCCTTATTGTCGCCGCTTCCGGCTCCCTTTTTGGCAGCGGACTGGCGGCAGCATGCTCGGAAAAACTGCTGAGCTCCTTTCTGCGGATGGTCGGAATATCCAGCTTTCAGGTACCCTTCGGTTTCCTTACTTTCGCCGTGCCGGTATTGTTGATCTGCCTGTGTTTCTTTGGCTTTGCCTTTCTGGCAGCAGGCAGGATAAAAAAGGTGGAGGTAAAGGAGCTTGTGGCAGAATGATTTTCCTCGGTGGTTGCCGTATGAGGAAAGGTATGATATGCTTATGGAAAATGCAAAGATATAAATTTTCCAGAAACGGGGACTTGTTATGAATCAGAGAAAAGCAGGGGCATTGTTATCGTATGTATATCTGGGTCTGACTTTCGCAGTGGGTATCTTTTATACTCCTATTATACTGCATTTTCTGGGGGACAGTGAGTTCGGTGTCTATTCTGTCGCCAATTCAGCCATAGCGTTTCTTGCCATTCTGGATCTCGGATTCAGCCAGACGATGATCCGCTATGTATCCCGGTGTAAGGCGCTGAAGGATCCCACGGGGGAGCAGAGACTGAACGGTATGTTTCTGCTGTTGTATACAGGAATTGCCCTGATCGCCCTGATTGCCGGGATTGTTTTGTATTTCAATCTGGAGGTGGTATTCAACAGGGGATTTACCCCGGATGAGACGGCGCAGCTGAAAATGATATTTCTCATCCTTCTGGTGAATCTCGTGATCTCTTTTCCGCTGGGGATCTACACTTCCATTATCAGTGCCAACGAGGGGTTCTTTTACCTTAAGTTGGTAAATATCATATCCTTTATCCTGACTCATGCCGGCATACTGGCGGCCCTGTTCTGGGGGTATAAATCCGTCAGTATGGCGCTGATCACAACGGTGGTGTCTATTGGACTGAAAGCAGTGACAGCACTGTATGGGACTTCCCGATACCGGGTCCGGTTTCTTTTCCATGGATTTGACAGAGAACTCCTGCGGGAAGTGTTTGTATTCTCTTTCTTTATCTTTCTGAATATTGTCATCGACCAGCTCTATGCCAACACGGATAAATTTATCCTGGGCGCCCTGTGCAGCAGCGGGGTGGTTACCACGTATACGCTGGGGGTGCAGTTTTCCTCTTATTTTGAGCAGTTTTCCACCTCCATCAGCGGGGTCTTTCTGCCAAGGATCACGCAGCTGGTAACAGTGAACCGGGATATGCAGGAGGTATCGGAGCTGTTCTGCCGCATTGGAAGAATCCAGTTTATTTTACTGGGATTTCTTATGAGCGGATTTATTATTTTCGGAAGGCAGTTTATCTCGTTATGGGTGGGGCATGACCAGCTGGAGGCGTACCGGATCGCACTGGTGGTGATCCTTCCCGGCCTGATCCCTCTCTCGCAGAATCTGGGGATTTCCGTTCTGAGGGCGCTGAATAAACACCGGTTCCGCTCTATCATATATTTTTTCATTGCTCTGACCAATGTGGCGCTGAGCATTCCGCTGGCCCTGCGTTTTGGAGGCTTTGGCGCCGCCTGTGCCACCGGCTTTGGCACCTGCTGCGGGCAGATTACTACGATGAACTGGTTCTATTATAAAAAGATCGGGCTGGATATTCCGGGATACTGGCGGGAGACCCTGAAGATCATACTGCCCCTTATTCCCATTACCTTTCTAGGAGCCGGGATTCATCTGGCGGTTCCCCTGGCCGGCTGGACCGGTCTGATACTGAAAGGCATCCTGTATACGGTGGTATTTTTCGTTCTTGGCTGGATTGCCATATTTAACCAATATGAAAAAGATCTGTTGGGCGGATTGTTCCGTAAGCTTAGGAGAAAATAATCTGTCTTGTCTGAACGACATAAAATCCGTCTGAACAAGACTTGACTTTCCATATGAACAGAAAACTGAATTATGACAGAGAGGAGATCAACTGCATGGATACATGTTTTGAGGAAATAAAGAAAAAGCTGGGATTTGGGGTTATGAGGATGCCGATGGAGGACGGCAGAATCAGTGATAAGGACTTTACGGAGATGGTGGACTTTTTCATGAGAAGCGGTTTTAATTATTTTGACACCGCTCATGTATATCAGGGCGGGGAGAGTGAGAGGGTACTGAACAGATGCCTTACCAGCCGCTATCTAAGATCTGAATTTATATTGACGGATAAATTGACAGACACCTGTTTTCAAAGTCAGGAGGAGATACGGCCGCTTTTTGAAAGGCAGCTGGAAATTTGTGGTGTGGATTACTTTGATTTCTATTTAATGCATGCCCAGAACGAAGAGCTGTTCCGCAAGTATAAGAGCTGCCGTGCCTACGAGACTGCTCTGGAACTGAAAGAGGAGGGGAGGATTCGTCACTTTGGGATATCTTTTCATGACAGACCAGAGGTACTGGAGCAGATTCTTGAAGAATATCCCCAGATTGAGGTTGTCCAGATTCAGTTTAATTACGTGGATTATGAGGATCCGGCGGTGGAGAGCAGAAAATGTTATGAGATCTGCCGGAAATATAAGAAACCTGTCATCGTGATGGAACCTGTAAAGGGGGGGAGTCTTGCTGACCTGCCACAGGAAGCGGCAAAGCTTCTGGAAAATCTGGGTAACGCAAGTCCGGCCAGCTATGCTATCCGCTATGCCGCCGGTTTTGACGGTATCATAATGGTATTATCCGGGATGAGTAATATGGATCAGCTGCGGGATAACGTGAGCGTTATGAAAGACTACAGGCCGCTTTCGGTGGAAGAGAGGGCAGCGCTGGATCAGATACGGGATATCCTGAGTTCCAAACATCTTATTTCCTGTACCGCCTGCCGGTACTGTGTGGAGGGATGTCCGCAAAGAATTCTGATCCCGGATCTGTTTGCCTGCTATAATGCCAAGACCATATATCAGGACTGGAATCAGGACTACTACTATGAAGAAGTCCACACAGTAAATAAGGGGAAAGCATCGGAATGCATCCGCTGTGGAAAGTGTGAGAAAATCTGTCCACAGCATCTGAATATCCGGGAACTGCTGGTGGATGTGGCAGAAGAATTTGAGAGGAAGAAATAGTGTTATTTCTTCTTTTGGATCTTCACTTTACAGTAAGCTTTTTTTCCAGATCCGTCTTTGGCTTTTGCATATACCTTTACGGTATGTCCAATCCCCTTTTTCTTTGCCTTGACAACACCTTTCTGGGTTACAGAGGCATATTTTTTGTTGGAAACATACCACTTGACTTTTTTGTTGGAAGCCTTTTTCGGCTTAACAGATGCTTTCAGTTTTAGTTTTTTCTTATATCGCAGGGTCGCTTTCTTTTTATTCAAGCTGACCTTCGTCACCTTTACCTTTTTCTTCGCTGTGGAGGAAGAAGGTTTTGTAGTATAGGAGGCGGAGGGGATCCGGCCCAGATCAAGGACACCGCCGGTTTTGCAGAGGCCAGACAGAGACTGGGTTCTGCGGATACAGGTGAGAAGGCGTTCCCGTCTCTGTACGGCATTGTCGCCGGAGTAATAAGATGCCAGTATGGCGATGGCGGCGGATGCAGACGGCGCGGCCATGGATGTTCCGCTGTATGCATTATATTTTCCAAAAGTGGAAAGAGGGAGGTTGGCTTTGGAGATGGCAATGTTATCTACATAGAGACCGGAATCCGACTCGAAGGAGCCGTTCAGACTCAGGATACGCAGATAGGTTCTGCCATCTCTTGTGACAAATGCCTCTGAGGAACGCTGAAAGGTTTTGTGCTCCCAGTCCATGCTGTTGTATTTGTCCAGCCCGATATCACAGGCGACATGATAGAGATTGGCAGGTGACAGACCAAGCTCTGTTACATCCATATACAGTGAAAGTGTGCCGCTGTTCCTGACAGAAGAGAGCGGAATCCGGAAGGAGCCGCTCTGCGGATTGTCAAAGGCATCCTTTTTGCTCTGTTCGATTCCCTGTACAGGCAGGGATCCCGAGTAGAGGTACTGGGTGCTGTCCAGGCTGTCGCAGGAGGAATAAAAACTGCAGATGCTGTTTTTCTGCTCCCCGGGAAGGACGGAGGGAAAGAAAACAGGGGTATTTACAGTGGACAGGATCTGGCTTCCCGGTGCAAAGAGATCCACGCTGGAGGCGCCGTAGTCCGAATAGCTGGCTCTGTTGTCTCTTGGATCAGAGGCTCCCACCTTGACAATGTACGGACTGTTGATATCATAAGGACATTCCTTCGCTGCGGAGGTATCATGATCTACCCCGCTGTTTCCTGCTGCAAAGATAAATACGGCACCCTTCTCACCGATCTTCTGGATCAGGGATCTCATTGTGCTGCTGGAGGCGCCGCCGCCCCAGGAACAGTTTACCGCTACGATATTGGCGCCGAGTTTCTGGGCCTGATAAATATAATTAAAGGCGGCGATCACTGCCGAGTTATATGCCTGGCCGCTGGAGCGGAAAACCTTGAGAGCCATCAGCTTCGCATTGGAGCAGATTCCGGAGATTCCGGTCTGATTGTTTGTTGCGGCGCTGATGATCCCGGCGCAGTGTGTTCCATGGCCTTCTGAATCCTGATCCATTGGATCCGGATCCTCATCTCCAAAATCATATCCGTAGGTTCCTTCCAGCGAGGAGTACGGATTCTTCCACATATGGGAAACGAGATCCTCATGAGTGTAGTCAATCCCTGTGTCCACAATGGCGACAATTGGTGTTTTTCCACCGGCATTCTGTTTGATATGGGAGTAATTGATCCCCTCACCCGGGACATTTTCCCCGTCCAGATACCACTGGAACCCTGCCATGGGATCGTTGGTCACAGAACGTTTTTCCTGGAGATAATCCGGCTCCACTGACACGACGTATGCCTGATCATCCAGTTCAGAAAGAAGCTCGGAGGTGGAATAGGTATCAGAAGATACCTTCGTCACATACAGGGATTTATCTTCCAGAAATTCTTTTTCCCGCGCATTGCCGGCCAGAACATCCGCCCCCCCAAAATCCCAGGAATCCTCTACCGTTAATTCCTTGTCAAAGGAAACCGTTCCCTCTTTCGTGAGAGGGGTCTTCCGGGGCGAGGCGATGGTAACAAGAACCTGCCCTTCCTGATAGGTGCCCTTTTCCGGCAGCGGGGTCCGGGGTTTTTCAGAGGCTTCTGCCTGGCAGAAACTGGCGGGCAGTGTCCCTATCATGGAAAATATAAGTGCGGCTGCAGTAAAAAATGAAGAAATCCGTCTGGTCATCTGATACCTCCTGAAAATATTACATCAAAAGTATTGCGTCGTTGATTATTTGCTGATATTATGTAAATATATGTTACTATCTAATTGTGACGGAAATAAGACAAGGGGGAAAGATTCATGATATTTGTAAAGGTAGATGATCTAAAGCCGGGAATGCGTCTGGGCAAGCCAATTTATAATAAAAATGGTGTACTTCTTCATGACAGGGATACGAAGCTCAATATGCAGGCAATCTACGGGATCAGGAATTTTGGGCTAATGGGATTATATATTCTGGAGCCGGCAGAGCCGCTGCCGCCGCTGACAGAGGACGACATCAATTTTGAGCGTTTTCAGACCATGTCTGTTTTTAGCATCCGGGAGGACCTGGGGCTGATCGCAGCTGGGAAAAAGGACAAAGGACTGGACTGGCTGTGCGGCCTTGTGATCAAAAATTACGGTGAACTGGACAGAAAGATTACATTTGTACAGAATCTCCGGAGCAATGAGGATAATATTTACAAGCATGTTCTGAATGTAGCGATCCTGTCAGCCATTATAGCCGGTCAGATGGGACTTCCCATCGGACGTATCAATACACTGGTGAAGGCATCCATTCTTCATGATATTGGTGCGCTGAATCTGAAGGTGAAGGATGAGGAAAATATGGATCTGGATGAGAAGGCCGCAGTGAAGAAGTCAACCAATGAGATCCTCAAGGGATATAATAATATTGACGAGGAAACACTCCGGGTGATCAATCAGATGCAGGAGTTGTTTATACGCGAGGAGGGAGACGAAATCCCGCTGGCATTAAAGCAGAGCATGAACCCTAATATACTGTATGTGGCAGACGCCTATGACCGCATGACGGCTATGAAATCTTATGAGGAGCCCACCTCTGAGGTATTGGCTATCCGTAATCTTTTGGACAAACCGGAGCAGTTTGAGCCCAAAGTGGTGAATGCGCTGATCAAGGGGATCAATATTCTGTATCCGGGTGTATGTGTCGAACTTACCAATCATGAGAAGGGGCTTGTCATCAACGCAAATGAAGATAATATCTTTGAGCCGCTGATCCTGAATTTCCGGGATAACAATCTGTATGATCTGTCATGGGAAAGCGTGAAAAAGGAAATGCAGATCTTGGATGTAATGAAGACAATGGATAACCGGATAAAGCTGGACAGCTCTCTGCTGCAAGAGTTCCAGTAAGAACTAAAGATTTTTCACTTTCTGGTCGAAATAAAGTAATAGAGACAGTCCGGTGGTGCTGCGGGGATCCTTTTGCCAGTGCCGCCGGGGCGGGAAAGTGAGAGTGAAAGCTATGGTGATCCAGAACAATAAAATTTCCCCTGCCTTGAGAGGCACAGACCAGGTTCAGGAAACGGGAGTGCCCGTACAGAATGCCAGGGATGGCAGAGTTTCCAATGACATTTTGGATATTACAATGGATTGTGCAGTACCGGGAAGGACGGAAAACAGCACTGTGTATACAGAAGCACAGGCAAAGCAGATACATAAAAACAGTACAGTGGAGTTGGCAGAGAACAGCGGCATCTCTCCGGCTGATTTTATCAGCCGTTGTATGACAGGAGAGGATGCAAAGGCGCTGTCCGATGAAGAGACCCCATTGGAAGATTATACTTCATCCCAGCTGGAGAGAGCAGTCAGCCGTGTAAAGGAACAGCGTTCCGAAAAAAGGCAGGCAGTCAGTGAGCAGGTGGAGCAGGAGAGAGAAGAGGAGAAGGCGAGGGAAGAAGCTGCTGTCCAGTCAGCGGTGGAGACCGGCGTGTCTGATTCGATCCTGAAACAGCTGCAGGAGAGCGGGCTGCCGCTTACATCGGATCATGCTGAGAGGCTCACTCATGCTGTCAGCCTGACAGCACAGAGACATCAGTTCTCCCCGGCTTCGATGGAGTTTTTTGTACGTGGCCGGCTGGATATTACACCGGAAAATATAAGCGGCAGCGTCTATGGAAGCAGCGCCGGACGGCAGAATTTCCGGGGCAGCGAGCCGGTGGAGGAACAGGGATTTGAACTGGTAAAAAGTCAGGTGGAGGACATTCTGGCGGAGGGTGGTCTGGCAGTTACGGAAGAGTCTATGAAAACCGCCGAATGGCTGTATCGTAATGAACTTCCTGTGACGGTGGAAAATATAAGACTCTGTGGACAGCTGGAGGAGCTGCAGGAGCTGGATGACGAGACCCTGCTGGGACGTATTGTTGATAATCTATTGGACGGTGTACCGGCAGAAAGGGCGGATCTCACAAAATTATCTTCTGAGGAGGCGTCACACGCTATCCGCCAGCTGACAGAAACGCAAGATGGCGCTTTGCGGCGGGTATATACAACGGAAGCGGATTTTATCAGCGCCAAAAGGCAGCTGGAGGAGATTCGTCTGTCAATGACGATTGAGGCGGCACGGTCTATGTCTGCCAGAGGGATTAATCTGGATATATCAAATCTGGAAAAGATTGTTGAGGAATTAAGGGCCCAGGAGCAGCAGGCGAAGGAATCCCTGCTGGCAGAGACCGGACTTCCACTTACAGGGGAAAATGCGGAGCGGATGGCGGACACCATCCAGGCCGCAAAGAATGTGCTGACTGCACCGGCGGGCCTGCTGGGTACCGCTATGGCGACGGGAGGGAATCTCACTCTGGCGGGTCTGTCGGAGAGGGCATCCGAGCAGAAAGATCAGTTTGCCAGGATGGAGCAGACCTATGAGGCGGTAGGTACGGAGGTTCGTCGTGATCTGGGAGATTCCCTGAATAAGGCATTCGGTAATATCAATGAAATATTAGAGGATCTGGGCATGGAGACCACGGGTATGAACCAGAGGGCGGTGCGTATCCTGGCCTATAATCAGATGCCGCTGACAAATGATAATATTCACCGTATGAAGGAGTATGATGACCGGGTAACGACCTTGATGAAGGATTTAAAGCCGCCTGTTGTGGCGGAGCTTATCCGAAAGAATATAAATCCATTGGATATATCCCTGGAGGAGCTGGATTCTGCGGTGAGTGAGATTCGTGAGAATATTGTGGATGAGGATATTTCATTCCGGCGTTTTCTCTGGAAGATGGATCATCAGGGGAATCTGACGGAGGATGAGCGGAACAGCATGATCGGTGTATACCGCCTTCTTGATAAAATAGAGAAAAGTGACGGCGCTGCCATCGGCAAAGTCATAAAGGAGGGAAGGGAGCTTTCCTTGTCTTCCCTCCTGTCCGCCACCCGTACCCGGAAAGCAGAGGGCTTGGATCTTTCCATCGATGATGAGTTTGGGGGACTGGAGGATACCGTCCGGACAGGTATGACCATCGATGAGCAGATCCGTGCGGCATACGGCAGTTCTGTAGTCGGAAAGCTGCAGAAGAATCTTTCGCCAAAGGCGCTGCGGGAAAATGTCAGTGATATTATGGAAATGCCGCTGGAAGAACTCCTGGAGATATGCAGGGCGGAGGGTGAGACCGGTTCGGAGATGGAGCCGTATTTTGAGGAAATAGCAGAACGCATGAGATTGGCAATGGAGGATTCCGAAGGGCAGATCCGGGCATTTTTGGATGCCCTTTCCATGCCGGACAGCGCGGCGAACCGCATGATGGCCATGGAATATATGGCGGGCGGGCTCCGGGATTATGCCAAGCTGTGGAAACGGTCAGAGAGTGATGCGGTGTGCCAGGCATTTGGCAATCCCGACGAACTGGAGGAAATTTATGGACAGATAGATCAGGCTCATGAAAACGACCTTTCGGAAATGAAGAAAAATGACGATATAACATACAGTGATGCCCTTTCCATGGCAAAGATGGCAGGCGGTATTTCTTTCTACCAGAATCTGCGAAGCTGTCAGACATATGAGGTTCCCGTCGTGACGGAGAGGGGTGTGACTGCCTGTCATGTGACGATTCGGAATGGGGACGGCAGAAAGGGTACCGTGGAGATTTCCATGGACTCGGAACAATTTGGAAAGGTTCAGGCGACGTTTCGTGTGAGCGGTGTCCATGTCCGAGGGTTTGTCACTGTGGAGCAACAGGAAAACATGGAGTTGTGCCAGGAATTGCTGGCTGGTTTTGAAAAGGATTTGGAAGAGAGCGGATTTACTATGGATAGTGAGAGCCTGGTGAGAGGCAGCAGGCGTTCTCTTCATAAGGCGCATGATATTCATGCCGATAGAGAAACAGGTGCAAAAAATAGAGATTTGTACCAGATAGCGAGATGCTTTTTAATCAATGTAGATGCGACCAGAAAGGAAGATGAAGTATGAAGATCAATACCAATATAGCCGCAATGCGCGCTAATTTTAACCTGAATGCAGTACAGAAGAAACTGACGGACAGTACGAGAAAGCTGTCCTCCGGCTACCGCATTACCAAGGCGGCGGACGATGCGGCAGGAATGGCCATTTCAAAAAAGATGCAGGCGCAGATCAGGGGGCTGAAGCGTGCCAGTCAGAATGGTTCCGACGGGATTTCATTTATCCAGACGGCAGAGGGGGCGTTGGCAGAAATCGAATCCATTCTCCAGAGATGCCGGGAATTATCAGTGCAGGCGGCCAATACAGGTACTACCACCATCGAAGACCGTCAGGCATGCCAGGATGAAATAGACTCCCTGCGGAGTGAAATTGACCGTATCGCAGAGCAGACAGAATACAATAGAATGAATCTGCTGGACGGTTCTTGCTGCAGACAATCTTCCTCCGACAATGTTGGAGTTAAGCTGATTTCTGCCACAGACGATGTCAAACTCACGACCTACAAGTTTTCTGTAGATGCGGAGCCGAGCTGTGCTGAGCTGACGACAGGCACACTGGGATTTGCCACGCCATCCGAGACGGTGAAGAAAGAGGATGCCGGGACGATCCAGCTGAATGGTGAGATGATCAAGATAGAAGAGGGTGAGACCTATGGTGAGGTGTATGCCAAGATTCGTGATTATGCTGAGATGATGAACATTGACTGTGTCCCTGTAAACGGGGGGGCGGAATGCGATCTTGCCGCGGCAACCGGCCTTTCATTTGTATCCAAGCTGTCGGGCGCCGCATACAATATCAGCCTGACTACCGATAATGCTGGGCTGGCAGCCAAGCTGGGAGTCGACGGTGCCGCTGCTGTGGCAGGCAAGGACGCGGAAGTGACACTGGATTTCACATCCGGTTTCAGCAATACAGCCACTGTATTTATTGACGGAGGCCGTGTGGAGGTTTCTGACCGGAACGGTTTCCAGATGATCTTTGATGTTTCTAATGCAGAGGCTGGAAAAGCAGCTGGAGTGACAATGCTGGATGCGGGATATGTGGCGATCCAGATTGGTGCCAATGAGGGCCAGACCATAGATATCTCAGTTCCTCCGGTTACTACAAAGGCGCTTCATGTAGAATACTGCAATGTTTGCAGCAAAGAGGGGGCTACGGCTTCCATTCGTTCCTATAATGATGCCATTACTCAGGTTTCCGGGGTTCGCGCCAAGCTTGGTGCATACCAGAACCGACTGGATTCGGCCGTAAGCAATCTGGGGACAGTGACAGAGAATCTTACGGAGGCATGCTCGCGTATTGAGGACGTGGATATGTCTGAAGAGATGACGAAATATACGGAATACAGTGTTCTGGTGCAGGCTGGTACTTCCATGCTGGCTCAGGCAAATAATCAGCCGCAGACGATCCTGCAGCTGCTGCAGGGTTAAATAAGGTGACAATGGATGGAGAAAGAGAGATTACAGGAATTTGCGGCGCGTGTCACCCAGGCGAACCGCAGCGAGCTGGTAGTCGTCATTTATGAGGCGGCGCTTGCCAGCATAGAAGAGGGAAAGTCCTGTCTTGAGAAAAATGACATAATGGCGGCGCGGAAAGAAATTGACCGCGCCAGGGGGATGGTGGATGAGCTGCTGCACAGTCTGGATCTCAATTATGAGATATCCCATTATCTGCGGCAGCTGTATATTTATGTGTACCGTGAACTCTGCCAGGGCATTGCACTGCGGGATACTGCCAGACTGGATCATGCCTCAGCTGTATTGAAAGGACTTCTTCCAGCATTCCGCGGGGTGGCGGAACAGGACGATTCGGGTCCCGTTATGGAAAATACACAGCAGATTTATGCAGGGCTGACATACGGACGTGACAGTCTGAATGAGACCGTTGCCGTGGGAGTAAATTATAATCGGGGTTTTGAAGCTTGAGATAGAACGGCAGATTATTTGGCGTAGCGCGCCACACAATTTATCGGGTGGCGCTGTACGCTTACACTTCTAGCTTGCGCATCTGTTTCAGGAGATAACGGTAACGGACGGAGATGGCATTCATCTCGTAGATGTAACTATCAATCAGATCCGGGTCACAGACGTTTTCAAAATTAGAGTTCGCCGTTTCCAGAGCCTGTTTTAAATCTTCTATTTCTTTTATCAGATTTTCCCGTGCAGCAGACACGGGACTTTTTTTTCGCAGTCCCATAAGAACCCTCCTTTGGCATGTTAGTACAACGAATACTAAAGTATTGTTGACCTTTATTTACTATTTTATGCAAAAAATGGAAATATGAATCCGTAAAAAAAGGTATTGACAAGCAGAAATCTCTGTGGTAATGTGTTACTCACATCACAACTGGGAGGTGAGGCTTATCCCGGAAAGGGAAGCACTGTTTCTCATCCTCGTGACCGCCTCACTGTGTGATATCACCTGGTACAGAGTACCAAATTCTCTTATTGTACCAGCTGTTTTGTTCAGCCTGTTCAGGCACATCAGTCTGCAGGGGTTCGGTGGAATCCTCCCCTGGTTTTTGGGAATGCTCGTTCCCTTTATTCTATGTTTTATCTTTTATCGGTACCGCATGATCGGAGCATCCGATAGCAAGATGTACTCAGTAGTCGGAAGTTTTGTCGGATTGCGTCTGCTTTTTTCAATCATGGCAGTATCCCTTGTTCTTGGGGCTGCGATGGCAATCGGCAAAATGATTCTCCGAAATAATTTCAGAAGCCGTTTTCGGCATTTATTCAATTATGTATCCTGCTGTATGCAGGGAAAGTGTAGGACAAAATATTATGACAGAGACCAGGAAGGTGACGACGGGATCATACCTTTTGTGGTGGCGATCTCTTTAGCAGCACTTTTCTGCGCCTTTTAGAGGGGGGTGTACACATGGAAGATGTGACTCTGCTGCTCTATCTAAAGGATGTGGAGTATGGGAAACGTCTCCTCCGTTTTCTGGTTCAGAAGAAAAACCCGGGACTGCATCCCGAACTTGTTACATCAGGAAACGGGATGGAATTCCGGATCGGAATGGGGACAGGCGGACTGGTGATCCTGACGGATGATCCCACGGTACACGGGGATGAGAAACGAAAGGTGATCAATTTATCAAACGTACAGGATCGGACAAAGGGAAAGATTTTTCAATTTCAGAAAGCGGAGAAAATCTATCAGGAGATCCTCTGGCAGTGCAGACTGGAAGAAAAAAAGGAGCCGGCTGGCAGCCGGCGGGAGGAGATTTCCGGACAGGAAAAAATATTTGTGGTGTTTTCTCCCAATGCGGCGGATGCGACAGAATTTTCTGTTATTCTTTCACAGTATATGGCACAGGGAGGACGGTGCCTGTATCTGCAGCTTTCGGGGTTTCCGGTTTATTCCGTGGCAGAACCGGAGGCGGAGGTTCCATTATCCGGGGGTATGGGGGATCTTATGTTTATGCTGGAGCAGGAGGATTTTGCAGAGCGGGCGGGGGAGTTCAGCCTCCCCTTTGGCCGGGCGGAGATGCTTCCGCCATTTGCACACTTCAAGGATCTTCTTGACTGCCGGCCGGAGGACTGGAAACGCTTTCTGGAAAGGCTCCAGAAGGAGTGCGGATATGACAGCATTATTGTTGAGATGGGGCAGGTATTCGAACATTTCCTGGATCTGATGGAACGGGCGGATAGAATCCTGTTCCTGCAGGTGCCGGGAGTCATGGGAAGGGTACAGCGTGCTGTATTCCGCAGATTCTGCCACACGGAGAAGAAAGAGGATCTCTTAAAGCGGATACGTTATGTACGGCAGCCGGAAGATTTCAGGCCGGCTGCATCGGAATGGGGGAATGTGAGACTGGAAGAATTGACAGAGGACGGAAGGAAGATGCAATATGTAAAACAGGCGTTGGGCAGAGGGGGAGAAGGAGATGATATCATCATGGAAGACACTGGATGAGAGGCGGAAAATAATCCGTCAGAGGGTTATAAGAGAGATTCCGGCGGGGGTGGAGATCAGCGACAGGGAGCTGGACGTCCTCATCGGAAAGCACATTGAACAGGCGGCCGGGGAGGAGTACATACGCCTGGAGGAAAAGAGGACCCTGCGGCATGTTGTATTTAATTCTATCCGCAAAATGGATGTGCTGCAGGACATATTGGAGGATGAGGATGTAACGGAGATTATGGTAAATGGACCGGAGCATATCTTTATTGAAAAAGACGGCCGGCTCACCGAGACAGGTCTTACTTTTGAACATCAGGGGAGACTAGAGGATATTGCCCAGCAGATCGCCTCTTCTGGAAACCGCATCGTCAATGAATCCAGTCCGATACTGGATGCCAGGCTGGCAGACGGATCCCGGGTGAATATAGTAGTGCCGCCCATCGCTATCGAGGGGCCGGTCATCACGATACGCAAGTTTCCGAAAGAAGCCCTGACCATGAAAAAGCTGATCCGGATGGGGGCGGTGACGGAAGAGGCGGATGAGTTTTTGCGCAAGATGGTGGAGGCGCGGTACAATATTTTTATTTCCGGCGGGACCGGGGCAGGCAAGACGACATTTCTTAATATCCTGTCCAATTATATTCCCCACAATGAGCGGGTCATCACCATCGAGGACTCTGCCGAGCTGCAGATACAGAACATCGATAATCTGGTGCGGCTGGAGGCCAGGAACGCCAATGTGGAGGGCAGAAACGAGGTCACTATCCGGGATCTGGTAAAAAGTGCCCTTCGCATGCGGCCGGATCGAATAATCGTAGGCGAAATACGGGATTCGGCGGCCATTGATCTACTCACCGCGATGAATACAGGGCATGATGGAAGTCTTTCCACAGGGCATGCCAATAGTCCCTCCGATATGCTGAACCGTCTGGAAACACTTGTGCTGATGGGATTGGATATCCCACTGGAGGCAATTCGCCATCAGATTGCTTCGGGAATCGATCTGGTGGTACATCTGGGGCGTCTGCGGGACAAAACCAGGAAGGTACTGGAGATCAGTGAGGTGGGTGAAGTGGTGGAGGGGCGGATCCAGTTATTTCCCCTGTTTGTATACAGAGAAGAGGGGGAGCGTCAGGGACACGTGCTGGGAGCACTGAAAAGTACCGGAAGACCTTTGGCTTCTACGGAGAAGTGTCTGAGATCGGGGGTGCAGCTGTGAAAGATTATAAGAAGTATGTATTTACGCTGCAGGAACGGCTCCGGTATGGCCTTTGCGGCGCGGCGGGCAGTTTTGTCATTCTGTATCTTTTTTACCAGAATGTCTTGTTCTGCATTCCGGCCTCTGGCGCCGGTGCCATTCTGTATATGATGTATCAGAAAAAGCAGCTGGCGGCAGGGCAGAGATGGAAGCTGATGCTGGAATTCAAGGATGCCATGGATAGCTTTGTGTCGGCGCTGACAGCCGGTTATTCCATGGAAAATGCTGTGACGGAGGCATACAGGGATTTGCAGCTGATGTATGGAAAAGAGACAGCGATGCTGAGGGAGCTTCGGGGGATCCGTCAGCAGCTCACCCTCCATAAACCGCTGGATGGACTATTTCTTGATCTGGGAAGGCGCAGCGGTCTGGAGGATATCATTACCTTTGCCCAGATCTACTCCACCGCAAGAAGGAGCGGAGGAAATCTGGTGAGGGTGATGAAACGGACGGCAGGCAATATTTCCGGGAAGGTGGAGATTGAGAGGGAGATACAGACGGCGGTGGCGGGTAAGAAAATGGAGGCTGGCTGCATGATGGCAGTTCCCCTGCTGATTCTTCTGTATCTGCAGATCTTCTCGCCGGATTTTCTCGCACCGCTTTACTGCGGACTAACGGGCAGGATGTTTATGACGGCTGTGCTGCTGGTTTATGCAGCAGCCGTTATGTGGAGCCGGGCAATCCTCAGAGGGATCGGCCAGGGATAGATCAGGAGGGGGGAGAGAAATGTGTCTGATGGGTTACAGAGACTGGGCGGGCGATTGACGGAATGGGTTCATGCCGGGCGCTGGCTTTTTAGAGAAAAGAGTGCGTGTGAATATGTGAGGATGATGTACCCCAGGGAAAAGCGCGAGGATGCCCTAAGAAGACTGTGGGGCGGCAGGCTTGTTCTATTTCTGTTTCTTACGGCGGCGGCAGCGGCTGTGTGGCTGTGCTGTTTTTTGTCTGAGCCGGAACAAGGAGTGCTGCGGGAAGGGAGATATTTGTCCAGGCAGAACGGGGATATCCCTGTGGAGATTGATGTTACCGGTGTCGGTGAAAGCGGGGAATGGAAAAGGAAGGTACGGCTCAATCTGAAGGAAAGGGATTTCACGGCAGAGGAGAAGGATGAACTGGAACGACAGCTGCGGGAGTATGCGGAACAGAATCTACCTGGAGGGAATGGATCCCTGGATCAGGTGACAGAACCCTTGAGATTTTTCAGCGGCATGCCGGAGACAGGCATAGAGACGGAATGGTTCTGGGATGAGAAGTTCATCCGGGATGATGGTACACTGGCGGAGGCGAAGATTCCACCGGAGGGGGTGGAGACAGAAATAATGCTTAAGGCATCCTGGAGAAATTGGAAAAAGACACTGTACTTTAAGGCACATCTCATGAGACCGGAATTAGACCCGGAAACACAGCAGATCCGAAATGTGAAAGAGGTTTTAAGGCAGACTCTGAAGGACAGCGCATCGGAGGAGGTAGTAGAACTGCCGGCATCTGTGGGAGATATCCGGCTGACTTATCAAATGGAGGCTGGGAAGAAAAATTATATGCCGGTATACCTGATTCTTGTCTTTCTCTTTCTTCTTCCGGTGTTCTGGAGGGAACGGCAGAAGAAAGCGGCGGAGGGACGGGAAGAGCAGATGTATCTGGATTATCCGGGGATTGTGAATAAGGTAATGCTCCTGCTGGGGGCAGGCATGACGTTTCGCAGGAGTGTGGAGAGACTTGCCTTCGAATATGAGAGAGCCAGACAGGAGGGAGGCGAGGTTCATTATGCATACGAGGAGCTCTGCATCATGACGCAGGAAATGAGAGACGGGGTATCGGAAGGACAGGCGGTGGAGAATTTTGGCAGAAAATGCCGAATGATGCCATATCTTCGTTTTTCTTCTGTGATCACCCAGAATCTGAAAAAAGGGGCAGAGGGAATTCTTGATTTGTTGGAACAGGAGGCGCTGGAGGCAATGGAGCAGCGCAGAGAGCGGGTGCTCCAGTTGGGAGAGACAGCAGGGACAAAGCTGTTATTTCCTATGATTATAATACTGGGGCTTGTCATGGGGATCATACTGGTTCCCGCATTTATGACAATGTAGAAAGGGGATTGGAGTATATGGAAGAGATAAAAATGTTTATACGGGAAGAGGATGCTATCGGGGTCGTGGAGATCATATTGATCCTAGTTGTGCTGGTGGCTCTGGTACTGTTATTTAAGACAAAGATCACGTCTGTAGTGACTAACGCTTTTAAAAGCTTTAATGCAGACTCCAAGAATATTATTGGCTAGGGAGGAGGGCAGCATCACCGTGTTTCTTTCTATATCAGGAATTCTGATTCTCGCCCTGCTGGGGACACTGGTGGAGACTGCCCGGTATACAGCATGTGCCGGTCATACGGCAAGGACTGTACGGACTGCCATGGAAACGCTGCTGACAGAGTACAGCCGCCCGTTGTATGACAACTATGGATTATTTTTTCTGGAAGACGGCGGGACGCCTTATGAGAAGGTGATAGCGGATTATGCGGCGGATACAATGGAGGCAGCGGAGGGCCAGTCAATGGATTTTCTGGCCGGCGGCATCCGTCAGATCCGGGTGAAAGACAAAACCTGCCTGGGGGATCATGGCGCTGCGGCGCTGCAGGAGGAGATTGGTCAGTATATGCTGCGGAGACTCACAAAGAAACAACTGGAGAAATGGCAGAAAAAAACCTCTGATCTCCTCCGCTCCCAGGAGGCGGCAGAGGAAATCGAAGAAACTGTGGACAGGCAGCGGGAGGCAGCAGAATTGGATGCTCAGCTGTTGAAATTAATGAAATGGATTGACGGCATTACAGTATCTAAAGGAAGGGTTCACTGTGAGAAGGAATTCATTAAGATGTTTGCGGCAGGGGAAATAAAAAGTCAGAATTTTGGCATAGGGACAGAAGTGGTCTGGAAGAAAATGAAGATGCATATTGATGACACTCCCCGGAATTTTTCGAACATGAACAGACAAGAGTTCCGAAGGAGAGTGGAGAAAGTCTGCGATCTGACTGAAAAGGCAGTACGGGAGGCCGAGAGTCTGAGAAAGGGATATCGGAAATATGGGTCGGGGGAAACGGAATTTGCCCGTCACGACAGGAAGATGGAGGCATTGATCCAGCAGATGTCCGTTCTGGAGACAAACAAGGAAATCCTGGCGGAGACATGCAGGATCCTTCGGGAGGACAGACAGGACGGAGAGGAGCAGCGGCTGCAGAGACTGTGGCAGGATTATGACACGGAGACCATCTGCTTTGATTACACGGGAGTGGAGGAAAAGGGCGGCGCACCGAATCCCATAGATGCCATGTCAGGGGTATGGGGGGATGGAATCTTAAAACTTACCTGTCAGAATCCGGAAAAGATATCCGGGGCGGAGGCGGCAGAGGCAGATCATTTTGCCCGCTTATATGGAAATCAGGAAGAACAGAAGGAGGATTATGGAAAACGGGTGACAGCGCTGGCGGGAGAGAAAGAGGTGTCGCTGGCAGGCGTACTGGGGGATCTCGGGGAGTATGGTATGGATGAATTTTGCCTGGATTCTTATATTCAGGACCGTTTTTCCAATTATATGCAGAAGACCTCCGGCTGGAAGAGAACCCTGAAATACCAGTGGGAGTACATTGTTTCGGGGAAAGGATCAGACCGGGAAAATCTTCACTCGGTGTTAAACCGTATTCTTCTGATCCGTATTCCAGTGAACTTTAGCGCCGTATACAGGGATACGGCCAAAAAAGCAGAAGCATATGCCGCAGCCGCAGCGGTTGTGGGCTTTACCGGACTGGAACCACTGATCCGTCTGACGCAGACACTGATTCTTCTTGTCTGGTCATTTGTAGAAAGCCTGGTGGATATCGCAGGGCTGCTTCAGGGACGGCACGTGCCGGTATTAAAATCGCCGTCGCAGATTCTTACAAGCTTTCCTGAAATCTTTGGTTTATCGGGAAAGGTGGTTACGAAACGCGCGGAAAAATTTGGTCCGGCGAGGAAAAACTCTTTCGGATATAGGGAGTATCTGTTTCTTTTTATGGCTGTGACCCGGCAGAGCACACGTCTGTACCGGATCATGGATCTGATCCAATGGGATATGGAGCGCAACGGATATAAGGAGTTTCAGCTTGGCAGCTGTGTGTTTTCTCTTACTGTGTCAGCAGTCGTGACATTTCCTACCCGGTTTTTCCGGCTGCCGGCCATAAGGGGTATGCTGGGGCGGGATATACAGGATTACTCTTATTCCTGTGAGATTACCAAAGGTTATCTTTAAGGCAGATTCTCAGAGCAGGAAAGGGTATTCTATAAAAAAATAAAGAAAAGGGGATCAATCTATCAATACAAAAAATAATAATGTGTGCATTATCACAAATGTGCAAAACCATGGGAGTAGGATACCCTTTCCCGCTCTGAGAGGATCTATGACAGTAGAAGCGGCGCTGGTGCTGCCGGTGTTTCTGTTTGCCATGCTTCTGACGGCCTATCTGGGACTTCTTGCCAGATGCCAGGACGAGGTACAGTGGGCGCTCACAAGAGTGGCGAGAGAGGCTTCGGCAGAATACGGGGCAGAAGGAAACGCACTGCTGAAAACCCCGGTATATTACCAGACGAAGATCAATGCCTGCCTGGGAGTGAAGGGACTGGCTGTGTCCCTTCTGGAATCCTCCCTGTTTCAGCAGAACGATGAAATTGATCTGGTTGCTGTGTATCAGGTGAAAATTCCTTTTCGTCTGATCCCTGCCGGATTCTGCCGGTTCCGGCAGAGAGTACATACAAGAGCATTTACTGGTGTGGAACGGAGGAGGGGGGTGGAAGAAGAGGATACCATAGTATATATAACGGAGACGGGGAGAGTGTATCACCGGGAGAGGGATTGTACATATCTGAGGCTGAGTGTTTCCCAGATGAAATATGGCGATACAGCCAGTCTCAGGAATGAGAGCGGGGGAAAATACAGGCCCTGCGAGCGGTGTGTGAAAAATATCGTGCCGGCGGGAGGGGACCAGGTCTGGATCACAAATTTTGGAGACCGGTATCACGTGATCCGTTCCTGCAGCGGCATAAAAAGAAACATAAAAAAAGTGGCCCTGTCCAAAACAGGGAAACGGACGCCCTGCAGTAAGTGCGGCGGCTGAGAGAGAAAGAGGTGGAAGAGATGGAGAAGGTAATATGGATGATCTGCGGGAGTTATACTGCCTCTATGGCATGGTTTGATCTGAGGAAAAGAGAGATTCCCGTCATCCCCGGAATCGCCTGCGCGGCGGTAGTAGTTTTACTGCAGTTATTACGGAGAAATACATGGATGGAATGGCTTCCAGGCATTTGCACCGGTCTGCTGTTGTGGGGTGTCAGCAGGCTGAGCCGTGGCGCGGTGGGAGAGGGAGACGCCCTTGTCTTTGCAGTGGTGGGGGTTTCATTAGGCTTTATGGCGAGTTTGGAAGTACTGATGCTCAGCCTGTTTTTCGCAGCGGCGGCGGGCATAGCTCTGATGGTTTTCTGCCGGGTGGGGAGAAGATATCGGATGCCCTTTATCCCATTTACGGCTGCGGCTTATGGAATTCTATTATGCCTATGACGAGAAAAGGGGTTTATACTGTCGAAGCTGTCTTTGTTATGAGTATCTCTATCTGGGTACTGACAGCAATCTGCTATTGCGGCCTGTATGTACATGATATGGTGGTACTGGAATCTGTCACGAATGGGGAGGCAGCGTCATGGCTGTCGGCGGCAGATCCGACGGAATCTGCCAGCTGGTGCAGAAAGATTAGAAAAGAACTGGATAAGAAACTGTTTCTGACCCGGATCCAGAGGATGGAGGCCCGCTCCGTGCCGGGAGGCAGGAAGATACAGATCCGGTATGTTCTGCCGATATCCGGAAGGTTAATGAAAAAGGTTCTGATGAAGGGAGAGGTCGAGCTGGTATACGAGACGGTGAGAGAACATATTGTTCCAGCGAAAAAAAAGTGGGACCGGGAAGTTTTTCGGTCTGGATGAAGGTGAGGTAATGTGGATGCAGTGTGAGGTGATTCAGGATGGAACGGGAAACTATCTAAAAGTCAGAGGAGCGGAGCGGGAGGTGATCAGCGACAGAATGTTCTTATATCAGGAGATTCCCGGTTTTCTGCCAATGGAGCTCCGCCGGATCAACGGAGAGAAGGAATATGTATTTAATATATCAGGAAGGCTCTCCCTCAAAAAGTTTCTGGACCGGGAAAACTTTTCCAGGACAGAGATACAGCAGATGTTTCGGCAGATATTCGATATGGCAGACAGCATGGAGGAATATTTACTGGACAGCCGGAGCGTTGTGATCCAGGAGGAATTCTTGTATCTCGATCCTGGCAGGGAAAGGTGGGAGGGGATCTATCATGAAGATCATAAACAGGGAACGGCGCAGGCAGTGGGATATCTGCTGGAGGCGATTATGGAAAAAATGAACCAGGAGGATAGAGAGCTGGTATTTTTTATCTATGGAATGCACAAACTCACCAGGGGGGCAGACTGCACCAGAAGTATGCTCAGGGAATATATTACGGAAGAGATGTCTGCCAATATTCCAGCAGAAAACCGTGAAATACCGGAAGCTGTCCCGGCAGCCCCAGGGACGGGCACTGTCTCTGTTCTGACTCCGCAGCGACGAAAACTCCCATGGCTGTGGTTTATCCGCGGCCGCTTTCTTCCAGGAATGATTCTGGCGGCGGGAATGATACTGCCGATAATACTGTGGCGGATGGGAATGTTTCGCCTGCCCGTATCCGGGGGAACAGATTGGGTGAAAGCGGCGGGAACGGCATTGTTTTTTCTCGGTGTTTCGGGGTACGGTGTATGGAAAACCCTGCCGGAGCATGATGGCAAAGAGAAAGGGGTGCCGATCTGCTATCGGGAGGAAGAAAGAGAACGGAAGCGGGTATGTCTGATCCCGCAGACCGGGGATGAAGAAGTGCTCCCAATCCCGTATTTTCCTTATCGGATAAGGATGGCGGACCGGGCCGGTCATTCTGCTGTCAATATACTGCAGGAGGCGGGAGTGGTAATGGTCATGGACGAGGAATCCGGACAGGCAGTCTATCATAACGAAAGAAGGCTTTCTGCGTGGCACAAAACCCCGCTGGAGGACGGCGACCTGCTCCGCATCGGCGGGCATGAGTATGTGGTGGAGATTACTCAGCCGGAATATGTCATGTGAGAGATAAACTGCTGACGAAAAAAAGGATTCTCTGCCAGATCCACAGTTTGTGCTGCGGGGACGGTTAGGCGGGTGCTGTCGTCCCTGCAGCAGGCGCAGCGGAACAGGCCACGGAGGCAGGTATTTCCCATTGGTTCTATATGGGAGATGGGAATGGAGGAGAATAGTCCCAGTGTCTGGCAGGATTCCAAATCAAGATAGAAGCCAAAGCCCCCGCCAAGATAAGCGTTAGTAATATCACTGGGGCTGATTCCAGCCTCACAGGCAAGGGTATCGATCCCGGCAGCGATGGCGGCGATGGAGAGCTGTATCTGCCTTAGATCCTCTGCCGTAAAATATAATGGTTCCTGAGCTGGTGAATGGCCAAGCAGGATTCCCTGGGAGGGAAAACGGTCTGTCAGGACACCGTCTGGTGTGATGCAGCCGCGGTGAAGCAGCTCTGCGCAGAGAGAAACCGCACCAGAACCACAGATTCCCACGGGAAGCCGGTCTGCAATCGTAGTGAGCCGGGGACGGAGAGGTGTGAGACGGACCTTGCTTATAGCGCCGGGGATTCCGGGGCATCCGCAGGACAGACCATTTCCCTCAAAGGCGGGACCGGCCGCTGTGGCCGCGGAGTAGAATTGTCCGTTATGCCGCAGCAGCATTTCTCCGTTCGTGCCCAGATCGATGAGCAGAACCGTATCGGAGTTCCGGTAAGAAGCGGCGGGCTCCATATGGCAGGCGTACATTCCCGCTGTGACGTCGCCCCCCACAAAGGCAGAGAACCAGGGCAGGATCCATACCCTGCAGCTTTTATACAGAAATGGCGGGGGAGCGGTTTCCAGAGGGGTAAAGGGACTCCGGGAGAGCGGCGTGCAGTCATAGCCCATTAAAATATGGATCATGGCTGTGTTGCCGCCGATGTAACAATAGGCTGGTTCATCCGGCTCCTGCCGGTTTTTCTTGCACAGAAGGGCGGCATGTTCGGCGATGGCCTTCCGTATCGTGCTTGTGAGGGTATCCTTTTCGCTGCAGAGAGATGCATGGATTCGTGAGATGACATCCGAACCAAACTGCTTCTGCGGATTTGCAAATACGCAGGTCTGGCGCAGTTCTCCGGAGGTGCTGTCCATCAGTGCCATGGCAACGGTGGTGGTGCCAAGATCTATGAGTATAGTGTCCCCGGTGCCGTTGACAGGAACCATGTCTTCCAGGGAAATTCCGGTAATCACTCCAGAGACGGATGGAGGAAGGGTTATCGTAACCGGTTCTACCGGTACAAGGGAGCAGTCAAAGGGATAGGTGCGGCCGTCGCAGAGATGGCTGCCGTGACAGTTGCAGGGAAGGGAATATCCCATTTCCTCCAGAAGAGTCAGGATGGTCTTTGTATTTGTATGATCTGCCTGAATTGAGATCTGCATCGGTGTTTTCTTCCTTTCTGATAGACATTGACCGTGTTTTTGATCTGTGTTACAATTTTCATCATAGCATAGAATGAAAAACCAGTCCAGTTCCACGGCGGGTTAAATCTGGCGCCGTTGAGCTGCGGAAAGGGAATTATATGGAAAACGAAAAGAAGATACCAGTTCTCACACTGCTTTTAACAGGGATCAATGTGCTGGTATATATTTATATAGAATGGAAGGGTTCCAGCTATGACGCGGAATTTATGCTGCAGATGGGAGCGTCGTCGGAATCACTGATTGTGGAGGGACATGAGATATACCGGCTGGTGACCCATTTTTTCCTGCACTTTGGCTTTGAACATCTCGTCAACAATATGCTGTCCCTGCTTGTGCTGGGATACGCAATAGAGGGTGTGCTGGGCCGCGTCCGATTTTTCCTGTTGTATTTTTTATCCGGAATTCTTGCAGGAGTAACTTCAATCGTTTATAATGTAAGTATTGTTCATGAGGATACGGTTTCCTGCGGTGCATCTGGTGCGATCTACGGATTGACGGGGGCGCTTTTGTTCCTGCTCATACTGGGAAACCGGAACCGGCAGCGGAAGACGACAGAAGTACCAAGATATCTTCTATTTATCGCGCTGAGTTTATACAGCGGCAGCCAGGATCCTACGATTGATAATGCCGCGCATATTGGCGGGTTTATTGCCGGATTTGTGATATGCCTGATCATGACCAGAACGAAACAGATGGAGGTTACCTATGAGAGTTAATATTTATTATGGGGGGCGCGGGCTGATCGACGATCCCACCATATATGTGATCGAGAGGATTTCTAAAGTACTGGATGAGCTGCGGGTTAATGTTGAGCGGTATAATCTGTATGAGGAAAAGAGTAATATCGCGGTACTGCCCAAGACCCTCAAGGAAGCGGATGGCGTGATCCTTGCCGCCTCGGTGGAATGGCTTGGTATCGGCGGCAATCTCCAGCAGTTTCTTGATTCCTGCTGGCTGTATGGAGACAAAGAAAAGATATCCCACATCTATATGCTGCCGGTAGTAATGGCTACAACCTATGGAGAGCGGGAAGCGGAATACGACCTGATCCATGCATGGGAGATGCTGGGCGGTGTTCCCTGCGAGGGATTGTGCGCCTATGTGGAGAACCATGTGGAATTTGAGACAAACGCGGAATATAATTTAATGATAGAAAAGAAGGCGGAGAATTTCTATCGGACAATCTCTAAAAAGATGGCGGCATTTCCTAACAGCAGTATGCAGGTGAAGAAAACAGTTCTGAAAGGCAGTACACTTTCTCTCACGCCCCAGGAGAGTGAGCAGTTGTCAGTCTATGTATCCAATGACAAATATGTAAAGAAACAGAAAGAGGATATCGAGGAGCTGGCAAGCCTGTTTAAGGGGATGCTGGGCGAGGAGGCGGATACCGATGAATATACGCCGCTGATCAGAGACAACTTTTACCCTCTGGATGGTTTTAAGGCGTTGTTTCGGATCGACCTGACGGACAGGGGCTTTTCCCTTGTGGTGGATATTAACGAAAAAGAATTGGATTGCTACAAAGGGACCGCTGAGAATGCGGATGTCACAGCGAAGATGGGGAGCGAGGTGCTGTCTGATATCGTTCATGGAAAAAAGACCTTCCAGAGTGCTTTTATGTCCGGTGATCTCTCTGCCCAGGGAAATTTTAAGATACTGAGGAACTTTGACACGGTTTTCCGCTTTAATTAAATGGAGGTAAAGATTATGAGAAAAGAAGATTGTTTATTCTGCAAGATCCTGAATGGGGATATCCCTTCTACTACAGTGTATGAAGACGAGTCTTTCCAGGCGATTCTTGATGTGAGCCCGGCGGCGCGGGGACATGTGCTGATACTGCCCAAGAACCATGCGGCGGATCTCTTTGAACTGCCGGAAGAGGATGCGTCTAAGATTATGATTTTAGCAAAGAAGATTGCCGGAGCCCTGAAAACGGCCTATCACTGTGACGGCATCAATATCCTTCAAAACAATGGGGAGGCAGCAGGACAGACGGTATTTCATTTCCATGTTCACGTGATACCAAGATTTAAGGATGATGCGGTGGATATTGAGTGGGAGAAGGGCCAGCTGCCGGAGGATCCTACAGAAATTGCAGATGAAATAAAAGCAAACTTATAGGAGGGTTATTCGTGAAACGGATTATACTTACTGGCGGCGGCACCGCCGGCCATGTGACGCCAAATATTGCATTGATCCCGGAACTGCAAAAGAGGGGATATGAGATTCATTATATTGGTTCCAAAACAGGGATAGAAAAGGAACTTATCGGGAACTTTGACATTCCCTATTATGGTATATCTTCCGGTAAGCTGAGACGGTATTTCGACGTAAAGAATTTTACGGATCCCTTCCGCATCCTGAAGGGTTATGCAGAGGCGGACAGGCTGATGAAGAAAATCAGGCCGGATGTTGTTTTTTCCAAGGGTGGATTCGTGACAGTACCTGTGGTGAAGGCCGCGAAACGTCGTCATGTCCCGTGTGTCCTGCACGAATCCGACATATCCCCGGGACTGGCAAACCGCCTGTGTATCTCTTCGGCGGCAGCGGTCTGTGCGAACTTTCCCGAGACACTGGAGCATTTGCCGGAGGGAAGGGCGTATCTCACGGGCTCTCCCATCCGCGCCGAACTATTTTCAGGAAACCGGCTGACAGGGTTGGATTTTTGCGGATTTACGGCAGGGAAACCAGTTATTCTTGTCATCGGGGGAAGCCTGGGATCCGTCCGGGTCAATGAGGCCGTCAGGGAAGTTCTGCCGCAGCTTTTGGAGCGTTATCAGATCGTCCATCTATGCGGAAAGGATAAGATTGATGAAACCCTGCAGGGAACGGAGGGATATGTACAGTACGAATATATACAGAAAGAGCTCTGCGACCTTCTGGATGCAGCCGATATCGTGATATCCCGGGCAGGGGCCAATGCGATCTGTGAACTTCTGGCGCTTCATAAGCCCAATATACTGATTCCGCTCTCAATGGAGGCAAGCCGCGGCGACCAGATACTGAATGCGGCGTCCTTTGAGAAACAGGGCTACAGTTATGTAATCCGGGAAGAGGAGCTGACCAGCGAACGTCTGCTGCAGGCAGTCCGTGAGGTGGATGAGAGGAAGCAGGATTACAAGAATGCTATGGCGGCGGCAAATCAGCAGAATGCCGTTGTGATGGTAGCAGATATTATCGATAAATCCGCACTTCAGGAGAATCCGGCCGATTCCTGACAAAGAATGTCGAAAAAAGGGATACGGTTTTCTATTAAATGGGGCATACCCGGTAGAAAATATGTCATAGGGTTGCTATACTAGATTCCAAAAAAAGGGGGAATCTGGTATGGTAGAATTTATAAAACATTATGGAACAGTATATGTGACAGCATTTTTCTGTGTCATGGAGATTCTGGCAAAGGGGATGCTCAGTCATACTTACAAAAGATTGATCCAGGCGGCATCGGATATGGGGCGCTCGGATCACCGGCTTATGAAAATGCTTCGTATGAAGTTTGATACCTGTTATCAGCTGAAGATTGGCGTTACGGATGTGGATGTATTTGTGGAAAAGTATCTGCAGCATTACCGTTTTCTCGGCCTTCGGCTCAGAACCTGGGAGTCTTTTGGGAATCTGTGCATGTTGCTCTCCATGATCAGCGGCCTTGGCGGAGCGGTGTCAGCCATGGCGCTGGGGCTCGATAGAAATCTTGTGTTTGTCAGTTTGTTTGGCGGCGTGTTTGCCAATGGACTGATTCTTGTATTCGATTGTCTTTTTGAAATTCCCAATAAGAGAAGAATTCTTCGGGTGGACATGCTGGACTTTTTGGAAAATGTCTATAAGCCCCGCCTGGAAAATGAGACATTTCATGCTCAGATGGTGGAGCAGTACCAGAGGGAATATTTTGAGGACAGTACAGAACACACAGACAAGGTGGTAAGCCTTCCGGCCAGGGACCCTCTGAAGCAGAAAGAACCGACCATCGAATTCACCGAGGAAGAAGAGGAAGTGATCCTTGATGTGATCCGAGAATATATGGGTTAGAGGTTGACAGATGGTTTTGCAAAAGAGTATAATTTATTGTGAAAGCAGCTCAATGGTGCCAACTTGAGCTAAGTCAGCAATTACATATAGGAGGATGGAAGAATGGAGAAGCATGTTACATTTGACTATTCGCTTGCATCAGGATTTATCCGTGATGACGAGATCAAATCCATGGAGGCGGCAGTAGCGGCAGCAAAAGATACGCTGGAGGGAAGAAAAGGGGCAGGAAATGATTTTCTTGGCTGGATCGATCTGCCAGTGGATTATGACAAAGAGGAATTCGCCAGGATACAGAAGGCAGCACAGAAAATTCAGTCGGATTCTGATGTATTGGTGGTGATCGGTATTGGTGGCTCTTATCTGGGGGCCCGTGCGGCGATAGAGTTCCTGCGTCATTGCTTTTACAACAGCGTGGACAAATCCGTGCGGAAGACTCCGGAAATCTATTATGCCGGCAACAGCATCAGCGGAACATATCTGTCCCAGCTGATTGAGACCATTGGGGACAGGGATTTTTCGGTGAATGTTATCAGTAAGTCGGGAACCACGACAGAACCGGCTATCGCATTCCGTGTATTTAAGGAAATGCTGGAAAAGAAATACGGTAAAGAAGAGGCAGCAAAGAGGATATATGCCACGACAGATAAGGCAAGGGGTGCGCTGAAAAGTCTGTCCACAGAAGAAGGCTATGAGACCTTTGTTGTGCCGGATGATGTCGGCGGCCGTTTCTCCGTGCTCACAGCAGTGGGACTTCTTCCTATAGCAGCCAGTGGTGCGGATATCGGCAGGCTGATGGAGGGAGCACAGAGTATGAGAAAGCTGTGTCTGGAGACTCCCATCGACAAAAATGATTCCGTCCTGTATGCGGCAGTCCGCAATATTCTTCATCAGAAGGGCAAGGATGTTGAGGTGCTGGCAAATTATGAGCCGATCTTTCACTATGTGGCTGAGTGGTGGAAACAGCTCTACGGGGAGAGCGAGGGTAAGGATCAGAAAGGTATCTTCCCGGCGTCTGTCGATCTGACTACAGATCTTCATTCCATGGGACAGTTTATCCAGGACGGCTCCCGTATTATGTATGAGACCGTTATGGAGCTGGAGCAGCCGGCATTGGATATTACATTGAAGGAAGAGGAAAAGGATCTGGACGGACTGAACTACCTTGCCGGCCGGACGATGGACTTTATCAATAAGAATGCGATGAAGGGGACACAGCTGGCACACACGGATGGCAATGTTCCGAATCTTGTGATCCGCGTACCGGAGCAGAACGAGTTCTGCCTTGGCGAACTGTTCTATTTCTTTGAATATGCCTGCGGCATCAGCGGGTATCTTCTTGGAGTGAATCCCTTTAACCAGCCGGGTGTAGAGAGCTATAAGAAAAATATGTTTGCACTTCTGGGCAAGCCGGGTTACGAAGATCTGAGCAAGGAGCTTCAGGCGAGACTGGATTGATAAGATATGAAAAATAATACGTCCGCTGTGACCAGTATTGAAATAATCTGGTGACAGCGGACGTTATTTTTTCAACAACCCAGGTACGGATCATTCCTTTTCCGTGTAATTATTTACCAACTCGAATTCTGTCAGGATTTCCTGCTCCGGTGCCCGTGTAATGAGGCTTACCACAACGATGCAGAGCAGGCTGACAAAGAAACCGAGGAGCAGTGAATATATGCCGGTGGCGGCATAGGGAGTCTGTCCTCCAGCGATGGGAAGGTAATCCCAGATAATAACAAAGAGACCGCCTGACACGATACCGGAGACCGCTCCGGGAAGATTGGTGCGTTTCCAGAAGAGGGAACATACCACAAGGGGACCGAAGGCGGAGCCCAGTCCGGCCCAGGCGTCCGATACCAGATCCATAATGCTGCTGTCCGGATTCCATGCGATAAGGAAGGCCAGGACTGCCACGACAATTACCGTGATGCGGCTGATGTTAAGTACCTTTTTGTCGTCTGCGTCCGGCTTCAGGATATTTTTATAGATATCCTTGGAGACGGAAGAGGCACAGACCAGGAGCTGGGAATCCGCAGTGGACATAATGGCAGCCAGAATTCCGCAGAGGAAAATGCCGCCGATAAAGATCATGACAAAACCGTTGGAGAAGATTTTCTGTATCATGGAGATAAACACCGTCTCCGTGCTGGAGTCCGTTAATACGGTACTCAGGAATGCTCTTCCGATGACACCGATGGCGCAGGCGGCAAACAGAGAGATGGCTACCCAGATAATCGCGATGGCGCTGGATTTCTTTAATTCCTTCTCGCTCTTTACGGCCATGAAACGAACGAGAATATGCGGCATTCCGCAGTAACCAAGTCCCCATGCCAGATCGGAGATGATCTGGGTAAAGGTGTAAGGTTCTCCATCGACATAAAAGAGGCTCATGTAATCGCTGCCCGGAGCAACGCCGTTTGCTAAAAGCGCTCCGGAGAAATCATCTCCCACAAGGGCGTAGGCAATGATAGGAACCACCAGCAGGCCGATGAGCATCAGGGTTCCCTGGATAAAGTCTGTGGTGCACACGGCAAGGAAACCGCCAAGGAAGGTGTATACAAGGATAACAGCAGCGCCGATCAGGAGGGCGATGTGGTAGTCAACCCCGAATACGGTGTGAAACAATTTGCCGCCGGAAGCCAGGGCAGATGCCGTATATACCAGGAAGAAGATAACGATAACAGCGGAAGAGATTCCGAGAAGTATTTTTTTCTTGTCACGGAACCGGTTTTGGAAAAATTCCGGCAGTGTCAGGGAGTTGCTGGCTACTATTGTATAGCGGCGGAGCCGTTTGGATATCAGAAGCCAGTTTAGAACGGTGCCGATAAAAAGGCCGATGGCGATCCAGGCCTTTCCCGTACCGGCGGCGTAGATCGAACCCGGGAGTCCCATCAGAAGCCATCCGCTCATATCGGACGCTTGTGCTGACAGGGCGGCTACCCAGCTGTTCAGTCCGCGTCCGCCAAGGAAATAATCCTCCGTGCTCTTTGTTTTTTTCATGGACAGAATACCGATTGCTATCATCATACATAAATAGCAGATAAATGCAACCAGTATGGCAATTGTACTTCCAGACATAATAAGTCCCCTTTCTTTTTTAAGTACTCTTTTAAAGTGTACAGTATAGCATATTTTGCCGGCGGTGGCAAGACTGCCGTATTTTGGCCCGGTATTCATTGCCCATATGAGACAGATATGCTATATTGATAGGAAAGAGACGAAGCATTTGCTGGAAGGAGGAGTACGACGATGCAGACGGGAAGATTTGTAGATATGATCCACAAAAAAAAGGAAGGGAAACCGTTGGAATCCCAGGAGATCCGGGATATGGTGAGCCGGTATGCGGCTGGGAAGATCCCGGATTACCAGATGTCCGCTATGCTGATGGCAATCTGCTTTCAGGGAATGAATGACGAGGAGCTGACGGCGCTGACGCTTGCCATGAGGGATTCTGGGGAAACCGCGGATCTGTCCGGGATACCGGGGATCAAGGTGGATAAGCATTCCACAGGAGGCGTGGGGGATAAGACCACACTGATCGTGGGACCGTTGGTGGCGGCCTGCGGCGTGCCTGTGGCAAAGATGAGCGGCCGGGGGCTTGGATTCACCGGAGGGACGCTGGATAAGCTGGAGTCTATTCCGGGGTTTCGTATCGATCTAACGGAGGAGGAGTTCTTCCGGGCGGTGAGAGCTTCGGGTATCAGTGTCATCGGGCAGACGGGGAATCTGGCGCCTGCCGATAAGAAGCTCTATGCACTGCGGGATGTCACCGGCACGGTGGAGAGCATCCCCCTCATCGCCTCATCTATTATGAGCAAGAAATTGGCGGCGGGGAGTGATAAAATCCTTTTGGATGTCACGACAGGGAGCGGGGCATTCATTAAAGATTTAGAGCAGTCCAGGGAGCTGGCGCGCCGAATGACAGCCATTGGCAGGGGGGCAGGCAGGGAGACGGTGGCGATGCTCACCAGTATGGAGGAGCCTCTTGGGTTTGCGGTGGGAAACAATCTTGAGGTAAAAGAGGCCATCAAAACATTGAGGGGAGAGGGGCCGGAGGATCTGCGGGAGATATGTCTGGCACTGGCGGGCATGATGCTTTCCCTTGGAAAGGAAGGCCTGTCCTATAAGGAGGGCAGAAGTCTGGCGGAAGAGACGCTGGACAGCGGCGCCGCCTATGGAAAGTTCCTGGACATGGTGGAAGGGCAGGGAGGAGACCTCTCCTATATAGAAAATATGGATAAGTTTCAGCGGGCGGCGTGCGAAAGGGAGCTCACTGCCGGAGAAGAGGGGTATATCAGCAGTATGGACACCGAGGGGATTGGGATTACGGCGGGGATCCTTGGCGCCGGACGCGAAACGAAGGAGAGCGTCATCGATCATAGTGCTGGTATCGTAATGAAGAAAAAGATAGGAGACTGGGTGCGGAGAGGCGATGCCATCGCAGTCCTTTATTCTTCCGGTGAGGACAAACTTCACCGGGCAGAACGCTGCATGCAGCGCTGCTATACCATATCGGATCGGAGACCGGAGCCTCTAAAATTAGTAGTAGATATTATCCGTTAAATTTGATACAATAGAATATGCGCAGCAGGTATGCGCAGAAATGAGGTAAATATGTACGATAGCATAGTGATAGGAAGCGGTTTTGCAGGGGCTGTTATGGCAAGGCAGCTGGCAGAAGAGAAGGGGCAGAAGGTACTTGTGCTGGATGCCAGGGAGCATATCGGCGGCAACTGTTATGACCGGCTGGACGAGCATGGAATCCTGATCCACCAGTACGGCCCGCATATCTTCCACACTAATATAGAGCGTGTGTATGAGTATCTTTCGCGCTTTACGGAGTGGTATGAATACCGCCATGAGGTTGTGGGAAATATATATGGAAAGGAACTGCCAATCCCATTTAATCTGAATACATTAGAGGAAGTGTATGGGGATCGGGCGCCCCATCTGGAAAAGCTTCTTATAGACAATTTTGGCCAGGGGGCGAGAGTGCCCATCCTGGAGCTGATGAACCATGAAGATAAGGAGCTTCAGGAGATCGCCCAGTATGTATATGAAAATGTATTTCTCAAATATACGATGAAACAATGGGGAAAATCCCCGAAGGAGATCGATCCGGCGGTATCGGGACGGGTGCCGGTACTCCTGTCCCGGGATAACCGTTATTTTCAGGATAGATTTCAGGGGCTTCCGCTGCACGGCTATACCCCGATATTTGAAAAGCTGCTGGATCACAAGGGGATTGAGCTCCGCCTTGGCTGCGATGCCAAAAGCGTCCTGACCATCGATCCAGAGGCGGCCGAGCCGGTGCTCCTGCAGGGCGGCCCCTTCCATGGGAACATAATTTTCACCGGGGCGCTGGACGAGCTTTTTGACTGTCGTTTTGGACGCCTTCCCTACCGCTCTCTACGGTTTGACTTTGAGCATCTTAACAGAAAATTCTATCAGAGCCATGGGGTTGTAAATTACACTGTGACAGAGGACTTTACAAGGATCACAGAGTTTAAATATCTGACCGGCCAGCTGGACGCGCCAGATACGACTATCGTGAGGGAATATCCGATGCCCTACAGCGGCGGAGAGGGAGAGATCCCGTACTATGCCATTAATAACAGTGAAAACGACGGTCTGTTTGAGAAATACCGGAAGCTGGTAGAGAAGATTCCACACTTTACTCTTCTGGGCAGACTGGCGGAATATAAGTATTATAATATTGATGCCATTGTCGACCGTGCGCTGACAGTGGCCGAGCAGATGTAAAGTAAATTGGAGGTAACTATGAAACTTTTGACAGTAGCGATTCCCTGTTACAATTCACAGGATTATATGGAACATGCAGTGGAGACAGCTCTTGTGGGCGGCGAGGATGTAGAAATATTACTGGTGGATGACGGTTCTACGGACCGGACAGCAGAGATGGCGGATCAGATGGCGGCGGAGCATCCCTCCGTGATCCGTGTGATCCATAAAGAAAATGGGGGACATGGCAGTGCCGTGAACGCGGGGCTTGCCGACGCGAAGGGCGTGTATTTTAAAGTACTGGACAGCGACGACTGGCTGGACCGGGAGGCATTTCTCAAGGTGCTGGATGTGCTGCATGATTTTGTACAGGAGGGTCATGGCGTGGACATGCTCCTGGCCAATTATGTTTACGAGAAGCCCAGTCTGCATAAGCATAAGGCCATCCGCTATGACGGGGTATTCCCAGAGCGGACAGTATTTGGCTGGAGCGATGTAAAACGTTTTAAGATCAGCCAGAATATCCTGATGCACTCTGTCATTTACCGGACAAAGCTGCTGAAGGACTGCGGGCTGCAGCTGCCGGAGCATACATTCTATGTGGATAATATTTTTGTATATAACCCGTTGCCCAGTGTGAAGACCATGTATTACCTGAACGTTGATCTCTACCGTTATTTTATTGGGCGGGAAGACCAGTCCGTTAATGAGAAGGTTATGATCAGCCGGATCGACCAGCAGATCAAGGTGAATAAACTGATGATCGATGCCTATGATCTGGAGAAGATTAAAAATAAAAAGCTGCGGGACTATATGGTGAAGTATCTCACCATGATGATGACCATCAGCTCCGTGTTCCTGATCAAGGAGGGGACAGAGGAAAGTCTTGCCAAGAGGGCGGAATTGTGGGATTACCTCAAACAGCATAACCGCATTATGTACCGCATGGTAAATAAGATGGCTCTGAGTAAACCGATGCAGATTCGGAACCGGGCCGGGCAGAAGATCGTGGTCTGGGGATATTCTCTGTCACAGAAGATCTATGGCTTTAACTAGGGCATGTCTGAAAATTGTGAAATACACTTACCAGAAAGCAATTATTGGACATCGCCTGAGGAAACGGCATAAACGCATAGCGAGAGAAGGGACAAGAAGGGGCTGCCTGAATTACGCAGCCCCTTCTTTTAACTTACCGGCGCCGCCGAGCGCAGCAGATCCGTCTTCATTCGATACAGGCGGTCCGACAGATCCACAAAGACGGTCTGGGGGTTTACAAGACGTCTCGTCTCCTCCCACAATGTATCCAGCTGTTCCCGGCAGTATGTCCGGATCTCCATCACACTCGGGGTCTCATAGACACACTGGCCGTTTCGGAATATGGGAACGAGAAGCTCTTTCATGGTATAAGAACCTCCTGCCAGCCGGGTCTTCTTCCAGGTGGCATTTGGGTCAAAGAGAACCAGATCCTGGTTTTCATCAAAGGATTCATCGGCCAGTGTGATATAATCCGCCCGGACCTTCCCAGTATTCCTGTCATAGATGCGGTAGACTGTCTTATCTCCCGGATTGGTGATCTTTACCGGGTTTTCAGAGAGCTTGATTTTTGGTTTCATTATCCCATCCTCTTCCAGTGCCGCCAGCTTATAGACCCCGCCAAAGGCAGGGGTTGTTTTGGAAGTGATGAGATTTGTCCCCACACCCCAGGAATCGATGCAGGCGCCCTGGGACAGCAGGGAGTCGATGAGATATTCGTCCAGATCGCTGGAGGCGCAGATGGAGGCATCCTTTAACCCTGCGTGATCCAGCATCTCCCGGGCCTTTTTGGAGAGATAGGCGAGATCGCCGCTGTCCAGGCGGATCCCATATCTGGCTGGCAGCTTTCCCTGTTCCTTCAATTCCCGAAAGACCTGTATGGCATGGGGGACTCCGGAGCGCAGGGTGTCGTAGGTATCTACTAACAGCGTGGTATTGTCCGGGTAGAGGGCTGCGTATTGGCGGAAGGCCGTTAGTTCATCCGGGAAACTCATGATCCAGCTGTGAGCATGGGTGCCCAGAGCGGGTATACCGAATTCCTTTGCACAGATCACATTGCTGGTGCCGATGCATCCCCCGATCACGGCGGCCCTTGCACCGAGAGTACCGGCGTCCGGTCCCTGGGCCCGGCGGAGGCCGAATTCCATTACGCCGCTGCCCCTGGCCGCATGGCAGACCCGCGCCGCCTTCGTGGCGATCAGGGACTGATGGTTGATCAGGTTCAGCAGGGCGGTTTCCATCAGCTGGGCCTCCATGATCGGGGCCACCACCTTCACCAAAGGCTCCATGGGAAAAACCACGGTTCCCTCCGGGATGGCGTAGATATCCCCTGTAAAATGAAAGCTGGCAAGATAGTCCAGAAAATCTTCGTGAAAGATAGTAAGACCTCTCAGATAGTCAATGTCTTCATAATCAAAATGAAGTTTTTTTATATAATCAATAACCTGGGCAAGTCCGGCACATACTGCATATCCCCCATCGTCCGGGTTCTGCCGGTAGAACAGGTCGAAGACAACGCGTTCGCTGGCTCCGCTTCTGAAATATCCCTGCATCATTGTCAGTTCATAAAAATCCGTGAGAAGAGTAAAATTTCTATTGTCCATGGCGCTGTGCCTCCTTAATAGTAACATTATACCAGAAAAAGCAGGTTTTGCAATCACAGGAAAATTGACAATGCCGTTCCAACTATGATAAAATCCTACTATGCAGTTTTTGAAAGGAACAGATGATATGAAGAGAAACTATGATCCTTATAAGAAGACCATTCTTTTTGTCCTGTCTCTTATAAGCATCGTGTTTATGATGATGGTTTTTGCCTATTTCTGGTATCATACCTATGCTTCTACGATGTATGTATACCGTTTTTACCGAAAGGGGAATTATGCCATGATCGCATTGTATGGCATACTCCTGTACTTTTTCTCAAGGATGTATGGGGCGCTGCGGATCGGACAGCTGCGCCGGATCGAGGTATTGCTTTCCCATTTTCTCGCTGCGTTTATGGCAAATGTGGTGATCTATATTGTCATCAGTCTCCTGGCCTTCCGGATGGTGAGTCCGGGAGGGATGCTTCTGATGCAGCTGCTGGACTGTGTGATCGCCTCCCTATGGACTATTTTTGCCAGCGGGATTTATAACAGGATTTTTCCGCCATGGAAGATACTTCTGATCTATGGCGACCGCCCCGCTACGGATCTTGTCTTTAAGGTGGAGGCCAGAAGGGACAAGTATGCTATCTATGGCGCCGTAAATATCAACGAAGGCCTGGCAGTCATCGCGGACAGAGTAAAGGATTATCAGGCGGTGATTCTTGGCGACGTGCCGGTGGCACAGCGCAACGAGGTATTGAAATACTGCTTTGGTCAGGGGATACGTGCTTATGTTATTCCCAAAATATCGGATATTATACTGATGGGTGCGGACCGGATCCATATATTTGACACTCCCTTTATGCTCACAAAGGGGTACGCGCTGACCTTTGATCAGCGGTTCTGGAAGCGTTTTCTGGATCTTGTCATTACCGTTCCCCTTTTCGTCCTGGCATCCCCGCTTATGCTGCTGACGGCGGCAGCCATCAAAATATATGACAGGGGGCCCGTTTTGTACCATCAGAAAAGATGTACAAAGGATGAGAGGGAGTTTGAGATTTTTAAGTTCCGCAGCATGGTGGTGGATGCGGAACAGGATGGAGAGGCTGTCCTTGCCAGAGAGAATGACGAGAGGATCACACCGGTGGGCCGATTTATCCGCAGAACCCGGCTGGACGAGCTGCCCCAGCTGTATCATGTGCTGACAGGGGAGATGTCGCTGGTGGGACCAAGACCGGAACGGCCGGAGATTATCGCCCAGTACAAGGAGGAAATGCCGGAATTTGCATTTCGAACGAGAGTGAAGGCGGGGGTTACCGGTTTTGCACAGATTTACGGAAAATATAATACGATTCCCTATGATAAATTAAAGTTGGATTTATTTTATATTGAGAATTATTCTTTGTGGATGGATCTTAAGCTGATCTTGATGACCGTAAAGACTTTATTTAAAAAAGAGGCGTCGGAGGGCATCCGGGAGGATCAGCTGACTGCGGTGAGGGCGCAGGAAAGACCCGGCAGAAGTGTAGAGCAGATTGTGGATGTGCTGAAGAGGGGAGAGGGGGAAGACGATGCATAAGAAAGCATTGCTGGTTACAAGGGTGAGCGGTTTTGTACCGCAGTTCGAGATGAATAATGTTAAGATCCTGCAGGAGATGGGGTATGAGGTTCATTATGCATCCAATTATAATACGGTTGTTTATGGACAGGACAATTCACGGCTGGCAGATACGGGTATCCGGAGACATTCCATTCATTTCTGCCGTTCCCCCTTTTCTCTGGAGGTGCTGCGCGCATATCGGGAGCTGGTTCAGCTGATGCTGGAGGAAAAATTTGAATTGATCCACTGCCATATGCCCCTGACCGGGATACTGACCCGTAAGGCAGCGGAGAAGGTCAGAAGGATGACAGGGCGCAGGACGGAGGTGCTCTATACAGCCCATGGCTTACACTTTTTTAAGGGGGCACCGCTGGGGAACTGGCTGTATTATATGCCGGAACGGCATTATGCCAGATATACCGATAAGCTCATACTGATCAACCAGGAGGATTATGAAAGAGGAAGTCATTTTCCTGTCCGGGGCAGTGTGGAATTCGTCCCCGGAGTGGGAATCCGGCCGATGCCGGACCCGGATCCGGCATTTGATCTGCGCAGTCAGTACGGTATTCCAGAGGATCATAAGATCGTGGTGTCGGTGGGGGAATTGACAGAATCCAAGAACCAGTCTGTCCTGATCCGGGCGATGGACCGCTTTCGCCGAGATAAGCTGACCTGCATTATATGTGGTACAGGTCCGGTGAAGGATCGGCTGGAACAGCAGATAAAAGAAATGTATCTTCAGGACAAGGTGATCCTGGCCGGATATTGTACCAATATACCAGATATCCTGCGTCAGTCAGATTTTTTTGCCTTTCCTTCCATGCGGGAGGGGCTTCCGGTCGCCCTGATGGAGGCCATGCAGGCAGGCCTTCCGGTGATGGCGGCAGATATCCGGGGGAATCATGACCTGATCCGGGATGGTGAGGGCGGGTTTCTTTTTAATGAAAACCTCCCAGAGGATTATGCACAGGCGATCCGATACTTTTTGAAGTATCCCGATGAGGCGGCCCGGATGGGGAAATGGAACAGAAAACAGGTAGACAACTTTTCCCTGGGTGTGGTGGAGAAGAGAATGAGAGAGATCTATCATGCCGCAGAAGCCATGGAGGGAGCATGAACAAGATATTGACAATTTCTATCGCCGCCTATCGTGTCGAGCAGTATCTGGCGGAATGTCTGGATTCTTTTACCGATCCCCGCATCGCCGGTGATCTGGAGGTACTGGTGATCAATGACGGTTCCGGAGATGGAATCCGTGATATTGCCAGGGAATATGAAAAGAAGTATCCGGATGTGTTCCGGCTGATAGACAAGGAGAACGGAGGGCATGGTTCTACGATAAACCGGGGAATCGCAGAGGCGAAGGGAACTTATTTTAAGACGGTGGATGGAGATGATCTGGTGCATCCCCAGGGGTTATATGATCTGGTTGCCTATCTGCGGACAGCAGAGGAGGATTTGGTGGTGACCGATTTTGAATCCTTTGATAACGAGACGGGACATGTGCTTCAGGAGATGGGTACGGATTTTGCCGGCAAAAAAATCAGGCAGCGCTATTTCTTTGACGAGATAAGCAGATATGTTTATATTAATATGCATGCGGCTGCCTTTCGTACCAATGTTCTGAAAGGAATGGGAAGGCAGTTGGACGAGCACTGCTTTTATGTAGATGCGGAGTATATGATGTACCCGGTTCCTGGTGTGGAGACCATCGTGTTTCTGGATCAGCCGGTGTACCGTTACCGGCTTGGGCGGGACGAACAGAGCATGAATATACGGAATATGCAGAAAAATATGGCTCATCATGAAAGAGTTCTTGCCCATCTTTTGGAATTTTACCAGAAGGAACAGACAGGAATGACAGATGCGAAACAGGCATATGTAGCAAAGGGTATAGCAAGGATTGCAGTGAGCCAGATAAAAATATATCTGTCATATCCTGCCCACGGGAAGTGGAAAAAGAAGATCCGGGCATTGGAAGAGGGGCTAAAACTTAATTATCCCGCTGTCTATCATAGTATGTCAAATCCTGCCGTGGGGCTGCTGCGCTGCACCGGATACATTTTTTATCCGATAGTATCCAGGCTCTGCCGCAGGACTTATAAAGTATAGAGCGAAGAGAGGAGCGAAGCCGTGAGTTTATTTATCGCACGTATCAAGGGTTTTATTCAATATAAGGATCTGATGGGACAGCTGATCAGCAGGGATCTGAAACTCAAATACCGCAGGAGCGTTCTGGGATACCTTTGGAGCATTTTGAATCCATTATTTATTATGATCATTATGGCCATCGTGTTTTCTCAGATGTTTAAGAGAGGAAACATTCCTAATTATCCTGTATATCTTATGAGCGGACAGGTAATCTTTAATTTTATGAATCTGTCTACAAAATCAGCCATCCAGTCCATCAATGGGAGTGCTGCCTTATTAAAAAAGACCTATCTGCCCAAATATGTGTTTACTGTATCAAAGATTACCAGCGGCCTCATTGACTGTATTTTTTCCATGGGGGCACTCTTGATCGTTATGATCTTTACCGGCGGCGTTTTTTCCTGGCATCTCATCCTGTTCCCACTTGTGCTGGCCCAGGAATTTGTCTTTAATCTGGGACTTGGCATGTTTCTGGCGGCAACCAATGTATTTTTCCGGGATATCCAGTATATTTACAATGCCATAACCACGGCATGGATGTATCTGACTCCGATGTTCTATCCCGTTGAATTTCTTCCGGAATCGCTGAGAAATATTGTCGTTCATTGTAATCCGCTGTATGCCTACGCCACACAGCTTCGGGATCTGACTCTGTATAACTGCCTGCCGGACATGAGCATGGTTTTGTATGGAGTCATCGATGCCATACTGATGCTGGTTCTTGGCGTCTGGGTATTCTTAAAGACCCAGAATAAGTTTATCCTTTATATCTAGGAGGTTTCGGAATGAGTGATATAGCGATTGATGTAAAAGATGTGACCATTCGTTTTAATCTGGCATCGGAAAAGATAGATAATCTAAAGGAATATTTTATAAAACTCTTGAAAAAACAGCTTCTTTTTCAGGAATTTCTGGCAGTAAAGGACGCCTCCTTCCAGGTGAAGAAGGGAGAGGCATGGGCTCTTGTTGGCAGCAATGGTTCCGGTAAATCCACTCTGCTGAAGGCGATATGCGGTATCCTCAAACCATATAAGGGGGAAATTGTTGTCAATGGCACGGTATCACCCCTTCTGGAGCTTGGCGCCGGTTTTGATATGAACCTGACTGCCCGTGAGAATATCTTTCTGAATGGAACGGTTCTGGGGCATTCAAAGAAATATATGCAGGAGCATTTTGACGAGATTGTAGAATTTTCAGAGCTGCAGAAATTTCTGGATTCTCCGGTGAAGAATTTTTCTTCCGGTATGCGGGCCAGGCTGGGTTTTGCTGTGGCTACCATCGTCCAGCCGGATATCCTTATCGTGGATGAAATTCTGGCAGTGGGGGATTATGCATTCCAGCAGAAATGCCTGAAACGCATGGATGAAATGATGAGCGGCGGTACCACCCTTCTCTTTGTCTCCCATTCCATTGACCAGGTAAAAAATCTCTGTGACCATGCTGTCTGGATCAATCAGGGGACAGTGGAGCGGATCGGGGAAGTAGAAGAGGTCTGTGACGCCTATATGGAGACGCAGATAAGTAAAGCACAGTGAAGGTCAGGGGGATCCGTGGATGCTGCAGAATTTGATTTTTCCTAAGAAGGGAATCTGTGAGGAAGCAGAACTCTATTTTCATATTAGAATGGGAAAGGCGGTACTGCAGGAGGAGGGACTGTTTCTGGAGCAGGGAACTATTGTGGATTTTTTCTCTTATTTCAATTCCTTTTCTGCTGGGAAATGGTGGGAGTACACTACTGTCCGGGAGGTAGAAGCGGTTCTTATATGCCATGGCAGGTGCCGCATTTCACTTTATCGTACCAGACTCAGACCTGAGAGAGGAGTATTATATACGGAGAAGGTGGCAGAGGGAGCGGACAAAGTCCGTTTTTGGTGCGATTCCCCGGAATGGATTTATTATTTCGAGGCAGAAGCGCAGGAAGACATACTGATCTGTGGCGGAGGATATCAGGCAAATGCACCATTAAAAAATCGTGTGGTAAATCTAGCCATTGGGATCTGTACTTACCGACGGGAGGAATATGTGCAGAGGACGATCCGGAATCTGTCAGACCATATCCTGCAAAACCTGGAGTCTGGGTTATGTGGACATGTCCATATCTTTGTCTCAGATAATGGAGGTACTCTTTCGAAAGAAAAACTAAACAATGAATTTGTCCATGTTGTATCAAATAAAAATGCCGGCGGGGCTGGTGGATTTGGGCGCTGTATGCTGGAAACAATGAAAGTGCAGGAACGATGTGGATTTACTCATATTCTTTTAATGGATGATGACATTATATTGGAGCCGGAGGCCGTATTTCGTACCTGGCAGATGCTGTCATTGCTAAAGGAGGAGTACCGGGGACATCTTCTGGGGGGCGGTCTTCTTCGGTTGGATATCCCCTATATCCAGCATGAGAATAGCGCTCAGTGGCAGGGGGACAGAATCATATTTCCTAAACAGGGGTATGATCTATCAGAACGGTATGCCGTTGTGGCAAATGAGGAGCGGAAACCAGTGAACTATTGCGGCTGGTGGTACTGCTGTATTCCCATAGCCGAACGTTTTGAACATGCTCTGCCTATGCCGTTCTTTATTCATCGTGATGATATTGAGTATGGACTGCGGTATCGGGGCAGGATCATAACTTTAAACGGAATCAGTGTATGGCATGACGCCTTTGACCACCGCCGGGCTTCCTCTATGGTATATTATGATATAAGGAATGCGCTGATCTGTAATGCCATCCATTATCCGGAGTATTCTGCCAAAGATGCGAAAAAATATGTGATCAAAAATATGTTTGGACATTTAATGAAATACCGGTACGAGGATCAGAAGCTAACGCTTAGGGCACTGGAAGATTTTTGTCGGGGTACAGCATTTCTGTCTTCCCGGGATCCGGTGGGGCTGCATCAGGAAATAATGGCTATGGGTTATAAGCAGACTGATGTTTCCTGTGCCTTGGAAGAATGCCACGTGGAGGATTATTATATCAGACCGGAGCCAAAGGATTTATATAAAAGGACAGGCTCCTCGCTGGTCAACGTGATTTTGCTCAATGGCTGGTTTCTGCCGGGCAAGAGAAAATGCATCCCGATTCCATTTGGTGCTCCTCACAAGGAGTTTTTCCGCTGTAAGAGAGTCCTTCTTTTCGATCCGGACTCTAAACAGGGATTTTTGGTAGAACGGAAATGGAGACAGTTCTTTGTTACAATAGGACGTTGTCTCACGGCTTGGTGCATTATCCGAAAATGCTATAAAAAGGCGGCGGGGGATTGGCGTGAGAATGGCAGGAAACTGACGACACGGGAGTTCTGGGAGCGGTATCTGGAATGAGACTTTATTTCAGCATTCTTTCCGCAGGATGTTGTGAACTGTTTTTTGAAGACTGATTCTTGGTCTCCAGTCAAAGGTCTGATAGAACCGCTGGGAATTTAATGCCGTGTTTATATTGGCCTCGTGTTTCTTGATATTTAATTTTATCTTACATCCCAGTTCTGTTTCCACCTGTCTTTTAACTTCGGAGGCAATATCCATTAGGGAATAAGTATTTTCAATTCCAAGATTGTAGCTCTCCTCCCACTGCCTTGGATTGATTGAACTAAGACACATTGTTACAAGTGCGTCTGCTGCATCCCGTACATCCATATAACCATAGGACTGTGCACCGGCAAGAACGGTCAGCTCTTTCTCAGTTAAAGCGGTTTTTACAAATTTATTTACAATGCGCTGGTGGAACTCCGCACCGATGAGGCTTGCCATACGAATATTGGTGTGACATGTGCTCTGGCAGATTGTATTTAACAATAACTCCGAGGCATATTTTCCTACCGCATATTTGCTCTCAAGATTTAAAACGGAATTCTCATCTGCCGGAAAATCCCTTGACTGGCTGTAAACGCTTTGGGACGATATATTGATCACCGCTCCAACCTTTTTTTCTACACACTGGCAGAAAATATCCTGAATGTATTTCAGGCCGGCAGCCAACTGCTCCCCGTCCTCGTTTCTTGGGAAGGCACAATGGATCAGTACATCAATCCCGGCTGGGATATCATCCGTGATTTCTAAAAAGCAAAAGTTTTTTGTGTCTCCAAATGTGCTTTGCAGAAGATTCCCCTGAGAGCTAAAAGCATATACTGTGTTATCCGTTTCTTTCAAGATCTGTAAAATGTTCTGCCCCAGAAGACCTCCGGCACCGGTTATTGCTATCCTCATTCTCTGTCATTCTCCATTTCCGATCACTATTTTGTATCCCATAAACGTTCCGGATCAAATTTTAAAACCATCTCATTATTATCTGTATCATAAACATGTATATTTTCATTGAGATATTGGATATCCTGTTTCATCTTCTCTCTGTTTTCACAAATTAGTACAAATCTCAGCATCAGCTGTTTTAATGTATCTCCATTAGGTGTATCGGAACCGACAGGATATCGGTTTTCATAACGGATCACACTGTCAAGAGAACGGATGGTTGTTTCGAGTCCTGTTATACGGCCAACCCTTCCACCTTTTGCAACGAAAGATACAATGCCACAGGTCATACCACTTAAATACGGATCATCGCCATTATATACCGTTTTATTTTGGAGAATCTGATCTACCAAAAGATGCATGGAATTAAACCCATTAATCTCACTGATAAATCGGTAAGGCGCCTCTGCCGCAATGCGCAATCCTCCTTCAAAGATTGCAAATCTGTTAGCTTTCTTATTATAAATTCCTTGTATAAATAATATGGCATTTTCTAATTGCATTCCTTCACATAGTCCAACCATATATTCATTCACCTGTTTCATATATTCATCAATAAACAGAGATGGAAATATTCTGGCGACCGGAATGGTCGTCACTTTTCCCTCATTCAGGGCAATAGGATATCTGTTATCAATACATGACAGATATGCTTTGCCATTTACAATGGTATAATGGGCTGTAAATTCATCTCCTTCGATGTACTCTTCAATAATGATCGTTCCCGAATCAGAATGCTGTAATGCATCTTTCTCATACTTTTTCAATTCGCTTTCGTCGTTACAGATATGAACTCCTAAGGAAGCACAGGAATCCACAGGTTTCAATACGACTGGATAAACCAGTCCTGATAAGATCCATTCATCCGTCTTACTCCCTGTAAAATATGTTTTTGGAACAGGAACCTGATTAATTTCACAATTTAAACGGAATAAATTCTTTTGTTCAATAGAATCCCATTGTTTACGGTTACAATAAAAAGAAAGACCACATCGCTCGGAAACTTCCATGGCTTTTAGAAGGTTGAACTCGCTAATACCGGCAAAAACACCGTGGATATTGTTTTCTTTCACATAGGCAGTCAGGCTCTCTACATCTGCTGTACTGATCAGAACCGACTCATCTGCCATTTTTTTTGCCAATGAGTCATTTTCGTTTACATAGTCAGTGACAACAACATAAGCACCGCTCTCCTTTGCATAACTGACTATATCCTCACTTCCTGTATTAGTTCCTAAAACCAGAAGTTTTTTTCCCTCAAAAATTTTTTTCACCTTATTGCTCTCCAATCACACGAATAAACGATTTAGTCTACCTCTATTTTCAGCCATTGTGCAGCTCTTCCCATAATTTCATCCAGTTCTTCTCTTGTTTTGAACCGGAAAAACATGTCTCCCATGGATCGGTTAGCCCCGGTAAAAGGTTTCACTTCATCGCCTTCTTTCGCCTGGATCTCTGCCAATCTCACATATTGTTTTTCAATTTCCGGATCGATGGATATTCCTGCCAGTTTTCCGCTCTGTCCGGCATGGGCATGAACGATCATTGCACACCAGACTCCATTACATTGTTCTGGTTCCATTTTCTCCAGCGGCAGGCCCACTGCTTTTCTTATTTCATTGCCAATAAGATCCACTCCATATGCCATCTGCTGGAGCTCCGCTATTTTGCAGCCTCCGCCCCTGGGAGATACTTCCATAATATAGGGCTTGCCGTCTACTCCCACGCAGGTCTCTATATTGTATATTCCGGTCCTCATACCCAGCAGCTTCACAAGCCGTTCTGTTTCTCTTGTCAGGATTTCCTGATACTGATTCTTCATGGTAGAAGGCCAGATGATCAGGGAAGGCGTATACGGGTTGTCCGCTTCTGTGTCGAATAGCTGGTCAGAATATGTAATGAATTTTAATTCTCCATCTATGGTGAATGCGTCCGCACTGGAATGGTACCCCTCAAAGGTCAGGAAGTCTTCAATAATGAAAGTGCCGCTGGGTGAACACTCCACTGCCGTTTGGACTGCTGTCTCCAATTCGTCGGGAGAATCTGCCCGGGACACCCCTTTGCTCCCCGCAGAATCCACCGGCTTAACGATGACCGGCCATGTAAAATAGTCTTTATCCTCAAAAGGTTTTTTAATATCAGTGTAGCTTTTGGCATGAGGTACATTAAAATGATGGTCTGCAAGAAATTTTCTGAACAGCCCCTTGTCCTGCAAAATTTTCACAGATTCATAGGATCCCTGGAAAGGAAGTCCCATTCGTTCCGCCACATATGCCGCCGTTGTGACCCCAGGATCACAGGCGAAGGACATGATACCGTCTATCTTTAATCTCTCCGCACACTTCAGAACGGATTCTTTATCTATAATGCTGACATTACAATATTCATCCGAATAAGCATGGGCTTCATTATCTGGCAGGTAGTCGCATGTTATAACATATAAGCCCATCCCCTGTGCTCTTTTAATCACCGGAATTAGATAGCGTATTCCGCCAAGCAGCATCAGTTTTTTCATCTTATTACCTCCCGCATTTAGATATTTTCCTCTACGATCTGTCCAACTTCCAATACAGTATGATCTGAAATGACCACACGATCTTTAATCACGACATAGTCGCCGATCGTAACATGGCTGCCGATCACAACGCCCTGACCGATCACTGCATAGTGTCCGATATTGCAATATTCCCCTATCTGCGTCTGACTCTTGATCACTGCATTTTTTACATAAGTAAACGCCCCTATCCTTGCGGTAATATCCACAATGGCGCCAGGATAAAAAACGGTCCCCTCTGCGATATCCTCCGTTAATTGTACCGAGGCAGATGGATGGGCAAATCTTGTGTACTCACAGACTCTGCCTTCTAATCTTTTTACGATCTCCCGGCGCTTGTCCGGATTCTCTTCGGCAACGATCGTCACTGCATCCGGCACAAATTCAGAGGAAAATTCACTGAGATCTGCGATAATATCCTGCTTGATATAAGGACATTTTTTATTTCTCTCTTTGTCGTCAATGATTCCCTGTATAAACCATCTTTTTTTGACTTGATTCTCTTTTTCCATCCATTGGATCATCGTATATTCAAAATCATCGGAGCCAACCACAAAGACATCTTCAATATCACAATATACAGAACCTCTTGGCAGGTACTGTCCCCGTTCCACACAGAGATAATTAATCTTACGCCTGGCAATGTATTCGTTCGATGTTTCCTGTGTTTCTAACGTGTGGCCTTTGTCTTCATATTGCTTATCATGGGCAATGCAACGTGCCAGTTCCGCAAAGAGCTCGCCCCATTCTTTATACTGATAGTCTGGATGATGGTGTTCCCTGATCCATGCGGCGTTTTTTTTCTGATTTGGCATTTGGATAAACTCGTCATAGGAACAGGAAGAAATTGTATCTACATCATAGACATCGATCCCCTCGGACAAAAAATATTGGTACATAGGGTTATCCCTGCTCAAATACACCTTGTTGCCAACATAGAGAAGACGAAATATATTTCCCAGTGCATTTTGCCGGTTCGAAGCGATCACTGCTACATCCATATTCATTAACAGATTTGTATACTGATTCGTATCGATCAGCTTATTTAATACCTCTACCTTTTCAGGACCAAAGCTTTCATAGGCATACTCCGCAACCGTAGATTTGTAAGCTCGTTCTTTGTCATACCAGTCGTTGCCATAACTCAATGGGATATATAATTTCAACTTTTCTTCTGAAAATCTGGACATGGCTTCTAAAGCTTCAAGATGACGGTTAAAGGTATAGGCGTTATTGCCAACCAATATAAATTTCTCACCATTGTCCCTCTCCCTCTCTGCATCAAAATGATCCATCATGTCAAATGCCTCTTTTGCGAATGGATATACCACGCATCGGCATTTTGCCTTGTGGCCGAATTGTCTATGATATATTTCCTCATCCGCCGGAGTGATAGCTATAACATATGGCAGATGTTTCCGGATGAAATAATTCATGCCGTTTATCAAACGGTATCTTAAACTGAACTTTGTCTCGCATTTCCAGTTATATAAATCCAGCCCCCTCATGATCCAGACCGATTTTTTCCTAAGCTTCCGACTGTAAAAGAGCGGCAGCATCTTCTTGGCTCCGTACATGATCCCATGCCATAACACAACATCCGCCCGGTCACATTCCCGAAAAAAATCCTTTAATCTTTCCTTTGAATTCTCTCCCTGTAATTCACCGACGTTTTCATAATCGAAAAGCTCGCTCTCACTTTCCTTGCACTGGTCGATAAATAAAAATCTATGTTCCTCCAACGGAAAATGCTCCCTCAGCATTCTAAAATAAGTATTCATCATCCTCTTGCTCGGCGGCACGATATGCAAAAATAACATTTAATTTCCTCTCTTTCCCAAAGTACGGTTCCATACTTTTTTACAAATCCGCGGCAGTATGGTTGCTATACACAGGATCTTATTCTTATTATGACGGTACGCATACCTGACCGCTTCCTTCCTGGCTGCATTCGGTTTCTGAAGATACTGATACAGGGCGCTTACAAATAAGGTTCTTTTATATGGATCAAAGGCGGTTTTTTTATGGAACAGATTCCATGCTATCGTTTCCAGATTTTCTGTAAGATCCATCTCTTCCCTGATCCGGTTTTCATTGTTCAAATATATTTTGGATGTAATGTTCCCGGCAGCCGGGGTATTGTAACGCCGATAACAGCCCATGTCCCGGTCGATCCCTCCGAAATCCCCATTGCACAGAAAGATAAGGACGCTGGTTCTGTCACCTACCATCGGATGGGTATGATATATCACCGACATGTCGATATCCGAATCCACAAAAAGGTTTCTCCTCACCAGAGTGCTTGCCTGTCCGGGCAGGGTGACACCGTCGAAATCTGCCAGAGTAAACCTCTTTTTAAACCGGACCCACGGCAGAAACTGATCCTTTTGCTTTCTGCCTTCCTCGTCCACAATGGTGATCCGGTGGGTACATCCGATAAATTCCCTATGTCGGTCTAAGAAATCCACCTGTGTCTGGAGCTTTAGGGGATCGGTCCAATAATCATCCCCATCCAGGAAGGCGATATATTCCCCCTTTGTGCGCATTAACATATCAAAGGCGTTCCTGTTGGGCCCTATGTTTTCATCCCGGCAGATGGGAAGGATACAATCCCATTGTTCGGCATATTCTTTCACGATCTCGGGAGTCCTGTCTGCAGAACCGTCATCTCCAATAAGGATTTCATAGGAAAAATCTACTTTCTGCATCAGAACACTGTCGATCGCTTCTGCAATATATCTCTCATGATTAAAGGTAACGATAACAACACTTAATTTCTTTTCAAATTCCACCATTAATCTCTCCGCCTGATCTGCGCACAGATATACTCAATCTCTGCGGTTGATAGTGACCCATAGATGGGAAGGCACAGTATGTTGCGGGATATACGGGCCGCCACCGGCGTGTCTCCCGGATCGGTCCCGATCTCCTTGAGAAAATCCATCTCGTTACAGGCGGGATAAAAATATCTCCTGGAGACGATACCGTGACGAAATAGAGACTGATAAAGGGCACCTGCATCCGCCCCATATGTTTTTTCATCCAGCAGAATGGGAAAGTAGGCGTTGTTTTCCCTGCTGAGCGCATTCGGTGTTTTCTGAAATTCTACTCCTGGGACGTCCGCTAATAGTTCCCGATACTGATCCGCCACCCTTTTTCTATTGGCGATCTCATCCTCCACAAGATCCAGGTTTAATAATCCCATCACAGCAGAAAACTCATTCATCTTCGCATTCGTTCCGCAAAAGCTGACATTTCCATTGTCATAACCGAAATTATGTATGGCGCGGAATTTATGCAGCAGCTCCGCATCCTTAAAGATCAGGGCCCCTCCTTCAATGGAGTGGAAGATCTTGGTGGCATGGAAGCTGACCATGGATATGTCGCCCTGATCCAAAAGGGCTTTGCCTTCCGTCTCAGCCCCAAAGGCGTGGGCCCCGTCAAACAGGAGCTTCAAATGATGCTTATCCGCGATTTCTTTTAGTTTTTCCACGCTGCAGGGATATCCAAAAACATGAACTCCCAGTATTGCTGTTGTATTCTCTGTGATCAGTTCCTCTATCTTGTCTGTATCGATAGTAAAATCGTATGGATTGATATCACAGAAAACGGGAGTGATCTGATTGGTAACGAGTGCCTGTATCGTAGAAACAAAGGTGAAAGGGGTTGTGATCACTTCGCCTTTGAGCTTCAGCGCTTTGATCGCACAGTCCAATGACAAATGCCCGTTCACAAAACAGGCAACATTATCTATGTGTAAATATTCTTTGATCTTTTTCTCGAACAATTGTACTTTAGGACCGCAGTTTGTAAGGTATCGATTGTCCCATATATCCTGGATCTGCTCCTTATAGGATTCAATAGATGGAAGCAGCGGCATTACAAATGGAATTTCCTTCATCTCATGGAATCTCCTTTATCCCTCTTTAACTAAAATTTGTCGAAAAAATGCAACCCTTTATAATGAAAGGTTGCATTTTTTCCAGGCACTGATCACAAAAAAACAATTAAAAATAAATGTTTTTTAGAAAACAGAGCCTCTATTATAAATATAGTGTTTTCCTGAAATTCGAAATTCTGATAAAAATAGACAATATGGATAAACAACGAAAATCTTGACATTGCATGGGGAGTATAGTAGAATAATAGCATTATAAAAATACAACCTTTCATTATAGAGAGTTTCATTCTGGTTTAAAGGTGGAGGAGAAGATTGGAATCATTGATAAGTGTCATTGTAATTACCTACAATCAGGAGCGGTATATACATCAGGCATTACAAAGTATTTTATCTCAGAATACAGACAAGGTAATTGAAATTTTAGTAGGAAATGACGCCTCCACGGACAGGACGGGAGAAATTTTGGAAGAGCTGGCGCGGACACAGAATCTGAACCTGATACAGAGGGAACAGAATCTTGGGGCGAGTGCAAATTTATATGATTTATTAGAGCACGCCAGAGGAAAGTATGTTGCCCTCCTTGAGGGGGATGACTACTGGACGGATCCTGACAAGCTTCAGAAACAGTATGATTTCCTTGAAACTCATCTGGATTATATCGGATGTACCCATGAATGCCTGCTTGTAGACGAACTGGGAAACGAACTGTCCGATCAGAATTTGGACTGGCTCTGTAAGAAACGAGAGTATACGATCCAAGATCATCAGGGACTGTATCTGGCAGGGCAGACGGGAACCTTGATGTTCCGCAATATTTTTAAGGAAAAACCTGATGCATATGAAATTATTCGGACAGCGCATCCTTTGATTTCCGACAGGACTTTGCAAATGGTACTGGCACTGGAGGGACCTCTCTATCGTTTGCATGACTGCATGGGCGCGTATCGGCAGATCAACAAAATCGGGGAGAGGAATGCAACCTCCCGGTGTTTTGCCAGTAATATTCACAGTGCCTATGATAGTTTTGCTCTAACCTGCCAGCTGGAAGAGTATGCGAAGGGGCGCAAAGAGACCGCAGACATAGATTTTAATCTTACGAAAAAAGATTTTTTTACGAGCGCAGTTTATCAGTGTCTGAGAAAACGTTCTCCTTTAATTTATCAGGACATTAAAAAGATATTGCACTATCCCGGGGTAAATAGGTGGAGTTACATCTTTTTTCTTCCCAGAGGGATTATTCGGAAATTAAAGAAAAGAATTTAGCTTATCGAACGAATGGAGGCTGCGATGAGAGATAAGATCATGGTGACTCAGTCATCAATGCCGGAATTTGATGAATATGTAGATGAAATTCGTGATATATGGGATTCCGTATGGCTGACTAACATGGGAACGAAACATAGACAATTACAGAAACAATTGTCAGGACTTCTGCAGGTACCGGAAGTCTCTCTTTTTTGTAATGGGCATATGGCGTTGGAATTGACACTTCAGGCGTTTGAACTGAGCGGACAGGTTATTACCACACCATATTCATTTGCATCGACTACACATGCCATAGTGAGGAATAATCTTACTCCTGTTTTTTGTGATATCCGGGAAGATGATTATACCATTGACATTGAAAAACTGGAGGCTCTGATCACGCCAAAGACAACAGCCATTGTGCCGGTACATGTCTATGGAAACATATGTGATAACGACGCAATTATGGAAATAGCTCATAAGCACAGGCTTAAGGTGATTTACGATGCGGCACACGCATTCTGTGTAGAACAGAATGGGGTCAATGTTGCCGCCTATGGCGATGCTTCTATGTTCAGCTTTCATGCTACCAAGGTGTTCCATACGATAGAGGGGGGAGCTGTGGCGTCCAGTGAGGACTGGCTGCACAGAAAATTGTATCAGTTGAAAAACTTTGGAATCCAGAATGAAGAGGTGGTAGACGAAATCGGAGCCAATGCCAAAATGAACGAGTTTCAGGCGGCAATGGGACTGTGTAACCTCCGTCATATTTATGATCAGATTCATAAGAGGAAGCGGGCGGCGGACAGGTACAGACAGCATCTTGAGGGTATTCCCGGAATTAAGCTCTGCCGGGAAAAAGAGGGTGTCAAATCGAATTATGCCTATTTTCCGGTAGTCTTTGACAGTGAACTGCTTACGGTTGACAGAGATGCTGTCTGGCAGAAATTAAAGGAAGAGAACATATTCACCAGAAAATATTTTTATCCGCTGATCAATGAGTTTGCCTGTTACCGTCCCATATACAATGCGGCAGAGACGCCAGTAGCCAAAAAAGTTGCCTCTTCCGTTCTATGTCTTCCAATTTATGCAGAATTGGAATTGGATGTGGTGGACGAAATTTGTAAGATTATTAAGGGGATGGTCCTAAGATGAAAAAAAGAGTTTTAGTATTTCCGGCAGGTTCTGAAATCGCGCTGGAGATCAATAACGCATTAAAGTATTCCACTCATTTTGAAGTATATGGTCTCTCCAGTGTTCCCTGTCATGCTGCCTATGTGTACTCAAATTATATAGAAGGAATACCTTTTTATACAGAAAGTAACTTTTGTGAAGAACTGAATCGGATCATAGATGAAAATCAGATTGATTTTATTTATCCCGCCTACGATGACATACAGCTCTATCTGACAGAGAACAAGGACAGATTTCATGCACAGATCGTTACTTCTGAACTAGATACAGTGCGGATCTGTCGTTCCAAAGAGACAACATACCGTTATTTTAATATGTTAGAATTTATTCCGGAATTTTATTCCTCCATTGATGGGGTGACATCATTTCCTGTTTTTGTGAAACCTGATGTGGGACAGGGATCCCAGGGCGCAATGATCGTTGACACCAAAGAAGAACTGGAACTGGCTCTGAAAAAAAATCCAGATCTTATCATCTGCGAATATCTGCCGGGGGATGAATTTACGATAGATTGTCTGACGGACAATAAGGGGGAACTCCGGGTCTGCCGGATGAGGGACCGGAAAAGGATACGGAATGGTATCAGTGTGTCGTCACAGCGCCTTGCCGTCCCGGATGATATTCTGCATATGGCGCAGGAAATCAACCGCCGGCTAAAGTTTTGCGGGGCGTGGTTCTTTCAGATAAAGAAAAATGACAAGGGCGAGTACCGACTGATGGAGATTGCTCCGCGGATTGCAGGGACAATGGGGATGAGTAGAAATACGGGTGTAAATTTTCCGTTGCTGACGTTATTCTGCCTGATGGAATTACCCGTTGACATTATTGAAAATGAATACCATATTGAGGTTGACCGGGCACTTATAAGCAGATACCATACCGATTTGGATTATGATACAATATATGTGGATCTGGACGACACCCTTATCGTGAATGGCAGAATAAATACTGTACTTATCCAATACCTGTATCAAACGGTGAATCAGGGAAAGAGAAGAATACTTCTGACCAAGCATTCCAGAGAGGTTTCGGATACATTGCTGGAAAATCGTATTTCCGAATCACTCTTTGATGAAGTGATCCGGATAGACAGGGATAAGGAAAAAAGGGATTACATCCATTACAAGAAGTCAATCTTTATAGACGATTCCTTTAGTGAGAGAAAAAAGATATCACAGGCATGCAATATACCGGTATTTGACTGCAGTGAGGTAGAAGCATTACTGGATTGGCGTGTTTAAGAATACAGGAAGGAAATAACGATAATGCAGATAAATAAGATTCGTGAAGATATCGCTGTGACGATAGTTTGTATCACATATGCACATGAGGAATTTATTCGAGAGGCATTGGATAGTTTTCTGATGCAGAAGACAGATTTTGAGTATCAGATTTTCGTCGGTGAGGATCAGGGACCCGATAATACGGCGCAGATCGTCAGAGAATATGCAGAAAAGTATCCCGATAAAATCGTGGCGTTTTTGCGCGAGGAGAACATGGGAGCCCAGCATAATCTCATTGATATGTGCGAACAGGCGAAATCTCCCTATATTGCACTTTGTGAAGGGGATGATTACTGGATCGATGAATTTAAACTGCAGAAACAATACGATTATATGGAGAGCAATCCGGACATGAGACTCTGTTTTGCCAGAGCTGAGATTAGTGCACCGGAGGATTGGTTTTTAAGAAGCTATTTTAAAGAAAATAGCGAGGGTAAAATGATTTATCCGGAATGTGATCCTCTGTGTCCCAGGACAAACGAGGATGACATAACGGAATTTAGGAATGGTAATTTTATCAATATGAATATTGCTCATACATCTACTGTATTTTACCGTTATGATTATAATATTCAGATTCCGGACTGGTATTATGATGGGATTGTAGGAGATCATTCTCTGATATTGATGCAGTTAGGAGACGGGACGTGCGCAATGCTGCCAGACGTTGTCTCTGTATACCGGCGCAGTGATGTCGGAGTCTATATGAGTGAAAGTATGGATGAGCATTTTTTGAAGTCTCGTCTGGACTGGGTCCGTATCATGAAGGGAATGATTTCTTTTTATGAGAATAACGGTATTAAAGCATTTCCAAGAAAAGCAATGGTTGAGAGAATACGCAAGGAAATTACGAATTATGTAAAAGCCTCCATTAAAATAAATGAAATGGAAAGGATAAGTGATTTAATTTCTTTATATCCTAAAGAATGTCGTGATATCTTTGCTTTATATGCAAGCTATTATTATATTAACCGGAGAATGATTGGAATGTATTCCTGGGAAGGCAAACAAATGCTTACGGTAAATAAGTATGCTATGCGTTTTTTTAGACCCTTTATCCGGATGTGTGCTTTTTTTAATAAGCGTATAAGGAAGATGCGTTACAAAGTAAAGGATGCCTTTGTTTATCTTGCAAAGCTTATTGGCTATTGGGCTTTTTCGGCTGTGCCGAAAAAAAACAATCTTTGGGTGTTTTCTGGTTTCAAAAAAAATACCTTTATGGATAATTCTAAATATTTTTTTGAATATATAAACAATAATTATCCAGATATCGAAGCTGTCTGGGTAACTAAATCTGATGAAGTGTACCAGCAGGTGCAGGAATGCGGCTATTGTGCATATAAGATGAGGTCATGGAAAGGGATTTGGGCCACTGCCAGAGCTGCCATAGCTGTTGTGGATCATTTTGTTATGTCAGACTTTTCTCCCATTTACGGATTTAATCACCGAACAAAAGTTGTACAGTTGTGGCATGGTGTGGGCTTCAAATCTATGGGAGACGGGGAGAAGGTTTTTAATACTACTGTGCCTGGAGTAAAGTATTCCACTGACATTATATCACAGGATCAGGACAGTTCTTTAAGAAGATTTAAGAAAAAAATAAAATATATATTTAAAGCCCCTGTCCGTGAGCTTTTTGAGCAATACTTTCTGTTTTTGTGTCCGGGAGACTGGCAGAGAGATATGATCGGAAGAATATGGCATGTGAGTGAAGAAAGCTTCTGCAATGCGGGATATCCAAGAAATTATGCAGTGTATGCCCGTATGAACGAAAATGAGCAAAAGAATCAGGTTCTCTATGCTCCTACCTATCGGTTTTCATATGATAAGGAACGGGAATTGATCCAGAGCTGTCTTGATTCACTAGATTTAATCCAAGAAAAGATGACGGAACTGGATAGTGAATTTGTACTGCGGCTTCATCCACATACATGGAGAAATTACAGTAATATGATAAAAAACAAAATACAAAATTATGACAGGATTTCTCTGGATCTGGAAAAGGATTTTTATGTATCTGTATTAAATTATGCTGTTATTATTACAGATTATTCATCTGTTGCCATTGATGGAACAGCATTTAATATTCCTGCGGTATTTTTTTGCCCGGATTATGAATGGTATTTGTCATTTGATGCGGGCATCAGTATTGATTATATGAACATGACACCTGGTCCAAAGACCCGCACATGGCAGGATACAATGCAGGAGGTTGAGAATTATCTGCGGAATCCAGAATATAGGAAAGAAGAAAATAAACGGATCGCATCTTATTATCTTGATGAAAAGTGTAATAATATAGAAAATTCAAAAGTAATTGCTGACTGGATTACAGAACGTCTTGCATAAAAAAATTTTGATTGTATGCTGATCGGAGAAGGGGAGTTGTTTCACTCCCCTTCTCCGATCAGCACTTTCTTACCCTCAAAAGCAAAACCATAGCTGCGGATATGATGGTGTTTTAATCCGTGATCCAGTAAAATCTGGCCATATTGTCTTTCCTTGATCTGACGGAGTGCTGATTGTACTGTCTCCTGCAGATCCTTCTCGTCCTCTGGGTCATGTACCTTAAATTCCAGAATGATTCCATCATAATCTTCTGATTTTGGTTCCATAAGGACATCGTATCGGCCGAAACCACTCTCTCGGTTTGAAGTCACCACATACCGGTCTGCCAGTTCTACTAGAAGTCCCAGCACAAAACCATGATAGAACCGTTCCGGATGCGTTTCATCCGATGGTCTGTTTCCCCCATCGAAGGAGCTGAACATGGATTTTGACACGCGGTTCATATAGGCGTTCATTGCTTTAAGATCCCCCTTTAAAAGGGACCGGACAAAACCATTGTAACTGGCGGAATCTTCTGCGAACCAGTCAAGCACCAGATTCTCAAACATGTACTTTGTTTCATAATTTGTCAGTGCCAGTTCATAATATCTTTCCTGAATCTCCACGATTTTCATATATCCTGATGCCAAAAGAAGGCTCCAGACAGCATCCTCATACTGCCCGAGCTGGTTGTATATAATTTCTTCATTGATGCGGCAGCGTATCGTTCTGCCGGAAAGCAGTTCTTCAAATTGCATTTTTATCTCTTCATTTCCATGGCGGATCAGATCCCCGGCAAGACGATTGGAGCTGGTATTGGCCCAATACGCCTTAAAGGTTCCCTCATCCAGCATATTGATGACGGACCATGGATTATAGATATCCTGATAGTTTCCAATGGAAAAACCGTCATACCATTGTTTGGCTTTCTCCTTTTCTGTCATACCATATTCATCCATGGCGGCAAATACCTCTTCTTCGGTAAAACCAAAACAGGAGGCATAATTGTTTGAAGTCATGGTAATCACCTTTAGATTATTCAGGTCAGAAAACAGGGACTCCTTACTGATTCGTGTGATTCCTGTCAGAATGGCTCTCTCAAGATAGGGATTCGTTTTAAAGGTATTATTGAATAAAGTCCCGGTAAAGGATAGGATTTCTTCCCAATAACCATTTACATATGCTTCCTGCATCGGCGTATCGTATTCATCCAGCAATATTATCACTTTCCTGTCATAATATCGATGAAGAAAATTGCACAACTGATATAAGGCCATACCAGCCTCTTCTGTATCCATATCCCTTCCAATGCGGTCAAAATATGCCTTATCCTTCTCTCCCAGTTTTCCGCAGTCTCTGAGAAATTCATATTTCGAATACAGGTTTATTATTATTTGATAAAACTGCTTGATCACACCCTTATAGTTATTTTCTTTAATGCCGGCAAAGGAGAGAAAGATTACCGGATATGTCCCCTGTAGTTCTCTGTACTTCTTTTCTTTCCAGATGTTCAGGTCTTTAAATATTTCTCCCTGGTCCTGATATTTTACACTCCAGTAACGTTCCAGCATGTTCATATTCAAAGTCTTGCCAAATCGTCTTGGACGGGTGATCAGTGTCACCTTGTCTTTGTTTTCCCACCATTCTTTTATAAATAATGTTTTATCTATATAGAAACAATTTTCAGAAATCAACTCTTCAAAATCCTGAGCTCCAATTGATACGGTTCTTGCCATTCAGACCACCTCTCCTTTATCTCATTGTATCAGATGCAAAATATGCTTTCAAGTATGGATTGGTGATACAACCTTTCATTATAAAGGGTTGCATTTTAACCTTTTATACGATTTGGCATGCATTATTAAAAAGGATATGGATATATGGCTGCGAAGTTATTATTCTCTGTAAAGGAGAGACTATTTACTCTGCTGATTGGAAGAAATCCCTTGATCAAAAGAGAGTATCAGGATTTCATACAATATCGGGACTCGCAGAGCACTTTTGCCACAATTAAGGGAATTGTAAAGTGGACTATAAAATATGGGATGTCTTCTTCCACTCTGCAGAAAAGAATCTCTAAACTGCCTTACCCGGAGACTTCTTATATAAATGGATGGAAAAAAGAATTTTTACAACTGCAGCAACGGGCCTGGAAGGCAGATATTATTTCACTGGATTTCTTTGGTGTGATGATTCTGGCTCCATTTTCTGACACGGACGGGCTCTTTTTGCTGCTTGGAGAAAAATGGGGTGTACCGAATTTTAGAAATCTGAGGATTCAGNTAAATTTGCACTCGCCCCAAGATTCTGTTCCCTCTGTATCAGGTTCAGATTCTGTGTCCGCGCCAGCTCTTCCAAAATTTCTCCCGTCCTGTCCGTGGAGGCGTCATTTCCTACTAAAATTTCAATTACCTTGTCTGTATTCTGAGATAAAATACTTTGTAATGCCTGATGTATATACCGCTCCTGATTGTAGGTAATTACAATGACACTTATCAATGATTCCAATCTTCTCCTCCACCTTTAAACCAGAATGAAACTCTCTATAATGAAAGGTTGTATTTTTATAATGCTATTATTCTACTATACTCCCCATGCAATGTCAAGATTTTCGTTGTTTATCCATATTGTCTATTTTTATCAGAATTTCGAATTTCAGGAAAACACTATATTTATAATAGAGGCTCTGTTTTCTAAAAAACATTTATTTTTAATTGTTTTTTTGTGATCAGTGCCTGGAAAAAATGCAACCTTTCATTATAAAGGGTTGCATTTTAACCTTTTATACGATTTGGCATGCATTATTAAAAAGGATATGGATATATGGCTGCGAAGTTATTATTCTCTGTAAAGGAGAGACTATTTACTCTGCTGATTGGAAGAAATCCCTTGATCAAAAGAGAGTATCAGGATTTCATACAATATCGGGACTCGCAGAGCACTTTTGCCACAATTAAGGGAATTGTAAAGTGGACTATAAAATATGGGATGTCTTCTTCCACTCTGCAGAAAAGAATCTCTAAACTGCCTTACCCGGAGACTTCTTATATAAATGGATGGAAAAAAGAATTTTTACAACTGCAGCAACGGGCCTGGAAGGCAGATATTATTTCACTGGATTTCTTTGGTGTGATGATTCTGGCTCCATTTTCTGACACGGACGGGCTCTTTTTGCTGCTTGGAGAAAAATGGGGTGTACCGAATTTTAGAAATCTGAGGATTCAGGCAGAGCACGAGGCGCTTGATCAAAAAGAAGTTCGGGGAACGGAACTTTTAGTAGATATCTACAGTCTGCTGGAGACATGGTGTGCTGTCCCAGCAGAAGAGGGAATCCGGGCAGAGAAGGAATTGGTGAAGGAACTCTGTTTTGCTAATCCGGAAATGAAAAGGATGTATGACGCATTTAGGGCGGCAGGCAAAAAGATTATATTTGTGGCGGACACAAATTTAACTTCAGATGATTTAGCTGTAATATTACATCGCAACGGGATTGTCGGTTATGAGAAAATATTTGCATCCTGTGAGTGCAATTTTAAGCTAAAGCACTGTGCCGAGGAGTATTTCGGAAGGGATTATAATTTTTTTCATATATACTGCCATAAGGATAACAATCGTGGTGTGGCGGGGAATGCCGGCAGCAATTTGGGCTGTTATCCGTCATTAAATAACAGGGGGGAGAGATACCGGCCATACGGAATGCATCCTGAGTTGAAAAGCATCTATGACGGTATCTGTAATTCATGGCTGCATTCCGGACAGAAGGAGCGCAGTATTTTTTATGAATATGGTTTTACTTGCGGCGGGATATTGGCAGTCAGTGTCTGTCAGTGGCTTGACCGGATGGCGAAACAGCATGGATTTGAATCGATACTGTTCGCCGCCAGGGATGGCGATATTATTTCGAAGGTTTACCGAAAATACTTCAACCATGTAAGTAATGATTACATTTTGTTATCCAGAATGTCTTTGGAACAGCTGGTATTTCATGATTTTACGGAAGAATATATAGATCATGTCATACTGCCTGAACTAAAGGATGCCAGGAAATCGGATACAATTGCATCGTTATTTGGGCATATTGGGATAGCGGACATAAAAAGATACTGGGAGAGGGAAGGCTTTTCTTGGGATGTTCCGGTACATTCAATGAATGATAAAGAGATTCGGAGATTTATATATAAATATAAGCCCGAGATATGCAGAATTTTTGATAATGCCGCCAGAGGTGCAAAAAAATATTTTCTCAATGTTATTGGATCAAATCGGAACATCTGTCTGTTTGATATTGGCTGGCGGGGAACGTCTGCTGTGTATTTAAAACATCTTTTTGAAAGGGAATACAGACTGCCTGTTCAAGTAACAGGGGCGTTGCTTGGGGGAGGGGCGGATGATTATGCAGCACCTTTTTTTATGGATGATTCTCTTCTCGCATTCGCATTTTCTCCATATAAGAATTGTGAAATAATGGAAGAAGTATGTGAGTCGCAGGAACGCATCCTGGCAATGGAGCTGCTGTTTTCATCAGAAACGCCCAGCCTTCTTGCGTTTGGAATGAGCCCAGGGGGTGAGACGCTCTTTCATTTTGAGAGGGAGAATCCGCAGGATGAAGTCATTCGGGAGGTGCACAGGGGAATCATGGATTTTGCGGACCGTTATTTTAATGCCTTAGGATCGTATGCACACCGCCTGCGGATCCATTCACTAGATGCCGTTTCCCCGGTGATGACTGTGTTGAGGAATAAAAAACAGTTGAAAAGGTTAACTGCAGATATAAAGAAACATGCCAATGCAAGACATGGTTTTTAATTAATTAAGGAGACAGGGAAAATGAAAGTAAAGGATAAAATATATTATTTCTTTGTGGATAGAAAACCGGAGATAAAAAGGGAATATGAGGGGTACATTAGCAGGAATTTAGGTATGCATCATAAACACAGACTGAGATCCTGGATTTATCTTTTCGGTCTCCATCTCGTATATTTCGGCAAAAAAGGGGGACGGGTCCAGCCCAGGTATGGAAACAACCTGAAATATCCGGAGATTGGGATAGAACCCCGACTGTCGGTGGACGAGCTTGTAGCAGAACTGGCAGCTTATGACGTTATTTCCTTTGATATCTTTGATACCCTTGTTCTGCGGGGAATTTCGGATCCGCGGAATTTGTTTGTTCTGATTGGCAACCGCCTGAAGGTGACAGGGTTCAAAGTATTACGGGTAAATGCAGAAGCAGATGCCAGAAAAAAGCATCCCGAAATAAACGGCGAAATCACCATTGAGGATATTTATGAGTTTTTGGAAAGACGCTGCGGCGTTTCCCGGGAACAGGGAATTCAGACAGAATTAGAGGCGGAACTGCAGTTCTGTTTTGCCAATCCTTATATGCTGGAAACTGCCAGAAAACTGCAGGAAAAAGGAAAACGTATAATAGCCACTTCGAATATGTATTGGGACAGCGGAGCTATTCGAAAGATTCTGGATGCCTGCGGGTATGGTTTTATCCATGAAATTTATGTATCTTGCGAATACAAGTGTTCCAAATATAAGGGTGAGCTGCAGAAAAAGGTATGGGATGTGGTTGGACGTGAGAACACAGTGATTCATGTGGGAGATAATTATACTGTGGATTTTGTGGGTTCCCGAATGGCTGGCTGGAAAGCCTTTTACTATAAAAATGTAAATGAGATCGGAAGACCATATCGTCCTGCCGGAATGTCTGATTTGGGCGGTTCTGTTTACAGCGGCCTGGTGAATGCAAAATTTCATCATGGATTACTGGAACAGAGACCTTATTTTGAATTGGGATATGCCTATGGTGGACCATTGGTGGCGGGATTCTGCCATTGGATCAATGAATATGCAGAGAATCATCGCATTGATAAGCTGCTGTTCACGGGCAGAGATATGTACTGTGTACATCGGATATACAATAAATTTTATGCAAAATATGAGAATGATTATATTGCAATCTCGCGGTTTGCGGCACAGCGGTTCGCATATCAGGGGTTCTCAGAGTACTTTATTGACTCTCATATAAAGGCTAGGGCAGGAATTGAAAAATTATCGATTCGGGAGGCTTTGGAAGAATTGGATATCAACTGCCTTTATTCGTTCCTGGCGGAATATGGGCTGGATGAATCCCTTCTTTTGGATCTTTCGGTATTTCCTGAACTGAAACAATGCATGGAAGACCATAAGGAGGAGCTTCTTGACGAATTTCAAAGAGAGAAGGAGGCAGCTATCCAGTATTACAGCCAGTTTGTAGAAAAAAATCAGCGGATTGCGGTTATTGATCTTGGATGGCAGGGGACAAACGCATTATGCCTAAAATATTTATTGGAGAATGAAACGGACTATGATGTGGAATTATTTTCTCTTCTTGTGTGTCTGACGGGCAGGAGGTCATTTGTGGATCATTGTTATTCTGGAAAGGTAGTGGAGGCATATTGTGCTTCGCCACAGCATAACAGACAGATGTTAAATCATTTTTCCAGGCCATCATCCGTCGGCAGATTCATATGTGAGTTAATCTTCTCTTCTCCAGAGGATTCCCTGCGGCAGTTTTCATTTGACAAACAGGGAAATTTAAAACTTTTATATAATAGTAATGAGAAACGTAAAGAGGGTGTCTTTTCAGAAATATTTGCAGGTATTTTTGAATTTATGACAGATATTATGAATCTGGGGCTCACAGAAGAAGAGATGGCATTTTCAGGCTTTGAAGCGTTATTGCCGTTAAATAAGTTATTTTACAATCTGCCCTATTGTTTAGAAATATTAAGTGGAAACCCCGTGAATCCTTGGATCGGTATAACGAAAAATGAAGCAGCGCTTGATATAGAAAAGATTGTGAGGTAAGATATGTCACATACATTTCGCATGTCGTATTATGAGTATGCACGAAAGCATTATAGACTGAGAGAGGATGCAGTGTTTATTGATTCACACGCATCGTCTGATTTGGGTGGAAATTTATATTACATTGCCAGACAGATTGTTTCTGGCAGATATGGCAAATTCAAACTGTATATCTCAGTAAGGGACTTAGAACACCTTCCGCAGAATGTACAATTATTGCAGAGAGAGTTTCCGTCCGCTGGGATTAAATTGATCATACAGGAGTCAAGAGCAAAATATTATGCACTGGCAGTGTCAAAATATCTTTTTACCGATGTACAGCTTAGCAGGTTTTATGTAAAACGTCCCGGGCAGGTTATCGTGCAGACATGGCATGGAACTCCGTTAAAGAAATTAGGTTATAGTTATGCGGAGGATGTTGCTTTTACAGGAGGACAGAAAAAATCTTTTATCATGGCTGATTACATTCTGTTCCCGAATCAATATACTATGGAGCATATGGTAGAATCGTACCGGCTGCGGGATAATCTGACAGGAACTATTCTGTTGAACGGTTATCCCAGAAATGCAGTATTTTTTGATAGGGATGCAGCCAGAAGACTAAGGATACAGATGGAACTGGAAAATAAAAGAGTTTACGCCTATATGCCTACCTGGAGAGGGGCGCTTACTAATTCATCAAATGCTGTCCGGGAACAGGCCGCCTTTTTAAGGGAGATTGACAGTAAACTTAGAGAAGATCAGATTTGCTACATCAAATTACACAGGCTGGTATCGCAGGAAATTGATTTTTCAGAGTTCAAGCAGATACGGCAATTTCCACAGGACAGAGAGACATATGAATTTCTAGCTGCTGTGGACTGTCTGATAACAGATTATTCCAGTGTTATGTTTGATTTTCTATGTACCCGGAAAAAGATCATCTTATACACATATGACAGAGAACAGTATTTGAAAAGCCAGGGAACCTATATCGACATGGATGAACTGCCATTTCCCCAAGTAGATGATTTGGACCAGTTAATAAAAGAAATGGCAGCTACAAAGCAATATGATGATACAGAGGCTTATAATCGTTTTTGCCCCTATGACAACGCGGCGGCGGCACAGCAGCTATGTGAAAAGGTTATACGGGGGGGCGATGTGTGCAGGGAAGTGATTCCACAACAGAGCAAAGGACAGAATATTTTGTTATACGGTGGCAATCTCCACGCAAATATCAATACTCAGCGGTTTATGTATTACCTGGATCAAATAGAAGGAACAGGGGATAATTATTGTGTCTCATATAAGAATACCGATTATTATAAATATCCAATCCGACTGCAGGCAGTTGTGGATGCGTTTGATCTGCAGTCCGTTGAATGTTTTCATGGAATCATAGGAAATGATACCTTACGGCGGCGAAGCTGGAAAGTAAAATTATATAAAAATGGTGTGGTAAATAAGAGGGTGCTTAAAAAGGTTAAAAATTATTATACCACTGTGTTTCAACAGCAATTTTGCGGGAAGCATTTTGATAAAATTATTACATTTCCCGGAACTCCCCTGGATCTCATGGAACTTTTTCTTTTTGCAGATATCAGTGAGAAAATCTTTTATGTAGATTCAAAGATGCTGGAGGATCCCAATTATCTTACTTTGATAAAGTATGCAGAGAAACAGAATTATATTATCCGGGAATGCGGAGATAGTATCTTCCTATCCTGAAAGAATTTCAGATTTTGTGGAATGCGAAATGGTATCAGTCATACATTTTGTCTTACATAATATACTGTCATTGATAACATAGCTCAACGGCGTCAGTTGGAACCGCCGTTGAGCAATGAAAGAATGGAGAATATTATGGAAGAGAAAGAAAAAACCATCGCATCTGGCTGCAGCTTTATGGGAGTATCTCCGATCATGGTGGATCTGCCGTATCCGCCCCTTCAGGTGAAGGAGAAAAATCCTGTATATGCCAGTCTGCTCAGCGTCGACTACTGTGGTTCGGTGTCGGAACTGAGCGCTACCACCCAGTACATCAACAATGAGAACCGGCTGTCCCATGAGAGGTGCCAGATGGCGAAAACAATTCTCGGGATCGCTATGTCGGAGATGATCCATCTACAGAAGCTGGGGGAACTGATCTGTCTGCTGGGAGGCCGTGTCGATTTTACCGCGAGATACCAGAATGGCGGAAACCGGATGTGGACGCCGGAGTATCTGTCCATTCCGGAAAGCGCCGGTAAGATGCTGATGGCGGATATCGAGGCGGAGAAGGATGCAGTTCGGCAGTACCGGATGCATATGGAGATGATCCGGGATAAATACATCAATGCCGTACTTGCCAGGATCATTAAGGATGAGGAATACCATATCATGCTGCTGCAATGGATGCTGAAAGAAATGTAATTACAAAACACACCTATATTTTGTTGCGTATGGGTGTGTTTTGTAGTATGATAGCAGAGAAAGGAAAAATTCGTAAACGAAAAGAAATATGGAGGGTACTATGAGGAACACAGTATTGATCGTGGATGATGCAGAGATGAACCGGGAACTGCTTTGCGCTATATTGGAGGATGACTATGAGACGGAGCAGGCGGAGAACGGTATACAGGCATTGGAAATCATGCGGGAGAGACAGGATCAGATCGACGCGGTCCTTCTGGATCTTCAGATGCCGGAGCTGGATGGTTTTGGCGTCATCGACGAGATGCGTGAAAAAGACTGGATCAAGAGTATTCCGGTTCTGATCATCAGTGCGGAGAGAGCAGTAGATGTGGAGAATAAATGTTTCGAACTCGGGGTTGCGGATTTCATACACAAGCCCTTTGAACCGTCGCTGGTAAAGAACAGGGTAAGAAATACCGTTGATCTTTTTGCATATAAAAACCACCTGGAACAGAAGGTGGAGGCCCAGACAGAGAAGCTGCGGGAGCAGAATAAGACACTGGCAATGCAGGCTGAGCGTCTGCAGGAGACAAACGAAAGGATTATCGAGGTGTTAGGTACTGTAGTGGAGTGCCGAAACCTGGAGAGCGGCGAGCACGTCAAGAGGGTGAAAGACTTTACAAGGGTGCTGGCTTACCAGATTATGGAGGACTATCCCGAGTATGGGCTGAATGAGACGTCAGTTGATATGATTGCGGCGGCAAGCGCCCTTCATGATGTGGGCAAGATTGCTATCCCGGATAAGGTACTGCTGAAGCCGGGCAGGCTCACCGACGAGGAATTCGCACTGATGAAGACCCATACAACCCAGGGAAGTGATCTTCTGGAACAGATCGAGGGGATCTGGGATGACGATTATCAGAAGACGTCATATGAGATCTGCCGGCATCATCATGAGAGATACGATGGGAGAGGGTATCCGGACGGACTGAAGGGAGAGGATATTCCCATCTCGGCACAGATTGTCTCGGTGGCGGATGTGTATGACGCTCTGGTCTGTGAACGTGTTTACAAGGCGGCATTTCCGAAGGATAAAGCATTTGAGATGATATTAAATGGTGAGTGCGGTACCTTCTCTCCCAAGCTGATGGAGTCCTTTAAGAAGGTGAAGGAAAAATTTGAAAAACTAGTAGGATAAAGAAAAGTAGTGACATAGATCCCGGCAGGCGCATATATTATTGTGAAAGCGATTTTGCCGGGGTATCTATATATGAAAAGAACGGGCAGTTATCTGTATGATGTCAGTATGTCGTATGTCAATCCAGGCTGGCAGGACCGCTATTGCCAGCTGGTTAAGAAGATCGATGCCTACCTAAAGAGTCACTACAGAGAGTATTTTACGGATCTGCAGCTCTACCAGACGGGGCCCATGAACTATGTTGTGGTAGCAGTGTATTCGGATGTACCGGGAGTGGATGAGATACTGCCGGAGATATTGGGCTATGTGAACGCAGAATACCGCAGTACGGTAGGGGACAACGTCAGAAGAAAGCAGATCCTGAAATTTGACCGGGCCAGAAAGCTGCACGGCCAGAGGGTCTGCACGAACGGAGGGGACTATGACGAACAGGGAACGGATCGCGGAGCTGGAGGCGGAGAGGGATCTGACGGATGCCGGATTGCTTCAACTTCTTCAGAACCTGACTCCTGACGACAGGGAGCTGCTGGCTGCCAGGGCAGGAGCTGTCAGAGAGAAAATATATGGAAAGGCGGTGTATGTCCGGGGACTCATCGAATTTTCCAATATATGCAGAAACGACTGTTATTATTGCGGGATAAGAAAGAGCAATGCGAAAGTGGATCGATACCGACTGACTGGTCAGGAGATCCTGGACTGTGTCCGGGAGGGGTATGGATTGGGCTTTCGCACTTTTGTTCTGCAGGGCGGCGAGGACAGCTGGTTTACGAAGGAGCGCATGGCATCCCTGATACGGCAGATCAAAGAGGGCTATCCAGACTGCGCCGTGACACTTTCTCTGGGCGAGCGCACCCGGGAGGAATATGAATGCTGGCGAAGAGCGGGGGCGGACCGGTATCTGCTCCGCCATGAGACGGCAGATGAGGAGCATTACCGCGCCCTTCACCCGCCCGGGATGAGCCTTCAGAGCCGCCGGGAATGTCTGTATGTCCTGCGGGATATCGGGTATCAGACCGGCGCAGGATTTATGGTGGGCTCTCCCGGACAGACATGGGACAACCTTATTTCCGACCTGCGGTTTCTGCAGGAACTGAATCCCCATATGATCGGGATCGGCCCCTTCCTTGCCCATCGGGATACGCCCTTTGCCGGGAAACCGGACGGATCTTATGAACTGACTCTGGTGCTCCTGAGCATTCTCCGACTGATGTTTCCCGGAGTTCTGCTGCCCGCCACCACGGCACTGGGGACCATTGCGCCGGACGGCAGGGAGAGGGGCCTGCAGGCAGGAGCCAATGTACTGATGCCGAATCTGACACCCGTACGGGTACGCGGACAATACGAACTGTATAACAACAAGCTCAGCACAGGCGCTGAGTCGGCACAGTGCCTGGAGGAGCTTTGCCGTCGGGTGGAGTCGGCGGGATTTCATATCGTCACGGACCGGGGGGACAGCCGGATCGGGATGCCGGTGGGACACAGAACTTGACGCTTTCGGCTATGTCGTGGTATTATAATAGGATACAAAGGGGTGACATCGTCAATGAAGGAAAAAAAGGAACAGAAGGTGACGATCAGCAGGATCATGACACCGGTCGTTATGATCCTGTTTATTGCAGTATTACTGTTTCTCATGAATTTTCAGATATTCTGTCATATGTTCAGCCGGGACCGGTATGAGAGTGTGACTGCCACACTGGTGCAGAATACTTCGGACCCCCTTACCATGATGGTGCCAATGGTGAGGATACAGTATGAATATCGGGGGACAGTCTATGAGGAAAGAAAATATTATGCTCTGGCACCGCTGTTTGGCCTTACGAAAGAGGAAGGAAGTGACCTGGGGATTTATGTGAATAAGGCGGCACCAGGGCACAGCTTGTTTCAGGAGAATTTTTTTCGGAATTTTATAAACTGGATCCTGCTCTTATTTGGCGGCGTATTTATCTCGCTGTTAGTCCGGCGGATCCGGCAGGGCTTCCGAAACCATAAGAGACGCCGTTTGCAGAAGAAGATAAAAGGAAACCGGGAAACAGGAGGGAATAACGGTGAATAAGCTGAAGGAATTTATCCGGGATCACCAGTGGGCGCAATGGGTGGTCAGAGTGGTTGTATTTCCGTTCTGGCTGATCTATAAGATCATTACATTCATTATGAACTTTTCCAAGATCATCATGAATGTTTGTCTGATCCTTCTCCTCGTGCTGGTGCTGGCTGGAGGGATCATCTATGCCCGGGTGATGCCGATGTATGAACAGGCATGCGAAGAGGCCTATGAAAAACTGACCAATCTGGATGCCAGCAACTTTCATATCTTATCCAACACGAAGGTGTATGATAAGAATGGAAAACATATTGGAGAGATCAACAGCGGAACCTATCAGTATGTCAAGATAAAGGATATATCCATGTACATCCAGAACGGTTACATTGCCACGGAGGACAAGCGTTTTAAGGAGCATGCGGGAATTGACCTGCAGTCGCTGACCCGGGCGGGAATCGCCCTGGTGGCAAACAACGGGGAGATTACCCAGGGGGGAAGTACCATTACCCAGCAGCTCATTAAGAACAATCTCCTGACCCAGAAGCAGACCTACGGCCGTAAGCTGACGGAGATGCTGCTGGCCCCGGCTCTGGAGAAGAAATTTAATAAGGCAGAGATCATGGAATTCTACTGCAACAGTAACTATTACGGCAACCAGTGCTATGGGGTGGAGACGGCGGCACAGTTTTATTTCGGCTGTTCGGCAAAGGATATCTCTCTGGCACAGGCGGCCATGCTGTGCGGTATTTCCAACAGCCCCAACAATTATAATCCCATTGCCAGCAAAAAGCTGGCGACCCAGAAGCAGAAACAGGTGCTTGGCAATATGCTGGAGGCGGGATATATTACAAAGAAGGAGTATGACGCCGCCCTTAAGGAAAAGATCAAGGTGGTGGGCATGGAGGAGGAATCCAGCTCGGAGAATTATCTGGTGAGCTATGCAGTGGACTGCGCCGCCCAGCAGATGATGAAGGATGAGGGCTTTGTATTTAAATATACCTTTGCGGATGCTTCTGAGCACAAAAAGTATAAGGAAAAGTTTGCGGAGGTCTATCGTGAGAAGTCTGCGGAGATCCGCGCCGGGGGATATAAGATTTATACGTCCTTTGATACAAAGATCCAGAAGAAGCTGCAGCAATCCGTAACGGATACCCTGTCCAATTTTACGGAGAAGGATAAGAAGACGAAAAAATATGCTCTGCAGAGCGCGGCGATGTGCATAGATAACGATACGCAGTATGTCGTTGCCGTGGTGGGGGGACGGACGAAGAATGACCAGTATAACCGGGCTTTCCTGGCTGTGCGCCAGCCGGGTTCTACCATTAAGCCTATCCTGGATTATGCACCTGCCATCGATAACGGCGTGATCAATGGATCCACCGTGATCAATGACAGCAAGGTGTACTGGGACAGCAGCGACAAGAAGAGTTACAGCCCGAAGAACGACGGAGGGCGCTATCACGGTAAGGTAACGGCCCGGGAGGGACTCGCACGGAGCCTGAATACGGTTGCCTTCCAGGTGTTTAAGAAGACGGGGATCGAAACGTCCATCAAGTATCTTGATAAGCTGGAATTTTCGTCTCTTTCCTATGCGGACAATTCTGCTCCTGCCATCTCGCTGGGCGGTTTTACGTACGGGGCGACCATTAACGATATGTGCCGCGCGTATGCCACTCTGGAGAACGAGGGTCAGTTCAGCTCCCGCACCTGCCTGAAGAAGATCGACCATGAGACAAAGGGGACGCTGTATACGGCGCCGGAGAAGCCGGAGAGTGAGAGCGAAGTGTATTCGGCGGATACGTCTTACATTATGAAGGACATGCTGCAGGGGACTTTTGCGGAGGGGTACGGAACCGGCCGCTCCGCCAATACGGACAAGCAGATTTATGCCGGCAAGACCGGGACTACCAGCAGCAACAAGGATGCCTGGTTCTGCGGCTTCAGCGCTTATTATACAACTGCGGTGTGGATCGGATATGATACGCCGCGGGAAATGGCTGGAATGTACGGCGGGACATACCCCCTTCGCATCTGGTCTTCCTTTATGAATGAGATTCACAAAAAGAAAGAGAAACGGGATTTTGATATCCCGGCCTCCCTGGAACTCCGTAAGGTGTCAGGAGGAAAAATGACAGAGAGCAGGAAGGAGATAGATTACAAAACTACCTCGCGTTATTACAGCCAGCGTCCTTCCGGATATGAGTATTATTCTACGCTGAATCAGGAGCGCACCTCGGAATGGGAGGTAAACTATAAGCTGGAGGCAACGAAGAAGGAAGCGGAAAATGTCGTAAGTGCCTTTGAGAACTACAAGGTCACCAGCGTGAAAACGGCAGTGGCCTTTGAGAAGAGATATAATGAAGTCCTGGCCGTTATCGAGGAGATTCCAGACGAGTACCAGCAGATCTCATATAAAGAGCGGGCGGCGAAGAAATATGATTCCCTGAACCGGACGGTGATGGACAAATGGCAGGACGCCATCAGCGAATACCAGGTAGACAAGGTGGAGCAGGCGCAGAGACAGCAGAAGGTGGACGCGGAGGATTCCCTTAAGAAGGCAGCGGAGACATTAAAGAAAAACCGCATCAAGAAGATACAGTGGTATATTGATACGCTGAACAAACGATCCTATTATACGGATGTCACGAAGCTTCTTATCAAGGACGGGAAGAAAGCGCTGAAACGGGTGAAGGGTTATCCTGAGTATGACGGTCTAAGGAAGAAGTGGGACGACGCGGTCAAGCGGGCGGAGGAGCTGCCAGAACAGCCGGATTATTCAGCGCCGCCGCAGTCAGGTTATGACAATCAGGATGTGGATCCGGGCAAGTACCAGGATGACACGGGAATGCCGACACCAACGCCGGTGCCGGTTTCCACACCGGTCCCAACAGCGGGATAAGGAGTAAGAGGGACCGTCGGTTGATAGATAGTCATGAACAGGGAGGCATGTGACTCGTCGAGTCACATGCCTCCCTGTAATTATCCCTATAAAAAGAGAAAAGCGAGAACAGGTATTGACGCTGCAAATATAACCTTCCTGCATGTATTAGTGAAAATAATCAATCTTCATGGCGCGCTTTACTTCCTCCAGCGTGCTGGCAGCTACTTCCTTTGCCCGGATACTTCCCTGATGTAATATTTCCATAACGGCGGGAATATCCTTTGCCAGTTCCTTTCTTCTGGCCTGTATCGGTGAGAGCTCCTCCATCAGGACAGAATACAGGAATTTTTTCACCTTCACATCTCCCAGACCGCCTCGGGTATAGTGATCCTTCAGCTCCTGCAGGCAGTTGTATTCCGGCAGGTATTCTGCGAAGAGTTCATCCCGGCAGAAGGCGTCCAGATAAGTAAATACGGTGTTCCCTTCCAGCTTTCCGGGATCTTCGATTCGGATGTGATCTGGGTCGGTAAACATACTCATAATCTTTTTCTTTATATCCTTCGGATCATCTGAGAGATAGATGCAGTTGCCAAGGGATTTGCTCATCTTGGCTTTTCCGTCCGTTCCCGGAAGTCTCATGCAGACTGAATTTTCTGGAAGCAGAGCGTTCGGCTCGATCAGTACTTCGTCATAGGTGGAGTTAAAACTCCGCACAATCTCTCTTGCCTGCTCGATCATGGGCAGCTGATCATCCCCCACCGGAACCGTAGTAGCCTTAAATGCGGTGATATCTGCCGCCTGGCTGATTGGATAAGTAAAGAAGCCCACTGGTATGCTTGTCTGAAAGCCCCGGAGCTGGATCTCCGATTTGACGGTAGGATTTCTCTTCAGGCGGGATATCGTAACCAGATTGCTGTAGTAAAAGGTCAGCTCTGTCAGTTCGGATACATAGGACTGTACAAAAAGAGTTGATTTTTGAGGATCCAGTCCGCAGGACATATAATCAAGGGCAACCTCCGAAATATTGCTGCGCACCTTTTCGGGGTTATCCGCGTTATCTGTCAGAGCCTGGGCATCGGCGATCATAATGTAGATGGCGTCATATTCGCCGGATTCCTGAAGCTCTACCCGGCGTTTTAGAGAACCGGCATAATGTCCCACATGAAGCCTGCCGGTAGGACGGTCGCCGGACAGAATGATTTTTTTCATAGTATTACTATTTCCTCCAATCCATAGTCAATTAATCGTTGATCATCTCAATCCTTATCCCATTCTAATGTTATTTGGAGAAATTGTCAAGACAGGCATAAGATGGGACTGGCAGGCGTATAGTAGTATAAGAGGGGGAATGGAAATATGGAATATATGCGTAAGGTAATATATTTGAAAAAAAGAGAGAATAATGCGTTGATGCAGGGACAGGGCTTTGCCCGGCTGGAGAAGAGGGAGAACAACCTCTTACTGTATCTATCCATGCACGATATCACACTTCCGGGGGAAAATCCGGTATACATAGTCTGCAGGCAGGGAGAGGAAGACAAAGCGTTTCCGGTAGGGACAACCGTACAGTCCGACACCTGGAACTTCCGAAGCCTTCTGGAGGATCTGCCGGAGCAGTTGAATTTAGAGGAGATATGCGGCATATTGGTTGGAAAGAGGGAGTGCTATCTGTCGGGGATGTGCCCGGAATATTCCGATGCCCTGTTATTTGACATGGTAAAATTTCCGCCGGAGAGAAGGGGAGAGCCGGAAAGGGAACGAGACACAGAGCCGGAGAGGGAGCCGGAGCCAGTAGAAATGCCGGAAACCGAACCTGGGCAGGGATCGGAAAGAAAGAGAGAGGACGCACCCGCTCCAGAGCCGGAAGCTGAGACTGAGGCAGAATTTGAGACAGAAGCGGAGCCGGAGACAGATATGCATGCAGAAGCAGAGACAGAGCCGGCATTTAAAAGGGATTCCTTTCTGAAAGGGCTGTCAGAGATGTATCCCTTTGAGGACGATGAGATAGAGTGGTGTCTGCAGATGAGACCGGAGGATTTCAATCAGTTTCCAATGGAATATTGGCATTACGCGAAGAACAGTTTTTTGCTGCAGGGATTTTACAATTACCGTCATTTGGTGTATGCTCATACTAAGGGCAAAAATTATGTGGGAGTACCGGGCCAGTATATCCGGAAGGAGCAGTATCTGGCTGCGAGATTTGGCTTTACACTGTTCAAACAGACCCGCAAAAAGAAATTATCCATGGGGGACTACGGTTACTGGCTGAGAGAATTATAAGAAAGGAACATGCGAAGGATGACGGCGGATGAAAAATTTATGAAGGCGGCGGTCACTCAGGCGAAACGGGCGTATCAGCGGGACGAGACGCCCATCGGCTGTGTTATCGTGTTTGAGGACAAGATTATCGCAAGGGGATATAATAAGAGAAACTGGAAGAAAAATACACTGGCGCATGCGGAGATCATCGCCATCAATAAAGCCAGCAGGGTCCTTGGGGACTGGCGTCTGGAGGACTGTACTATGTACGTGACCCTGGAGCCGTGTCCCATGTGTGCAGGCGCCATTGTCCAGGCCCGGATTCCACGGGTGGTCATAGGCAGTATGAATCCAAAGGCGGGGTGTGCAGGCTCGGTTATGAATATTTTGCAGGCTCCCGGCTTCAATCATCAGGTGGAGATTACGGCTGGTGTACTTGCAAAAGAGTGCAGCCGGTTGATGACTTCTTTTTTTAGGACGCTTCGGGAGAGAAAAAGGAAGGGACGGGAGGATGAAATAGTTACAAAATCGTCACATTAAAGTCATTCTGGAGTCACCTGACCATGCTATTATATGATCAGAACCAATTTGTGTAATATAGTAGGATGGAGGAGGATGCTATGAACATTTTCGGATGGTATACCCTGAGATCATTGAAACAGGCCAGGACCAGGACAATCGTCACTATCATTGGGATCATTTTATCTACTGCGATGATCACAGCCGTGACAACGACAGTCAGCAGCATACAGAATTTTTTGCTGGAGGCGGCAGCGGAGAGTGATGGAAGCTGGCATGTGAATATACTGACGGAGAACCGGGAGACAGTCCAGGAGGTAGAAAAGGCGGAGGGAGTGGTGAAGAGCGCCGGGTATGCGGATATCACATATGCAAAGCCCGAGGGTATCCAGAGTGAGAGGACACCGTATCTCTATATCGGAGGATTTTCCGGAGATTTTGAGGAACTGCTGACCCTCCGCATAAAGGAGGGCAGGATGCCGGAACGCGCCAATGAGCTTATCGTACCGGTGAATATGGCGGAGCGCTCCGGCATCCAATATAAAATAGGCGAAAAGGTAACTCTGGAGACAGGACTCCGCAGGGAAGAAGAGTCAGGCGAGACGGTCTGGCAGGATTATCTGATATCACCGGAAAAGGAGGAGACCTTTGTAAGCAGCGGGCGGCAGACGTATGAGATTGTCGGGACCTATGAGAGCGCCAGGCTCGGCTACTGGGAACCGTCTCTTGGGGAGCCGGGCTATACAGCGCTGACCAGACTGGATGACAGCGTGGTGGTAAATGGGAGGAGAATGGTATACGCGGCATTGAGTGATGCCGGCATGGCAGAGGATTTTGCCGGAAAGCTTATGAAAAGATATGGCAAGGAGAGCATTGATCTGAATTACTTTTATCTTCGGATGCAGGGCAGCACTCTCAATGAGAGAACAAAAGGGATGCTGGCTGGCTTTATGCTGGTACTCATCGGTATTATCATGTTCGGTTCGGTGGCCCTGATCGGCAATTCCTTTGCCATCTCCCTGAATGAGAGGAAGAAACAATACGGTCTTTTATCCTCTGTGGGCGCTACGAGAAAACAGTTGCGACAGAGCGTGCTTTTTGAAGCGGTTGTGCTCAGCGGCATCGGAATCCCTCTGGGAATCCTGGCGGGGATAGGGGGAATGGCAGTGACCTTTTACTGCCTGCGGGGTACCTTTTCCCAATTTGCCAACATGGGAGATCTTAGCATCCATATGTCGGCGGCGTTGTGGGCAGTTGTCCTGGCGGCCGGGGTGGGAATGGTCACAGTGCTTATCTCCGCCTATCTTCCGGTCAGGAAGGCGCTGAAGATCAGTCCCATTGACGCGGTGCGCCAGACCACGGACATTGTGGCGAGACCTGTCCGGCTGAAGACGGCACGCCTGACAGAGAGACTGTTTGGGCTGGAGGGGGTGCTTGCCGCCAAGAATTATAAACGGAACAGAAGAAAATACAGGGCCACGGTATTCTCCCTGTTTATCAGTGTGGTGCTGTTTATATCCGCCAGCAGCTTCAGCGATTATCTGTCCTCCTCTATGGATGAGCTGATCCAGACGTATAATTGCGACCTCAGCTACAGCAATAAGGAGGACAGGGAGCTTGGAAAGAAGATAGACAAGGATCAGTTCCAGAAGCTCTTTGGAAGATTGGAGCAGTGCGGGGGTGTGACACAGGCGGAGTACCATTTTTCCCTGTGGAGTCCACATATAACGCTGCCTGGGAAATATTTATCCAGTGAAATCTACCGGAACAGTACCGGATATTCCAGGCCTTCCGAAGAAAAGGAACTGGAAAAGGAGGTGTCCACAAGCAACGGAATCATTGCATTTATCAATGATTCGGCTTTTGAGGAATATCTCAGGGACAATCATATGGATGTGGAAAAGTATATGAATGCGGATACGCCGGTTGGCGTGGCCTATGACAAAACAATCGTCTGGAATGTAGAGAAGGAGCGGTATACCATCAGCAGGGTGTTTGAAGAGAATCCAGGACAGGCTGGGCTGGCATACGAGGTGTGGCCGGAGGATGGCGATCTGGAGAACATTCAGCTGATAGGAAAGCAGACCATCACCATAGGAGAGATTCAGGATAACCTCCCGCCGGGTCTTGACTTTGAAAGCCAGTACGGCGTCCTGCTTATGTATCCCCAGAGTGCCATGGAGGTCATCTATCCCGCGTCTTTGCGGGAGGATATCAGCCCGGAATATAGAATGACATTTCATGCGGAGGATCCAGATAAGACCTGTGAGGAGATGCGGGATATCATGGCGGAGACGGGAGATACCGGGGAACTGTACAACATAGCGGAGACGGTCAGGACGAACCGTGCGCTGATGACCGTGATCAATATATTTTCCTACGGATTTATTATTCTGATCTCTCTCATCGCAGCAACCAATGTGTTTAACACCATTTCCACCAATGTCTATCTGAGGAGACGGGAGTTTGCCATGCTGCGGTCCGTGGGGATGACCCAGAGGAGTTTTTATAAGATGGTGAACATCGAGTGCCTGTTCTATGGGGTAAAGGGAGTGATGTTTGGACTGCCGGTGGCAGCCGGTATCACCGGGCTTATCTGGTATGCCACAAATTCGCTGATCCTGAGAAGCTTTTATATTCCCTGGTACAGCGTTGCCATAGCAGTGGGAAGTGTGTTTCTGGTTGTGTTTGCCACCATGCTGTACTCGGCGTCCCGGATTCGGCGGGAAAATGTGGTGGATACATTGAAAGAGGAGGATGGCTGACGGTTTCATTTAATACTCGCCGCTCAACAGAAAATTCCATCAGGAGGGAACATCGGTGAAAAGGCTTTGCCACAAAATAGCATCCGCCAAAACCATTATGAGCAATAATGGAATTTTAGAAAATGAAGTTGCCGTAGATGGTGTTGTAGAACAGAGGTACTGGATTGAGTTTTATGGGAACTCTCGCAGGTCTTGGGTTAGGCTTGCGGGGGTTCTTTTGCAATTTAGGTTTGCAAGATTTTGGTCTTTTGTCGTTGAAAATACTTAGTTTTTTAAGTATAATGAAAAAGGGATAAATTATAAAATGAGTTAGGTACTTATGGAGGAAAGCATGGACTTATTAGAGAATTTATCTGAAGTTCAAATGGAGGCAGTTAAAACGGTTGATGAAGATTTAGAGATTATTGCCTGTGCAGGTGCGGGTAAAACAGGCGTAGTCACAAGAAGAATCGTCAATATTCTTGTTTCTAAACCCGAAATATTACCAGAGAATATTGTAGCATTTACATTTACGAAAAGGGCTGCTGAAGAATTAAAGAGCAGAATTTATGATTATGGCAAGGCGATACTGGGGCATACCCGGGGATTTGCCCATATGTATGTTGGAACGATACATGGATTTTGCATAAAAATGCTTCAGGAGAACATTCCAGAGTTTCAAAAATTCAACGTGATGGATGAGATACATACGAAATTATTTGTGGAGCGTTTTTACGAAGAATGCGGAATGCAGGATTTGGATATGCGGAAATATACGGAAACTTCATTGTTTGTTTCCGTGATGGGTATATTAAATGAGAATTGGTTTGAAAAAGATAAATGGGATGCAAAAACGCAGCTTGCTTTTGAGAAATACCAAAGTAAGCTATACGAAGAAAAGAAGTTTGATTATTCCCTGATTCTGCGGGAAATGATTTGCCAGCTTGAAACAAACGGAAAATTTGCTGAAATAATCGGAGGTAAAGTAAAATATTTAACCGTTGATGAGTATCAGGATACCAATCCTGTGCAGGAGAAAATGATTCGGATTTTAAAGGATTTTGGTGCCAATATATGTGTAGTGGGCGATGACGACCAGACCATATATCAGTTTCGGGGAAGTGACACAAAAAATATCTTAACATTCAAAGAGCGGTATAACATTCAAAAGTATCTTTTTCTTGATACGAACTATCGCAGTACAGAGGGAATCGTAGATGTTGCCAGACGGGTGATTTTTTATAATGATAATCGTCTGGCAAAAACAATGCAGTCCGGCTGTTTGGTTCAATATGATATAGGCGATATTGCATATGCAGAATACAAGGACGTAGAAGAAGAGTTTGATTTTATAGCAAATAGGATTGTTAAACTACACAGTGTCGGAGTTCCCTATTCAGAAATGGCAGTGCTGCTTAGAAAAAGAAAAATCAGTTCCATGATTGCAGAGAAGTTAGAAGAGTATCATATTCCGTTTGTAGTGGAAGGCGTAAATGATTTGTTTGGAACGAAAGAATGTCAGGCGGCAAAGGGGATTTATGATTATCTAAATGGAGAACTATCTTCCACGGACTTATTTAAGATGTGGCTAGACATAGAGTATTCCTTGGATAAAAAGGAATTGGCGGATGCATTACAGTATTTGGCAACCATAGATGTGAAAGAGATAAAGCTATATTCGGACTTGAATTTACAACAGATATACCATGACTTTTTAAGGCGTGTTTCCATAGTGGAAGATGGGAAAGTGGAAACAGAGCTTTTGTTATATAATTTGGGAAAATTCAGTCAGGTGATAGCAGATTACGAAATTATTAATTACACATTAAAACCAAGAACAAAACTGCATAATTTTTGTTCTTTTATTAAATATACAGCAACGGGGTATTATCCGGAAGGGTATCTGAGCAATACCTATACCAAACCGGATGCGGTTAATATCATGACGGTACATCAGTCAAAGGGGCTGGAATTTGCGGCAGTATTTATCCCACAGCTTAATAAGAATTATTTTCCAGCACAGAGGATTGGCGGCAAGGGCATATGGCATGTATTGGATCGAAGCTGGATAACGGATTCTGCCCGGTTTGATGGAGATATTGAGGAGGAAAGGAAACTCTTTTATGTAGCGGTTACACGGGCAAAGAAATATCTGTACCTGTCAAGGTCGGAAACAAGCCGGGATAAGTATGTGTCTACTTTTTTGCTGGAGGCGAAGGATTCTTCTTATCTGGTAAAGTATGATGGAAAGATACTATACAATGCTGACAATATACCGTCCATGAAGAAAGAGAGTATACCTGTTTCACTGAACTTTAGTTTGCTGGAAGATTATTTTGACTGTCCATATCGGTTTAAGCTGTCTATGTTTTATGGTTTTGCACAGCCATTAGTTCCTGCACTTGGTTATGGTAATGTTATGCATGAAATAGTTAAAAATATACATAAAGCAGCTATAGCGGGAGAAGTGATTGATAAAGAAGATGTCAAAAGAATGATTGACGAATCCTTTTATCTTCCATATGCCACGGAGAAGCTTGCCGAAAATATGTATAAGAGCGTGACGAAAGCTATTAATCATTATGTAGAACATAACCGACAGGAATTTGACAATATCCAAATGGCAGAAGCCGATATTGAAATAGATATGGGAGACGGAATTAAGGTCAACGGAAGGATCGATTTAGTAAAACGAAAGAACGTAGGCGGTGTGGACATGACGTATATCGTGGATTTTAAGACGGCAAATAAGGAAGTACAGGAATCTATCAATAAGGAACAGTTGAAAATTTACGCACTTGGCTATGAGGAATTAACGGGAACAAAAGCAGATTATATGGAAGTCTATCATTTGGATTCTGAGAATAATGTCAGAGAAAACATTACGGATAGAATGATTGAGGAAGTGCAGACAGACATAAAAGATGCGGCAGCAAATATACGGAGAAATCATTTGCCAAGGAAATGTGATAAAGAAAATTGTAGCAAATGTCATTTTAACTACTTGTGTCTGAGTAAGGCTGAGAAAAAGACCTTTGAGATAGGATAATTGTGTTAGAGGGGAGAAAAGATAGAAAGTACGGAGGTATAAGGGAAAATGGGGAAAGATAACATACAGCTTTTTGAAGACCAAAAAATCAGAACGGCTTGGGACGAAGAAATAGAGGAATGGTATTTCTCTGTTGTTGATGTTGTCGCAGTGCTTACGGAAAGTAAAGACCCGGCAGCATATTGGAGAAAACTGAAGCAGCGCTTGAAGGAAGAGGGAAATGAAACTGTGACAAATTGTCACGGTTTGAAAATGACTGCAGCAGACGGCAAGAAAAGAATGACCGATGTTGCAACGACAGAACAGCTTTTGCGTATCATTCAGTCAATTCCTTCACCAAAGGCAGAACCGTTTAAACTATGGCTTGCTGAGGTTGGAAGAGAGCGAATCGAAGAGACGATTGACCCGGAACAGGCAATCGACCGTGCACTCGAAACATACCAGAAAAAGGGATACAGTGATGAGTGGATTCATCAAAGAATTCTTTCTATCCGTGTCAGAAATGCCCTTACGGATGAATGGCAGAAAAGCGGAGTCCAGCAGGGTAGGGAATATGCTATTCTTACCGATGAGATAACAAAAGCATGGTCGGGCATGAGTACGAGACAGTATAAAAATCTCAAAGGGCTGAAGAAAGAAAATCTCCGCGACAATATGTCGGATATGGAATTGATTTTGAATATGCTTGCAGAATCTACTTCAACGGAGATATCGAAACAGCAAAAGCCTTCCACTTTTGCTGAAAATAAGGAAGTGGCTCGTTCTGGTGGAGAGGCAGCTGCTGAGGCAAGGAAAGCGGTGGAATCACGAACAGGCACATCGGTAATCACATCAAAAAACGCAGCAGAACTTAATACTGTTGTTACGAATGTAATAGAAGAAATTGCAGAAGTCGGTGAAGACGAAAAAGATGATATATGATTTTAAATTATATATCATATCAGGCAAAAAACAATGGACAAGGAGATTTAGTAATGGCAAATTTATCACAAATAAAAAGAGAAAAGATGCTAGCGTTTCTTGAGGCATTAAAAGAGCAGCATGACGATGATGAATCATTGATGGCTATCAATCAGATAGAAAAGGAACTGACCGCTAAAAAATACGGACTTGTATGGGAAGAACACGAAGAAGAAGTGGACGTTAAAATGCAGACGCATATTCCGGTGTTCACAGAGGTTAAAGAAAAAGAAATTGTCGGCGATTCCGATAGTGATAAATGTAATTTTTTGCTGGAGGGCGATAATTTGCACTCTTTGAAGCTATTGGAGAAGACACATAAAGGGAAGATTGATGTGATATATATTGACCCGCCGTATAATACGGGACATAAGGATTTTATTTATGATGATTGTTTTGTTGATAAGCAAGATGGCTATACACATAGTAAGTGGATTTCTTTCATGGAAAAAAGACTTAAGATTGCAAATGAACTTTTGAAATCTTCGGGGGTAATATTTATAAGTATTGATGATAATGAGCAAGCAAATTTACGATTACTTTGTGATGAAGTATTTGGCGAAGAAAATTTTATTGCTGACGTTATATGGAATTCAAGAAAATCTGTTTCGAATGATGCGGTTGTTTCTTTAAATCATAATTATACGTTAGTATATACACATAATATAACTGCATTTACTCAAAAAAAACATTTATTTAAATTAGCAAATTCAGGTGAAGGGTTTGGTAATCCGGATAATGATTTGAGGGGAGCTTGGAAAGCAGATCCCTTTGATAGTCCGGGTATTAGACCGAATTTAACTTATGTAATAACAAATCCTAACACTGGTGAGGAATATCTACCACCTAAAGGAAGGTGTTGGAGAACGGGGGAAAAGGAATATTTAGACTATCTTGCTGATAATAGAATAGTATTTGGAAAAACAGGAAAAGGAAAACCTCAACTTAAGAGATTTTTAAGTGATGCTCAAAATAAGGGAGCGACACCTAAATCTTTATGGGATGATTGTGGTACAGCTACAGACGGTACGAAAGAATTACAAAATATTTTTGGTGAAAAAATATTTGATACTCCTAAACCGACATTGTTTATTAAGAAAATCATTGATTTAGCAGGCGACAAGAATGCCCTTATATTAGATTTCTTTGCGGGTTCTGGTACAACTGGTCAAGCTGTGGTTGATTTAAATAAAGAAGATGGGGGAAATAGGCATTTTATATTGTGTACTAACGATGATAGTTCTATATGTTCAAATGTAACATATCCGAGAATTAAAACTGTCATTACAGGTAAACGAGAAGATGGCAGTACATATTCTGATGGACTGCCTGCGAATCTCAAATATTACAAAACCGATTTTGTAGCCAAGGATAGTGAAGAAATATATGATGACTTACTGGAGCACATTGAGGAAATGATACAGTTACAATATGGCGTCAAAATAGATAAGCAAAAATATGTTATTATCATGGATGATGACGAGATGGACGAGTTTGAGAGAAATTTTGAACAATATGATAAGCTGCAGGCATTGTTCATCAATCAGGATGTATTTCTTTCTTCTTCACAGGAGAAATTACTTGATAATGTAAATACATACATGATACCAGATTGTTATTTTGATTTTGAACTTCGGGAGGCAGGGGAATTATGGTAAATGGCATGAAAGATTATGAATTTCAAAATGAGTGTGTAGAATTTCTGATAGATAAGACGGTTGATATGAGCAGTAAACAGGTTATTACGGTCAAAGCACCGACCGGTGCAGGCAAAACGGTCATTCTTATTAAGTATGTTGATGAATATTTAAAAAATACAGATGGACATACGGCATTTGTCTGGTTATGTCCGGGCAAGGGGAATCTGGAAGAACAGAGCAAAGACAGCATGGAAAATCTTACGCCACAGAGAGACACAAGAAATCTCATGTACTCTATGCTTTCAGGATTTGAACCGGGAAGTGTGACGTTTATTAACTGGGAGCTGGTAACAAAGAAAGGGAATACGGCATTAAAAGACAGTGAGCGTTCCAATCTCTTTGAAAAGATTGCCGAGGCACATAAAGACGGCACAAGGTTCGTTGTGATTATTGATGAAGAGCATATGAATAATACAAAAAAAGCGGACGATGTAATTAGTGCCTTTGCCGCAAAAAACATTATTCGTGTATCTGCCACAGCAAATAAAGTACCTCATCAGGAGTTTTATGAAATTCCAGAGGATGAAGTCATCAATGCTGGATTGATTACTCGTGCTATCTATGTGAATGAAGGTGTTGATGAAAGCAGGGAGATAGAGAATGATTATGATTATCTACTGGAATTGGCAGATGAAAAGCGGAAAGAGATTGCTGCATTGTATAAGCAAATGAAGGTTAGTATTCGTCCGCTTGTGCTGATTCAGTTCCCTATGGGACAGCCAGAAACCATTAAGGCGGTTGAAGATAAATTATCAAGTATGGGTTATACCTATGATAATGGCATGGTAAATATTTGGATGAGTGATGAAAAAATTGTCGGCGACGATTTAACCAATCCCGATGGTTCCGCTGCATTTCTGCTTATGAAGCAGGCAATATCTACCGGATGGGACTGTCCAAGGGCAAAGATATTGGTAAAACTGCGTGAGGGGGGAAGTGAGGATTTTCAGATTCAAACCATCGGAAGAATACGAAGAATGCCGGAGGGAAAGCATTATGGCATTAATACATTAGACTATTGTTACATATATACATTAGATACAAATTATAAAATGGGACTTTTATCTTCGTTGGATAAAGCATATCAGGTCAGACGGCTATTTCTGAAAGATGAAGCAAAGGATCTGACACTGGTCAAGGAACTGAGGGATTTGGATTTTGATGGTCTTGGGGAAAGAGAAACCTTGATTAAGGTTTATGAGCATTTTAAGAAAAAGTATAATTTGGGAAGCAATAAAAACATAAATCGTGAAAATCTGGAAGCGGGAGGTTATAATTTCAGCCATGAGATTGACAGTAAAATTCTTCAGGGAATATTCAAAAACACGGAAGAATTAGCAAATGGTGGTGCAGACAATACAATTAAAATTAAAACAATGGTAAATACGCATTCCCATGGTATTTATTTGTTGCATTCTGTGGATGCGATAAAGAAAGTAACGGGAATGCAGTCCCAAAAGGTAAAGAATATTTTGAGGAGAATGTTTAGTAAGGGAAAGCGTACCAAATATAAATTTGTTGCGTTGGAAAATGCAGATTTTTATGCATTTATCATAAATAATGTTCAGCGTCTAAAAATGGATTTCAAGGAAGTGACCTCTGGCTTAGGTGGAGTGCAGATGTCATTAAAATTGGAGCCGAAAACAACCACCTTTACCATTCCGGAAATGGAGATTTATAAGTACAGCGAAGTAAAAAAGAGGACAGTATTTCGCCTTAATGCGTATAAGGAGTATACGAACGAATTTATTGTTGGAAAGCTGCGGAGCGAACCGGAAAGGTTATTTGAACGATATTGCGAAAGAAATGAAAATGTCCAGTGGTTTTACAAGAACGGGGATGCAGGACAGCAATATCTTTCCATTGTTTATGTTGATGGCGTTGGGAAGCAGTGGCTTTTTTACCCGGATTATATCGTTCATATGAAGGATGGTACAGATTGGATTATTGAGACAAAAGGCGGAGAAGTTGCAGGACATAGCAAGAATATTGATATGCAGGTTGTAAATAAGTTTAATGCGTTTAAGAACTATGCCGAAAATTATCATTTGAAGTGGGGCTTTGTAAGAGACGAAAGCGAGGATTTGTTTATCAATAATACGGAGTATGTTGAAGATATGGCAGATGGGCATTGGGTTGATATTTCGGAGGCATTTTAGTTAGTTGGCTAAATTCTTCATAGGTATGAAAGGGGCTTATGAATTTTAACGGAAAAAGGTCGAATAATGCAAGGAGGGGAAGCAGATAATGATGCATTTGTTTGAAAACTTGAAAGACGAGGCTCTAAAATTGATTGATATAAAGAGCACTGTCGATGATGTAAAAGCTGGAGAGGATTTGCAAAAAATAGAACAAATGTATAATTCAGCGAATAATACACAGGAATATATTAGTGATGCAAGTAAGTTAGATAACTATCTGCATGGAAAATATAAGGAAATTGAACAATTGTGTGAGGCTGGTGCGACAATGCAAAAAGTTTTGGGGATTTGTAATAATATCGAAAAAGCTTCTTCAGAATTAGAAAAGGTGCAGAGCAATTTGGTTACAGATTATTTTGGTATTTTAGCTGGTGTGCTGGTAAAGCATGATGTCATATCGTATGCCAAAGAGTTTATAAAATCGGTTGATTGATTAGCGCTTTTGATACCATATGAAAAAGTTGCAGTTAAGGTGTATTGAGTGTTTTAATATTAATTATAGAAGGGGTGAAATCATATGGATTATAATCCACCAAAGAATTTTATTGAATTTAAATACGGATGGCACCGCAATATAGATTTCAAAAATGAAGCGGAATTGTTAAAGGATATTTTAGATGAAGCAGAGAAGGAAAATGATATTCAGCATTATATAAAAAGTAATGGGAAGTGGTTTATACCAGCTTCGTTATTTGAAGAGTATAATTTTGGACATCATGAAGCCTATATTGCTCCAGAGCAGGCATTGGGAAATGAATATCGTGTTGACTATATGTTATTAGGGCGTAATTCTATAGGTCATCAAATTATTTTAGTGGAATTTGAAGATGTAAATGTAGATTATAAACTTAAAAATAGTAATATGGAATCAGAATCTGCGCGAAAGGGTCTTATCCAAATAAGAGACTGGAAACGTTGGATGGATGATAATCGCCAGTATTTTATAAAAAGTTGTGGTTTATATGATATAGGAAGAAATATTCCGTCGTGGGGGATTTATTATTGCTTGGTTGTCGGCAGGCGAAACAGAATGGATGATGTTGCAAATCAAATGCGGGGGCAGAGTCAGCGTGACACTCCGGGATTACATATCGTATCATACGATCGACTTATTGATAATGTAAGAAAATTATCCAATGGATTTTGATTGGGAGGTACTTTTTTGATTAGTCAAGACACTATAAAAGAAATATCTAGTATATTTTGCGGTGATATAGAAGGTTACTATACATATAAGTCAGGTGGAAAACTTGTTCAATTTTTCAATCAATACTTTAATGCAGGAGATATTTATAGACAAGGTTTTCCTTCCAGATGGGCATATGTTTATGATAAATTGGAAAATCTGATAAACAATAATCGGTTTGGAATGTTCTTTGACGTTATTTTAAGTAAAACTTATTTAATGTCTGAGCAATCGTTATCAAAAATTGAGGCGGCGGAAAAATCGGTTGCAATTCTAAATGAGATAAATAATCTCTTGAAGAAGGACCAGTATGTACTATTGGAGAAAAATGGGAAATACTACTGTATAGAAGAAGATGATGATTTAGAGTTGATCGGCAGTGGTGGATTTGCAAATGTTTACAAACAAAAATCAACATGTGTAATTATAAAAAGATTAAAAGATGATTATTTGACTGACAGGGGAATTCGTAGCAGATTTAAGAGAGAATATAATATAACTAAATCTTTGCAAGATGAGTTTGGCATTATAAATGTTTATTCGTTTGATGAGGGGACTTGCTCATATTCAATGGAGCAGGCGGAAGCTACATTAGAAAACTATGTTATTTCTAATGAATTGCCAGAGGATTCAAAAATAACATGTATAAGACAAATTTTGTACATAATGGCAAAGGTACATAAAAGAAATATTATACATCGGGATATTAGCCCTAATAATATTTTTATTATTTCTGGAACTTTAAGAATTGCAGATTTTGGATTAGGAAAAGACCTTAATGTATTTACCTCCCATCAAACGATACATACAAATTCTATGGGGCAGTATTTTTATTGTGCCCCAGAACAATTTATGATGTTGAAAGAGGCTGATAAGCGCAGTGATGTATATTCTCTTGGACGTACAATAAATTTTATTATGACTAATGATCCGAGGGATTCACATCATGCATTTCGGAGCGTTGCTGAAAAAGCGACCAATAGTGATGCTGCATATCGTTATGCTGATGCTGAACAACTTTATAATTTTTTCGAGAAAGCAGTAAAATATGAAAAGAAGTCAAAGAACAGAGAGGATATTTTTGAAAAAATAGATAAGGGACAATTTGATGAAGAAATTGAAAACTATTTATACAGTTTAACAAGTAAAGATATCGTTAAAGAAATGCAGAAATCTGGTAATGCTTATTCAAATGTATTAATTAAGTTTATGAATGTTGATGATGGACATGCCCAACATATAATTCAAAGCATTGATAAGGAATATCAGTCAATTTGCGGGCGTGTTTACGAGGAATATGATGTATATGCATTTTTTGCTGGGAGAGTATTGCGAGGGAATTATTCGTATATAGTGAAGGAAACAGCAGCAAATATAATAAGATTTGTTGCATGGGATGTTAATCGATTTGTAATACAGCATTTAGTTGAGGAGCTTATTAATGAGGGTTTAGAGCCGCTCCTTGAAGATATTATTAGTCAATAGGTATTATTTATATGAAGGGGTTTTAGGGTATTTTTCCCTAACCAGTCGCATTTTCAGCTTGTCTGACAAAATGCGTATCTGGCAATGTGCCACAGGCACATTCAAGTCATTCTCCACAAAAGCCAATCCAGATGTTTTTGCGAAAAATTCACCAATCTTACATGATTTTTATGCGGTGGTGTAGGATTCCTACGCCATTTTAGATTTTTGGTGTAGCAAACCTACATTATTTTGTGATTTTGGCGTATCATTCCTACACCATGTTTCTTTATAGATTTTAATTTTGGTGTAAAAATTTTTTTCTTATCCGTTTTGTCTGTCGGACTGTACCAGCCGTCAAAAAGATACCATGTCATGGTAACAATCCCGTAAAAAATACCCTACCAGTCAATGGTTCATCTTTTGCATTCCTGCTATGCTTAATTTAGATTAGGAAAGGGTCATGGGCATATGGAAAATTTAACATTTCAAAAAGAAATTCCTCAAATTATGGAGAGCAAAGAAATCCCTTTATGGCAGAAATACACCCTGACAGTGGAGGAAGCCTCCCGCTACTTTCGTATCGGGCAGGCAAAGTTGCGCAGGCTTATCAACGAAAATGAGGATGCTGTTTTTATTCTATGGAATGGGAACAGACCACAGATAAAGAGAAAGCTGATTGAGGAATTTGTTGACCGATTAAATGTCATTTAGGCATGGCGCAAGGAGTTTTGGTGCGGTATAATGGTTGTATCGTACCAAAGCTCCCGTCTTTTATGGAAGGAGCGGAAAATTATGGCAGAGAAAAGACAGGATAAAAAAGGAAGAACTTTAAGGAAGGGGGAATTGCAGAGAAGCGACGGACGTTATATGTACCGCTATACAAATATGAACGGGGAGCGTCAGGTGGAATACAGCTGGCGGCTGGTGGAGAGCGACCCGCAGCCTCAGGGCAGGAAGAAAGAATTATCCCTGCGTGAGAAAGAGGCCCTGATTGAACAGGACAGATATGACATGATTTCTACTTCGTATGGCAGCATGACGGTAAATGAATTATTTGATTTCTATGTCAAAATGAAACAAAAGCGTGGGAAAATCACTGTCCGTACCATTGAGAATTATACAAAGATATGGAATAAAAACATGCGGAAACGGAAGTTTGCAGGGATGCAGATTCAGGCAGTACGGAAAACGCATATTTTGGACTGTTATCAGGAAATGCTGGAGGACAGCGTGGGGAATGGAAGCATTACCCTGATCCATAAAGTCTTATCGGCAATATTTAACCATGCTGTTTCTGAAGACTATATCCGCAGGAATTATGCCCACGGCTGTACAAAAGAGCTTGGCATTTACAACAATAAAAGGGATGCACTTACACAGGCACAGCAGGTAGAGTTTTTGAATTTTATCAAGGAAAATAAAGAATACAGTCCCTACTATTGGATGTTTGAGTTCTTCTTTGAAACAGGATGCCGCAGTGGCGAGGGGACAGGTCTGCTCTGGGAAAATGTAGATTTTAGAAAGAAATTTATCAAAATCGACCATCAGTTATTGTATGAATTGGATGAGGAAGGAAAGCGCAGATTTCAAATTTGCCCGCCTAAGACAATCAAAGGCATCCGTAAAATTCCGCTGACGGCAAAAGCATTACAGGCTTTGAAAAAGCAGAAAGAGTATATGCTGAAACATGAAATGCTGGAAAATTTTTTGGTGGATTCCCACAGCGGTTTTGTGTTCCTTACAAAGAGATTTCAGTTATGGAGTGCTGCACAGTTGGATATTATTCTTCACAGGATTGTATACGATTATAACAGTATTGAGGTGGCAAATGCCATCATTGAGAACAGGGAGCCGGAGCTTTTGCCAAACATTACGGCACATATCCTGCGGCATACTGCCTGCACCAGAATGGCAGAGGCAGGGATGGACCAGAGGACGTTGCAGGAGATTATGGGGCACAGTAATCTGGCAATTACCATGAAAGTATACAATCATGTGGACGATAAACGCATGCGGGAAGAAATCGAGAAGTTTGATGCAAAGAGGGATGGTAAGGAAAAGGTTTCCTGAACCGTTCCCTGTTCTACACCATTCCGTACACCAAAACCATCTTAAATTTACACCACTTTTACACCATTTCACTGAAAAAATATGCAAAATTATGAGAAATTATACTCCACCCCCACATTCCCTAATCTCTTCTAACCTATCTATTTACAGTCTTTTGCAGACATTTGCAAAAATATCTAAATTCCCCCAACCTTACAAATCTGTCACATTACAGTCATGCGCCTGTCACTTAACTATGTTATGATTTATTCCGAAATAGAAATAATAGATTAAGAATCACGCAATGCGTAGAAATGAGGGAAACGATGGAGATTTTAAAAGTAGAACATTTATCAAAGGTCTACGGGACAGATGAAAACCAGGTGATGGCGCTGAACGATGTATCCTTTACGGTAAACAAGGGTGAATTTGTGGCCATTATCGGACCAAGCGGCTCGGGAAAATCTACGTTACTTCACATTCTGGGGGGAGTAGACCGCCCATCCGGCGGAAAGGTTTTTATGAATGGGCAGGATGTGTATAAACAGAACGAAGAGCAGCTGGCTATTTTCCGCCGGCGTCAGGTGGGACTGATCTATCAGTTCTACAACCTGATCCCGATTCTGAATGTTACGGAAAATATGACGCTGCCGATCCAGATGGACGGCAGGAAGGTGGATCAGGAGCATCTGGATGAACTGCTGGATATTCTCGGGCTTCGGGGGCGGGAGAAGAATCTTCCCAATCAGCTGTCCGGTGGGCAGCAGCAGAGGGTATCCATCGGACGCGCTCTGATGACATCCCCAGCGGTGGTACTGGCGGATGAGCCGACCGGAAACCTGGATTCGCAGAACAGCAGGGAGATTGTCGATCTATTAAAGACCTCCAATAAGAAATACAACCAGACACTGATCGTTATCACTCATGATGAACAGATTGCGCTGCAGGCCGACCGGATCATTGCCATCGAGGATGGAAAGATTGTGAGGGATGAGGTGATCCGCTCATGAATATCTTTAGACGATATACACTGAAGTCGCTGTGGCAGAACCGGACAAGGACCATTGTCACCATTGTCGGCATTATTTTATCCGTGGCAATGATCACGGCAGTGACCACGACGGTCAGCAGCATCCAGAATTTCATGCTGGAGACTACCATCCAAAACGACGGCTGCTGGCATCTCAGCTTTATGGAAAATAAGAAAGGCAGTATAGAAGAGGTACTTTCACGGAAGGAAATAGACCAGAGTGCGAAATATGCGGATGTTGCTTTCGCCAGACTGGACTCCGTAAAGAAAGAACGAACCCCGTATCTGTATATCGGGGGATTTTCCGGTAATTTTCCGGAGCTGCTGTCAGTGAACATCACAGAGGGACGGCTGCCAGAAAATTCCCATGAGCTGATCCTGCCTTCTGATATAGGAGAGAGATCCGGCATTGCGTACAAGACGGGGCAGAAGCTCCAGCTGGACACCGGCGTCCGGAAGGAGAAGGAAACAGGTGCTGAGATATGGGAGGAGACCTCCTACAGTGTGTCGGGGGATAGGGAGACCTTCGTACCGGAAGGAAAGGGTACGTATGAGATCGTTGGCTTTTATGAAAGCGCCCGTTTCGGTTACTGGGGTTCCTTTCAGGGGCTGCCGGGATATCCCGCTCTTACCCGACTGGATGCTTCTGCCGGTGCCAGAGGGCAGCAGATGGTGTATATGACCATAAAGGAACCCGATGAGACAAGTGAGTTTCAGGCAGAGCTGCAAAAGGAATTCGGGGAAGAAAATCTGATCAGTACGAACCGGTTTTATCTGCAGATATCAGGCGAAAATCTCGGTGACAGCCTGGTAGGGATGCTTGCCGGACTGATGGCGGTCCTGATCGGAATTATTATGTTCGGCTCCATCTCACTGATCTACAACTCCTTTGCCATCTCCGTCAATGAGAGAAAGAAACAGTATGGGCTGCTCTCATCCATTGGTGCTACCAGGAGACAGCTGAAAAAGAGCGTGTTGTTTGAGGCGGTGATGGTAAGCATCATTGGCGTCCCCCTTGGTGTGCTGGCGGGAATCGGCGGCATGGGAGTGACATTCTACTGTCTGCGGGATACCTTTTCCTCATTTCTGGGGACGGGGAATCTGACAATACACGTTTCGGCAGCTCTGTGGTCGGTGGTGGCGGCTGCTGTGGTGGGCTTTGTCACCGTGCTGATCTCTGCCTGGCTTCCGGTGCGGAAAGCGCTTAAGATCAATGCGATTGAGGCGATCCGTCAGACGACGGATATTGTCGTGAAACCACGGAAACTGAAGACCTCCCGCCTTACGGTGAAGCTCTTCGGCCTGGAGGGAGTACTTGCCACCAAAAACTATAAGCGCAACAAGAGGAAATACAGGGCGACCGTATTTTCCCTGTTTATCAGTGTTGTGCTGTTTATCTCGGCCACCAGCTTTAGCGATTACCTGTCTACGGGGCTGGACGACATTATCAATAAATATTCCTCCGATCTGCGTTATAGCAGCACGGTAGAGGGGACAGCCCAAAATGACGAAAAATATGAGGAGTTATTTGGGAAGTTTACGCAGATAGCAGGAGTGACAGAAGCTTATTATAACTTTAATCTGTGGAATGAGAGTATGGTGACAGTGCCGGGAAAATATCTGTCCGACAGTGTTTACCGCAACAGCACTGGGGAGAAGAAGCCTGGTGATCTGAAGGAATTGGAGAAGCCGGTTGAAGTAAGTAACGTCAACGTTACCTTCGTTCAGGATGCGGTATATAAAGAATATCTTGAGAAGAACCATCTGGATGTAAAGTGCTATATGGATACAAAGAATCCTACAGCCCTTGTGTATGACAGCGCCACCGTGTGGAATACGGATGAAGAGCGCTATGAAAATGTTGAGACATTCATGGAAAAGCCGGATTCCCTGCAGCTCAGCTTTGAGGTATGGCCGATGGATGAAGGGGAAGGCGACGGCACAGAGGAAGAAATAGAGCCAGAAATCATAGGTAAAAAGCTGCTGACCATTGGAGAGGTCCGGAAGGATACACCCCCGGGGCTTGACTCGGAGAAGGAGGCAGGACTTCTGATCCTCTATCCGGCGGGGGCCAGGGAGGCAGTCTGCCCGGCCGAGGTGAGAAAGAAATTGTCAGCGGAGTATGCCATGTCAATCTGTGCGGACAATCCGAACCGGTGCCAGGAAGAGATGCAGGAAATTATGGATGCGGAGGATGGTGGGGAGTATGGTTTAATCCTAAACATTGCCGAACAGATCAAGGCGAGCCGCGCTCTTATGCTGATACTGAACATCTTTTCCCTGGGATTTATAATCCTGATCTCCCTGATCGCTGTGGCAAATGTATTTAATACGATATCCACGAATGTATTTCTGCGGAGAAGAGAATTTGCGATGCTTCGGTCTGTGGGGATGACACAGAGAAGTTTCCGGAAAATGACCAACTTCGAGTGCCTGCTCTACGGTGTGAAAGGTCTGGTGTACGGGCTTCCAGTGGCGGTGGGAATTACCGCTCTGATATGGAAAGCCATGAATTCGGAGATCCAAATGAGCTTCTACATTCCTTGGTACAGTATAGTGATCGCGGTGGGAAGTGTATTTCTTGTAGTATTTTCTACCATGCTGTATGCCATGTCCAAGATTCGGAAGGATAATGTGGTGGATACATTGAAAGAAGAGAATTACTAAATATAATTATGGCAGGACTGAGAAGAGAACAGAGCTTTACATCTTGTTTACAACTTCCTCCTACAATACATGTTAAGAGACAGCAAAGGAATGGAGGGATGTGATGACGTACAGTGATCGCAGGAGGATAATCAGGAAATATGGGTTTCTGTTACTGGCAGTCCTGCTTATTTTTGTTTCGGGATGCGGACAGGAGGAAGAGGGATATAGAGATGCGGCGGAGCGGCGGGAGGAGGCAGTTGGACCGGCACAATACAGAGATGTGGCGGGAACCGTCTGGACAGATTTATGGGAAATGAAAATTCCAGGTGACAGGGGAGCGGAAGAAAAGGTAGTAAATGTGAAAATGAATGCACTGGTAATGGTGCCTAATGTAGAGAAGATGGCTGTGGCAGAGGTAAAAGAATTTACTTTTGAGAAAGAAAATGTACAGATGGTTGTCCAGGGGATATTTGGCGACAGGGCGGAATCTTATGATGAGCGGAGACTGCCGAAGGATATACTGGAAAAAAGACTGGAAGCCTTGGAACGGCAAGTGGAAGAGGATGAGATGGAAACAGAAAGATTCCAATACATACCAGACCATCCGGACAGGGACGAAATTGTAGAAAGGCTGGAAAAAAACCGGCGTGAGGTGACCACAATAAAAGGGCTGATAGAGAGCGCAGGGGAGGATTTTGTCCGGGAACCGGCTGGGGAATATCAGTCGGATCATTATATCGGAGTGCGGAATGGCGTAGAGTATCTGCTCAGTTTTCAAGAGGACGGATCTGGACAGGAGAGGCAGATCCTGCTGGTGCCCAGGAGAGAAGAGGATGTCTGGCCAGAAGAGCTAAAGGGGATGAATACGGTGGCTAAACGTACAGTCAGCCGGACTCCAAAAGAGAATAAGGGGGAATATGACAGGGCACGGAAGACGGCGGAGGATTTTTTGGAGAAGACCGGTTTCTCCGATACCATATGCAGCGAGAGTTATCTTCTGCTCTGGAATGGGGCGCCGTCGGAAAATTCCGGACAGAGGGCACAGACAGTACAGAGGGGCTGCCGCTTCATTTATGTAACGGGAGCATGCGGTCTGCCTTTCTGGAATCCAGGGGCTGCGGGAAGGAATTATAAGGACTATAGTTCGGAAACTGACTATTCCCTGTATACGGAAATTGTCCTCGATGTAACGGAGTCCGGTGTGATACATGCCGAATGGAAGTATCCCATTATGACCACCTCGGTAACGGATGATGTGAGTCTGATTTCCTTTGAGGATTTAAAAAAAATTTTTCGGGAATACATCGGGGAGTGCTGTGACAGACAAAAGATTTATGAAATTGAAGTGACAAGACTGCAACTGGGGTATTTTCGACTGGGGGATCCTTTGCACAAAGGGGTTTACAGCTACGTGCCAGCATGGAAGACAGATGGGGGGATTTGTGTAATAAATGCCATAGACGGAACAGTGATTCATGTAGAGGAAGGTGATGGCGGATGAGATGGGTGAAGATAGAGATTGTATTATTTCTTGTGACGGCCATGTTGTGTATGGGATGCCAGGAGGCTTCCGGCCGGCAGGTGCCGGAGCTGCAGGAGCCGGTAAGCCGGAATTCAGCCTGCCGGCCTGTAGAAAAAGGCCGCATTGGCAGGGTGAAGACACTGATGGCATCGGTGGTGCCGACAGAATATGCGCACTTTTATCTGTCGGATGTAGTGATTGGGAAGGTAGAAGCTGAGGTGGGAGACTATGTCAGAAAGGGGGATATCCTGGCTCGTTGTGATAACAGGGCGGAAAGGGAGAGAAAGAAGGCACTGGAAGAGGAGCTCCGGCAGGAAAGGGAGAAGCATGTCTGGCAGGAGAAGATAGTAGAGAAGAAAAAGGCCGAGGTCCGTCTTATGGGCGGGAAGGGGAGCAGGAAGAAGCTGGCGGTGCTGGAAGAGGAAGCCAGATATGCGGGAGAACTCTATAAGCAGCAGGTGAAGGAAATAAAGAGGGAGATCAGGCAGGCAGAGGAGGAGATCCAAAAAGGAATCCTGCGGGCGAAGCATTCCGGATATGTGACATACCGAAAGGATCTTGCTGTATCTGCTCAGGCGGAACCCTGTGAAAATATAGTGGTAGTGGCGGACAAAGGGCAGCGGTATATCGAGCTGACGAAGGTGACAGCCGACCAATATGCTTATAGTGGATATCAGATGATATACATGATATCAGATGGGCAGAAGTATCCGTTAAAGGAGATTCCCTATACAGAGAATGAGATGGCGGCGGCGAACAAGGAGGGCCGATATCCCGCTGTCCGGTTTGCCTGCCCGGAGGGAGCGGGTCTGTCCTGTGGGGACAGCTGCCTTGTATATTTTGCTAAAAAGGACTCCCCAGAGGTTCTTGTGGTTGGAAATGACTCCCTGCATACCCAGGGAGAGGAGAATTATGTCTATGTGAAAAATAGTGCTGGTATAGAAGAGAAACGGAGTATAAAGACCGGCGCTAAAGACGATTACAGGACAGAGGTAACAGAGGGGCTGAGGGAGGGAGAGATGGTCTGTTATTCCTCCGATGCAGCGATTCCTGTCGAGTATAATACCCATACGGTGGCGCGCACCCGATACAAAGTGCGGAGCCATGGTGGTTCCTGCCAACTTGCCGATGCCAGTCCTCAAATGGTGATGGCGGAGCGGGAGGGGAAAATTGTGGAAAGTGCTGTTTATGATGGATGCAGGGTAAAGAAAGGGGATCTGCTGTATGTGATAGATACCGGAAAAGCGAAAGCGGCACTGACGGATCTTGCCAATCAGATCCGGAAGGAAAAGGAGAACTACCGTGCAGCGGCAAAAGAATTGAAAAAACAGACTGCTTCCGAGATGCGGGAAAAGAGCGGCAGGCTTCGGGTGCTGGCAGAGAAACGATGGAAGTATGAACAGGAACTGGCAGCCTGCATACACCGGTATTCCATACAGGAGTTGGAGAGGCAGTATGAGGAATATAAAAAGGACAATGACGGCAGCGGGAGGATCAGGGTCTGTGCCCAGACAGGCGGAAGGGTGATCAACTGCCAGATCCGGGTGGGAGAAGAGATTGCCGAGGGAACATATCTATTTGGGATAGCGGGGAAGAAGACAAGGAAGAGACTCTTGGTGCTGCAGGTTCCCCCTCTGCGGCCGCGGCCCGTAGTAGAGAAGAAAATTGCGAATGTCGGGGAGGAGATCGATCTGACATCGGACGGACAGAGTTACAGCGGGATATGTACCGGGTACACAGAGGCGCTGAATAATGTATACCTCACGACGGAGAGCGGAAAGGGCTATGTGGGGAAGAACTCGGAATCTTCCTTTCAATACCCGGGGTATTATGTGGAACTGGAGGAGGGACAGATTTCCTCCAGGGAGCTGGCAAAGACCCAGACAACATTTGCAGCGGTGTGCCTGAAGGATGTGCTCACTGTTCCGTCTGGGAGTGTTTATGAAGAGAATAGGGGAAAGGGTGAAAGTGACTGGTATGTATGGCGGGTGGTCCGGGGAGAGCTGGTAAAGCAGTATGTAGAGCTGGACAGGGAACTGAGCGACGGCACGAAACAGGTGATATTCTCTGGTCTGGAGCCGGGGGATGTGGTGGCGGATTAAATGTTATCCTGTGCTTGACAGAAAACGGAAAAAAAGATATAATCAACACTGTATGATTGTTAATATTTCCGTGCAGCCGGGGAGATAGCGGTGCCCTGTACCTGCAATCCGCTACAGCAGGGGTGTTGTCCCACCGAGGGCCTGAAGATGAAGAGCTGCCCAGAGCAAGTGGCGCTGACGTCCGGGTCTTGTGCAACAAGAACTTGTGAACCGTGTCAGGTCAGGAATGAAGCAGCACTAAGCAATGCTTTTTGTGTGACGCGAGGGTGCCTGGACCGAGTCAACTGTTCTGGTAACGTCTTCTGATCCAGGTTCGACGTGGGATGCACGGATTTATATATTATTGTGAGAATAAAATGAAATTGCCTCCTATTGCAAGAAAAACACAATTTGGGGGCTTTTTTGTCAGTAAGGAGCAGGATACAAATGGGGAAAAGACATGAAGTGATGCGCAGATGTGCACAGGTACGCGACCTTGTTCAGGAAGGCAGATTTGTGCAGGCTTTGGAGCTGATCGACACGCTCACACTGACAGAAGTAGAATCACTGGAAGATTTATATCTCTTCGCGGATCTGTATGAGAAGGCGGAGAGACTGAATGAGAAGAAGGATATTTTCTTTCTGATATATGAGAGAACGCATTCCCGCTATATCCTGAACCGTCTGCTCCGCCTGGTGATACGGATGGGAAATATGGACGAGGCAAGAGAGCTGTTCCTCACCTATGAATTCGCGGGAAAGGTCACGCTGGATACCTTTGAACTGCGGTATCTGCTGGCGAAGGCCCAGGGGGAATCCCGGACCACGCTGATCAGTATACTGGAGGAATTAAAAAAAGAAGAGTACACCGAGGAGTGGGGATATCAGCTGGCGCTTCTCTATGAGATGGAGGGGATGCGGGAAGAATGCATCCAGGAATGTAAGGATCTCAAGCTGTGGTTTGGCGAGGGAAGGATTATTGACAAGGCCATGGAGCTGAAGAAGCGCTGCGAGGCCCCGGACTGGGAGCCTCCCGGGGAAGCGGAGATACCAGAACCGGAAGAGCCGGACAGAGAGCCGAGACTTGCGTATGCCGTGCCCCGGGCAGATGTGACGGAGCTTGATCTGAACCCGGATCAGGAATCGGTATCTGCCCCCTACAAAAAAGAAAAGAAAAAGGAATTAAAACCGGAGAAGCAAGAGCAAGAGCGGGAGCGGGAACCTGAGCCGGAGCCAGTGGATGCCGTGCCGGAGGAGGAGAAAGATGTCCCGCCGGAAGAGGGGGGGCCGGGGGAATACACAGGAGATTTTGTGTCGGCGCCAAGAGTGGTAAAACGGGAGAAACCGGTGGAACAGAGGGAACAAGCGCTGCCGCTCCAATCGGATGCGGAGTGGGAGGATGATCCGGAGGATATATCGGAGAGAGGTGTTTCCTACCGCACGCTGAAAAGTACCATCGCCCATATGCGCAGAGATGATGACGAGGCTCATTTTGTCTTCGCCGGCGGGGAGGAGAGGATTGTTCTGGCGGTGGCAAAGCGCATTACAAAGGAGCTGCACCGCCGCGGGCAGCAGCCCATGAGAAAGATCGCGAAGATCGCCGCGGAAAAGCTCAACGGGCTGGAGCTTTCTGAGCAGAGGGAGAAGCTGGCGGGAACATGCATGCTGGTGACAGAGGCATCGGAGATAACGGAGAAAACGGCGGGGGATCTCCTGGCCATGATAGAGGACAACGGCAGCGACATCGTGGTGATGCTGTCAGGGCCTTTTGATGAGCTGGATTGTTTCCTCTCCATCTATAAGGATCTGTCGGATAAGCTGATCTATAAGATACATATGTAGGGAGGGACGCGGTTATGGACAAGAAACAGGTGTGGAAGGCGGGAAATATGCTCTATCCGGTGCCGGCGGTTATGGTAAGCTGTGCCGGGAGGGACGGTAGGAAGGACATTGTGACCATCGCGTGGACCGGAACGGTATGCTCCGATCCGGTGATGGTCTCTATTTCCGTGCGCCCGGAGCGGTATTCCTACGGACTGATCCGGGAGACCGGGGAATTTGTCATAAATCTCACCACCGGGGAACTCACCTATGCTACGGATTGGTGCGGCGTAAAGTCCGGCAGGGATGTGGATAAATTTGCCGCCATGGAACTGACCGCCCTTCCGGCGGAGACACTGGCGCATGCGCCGCTGATCGCAGAAAGCCCCCTCAGTCTGGAGTGCCGGGTGAAGGATGTGCTGGAACTGGGGAGCCATCACATGTTCCTGGCAGAGGTGACGGCGGTACAGGTCAGCGAGAGGTTTATGAGCGAAAATGGGAAGTTTGAATTAAACGAGACAGGGCTTGTCTGTTATTCTCACGGAGAATATTTTGAACTCGGCCGCAGGATAGGAAAATTTGGTTATTCTGTGAAAAAGAGGCGGTGATTTTTTGTGAAAAGTATTCAAATTGCCGTTTTACAAATGTCAAAATTGTGTTATACTAATAAAATGATGCAAGAAAAAACGAGAGCAGAGTACGTTTCTATCTGTGGAGGTAATAATGAAACAATACATTATTAAAGGTGGAACGCCATTAAGAGGAGAGGTGACCATCGGCGGCGCGAAAAATGCGGCACTGGGTATTATTGTCGCGGCTATTATGGCCAATGAGCCGGTGGTGATCGAGAATCTCCCGGATGTGGACGACGTTCATGTCTTATTAGATGCAATAGAGGGGATAGGTGCCATCGTGGAACGGATAGACACCCATACCGTGAAGATAAATGGAGCTTTGATCAGTAATACCAGCGTGGATGAGGACGCGATCCGCAAGATCCGCGGTTCTTACTATCTTGTCGGGGCATTGCTGGGGAAATATAAAAGGGCACTGGTGGCGCTTCCGGGGGGCTGCCAGATCGGCAGCCGCCCTATAGACCAGCATATCAAGGGATTTGAGCAGCTGGGGGCGGAGGTGACGATCCATCATGGCAAGATTGACGCCAGTGCGGAGAGGCTGGTCGGAGAACATATTTATCTGGACTGTCCCAGCGTTGGCGCCACGATCAATATTATGATGGCAGCATGTATGGCAGAGGGCAGGACGATCATTGAAAATCCGGCGAAGGAGCCGCATATTGTTGATGTGGCAAACTTTCTCAACAGTATGGGTGCCAATATCAGAGGTGCGGGAACGGATGCCATCCGTATCCGAGGCGTGGAATCCCTGCACGGCAGTGAATATTCCATTATCCCGGATCAGATTGAGGCGGGAACATATATGCTGGCTGTTGCCGCTACCGGCGGCGACGTGTATATCCAGAATGTCATTCCCAAGCATCTGGAGGCCATTACGGCGAAGCTGGTAGAGATTGGCGCCAGGGTGGAGGAATTTGACGATTGTGTTCATGTGTCGGCGGATCACAGACTGTCTTATGCCAATGTCAAGACAATGCCGTATCCTGGATTTCCCACGGATATGCAGCCCCAGATGACGACGCTGCTTGCCCTGTCTGAGGGGACCAGCATTGTCACGGAGACGATTTTTGAGACGCGGCTGAAATATGTAGGGGAGCTGCGCCGGATGGGGGCCAATATCACCGTGGAAGGAAATGCCGCTATCATTACAGGAGTGGACGGATTGACAGGGGCTGCCGTGAGCGCACCGGATCTCCGGGCGGGGGCGGCGCTGGTTATGGCTGGTCTGGCGGCGGAGGGATTTACCTGTGTGGATCATATCCAGTATATCGAGCGGGGATATGAGAATTTCGAGGAGAAGATCCGCCGGCTCGGCGGTAATATAGACAAGATCGATGCGGAGGATGAGAGGGCTGTCCGCAAATTTAAGATGAAAGTATCCTAATCAGGAAATGCAATATATTCCGGCAGTATCTGCTGGACAGAGAACGCCGGAGGGACACGGCGTTTTCTTGGCTCAACGGCGCCGATTTATAACGGCGGCCGGACTGACAGTATAGTGTGGTACGTGTGCAGGAATCTGCATTAGGGGAAGGAAAGGAGAACAAAAGGTGAACGAGAAGATCGAAACTATTTTAAATGAGGTGGGGAAGGTGATCCGGGGTAAGGATGAGGCCATTGAACTGGTGATGACAGCCATTCTTGCCAAGGGGCATATTCTCATTGAAGATGTGCCGGGGGTGGGAAAGACCACGCTGGCGGTGGCGTTTTCCCGCGCCATGGAGCTGACGGAGCGCCGCCTGCAGTTTACGCCGGATGTGCTTCCCAGTGATGTAGTGGGCTTTAATATGATCGGGGCGGACGGTGAATTTCAGTATAAGCCGGGAGCCATCCTCTGCAATCTGCTTCTGGCCGATGAGATCAATCGTACATCCACTAAGACACAGTCGGCGCTTCTGGAGGTTATGGAGGAGGGACAGGTGACAGTAGACGGCGTCACCCGACAGCTGCCAAATCCCTTTGTCGTAGTGGCCACCCAGAATCCGGTTGGTTCTGCCGGGACCCAGATGCTGCCGGAATCCCAGCTGGACCGGTTTATGATCCGTCTTTCCATGGGATATCCCACCATGGAAGAGGAAATGCGCCTTATCAAGGAACGTCAGGATATCAATCCGCTGGATTTCATAGAGGAGATCATCTCCAAGAGGGAACTGCTGCAGATGCAGGATCAGGTGAAGCAGATCTATGTGGACGACAAGGTGCTCAAATTCTTGTCCCGCATTGTGGACGGCACAAGGAAACATGCTATGATCTCGCTGGGAGTGAGCCCCCGGGGGACACTGGCTTTTATGGATATGTCAAAGGGACGTGCTTTCGTGAAAGGACGTACCTTTGTGCTGCCTGAGGATATACAGGAGGTGGCATCCGCAGTTCTGGCACACCGCCTTCTTTTGAACGGCAAGGCGCGTATGGCCCACATAACAGAACAGGATGTAGTAGAGGAGATCGTGAACAAAGTACCAGTACCGAAGCTGTAGGAGGAGACGTCGATGACGATAGGAACACTGCTTTTTGCATTTCTTTTTCTGCTGGGATTGTTCATCTCGATTTTTTATATGGAATTTGGAGCAGTGGCCATTATGGGACTGCTTATTATCGTACCGGTGGTTATGCTGGTCCTGCTTATCTTACAGAGACTGCGGATCACCGTTGCCGTCGACTCAAAGAATCCGGTGACAGAGAAAGAGGAAATGGAGAAACCAGCCCGGGCAGTGATCACCCTCTCGGTGGAAAATGCAAACCGGATTCTCCCCGTCACGAAAGGGATTGCACGGGTGCGGTATGAAAATCTTTTTTCGGGTGAAAAGGGCAGGATGAAGGTTCGCTTCTCTGTGGATTCGGGAAAGAAGCGTGACCGGAGGATCCCGGTAGTAATGCAGAACTGCGGAAATGTGGCGATCCGGGTGGAGAGCGTGAAAATCTATGATTATCTGAACATATTTGCCTGGACGGTGGGAAAGGATTTCGAGACGCAGAATGTCCTGGTGCTGCCGCCTCTGAAAGACATGTATCTGGACCGGGACGGGTGGTACAATGAGACGGAGGAGGACAGCGACAGGTTTTCTCTGTACAAGAAGGGAGACGATCCGTCGGAGATTTTCAATGTAAGGGAATTTGCCGACGGGGACAAGATTCAGACGATTCACTGGAAACTCAGCGGGAAGACCGGCAGCCTTATGGTGAAGGAAGGCAGTCTGCCGCTGACGAAGGTAGTTAATATTTTTGTCGACCTGTGCGTTGCCGGGGATACGACGAAGGAAGGCAGGGAACGGCGGCACAGGGAGAGCAATCTTTTAGTCCAGGGAATCTATTCTGTATCCATGTATATGATCGAGAATGCCATACCGCAGAAGTATATCTGGTATGACGGGCGAAATGAAGTGATCCAGGAGCGGATCGTGGAGCATGAGGAAGAGCTGCTCTGGATGTTCCAGGAGCTGTTTAAGTGTCGCATTACAAAGGATGCCCAGGAGCTGGTGCAGGCATATCTGGCGTGGGAAGAGGGAAGACCTCTGGAATCGGCAATGTACCTGACAGTAGCTGACCATACGGATCTGGAATCCATGGGACTGGTTCGGGATCGTCTGGAAGTGATGGATTTACGAGGTGAAAAATTTGAGGTCTAGAAACAATAAACTGATTAATTTTATATTGGAGATCAGCCAGGTCGTACTGGTGTTTCTGGGTGTTTATTCGGCAGTTATGTGTACCGCCACCAGCCTCCAGCTGTCTTTCAGCAGGTGGATCTGTACCCTTGTGATGTTTCTGGCTGCGGTTCTTTTCTATGGCCTTTTTACGGTGCTGGAAACATTTCACAGAGGGAAGTTGTATGGTATCGCAGGAATCACGGTTTTCTTCCTTATGATCCTGTTCTATTTCCGCAGCCAGATCCAGAAGGGCTTTGTGGTTATGGTAAATGGTTTCCTGAAAGAATTTATGAATTATTCAGGCAGCAAGCTGACGCTGCTGGCATATGACCCGGCAAAGGAGAGTGCCAGCGTCCGGTTCTGTACTTCCTTTGTCCTGATCCTTCTGGGTGTCTACCTGATCGTGGTGATCAGTGCTTTTTTCTACCGCCGCCGCCGCTCGGCTGTATTTCTGGCGGTGACCGTCCCCTTTGTGATCCTGCCTTTGGTGGTGGGGAGGCTGGGATATTTCAGCAATCTTTTTACCTATCTGATCGTAGCCATGTCCATTATCGGCACGCGGCATCTGAAAACCGATGCCACAGACCGGAGGATGCGGCAGAAGCTGTCCATCCTTCTTATGATGATCGGGCTGGCCGCCGGTGGGATTACCTATATCTATATGCCGCCGGCACGTTATGAGACCAAAAAGGAGAGCATTACAGAGACGAAGAACTCCGTCGTGGCACTGATGTCCTGGAGCGGGGAGGATGTCGTTGCCTGGATCAAGTCGCATTTTAACGATGATGCCATAGACTACGGCGAGATTGGTGATAAGGAGAAGGTGAACTATACCGGAGAGGTCATGCTCAAGCTGTCCGGCATGGTAAATAATAGTTCTGGACTGTATCTGAAGGGGTATGTGGGGGATCATTATGAGGATAACAGATGGACTTCCCTGCAGGGGGATTCCAGCTACCAGTCGGATCTGGCTGCTCTGGAGCAGCAGGGGATCTCACCGGATGCCTGGCACATGAGATTATATAAGGAGGCCAGTGATAGTACAGCCAGCGGTGATAACAAATGGGGGAAGGGAACACTTCGCATCCGCAATCTGGCATTTGGTTATGGCAATTACCTTATGCCGTATCTGCCCACCGCACCGTTCCAGACAAAGGAGAACGGGAAGTCAGGCATAGAGACCGGCGGGATAGATTATACAGTGGAATATTTTCTGACCTCGTCTATTGTGATGCGCCGGGATCTGCTGTCGCAGAATTACTCCATGCTGGGCCAGGAGTTCTGGGAGAAAAGTAAGACAGAGCGGCAGCTTATGACAGAATTTGCAAAGAAATATTATCTACAGGTTCCTGATGATCTCACCGGGATCTGTGATGATTTTAAGAAATACCTGGATAACAATGGCGGCATATATACAGAGTGGCAGAGCGGAGCCGACAACATGCGAAAAATACTGCTGATGACCAAGACCTATATCACCCGGGATACCGAATATACCCTGGCACCGGGAAGGACTCCCTCCGGCAGGGATACGGTGGAATACTTCCTGAAAGAGGGGAAACGGGGATATTGCACATATTATGCCACCACTGCGGCAATGCTGCTTCGGAGCGTGGGGATTCCGGTGCGGTATGTGGAAGGCATGTATGTTTCCGCGAAAGAACTCACAGAGGGGACGAAGCAGAATGCGGAGATTCTTATACCAGATAACGACGCACATGCCTGGATTGAGGTGTACAGCGACCGATATGGTTTCGTTCCGATGGAGGTGACGCCGGGGATCGGAGAGAACGCCGGCATGCAGCAGGGGGACAGCACATCCGATGATACACAGGGGGATCAGGAGCCGGATGAACCGGATACGCCGGACAGTACGCAGGAAGAACCGGAGCTGGCCACGCCTACTCCGGCGGTGACACAGGTTCCCCAGGAGGATATGACTTTTGAAGATATTGAGAGGGAGACAGGATCCAAAGGAGAGAAGGGGGGGCTGCCGTCCTCTGGGAAATCCATGAACCGGATCTGGAAGATCGTTCTTGAGGTTCTTATCGTGATGATCCTTATCGCGGTCATCCTGGAAGGGGAGAGGAGGATTCGCCATTATCTCTTTATGAAGAGCCTGCAGAGCCTGCGGATGCGGCGAAGGATCCGGATGGCACACCGGCATCTGATGCCGCTGTTCAGTAGACGGGGCGCCTCTTACCGGGGACAGTCTCTGGCGGATTATGCCGCCGCCATCGCCGGAGCCATGGAGATGCCGGTGGACCAGATTACAGAATATGTGGCGCTGGTGTATCATGCCCGGTTTGGCCCGGATGATATTACCGAGGCACAGCTTGCTGAATTTCGTATGCAGTTCGACAGGATCCGGAGAAAAGCCTACGACGACGCGAAGATCATGAAGAAATTATATTATATGTATATTATGGTATTATAAGGAGGGCAACATGTTAAAGAGAACATATGACAAGGTAAATGCATTATTTGATGAAGCCGGCGGTTATCTTCCAGCCAGGGAGCTCCTTGCAAATAAGATCACTACGATCCAGATCCGGTCCATGCTTCAGGATGGAAAGATCGAACGGATTTCTCATGGTAATTACTGGAACCTGATGCAGGGGAAGAAGAAACCGAAGCATTATAAAATGATTGAGGCATGTATGACAAATCCTAAGGCAGTGATCTGCGCTCTCAGCGCCTGCTATTACCATGGCCTGCTGCAGGAGGAGCCCCACCGGCTCTATGTCGCCACTGCCCGGACAGACCGCGGCGGCATGAAGCTGACATTTCCGGTATCCCGGCACTATTTTTCTGTCCATGCTTTCTCCGATGATATCATAGAGAAAAAGACTCCCTCCGGCATCATCCGGGTATACGATCTGGACCGGAGTGTCTGCGATTGCATCCGCCTGGAAAAGGAGATCGGCCATGAAATGGTACAGCGGGTTGTGGACAGCTACAAAAATTCGAAAAAGAAGAAACCGAAGCATCTTCTGGAGTATGCGGACCGCATGCGCTTTGGCAAGATCGCACGCGAATACATCAGTGAATAACAGGAGGAGGAAACGTGGAGAAGGATAAGGCGGCTGATGGAATCCATCTGGATGAAAGCTTTGTAGAACGGCTACTGGGCAATGACGCCATGGGGATGATCCTGGAAGAGGGAGAGGCATTCCGCGCCCTTATGACATATTACCGCTGTGCCATTATGGAAGTGGAGACGAAGTTTAATGTGCTGAACAGGGAATTTTCCCTTACCTATGACCGAAATCCCATTGAGACAATTAAATCAAGGCTGAAATCCCCGGAGAGTATTATAGAGAAGCTGCAGCGAAAAAATTTACCCTTCAGCGCAAGGGTTATTGAAGAAGAGCTGCACGATATCGCAGGCGTAAGGGTAGTCTGTGCCTTTTCCGATGATATTTACCTTCTGAGCGGCTATCTGCTGGCCCAGGATGACATTACCCTGCTCAAGAAGAAGGATTACATAGAGAACCCCAAGGAGAATGGCTACCGGAGCCTTCACCTTATCGTGCAGACACCGATCTATCTGCACGATGAGAAAAGGATGATGAAGGTTGAGGTGCAGCTCCGCACCATTGCCATGGATTTCTGGGCGAGTCTCGAGCACCGCATTTATTACAAAAAGGGGCAGGACAATGCCCGGCTCCGGGCAGAACTGCGGGAGTGCGCCGATGTCAGCGCGGCGCTGGACCTGAGGATGCAGGCCATCCGGGGCGAACTGGATGAATAAGAATACGGTTGTCTGACGATACTAATCCCATGAAATAGGAATGGAGGGATGTATTGTGGAGAAGGACGACAAGAAGATCGATTATCATGAATTTGAATTTGGTGAGGGCATAGACAATCTGAATTCCTGTTCGACAACGGACTGTACCGGCATTATGTACAGAGCCCCGGCAAGTGAGGCAGAACGGGAGTCCTACCAGGATGTCTATGACTACGAGCCGCCATTTGTAAGAGAGAAAAAATAGACGTAAGCCATGACGGGACACGGCGCCGCTGTGTCTGTCATGGCTTAAATATTTTCTAAAAAATCTCTTGTAATGACACCTATAAAGGATGTATAATAAAAACAAATTATGACAGGGATTCATAGAAAATATGTTTTTCCCTGGTAAAAGGAGGAACGAAATGTTATTATCAAAAGATTACAAATTTTGGTTTTGCACCGGTTCACAGGATTTATATGGTGATGAGTGCCTTGCTAATGTAGCAGAACACTCCAAGAAGATGGTGGAGGCTCTGAACCAGTCAGGACTGCTCCCATATGAAGTGATCTGGAAACCGACACTGATCACAAACGAACTGATCCGTAAGACATTTAATGAGGCGAATGCAGATGACAACTGTGCGGGTGTTATCACATGGATGCACACCTTTTCACCAGCGAAGTCATGGATCCTCGGACTTCAGGAATACAGAAAACCGCTTCTCCACTTACATACACAGTTCAATGAGGAGCTTCCGTACGACACCATCGATATGGACTTTATGAATGAGAACCAGGCGGCTCACGGAGACCGTGAGTATGGTCATATCGTAAGCCGTATGCGCATCGAGCGCAAGGTTGTCGTTGGACACTGGAGCGATGAGATCGTACAGAAAAAGATTGCTTCCTGGATGCGTACAGCAGTAGGTATTATGGAGAGCAGCCATATCCGTGTAATGCGTGTGGCTGATAATATGCGCAATGTGGCAGTGACAGAGGGCGACAAGGTAGAGGCCCAGATTAAATTTGGATGGGAGATCGATGCCTATCCGGTGAATGAGATTGCAGATTGTGTCGCTTCTGTATCCGTTTCGGACACCAATGCGCTGGTGGATGAATATTATGAGAAGTATGATATTCTTCTGGAGGGAAGAGATCCGGAAGAATTTAAGAAGCATGTGGCTGTCCAGGCGCAGATCGAGCTCGGCTTCGAACGTTTCCTTCAGGAGAAGAACTATCAGGCCATCGTAACCCACTTTGGCGATCTGGGTGCCTTAAAGCAGCTTCCCGGCCTGGCCATTCAGAGATTGGAAGAAAAAGGCTATGGATTTGGTGCTGAGGGAGACTGGAAGGTGGCAGCCATGGTCCGCCTGATGAAGATCATGACAGCAGGAATGAAAGACGCAAAGGGTACTTCCATGCTGGAGGACTACACATACAATATGGTGAAAGGCAAGGAAGGTATTCTTCAGGCTCATATGCTGGAGATCTGCCCAAGTATTGCAGACGGTCCTATCAGTATTAAGTGTCAGCCGCTGTCCATGGGTGACAGGGAAGATCCGACCCGCCTTGTATTTACGGCGAAGGAGGGACATGGTATCGCTACATCCCTGATCGATCTGGGCAACCGTTTCCGCCTTATCATCAATGATGTTGAGTGCAAGAAGACAGAGAAGGATATGCCGAAGCTTCCGGTGGCTACTGCTTACTGGACACCGGAACCGGATCTGTATACCGGCGCTGAGGCATGGATCCTGGCAGGCGGCGCACACCACACAGCGTTCTCCTATGACCTCACTGCAGATCAGATGGGAGACTGGGCTGCCGCTATGGGCATTGAGGCAGTGTATATTGACAAGGATACGAAGATTCGCGACTTTAAGCGTGATCTTATGCTTGGCGAGGTATTTTACCGCTAGACCGAAATTTGTAATAAACGGCGGGGAAACGCCGTTATGGATAGGCGTAGGGACATTGCGTTCCTGCGCCTCTTCCGCTTATAGCATGGAAAATGAATGGAGATAGAAGAGTGGAAAAGATGAATACTAAGATACGATATCCGGAAGAGCCGCCGAAGGAGCCGCCGAAATCAATCCTCAAGGAACTGTGGGGGAAGATGAGGCCAGATTCCCCCATCGGATTGTGGCTTACTCATGATCCGGCGATCTACCAGGATGAGGTTTCCGGTAACTATTACATATATGGCACAGGCGCCATCTGCCAGCGGTCAGAGGATCTGATCCACTGGGAGAAGGTGGGGAAGGTTGTGGAGAATCCGCCCAGGGAAGCCTCGGACTGGACGGGGGGAAAGGATATCTGGGCACCGGATATCGTCAAGGTGGGAGAGGAGTATCGTCTCTATTGTTCCAATTCTACCTTCGGGGTTCAGCAGTCGTGCATTTTTCTTGCAGTGGCTGATTCGCCGGAGGGACCTTTTGTTCCCCGGGGCATCGTGCTGAAGACCAGCGATAAACTGCCGGTGAATGCCATTGACGCCAACATTATAACGGATGTAGAGACCGGAGAGATGTATATGATCTACGGTTCCTTCTGGGGCGGCTGCCATGCCCTCCGGCTGGACAGAGAGACGGGTCTTGCGGCGGAGGAAGGCATCGGCACCTGTCTGGCAAGGCGTCCTGCCTGGCTCAGCACGGGTGTCGAGGGGCCATATATGATCTACAATCCCGAGACGGGATATTATTATCTATTTGTATCCTATGGTTCCCTGAAGATGGATTATCAGGTGCGGGTGGGAAGAAGCCGTTCTATTCTGGGGCCGTTTCTGGATTTCCACGGGCGGGAGCTGACCGATACAAGCGATGCGGATAACAGCGTGGGACTGATGCAGCTCTGCGGCTACTGCTGGAGTGATGCAACATCCTATATGGCACCGGGGCATAATTCTGTCCTCCATGACAGGGATGGCAGCTGGTATATTGTATACCATATCCGGGAAAAAAATTTCGTGACTAAGGGAGAGCCCTCCACCATGCAGATCCGCAAGATGTATTGGACAGAGGAGGGCTGGCCGGTGGTAAGCGCAGAGCCCTACAGCGGAGAGGTGGAACAGGAGATTCCACGAGAGGCCCTGCAGGGACGGTATGAGCGCATCAACCTTGCATGCAGCCTTCCCCAGGGGATCCAGACATCGGTGCCCATGAAACTGAAAGACAGCAATGATTATTATGAATGCTGTTCCATTCAGGGAAAATGGCACTATGAGGACGGAAGGATAACGATTACCTACGGACCTCACAGGGAGACCGCCTTTGTCACGGCGGTATGGGATCATGAGAGAAACCAGCCCACCATAGCACTTTGTGGGATGTCGCAGGATGGGGTTCCGTTCTGGGCAAAACGTCTTGGGGAGATATTGTAATATCTTCCCGTTGTCAGGCAGGGGGGAAGTCTATGAAAGTGGTAATTTGTGATGACAGCATTGAGGATCTCATGAAGATTGATGAGGCACTGGCTAAGTACAATGAGAGAAATCCCGGCCGGGATATCCAGGTGGAGAAATACTCGGACGCCTTACAGCTGTATGCCAGGATAAAGGAAAAGGAGCTGGCGGATCTGTATATTCTCGATATGATCATGCCGGAGAAGACGGGTATTGAACTGGGGAATAAGCTCCGCCAGTGCGGCAGTGAGAAGGGGATCATCTATATCACCACCTCAGATGAGTTCGCTATGGATGCCTATGATGTGCATGCCCTGCGGTATCTGCTGAAGCCCCTTCGGGAAGATCAGCTCTTCGAGGCGCTTGACTATGCTTTTTCTTATTCGGATGTGTCCAACGGCGCCCGTTATCTGGTCCGGACCAGGACAGGACTTGTGTCCGTTCTGCATTCCCGCATTGAGTATATCGAAAATGCCTCCCGGACTCTGGCGGTTCATCTTGTGGACGGCGAGGTGATCCGAAGCATTTTTATCCGGGGTTCCTTTGACCAGGAGATCAGCGGGCTTATTAGTGACAGCAATTTTATGCAGATCCACAAATCTTTTCTGGTGAACAAACGCTATGTCAGGAAATTGAATGGGGACAGTATTATAATGGAGTGCGGCGACTGTGTTCCCATCAGTAGAAAACGAGCGGCGGATGTAAAGAAAGAGTACCTCGTATATATCTCAGAACAGTACAGATAGCTGACACCGGAGTGAAAGAGGAAAACATGAGTTATTTTTCAGATATTTCATATATGATCAGCCATATTTTTCTGATGCTGTTTATATTCTTGTTTACAAAACACCGCTATTCCGGGCGGAAGACCGCTTTGATATGTGTGAGCGCCTTTGGGGCGCTGTGTCTTTTTGATCAGCTGAAGCTGCTTGTCTATCCGGACAGTGTGGCCTGCTATTTTGTAGTCACACTGATCCAGATTTTTATCACGCAGTTTACGGCTGTTTTTATCTGCACCAGAAGGAACAGCAAAGCATTTTTTATGGGACTCAGTTCATCCAATTATGTCATCGCGGGAAGCGTTGCCGCTTCTATTCTGCATATTTATACAGGAAATGCAGCAGCGGCGCTCATTGGCAGTTTTGCCGTCCACTTGGTCATCCTTCTCGTATTGTCCCTTCGGATCCGGGCCATATGGCTGAGGAATTTTGACAGGGAAAATGTGACGAACTGGTGGGAATTGTGCCTGATTCCCGTATTTTTTTACTGCGGCTTTACGTTTCTTGCCTTTTTCCCCTATACATTATATGACAATCCAGACAATATTCCCGGCACGATAATCTTTATCGTAACAATGTTTGTTTCATACATCGTCGTACTTCGTTATATGGAGATTGAATACCAGAAGACAAATATCTACTGGAAAAATGTACTCTATAAATCCTGCATCCGTGGTCTTGAGGATCAGTACCATCTGGTGGAGCAGTCCGAGCAGAATCTAAAGATACTCCGACACGATATGCGCCACTATTCAGGAATGATCAGTTCTCTGCTGGATCAGGAGGAATATGCTGAGATCAGGCGGGTGGTGGATCACATCAACGAGGTGACGGACGAGAACAGGATAACGAAATACTGTGACGATCTCATTATCAATACCGTTTTCTCCAATCTGATGGATCAGGCCCACGTCCGGGGGATAGAGGTACGCCACGATATCCGGACGGGAAAGGACCAGCAGGTCAGCTCCTGCGAGCTGGCTGTGGTCATGGCAAATCTTTTTGAAAACGCGCTGAACTGTGTGGCGGAATTTGTGGAGAATGAGCCCTGGATAAGTATCAAGCTTCACAGCACAGAGGATTATCTTCTCCTTCAGGTAGAAAATGAATATGGAAGGGAAATCCCGTTTGACGCAGTCAGCGGACTGCCGAAGAGTGGGAAGGGCAGCGCCCATGGCTTTGGTATGCAGAGCGCCCAGGCATTTTCCGATAAGATCGGGGGCAGTCTCGGCTGCTATTGCGAGGAGGGCGTTTTCCATATCATGATCTATGCGAAATTTCAGGGTGATTTTTTGTAAAAAAGGGAGGCATTTATTCAGAAAGATAGGGTATAATAGTCATTGGTCGAACCATTTATGAGGGGGGTAATCCGGATGCAGAGGACTTTTGTTAAGTATACAGCTGCCATTGTTACATCCGCTATTTTTCTTATATTATTGATTAATTTTCTATTTTCACTGCGATCCATTGAATCCCGGCAGTTAAGTACTTTTCTGACGAAATTCGAGCAGGTCGTGCACACAATGGAGAATAATCGTCAAGAGCTGGATGAACTTAACCGCAACCTGGATACGGATTACCTCACTAGAGCGAAAGCTGCCGCCTATGTTATGGACCACCAGAAAGGCATCTCCACAAATGTGACAGAGATGCAGTATCTGGCGAAGCTTCTTAATGTAGATGAGCTTCATGTTATAGATGAGAAGGGGATCATTGTAGCTGGATCCGTGTCGGAGTATATCGGGATCGATATGGCGGATCATAAGCAGACAAGGGAATTTCTCTCTATCCTGGAAAAGGGGGATGAGGAGGCCTATCTGATCCAGGATCCGCAGCCGAATGCAGCGGAGGGAAAGATCATGAAATATGTGGGGGTTGCCAGAAAGGGACAGAAGGGCGTTGTTCAGGTGGGCTTTAAACCAGTGCGTCAGATGCAGGCGCAGTCAAGAAATACATACGAATATATTTTTTCAAAATTTCCTACTGATACCGGTGAGGAATTTTTTGCTGTAGACTGCGGGACAGGAAAGATTCTGGGTCATTCCGGCGGCATGGACAGGGAATTTACTGCGGATTATTACCAGCTGGAGAAGCTCAGGGGCTGTACGGAGGGGATCTGCCAGAAAGGGGAAAACGGCAGCATGATGTACGTTGCAGGACGGCAGTACGGCAATGTAATGATCTGCGGAACGGTACCGAGAAATCTGATGCTTCAGGATTTGTGGACCAGTGTGCTCACCACGCTGATTTATCTCTTGCTGATCCAGGCCGCTGTTCTGCTTTTATTGAATTACCTTGTCCGGCAGAAAGTGGTTTGTGGCATCCATCGGATCATCGGCGGCATGGATGCCATTGCCGCGGGCAATCTTGACACCCGGGTAGACGTAGGAGGAAACCCGGAATTTCGTAAGCTGAGCCAAGGCATCAATGCCATGGTGAAGAGTATCGTGAGTCTCTCTGACCGCATCTCCTCCATTATTGAGGTCAGCGGGATTCCACTGGCCGCGTTTGAGTATGAAACGGGGGTGGAGCACGTATTTGTCACATCAGGGCTGAAGGAACTTCTGGATATTTCTGACTGCCGGGCAGAGGAGCTCTTCCGGAATCCTGGTATGTTTGATGAATATATCCACAGGATAACGGATACTCCTGTGAGCGGGGAGGAGGATATTTACCGCATCAGTGATTCGAGGTATGTCCGGATCCATATGTCAGAAACATCGGAGGGAAAGCTGGGGGTTATTATAGATGTCAGCAGCTACATGCTGCAGAAGCTCCGGCTGCAGTACGAGAATACACATGATCCCCTTACCGGCCTGTATAAATTTCCCCGTTTCCGGGAACTGGCAGCCCGGCTGTTGAATGAGCTGCCGGAGGGGGAGGTCTGTGCAGCTGTCATGCTGGATCTGGATTCCTTTAAATCCATAAACGATACCTATGGCCATGATGCAGGGGACCGCTATCTAAAGAGCTTTGCAGAGGTTCTGAAAGCCATGCCGGAGGATCGGTTTCTCACTGCCAGGCGCTCCGGTGATGAATTCTGCATGATGATATACCACTGCAGGGATGTATCGGAGGTGGAAGCCTGTCTGGAACATTTCTATCGTGCTCTCCGGGAGGGGAAGGTTCCCCTCTCGGACCGGCAGGAGAAGATCATCAGCGCGTCGGCCGGCTATGCGTGTGCTTATGCGCCGGATCAGAGCATAACGATTCTCTTGAACCATGCGGATGAAGCACTGTACGAGGTGAAGAAGAGGACGAAGGGACAATATACGGAATATCATGACAAATCTGCGGCGCCGGAATGACGCCGCATTTATTTTGGCTTTCCGGCATATTTTTATTTGCCGGAACCGTTGAATAGTGAGACATGTTATGTTACAATTATTAGTAAATTGGAGTTTACATTATGAGGTTATAAAACTGTACTATTGGGGGAGATGCATTTAATGACGAAAAATCTGATGAAAGGATATGTTGTTGTTGTCGTGCTCGCCCTGATTTTTCTATCGTTTATCATGTTTCGGTTTACGACGAATGTTTATCAGGAAAAAGAGGAGCAGTCAGTAGGGGAATTTAAGGATCTTGAAATTATAAAACAGACGGAGGACACCGTAGTGCTGCACGGCACGCTGCCGGAACGGGATCTGGGGAACGAGTGTCTCGGTTTCCTTTCCAGCCATGAGGAGGTCCGGGTCTATGCGGCGGGCGGGCTGGCCTATGCGCTGAACCGGGGACCGAATGTTTTTGGCGGCACCACAGGGCAGGTATGGAATTTTATAAATCTGCGCACCCGCTACGCCCTGCAGCCGGTGACGATCCAGATCCGTTCCGTGTATGGCAGGACGCCAGAGGTACCAACCATCTACATAGGAAGTAAACCCTCTCTGCTAATGATGATCGTGGGCAAAAACATTGTTCCGTACTGTATCTGCATTCTGGCGCTGCTTCTTGGCATTGTTATGCTGGTGTACTGGTGCTATATCCATCATCAGACTTATATAAAACCAGATATGCTGTATCTTGGCATATTTTCCATACTGCTGGGAATCTGGTCTGTAAATGAGGTGTCTATCCATGTACTGGTCCTTCAGAACCATGTTATCATCAGTTACATCGCCTATATCACACTTATGCTCCTGCCGGTGCCCTTTGTGATGTTCGTCCGGAGTCTCTATCAGGACGAGAAGGACTGGGCGTGGAATATCGCTCTATTTCTGGCACTGGTGAATACGGTGGTAAGCATAGTGTTTCAGGTGTTCCGGATCCAGGATATGAATCAGATGCTTAAATATTCCCACGTCGTACTGGGGATAACGGGGCTGGTACTGATCTATTATTCTGTCCGGGCGATCCGCCGGGGAAATCTGGACCGGCGCATTAAGATCAATATAGTCTGTATCTTTCTGGATATTGCCGGGCTGACGGCAGATGTTCTCAACTACTATTTTATGTCCCGGGAGTTTGACAGCAATATGTTCGGCAGGCTTGCCTTCTTTACCCATATTGTACTGCTGGGCTGGTCGGCTTCCAAGGAATCCACGGCGCTGATGAAAAAAGGGCGTGAGGCGGCGATATATGAAAAGCTTGCCTACCGCGACCAGCTGACAGAGCTGTTCAACAGGACGGCTTTTGAAGAGGATCTGGAAAGACTCTGGGAGGAAAAGGACACCACACTGATCATAATGATGGATCTGAACGATCTGAAAAAGTGCAACGATACGCTGGGGCATGACGCAGGCGACCGCTATATTAAAAATGCCGCCAGAATGATCGACACGGTGTTTCATGATAAAGGAAAGTGCTACCGCATAGGTGGTGACGAATTCTGTTCTGTAATGAAGACGGAAGAGAGTGATGTGGAGCAGAGATTTTTTGATGAACTGAGACAGCTGGAACAGGAATATAATGAAGCCAGTTCCATCGAGCAGATCGCTATCGCTTACGGATATGCCCGGTTTGACAAGGAGAAGGATGCCACACTGATGGATACGAGGAACCGGGCGGATGTTATGATGTATGAACATAAGAAGAGGATGAAAGCGGGAGAGGCGTCCTAGAGCTGGCTCAGGGACGCCTCTTATTTTAGGAAAGTGCGTTACTTAACGGCACTATTCTGCTTCAATATCTATCGTATGCTTTTCTACTGTCCCGGACACGATATATCGACATGTCTTCCCACTGTGCTGAAATTCCCCTTCTGCCCTGCCGTCTTCAAAATCTTTTGTAATATCTATCTTTTTTTCGCCCTCTTCCATAAGGAGATAGATTTTCCGGCCTTCTTTTTCCAGCCTGGCCGGGATATTTTCCGACTTGGCCGAATCGGGCGTTTCCACATGATCCGGATTAAGAACATCGCCTGCGGTGGAGATCCCTGCAGATTTTTCTTTCGTTCCATCCAGTTCGATCTTGTAATAATCGTTGCCGTTTTTATCCTTCCCCTTTGTTATCCTGTCTACGTCAGCCTTTTCCCCGTTGATATACAGGGACACCCTCTCCACCAGAGAGCTTCCCGTCGATGCGTAGACGGCGGCGTTCCCAATGGCAAATACCGCCACCAGGCAGGCCGCTGCGATAGCGGCGCGGAATCCGGTTTTCAGCCGTCTCTTCTGATTCATTTTTTCACTCATATTTTTCACCTTTCTTATTGATTCTTCGGACATCTGCATGGCATCAAATGTCTCCTTATACAATTGCTTATTGTTCATCCTGCCAGGCCTCCTTTAACTTAATTTTTAACTGTCTCCTTGCCCGCATCAGCTGGGTCTGTATGGTGGTCTCCTTTCGCTGGAGAATTTCTGCAATTTCTTTCACGGAATACTCTTCATAATAATAGAGATGAATTACCATCTTATATTTATTTGGCAGCTTCATTACCGCATCATACAGATCACTGTTCTCCGGACAGGGAAAATCATAAGGCTGGTCTGTCCCGGAGGCGTCCAGCGGAACCACATTCTTTTGCCAGAATGAACTGCACAGATTTTTTGCCTCGTTGGCAGTCACCCGGATCAGCCATTTCTTCATGTGCTCATCATCCTGAAATTCTGTGTCTGTTTCATATAATTTCATAAAGGCAGTCTGCACGACGTCTTCCGCGTCCGCGTGGTGCCGGCAGTACGTGCGGGCGATGCGGTACAGGGTATTGGCGTGAGTATCTACTGCTTTTATGTAAACAGATTGTTCCACGGTGTCATCCTCCTTTTATCTGAAAGGCCTTTCTACTATATTAACAAATCAGGGGATCGAAATATCACATAAAATAGAATTTTTTTGTTTTTATTGCTTTTGTCTGCCGCCTGGTCTATTATATCTTCATATAGAAAGAGAAACGATTTAGAAGAGGGGGATTATGTGGCAAAGGATAAGACAATATTTTTTTGCAAAGAATGCGGTTATGAATTGAGTAAATGGCAGGGGCAGTGTCCCGGCTGTCATGAGTGGAACACATTGGTGGAGGCTCCTGCCGGCGGCCGGGGAAAGAGAGCACCGGCGGCGCCGGCCCGGGGCAGGGGGGCTGGGGCCGCCGGCTCCGCCCCCACAAAGATCAATGCCATCGAGACACAGGAGGAATGCCGCCGCGAAACCGGCATGAAAGAGCTTGACCGGGTGCTGGGGGGCGGCATCGTCCCCGGTTCCCTGATCCTGGTAGGCGGCGATCCCGGCATCGGCAAGTCCACCCTGCTCCTGCAGACCTGCCAGCTTCTGGCGGCTCAGAAGATGAAAGTCTTGTACGTATCGGGAGAGGAATCGGCACGGCAGATTAAGATGCGGGCGGAGCGAATCGGCACATTTACGGATGATCTGTATCTGTACTCGGAGACATGCATGGGGACGATACTGGGTGCCGTGGAAGAGCTGGCTCCAGAAGTCATCATCGTGGATTCCATCCAGACGGTCTTCGAGGAAAGCATCGACGCGGCGCCGGGAAGCGTCAGCCAGGTTAGGGAGATCACAGGGACGCTGCTGCATCTGGCAAAGAGCAGAAATATTACGATATTTATCGTGGGTCATGTGACGAAGGAGGGAAATGTGGCGGGCCCCCGCATGCTGGAGCATATGGTGGATACGGTTCTCTACTTTGAGGGGGATAAGACGGCCATGTACCGGATGCTTCGGGGTGTGAAGAATCGTTTCGGATCCACCAATGAAGTCGGTGTCTTTGAGATGCGGGGAAGAGGACTGGCGGAGGTACCGAATCCTTCCGAGTATATGATGCAGGGCAGACTGGAAAATGAGGCGGGATCGGTAGTGGTCTGCACCATGGAGGGATCGCGGCCCTTTCTCATCGAGGTTCAGGCACTGGTCTGTCAGACCAGCTTTCCCATGCCCAGGCGGACAGCAGTGGGGACGGATTACAACCGGGTAAATCTGCTGATGGCGGTACTGGAAAAACGTCTTGGCATACGGCTGGGAGACTGTGACGCCTATGTCAATGTGGCCGGCGGTATGCGGGTGGTGGAGCCGGCTCTGGATCTTGCCCTGGTGGCGGCGCTCTTCTCCAGCCATCATGGAAGAGTGCTGGGGAGCGGCACCGTCCTTTTCGGTGAGGTGGGACTGGTGGGCGAGGTCCGGGCAGTGTCCCAAGCAGAGCGCCGGGTGGCTGAGGCGCTCAAGACGGGATACGATACCTGTATCCTGCCGGAGAGCAACCGCCAGTCGATCCTGCAGGCGGAAAATCTGGATCTGGGAGGGATGAAGCTGGTTGGTGTAAAGCATATCAGGGAACTTCTTGAATACTTTGCATAAATTTTCCTCCTCTTCTCCATACTGGGAATAGAAGATTGGAGGTTACCCTATGACATTTGAGGAATTGTATAAGCATGTTCTGAAGAGCCGCCTGACCGGCAGAGAGCTCAAAGCCGGAAAGGCGAGAAAGAAGCTGGATTGTCTGATGCACCCGGAAAAATATCCCCTTGTGTGGAAGGATGAACCCTGTGACTGCACCGACGCCAAGTGTGTGGCGGCGTGTATGTTCCGGGCTTTGGAGATAAAGGACGGAAAGGCGGTGCTGAATCCAGAACGGTGTACCGGATGCGCCGCCTGTATCGAGGCCTGTGAGAATAAGAACCTGACATTCAGCAGGGATGCGGTAAAGGCAGTGGAGATTTTAAAGGATATGGATACCCCGGTCTATTTTCTTATGGCGCCGGCTTATGTGGGACAGTTTGGCAGGGACGCCACGCCGGGGCGGCTGCGGAGTGCCTTAAAAAGTCTGGGGGCAGCGGGAATGATCGAGGTGGCGGCCTTTGCTGATATCCTTACGCTGAAGGAGGCACTGGAGTTCAGCACCAACACAGAGACCGAGGATGGATTCCAGCTTACCAGCTGCTGCTGTCCTATCTGGATCTCCATGATACGGAAGGACTTTCAGAAGATAGCCGGTCATCTGCCGGCATCGGTATCTCCCATGATCGCCTGCGGACGGATCGCCAAAGAGCTGCACCCGGGCTGCCGCACCATTTTTGTCGGCCCCTGTATGGCGAAGAAGGCGGAGATCCGGGAACCGGGACTGGAGGGCGCCATTGACTGTGTCCTGACATTTGAAGAATTGCAGGATATATGGGAGGCGCTGGATATTGATTTCTCCGCCATGCCGGAGGACGAGCATGAACATTCGGCGGCGGCGGGAAGGATGTATGCAAGGACGGGGGGCGTCAGCCGGGCGGTCCGGGAGTGCGTCCGAAGTATCGATGAGAGCCGGGTGCTCCGTCCCGTCTGTGCCTGCGGTGTCCCGGATTGTAAGGCGATGCTGCAGGATATACTGGATGGGAATGTAAAGGGAAATTTCTTTGAGGGGATGGCATGTGAGGGCGGCTGTGTCGGCGGCCCCAAAAGGAATCTGGAAATGGATGCCGGAACGGAATATGTGGACCGCTATGTGGAAGAGGCGGCGTACCGGACACCGGGAGAGAATCCCTACGCCATGGATCTGATCCAGCGCCTGGGATATGAAACGGTGGAAGATTTCGTGAAGAACAGCGACATCCTTACAAGAGAGATCTGACAGTGGAGGGAAACGGAATCCGGATAAAAAAGGGCAGTGATCCCAGTCACTGCCCTGCTGTCTTGCAGCTGTTGTGTCACCGGCGGGTCCATCTTGGCGCCGCCAGGCTACATATCGGAAAAAAATATGGGAAGCTTCTCTTTGAACACTTCCAGAGCGATACCGGCGACTTCTCTCATCTGGGGATGGGCGTGGGGATCGCAGCGAAGGCGGAAGAAATGTCTCCAGGACCGCAGGTTCATGGTGATGACAATCTCTGTTTTCAGGCTGTTGGGGAGCACAGACCGGGCTTCCTGAGGGGCGGCTCCCAGCTCCAGCATCTTAAAGTAGGAGCGCTCGGCGTTTTCCATGGCCTCGGTCCAGACGTTATACCGGGCCAGGTCATTTTCCTCCGCAAGATTGTACGCAAAGCCCCCTGTGGGATCGATCACGGTGATCTGGCTGCCAAATTTGTCATTGGTATAATTGCAGTAGCGGGTGCTTTCCTGGCTGTAGCTGGCGATCCGGTGGCGCACGATCTCATGAGTGACGCCCCGGTCACAGATCATGCGGACAGTGACTGTCTCGTGTTCGATTACCGATTCATGTCCCCGTTTCAGGATATTCATGATGAAACGTTCTGCCGATTCATCGGAAATATTTGATTCGCTTTTGTAGCAGACACGGCCGATCTTCTCTATCTTTTTTATTATGGTGTTGTAATCATCCATATCAATGATCTCCACACCCGGCTTTATAATCTTCATAAAAGTCCTCCGTTCTCAATTCATTGTGGTGTCAGGCAATGGTATTATTATAGCGGATTCTGTCATGGGATTCAACTTCTTTTGTCTGAAAGAAAGAAAAAGAGATATCCGTTCCCGCGGGGCAGAATATCTATTGACTTTTCCCTGCCAGAATACTATAATAGCTTTAACACGCAGATGAGACGAGTAAGACGCGGAACATGCCAGAGAGGGGCACAGCTGCTGGAAGTGCTTTCATGGGAAACGTTTGAAAACTACCTCGGAGTGGCCCCAATCCGGTCCGGTGGACGCCGTTATCGTCAAAATGAAGCCGGGTGCCGTTTTATTGTGAGGCGCCAATAAGGGTGGAACCGCGAGATCATACAGTCTCGTCCCTTCTTACAGAGAGCGTAAGAGGGGACGGGATTTTTATTTGCAAAAGAAGTTTTATCAAAGAAAGGAAGGAATAGACAATGAAAATAACGTTGAAGGATGGTTCCTGCAAGGAATATCCCCAGGCTATGCCGGTCATCGACATTGCGAGGGATATCAGCGAGGGACTGGCAAGAGTGGCATGTGTGGCAGAGCTGGACGGCGAGGTGGTGGATCTTCGCACGGTAGTGGACGGAGACCATGAGCTGAATATCCTTACCTTTGACAGCGATGAGGGAAAGGCGGCATACCGCCATACCGCATCCCATGTTCTGGCACAAGCGGTGAAGAGGCTGTATCCGGAGGCAAAATGTGCCATCGGCCCCTCCATTGAAGACGGGTTTTATTATGATTTTGACATGGAGCCCCTGGACCGGGAGGCACTGGACCGGATTGAGAAGGAGATGAAAAAGGTGGTGAAGGAGGGAGCTTCACTGGAACGGTTTACCCTGCCCCGGGATGAGGCGGTGAAACGGATGGAGGAGCGTCAGGAGCCGTATAAGGTGGAACTGATCCGGGATCTTCCAGAGGATGCGGAGATTTCCTTCTACCAGCAGGGAGATTTTATCGATCTGTGCGCGGGTCCGCACCTGATGAGCACGAAGCCGCTGAAGGCGATGAAACTGATCTCTTCCTCCGGTGCATACTGGAGAGGCAATGAGAAGAATAAGATGCTCACCCGTATATATGGGACGGCATATACGAAGAAGGCGGATCTGGATGCCTACCTTCTGCATCTGGAGGACATTAAGAAACGCGATCACAATAAACTGGGCCGTGAGCTGGAGCTCTTTACGACAGTGGATGTTATCGGCCAGGGACTTCCCCTCCTGATGCCGAAGGGCGTCCAGATCATCCAGACTCTCCAGCGCTGGATTGAGGACGAAGAGGAGAAAAGAGGCTATATGAGGACGAAGACGCCTTTGATGGCGAAATCAGACCTTTACAAGCTTTCCGGGCACTGGGATCATTATAAGGAAGGCATGTTTGTCCTAGGGGATGAGGAGAAGGACAAGGAAGTATTTGCCCTGCGCCCCATGACCTGTCCGTTCCAGTACTATGTCTATAAGGCGGGCCAGAAGTCCTACCGTGACCTTCCCTGCCGGTACGGCGAGACCTCTACCCTGTTCCGGAATGAGGATTCCGGCGAGATGCACGGCCTTACAAGAGTTAGACAGTTTACCATCTCTGAGGGACATCTTATCGTGCGGCCGGATCAGATGGTGAAGGAGTTTAAGGACTGTATCGCACTGGCTCAGTACTGCCTGCGGACATTGGGGGTCGAGGAGGATGTGACCTACCATCTGTCCAGATGGGATCCTGAAAATCGGGAGAAGTATATCGGGGAGCCAGAGGTATGGGAGAAGACGGAGAACGATATCCGCACTATCCTGCAGGAACTGGAGATTCCGTTTACAGAAGACATCGGGGAAGCTGCTTTCTATGGTCCCAAAGTGGATATCAATGCCAGAAATGTATATGGCAAGGAAGATACTATGATCACCATACAGTGGGATGCCCTGCTGGCGGAACAATTCGATATGTATTATATTGATGAAAAGGGAGATAAGGTCCGCCCGTATATTATCCACAGGACATCCATGGGGTGTTATGAGAGAACCCTTGCCTGGCTGATTGAAAAATATGCCGGTGCATTCCCGACATGGCTGGCTCCAGAGCAGGTTCGCGTCCTGCCCATCTCGGAGAAATATCTCGACTATGCGGGGAAGGTGGCTGAGGAGCTGAGAGCCAACGGGATCCGTGTCGAGACGGATGAGCGTTCCGAGAAGATCGGCTATAAGATCCGGGAGGCGCGGTTGAAGAAGGTGCCCTATATGATCGTAGTGGGACAGAAGGAAGAAGAGGAGGAAGTGGTCTCTGTGCGCAGCCGGTATAAGGGGGATGAAGGCCAGATGAGACTTTCTGATTTTATTGATGATATCTGTCGTGAGATCCGGATAAAGGAGATCCGGAAGATCGAACAGGAAGCGGAAGGGGGAAACTAATATGCGGGAAAAACGTAAAACAAATGTGATGGCGGTTATATCGCTGATCCTGTCAATCCTGTCAATATTGTGCTGCTGTCTGTGGTTTATATCACTGATCCTCGGCATCGTGTCTGTGGCTCTGGGAGTGCTTGGGCTCCGGTCAGACAATCCGAACCAGAAGGATGCAGCCATAGCCGGGATCGTAGTAGGAGCCGTGGGTTTTGCCCTGGCGGTATCGGTGGCGGTGATGCGTATTTTGATCCTGACTGGAGTAGCCGGAACCGCCACAACGGCGGCGCTGGGTGCGGGCAGAATGATTTAAGGAATGGAGGGGTAACATGGATAACGAAAATCAGAATCAGGAACCACAGCGGTTTGATGTGCCGCCGGTTCAGTATGAGCCGCAGTATGATCTTCCGGATGATCCGCCGGGGTCAGGGAAGAAAAAGCATCTGGCGCTGGCCATCGCATCTCTTGTGCTGAGCGGCCTTTCCCTTTGCTGCTGCTGGCTCTATGTGGTAGGGATTATTCCGGCGGTGATCGGGGCAGTATTTGGACTTATCGCACTGATTGGCGGGAAAGACAAGGGAGTGAAGATCATGGGCGGTATCGGTATGGGACTGGGCGTCATAGGCATCGGCCTGAGCCTGTTTATGCTGATCAGCTATATCGCCATTATTAACTGGGATAATCTGACACTGGAAAACCTGGAATCCTTTAAGTATATACGAAATCCACAAGACAGACGCGAGGTCATGGAGTGGCTGCAGCAGTTTTTCAATGAGGATATCTCAGGCAGCATGTATTACTAATACTATATTTTTGACGATCCACTGGATCAGCACAACGGCGATTCCTATATAAATGTAGGCGGTGTAAAAATGCATAACAGGTATTTTTACACTGCCTCTTTTTTTGGCAAGGATGGCGAGGGTGTTCCACAGCAGATAGGCCGAAAGCCCGGCGGCGGTATAAAGAACAAAGGCATGTTCTTTTGCACAGGCGGCTAAGTCCCCGGCAGCCAGGGCGCAGACAGCATGGGTGCCGCCGCAGCCGGGACAGAAGTACCCGGTGACGGAGCGGAATGAACAGGGAAATCCCAGATCCGTCAGAAGCAGTACGCCGGCGGCCTGCAGAACGGCCAGCAGAACCAGTCCCCCTATGAGGACAAGGCTGATGACATAGAAGGCTTTGTCAATGGAATTCAAGTTTTCACGTTCCTTTCTTCATAGCTCCAGGGCGCCAGTTACAACCCGGCGTGGAGCTGGCAATACATGTATTTTTGCAATATATGTATTTTGCAATACAAGTATTTTATAACGAAAGAAAACAGACTGCAAGGGACTAAATGAAGGAAATTGTCAAATCCAGTGAATTATAATAGAATTTTGTTGAGAATATAAAAAAAGTATGTTACAGTTATTAAATGTATTTTAACTACATATCAAAACTATAAAAGGGAGGGCTTATTTCATGGAGAAATTTGCAGCAAAAGCCTTAGCAGGCGCGCTTACGCTGACCATGGTTTTGGGGGCAGCAGTGCTCACAGCGCCAGAGACAGCGTCCGCCAAGGTTTCGGTGAAAAAGGTCACAGCTGTTTCACCATCTGGGAAAACGATGTATGTGGCAAAGGGAAAGAAGGTAAAGATCACTGCCACGGTGAAGGTGACACCGAACAAAAAGGCGAACAAAAAAGTAACGTATAAATCTGCAGACAGAAGGATTGCAACGGTGTCTTCCAAAGGCATGGTCAAGGGAGTAAAGGCAGGAAAGACAAAGATCACGGTTGCCTCCAAAAAGAATCCGAAGAAAAAGGCAACGGTGAAAGTTGTAGTAAAGAAGGCCGCCGTCAAAAAGGTTACATTGAACGCCAAGACAGCAGCGCTGGCAGTGGGTGGCAAAAAGACACTGAAGGCAAAGGTATCCCCTACAAAGAATGTCAGCAATAAGATTGCCTGGTCCACCTCCAGCAAGAAGATTGCCACAGTATCCTCTAAGGGACTGGTAAAGGGTGTGAAGGAGGGCAAGGCCACCATCACAGCCAAGGCGGCAGATGGAAGCGGCAAAAAGGCGACATGTAAAGTAACGGTAGGCGCCGGGATCAAATCGGTTTCTGTTGTCAACAGCAGAGTGATCCGTGTTGTGCTGACAAGCGCCAAAGAACTCAAGGCGGCAAACTTTACGGTACAGGATAAGAAGACTCCTTCCGGCCAGTACAACATGACAGAGGGAATCGAGCGGGTGCGGACAGCGGACAAGAAAACATTTGATATCCTTCTTGATGCGGACAGCATTATCGGCAGTTATTCTTATGTGAAGGTGTCGATCCCGGTTCTGGCAACCGGCAAGACAAAAGAGGTCTATGTGGCGGAGGTACCGGCTTATGACGATGGGTATACGGTACAGGAAACCGCAGAATTTGTGACTGGTACTGTCGGTGGAACTTACGACAGGACATGGTCAGAGGATGTTTCGACCTCCGGTTATGTGAAACGTAAGGTCACCGGTCTGCCGGCAGGTCTGAAGGCTTATGTCAGCAAGGATGGTTCCCGTGTCAGGGTGGCAGGAAAGTTCACTGGCATTCAGGAAGGGACTACTGCTACGCTGACCACTACCGATGAGACGGGGAAAACGTATACAAAGAAATATATTTTCTTTGTGGGTGATAAGAACAAGCTGGTGGGAACCATCGTTGTTCAGGATCAGCTGGCCTATATTCCCGACGATCCCAATATTCCGGGATATGACGCATCCGGACTGAACATAGAAACCTATGTAGACAGGATCAACAGCGCATATTCCACAGAATACGCCATGAACGGCACCAGATTTATTGTGGGGGGCGGTTCCGGCAGCTACAAATTTGAGCTGACCTCCGTTCCGGCATCACTGGGCGAATATAAGACGGATGAGGATGGGGAGAAATATTTCTATGGGAAAACGGATGCCAATGGCAATTTGACCGCGGTGCCGGCCGGCACATACAATTTCACGGCAAAGGTCAGCGACCGGAACAACAGCAGCGTGCATGGTACGCTGAATTACAATCTGAACCTGGTTCCGGGGGTTGTGTTCAGCGGTACAGTGAAGGATGCCGGAGGGGCGCCGGCCAGATACGTTACCGTATCCGGGAAGACGAAGATGGACGCCTATGGCAATTGCTTTGATTTCTATACAACTACAAAAGCGGACGGTACCTACAAAACAAGAGTAGTGCCGGGGGATTATGAACTGGACACGTATGTGAATGGAGTACAAAGCAATACATCTGTCGGCAACGTGTTTACTTCAGGAACGGCGGTGAAGGATTTTGATCTGCCGCAGTACTGTGTAAAATTTACTACTGGCGTTGCCGGAGCCGGAGCCTATGATCACTACGATGATGAGATAGGGCTGGAGCTGCTGGATGGCTATGGCAATACAGAGTATATCCAGATCGATAGTGAGACCGATTACAGCATGTATGCCTATCTTCGCGCGGGAAGCTATGAGCTGCCGCAGGTGAAAGAGGAGGATGGCTCGAAAAATCTGGTGACGGTATATTCAAAGTATACGACAGGGAAAAACTATTACAATGAGGACCGGGCGTCTGTCAGCGCAGAGGACCGGATCGGGACCTACCGTCTGAGCGGCGCTTTCAATGTGGCGGGCAACACAACGGTACAGCTTACGGCAGCTGAGTATAAGCCGTAAAGAGACGGATCTTCCGGATACGGGCGGGCAGCCTGTGTTCGGAAGATTTTTCTTGACATGGTTTCTTGTCCTGTGTTATACTAGCAAAGGCGTTAAGAAGCAGAGTTATCCACTCTCACCCTGCCACATAGCATCTGCTATCACGTGTCAGCGGTCAACCCTTTTATTATATATATCTCATACAGGGAATTATTTTATTGTGGATAGCCGGCTTTTAAAAGCAGTTATCTACTTTTTTTATTAGGAGGTAAGGAAAAATAGGCGATTTAATGATTAACGAGCAGATTCGTGACAAGGAAGTTCGTCTGATCGGACCGGACGGAGAGCAGATTGGTGTTATGTCTTCCAAAGAGGCATATTTTAAGGCAAAGGACGCCGGGCTGGATCTGGTAAAGATCTCACCGAATGCCAAGCCACCAGTATGTAAGATCGTAGATTATGGCAAATACCGTTATGAGCAGACTCGTAAAGCAAAAGAAGCAAAGAAGAAGCAGAGGACAGTGGAGACAAAAGAAATTCGCCTCTCCCCTAACATCGACACCAATGACCTGAACACGAAGGTAAACCAGACTAAGAAGTTTCTCCAGAAGGGGAACAAGATCAAGGTGTCACTTCGTTTCCGTGGGCGTGAGATGGCTCACAAGGACGTTGGAAGAGAGATTCTGAACTCTTTTTATGAGCAGCTGAAGGATGTTGCAGTTGTAGATAAGCCTGCCAAAATGGAAGGAAGAAGTATGGTAATGTTTTTATCAGCCACAAAATAATGACGGAGGAAAGAAATCATGGCAAATCAGAAAATGAAAACCAAGAGAGCTGCGGCAAAACGGTTTAAGGTAACAGGCAGCGGTAAATTAAAGAGATTTAAGGCAAATAAGAGCCATATCCTGACTAAGAAGACAACAAAGAGGAAAAGAAATCTCAGAAAATCTACACTGGTAGATGATTCGAATGTTAAGACAATGAAGAAGATTATGCCATACAGCTGATGGCGCGAAGGAGGGAAATGACAAATGGCTAGAATTAAAGGCGGATTAAACGCAAAGAAGAAACATAAAAGAATATTGAAGCTGGCAAAGGGTTACAGAGGCGCCAGAAGCAAGCAGTATCGTGTGGCTAAACAGTCTGTTATGCGTGCTCTTGAAGAATCTTATACTGGCAGGAAGCAGAGAAAAAGAGAATTCAGACGTCTGTGGATTGCCCGTATCAATGCGGCGGCAAGGATCAACGGACTTTCCTACAGCAAATTTATGTACGGATTGAAGCTTGCCCAGATCGATGTGAACCGCAAGATGCTTTCCGAGATGGCGATCAGCGATCCCGAGGGATTTGCACAGCTGGCAGAAGTTGCCAAGAGTAAACTGGCATAATGTGATGATATGTCACATAATTTTCATATTTGAAGAATAGAATGAAAAGGTATCTTATATATAAGATACCTTTTCTAGTTTAACAGCAGAGCCTATTTTCTTTTTAGGAAGCGTATGATTGGAGGAACAGTATGGGAAATCAGAGATTCAGGAAGGTGCTGGTATTTTTCCTTGTTCTTTCCTTTATTGCCGGTGGTGGGATATCTGGCGGCAGGACGGCAGCGACCACCTTCGCAGCAGAGGCAGGAGCGGGGGAGGCTCCAGGACCGGAGCCGACAGGGCAGCCGCAGGAAACCCTTTCACCGGCGGAGACACCAGGGATACCGGATGAAAAAACCCCTTCCCCGGCGCCGGATCACACGGCTTCACCGCCCCCTGTCCAGACCCCTGGGGGGGAACCGGAGCCGCCGGAACCAACGGCAGTCCCCACCCAGAAACCCGTGAATGGAAAATTTGTTCTGACAAATAAGGGAGCCAGTTATGCCAAAGGCGGGCAGACGGGGATACATTACCGGAAGGTGAAGGGAAAAAAGATATATCACATCAAGTCCTACACGACAGATAAGGTGCAGCTTTCCATGTCGCAGCCCGCGTCGTTTAGTATTTATGGCGGCGGAAGCAAGAAAGAGGTAAAAAAGAAGCTGGCCACGGTTTCCTCTAAGGGATTGGTAACATGCCACCGCAGGGGAAAAGGGGAAAAGCTCTATACCGTGGTGAAGGCGGTCTCTAAGACCACAAAGGAAATCCAGTATATCTACATCTATTTTCAAAAGAAACTTACCTGCAGCAATGGAAAAGGGATCCATCTCTATGAAAAGCACACGGATCAGCTTAGCTTTGATTATGATTACCGCAAGGTGACGATATCCGTCAGCAGCAAGAAGAAATTGAAGGTCAGCAGGAAGGGACATATAGAAGCGCTGAAGCATGGCACGGCCTATATTACCATTAAGGTGAAGGGCTCACAGAAAAATGAAGTTAGGATAAAGGTCATCGTTCAGAAGGAACCGTGGATCGTCAGCAGTAAGGATAAGCTGTATGATTATGAGGATATGACAGGGGATCTGCGGTCCCTGATCAAAAAATATCCCGGCTGGACAGGACTTCAGAGCATCGGGGAATCCTATGATGACAGGCAGATCTGGTGTCTGCGCATCGGCAGCAGGAGCGCATCCCGGAAGCTGGTAATCGATGCGGCGATCCATGCCCGTGAGTGGAAGAACACCCAGATCATTATGAGACAGGCGGAAGAGATCCTGCGGGACTACCGGGAGCATAGGAAAAGGTTCGCCAATACGTGCATTTATATTATCCCCATGGATAATCCCGACGGCGTGAGCATATCACAGTACGGATTCGAAGCCATCCGAAATAAAAAGCTGCGGAAGAAATGTGAAAAGGCCGGTTATGCGAAGATTTGGAAGGCCAACGCCAGAGGTGTGAATTTAAATAATAATTTTCCGGCGGGATTTATTAAAAAGAAGAAAAAGAAACCGCATTATATGAACTATTTCGGCAAGAAGGCGGGAAGTGAGAGGGAGACAAAGGCGCTGATGAAGTTTATCAATGAGATAGAGCCGAAAGCGGTGTTGAATCTCCATTCCATGGGAAATGTTCTCTATTGGGACTTCAATGTGGAGGGGGAGATGCATGACAGCCTGAGGGAATTTGCCGAAAAGGTCTCATCCTTTAATAAATATGCTCTGATGCCAAAGAGCGGAAGTACGGACGCGGCGGGCGGATTTGCCGACTGGCTTGTGTATAAGAAAGGAATTGTCAGTATTACGGTGGAGACCGGCTCCGTGAGATGCCCCCTGCCCCACTCACAGTTTAAAACGATTTATAAGAGGAATAATGAAATGTTCCGGTGGTTTATGACAGAATATTAAAAGAACCGCTTGACAGAAGCCGTGTTTTTTGGTAAGATATAATTCGCTGGTTGACTTATTGGAATCAGCAGTCAGAATGTGCGGAGTTGCTGGAATTGGCAGACAGGCATGACTAAGGATCATGTGCCCGTAGGGCGTGTGGGTTCAAGTCCCATACTCCGCATCAATTAAAGGAGCCATCGACTGTTGTTTGATGGTTCTTTTTATTTGTCAGGAAAGTCCGTTATGGGCGGAGGGAAAAACACAAAGTGTTTTCCGGTGGCTGTGGTTCTCAGCTATCCATTTTTTGTAATTTAGGCGCACTGCGCCAGAGAAAGAGAGGCAGAGTATGAGATTGAATACGAGACGATGGACAGTATGGATTTTGATGCTGGCAGTACTGGGCAGCCTGATACAGGTTCAGGCGCCGGCTGCGGCAGCGAAGAGGGACGAAGAGGACAGAAGGGTGATCGTGATCGATGCAGGACATCAGACCCGTGCCATGGGTGCCACGGAACCAAATGGTCCCGGCTCTTCTGTTAGGAAGGCGAAGGTGACAGGAGGCACCTCGGGGTGCGTCACACATCTGCCAGAATATAAGCTGAATCTGCAGGTGGCCAAGAAGCTGAAAAAGGAGCTGGTGAAGCGCGGATATAAGGTGATCATGGTGCGGACGAAGAACAATGTGAAGCTGTCCAATGTGGACAGGGCGAAGGTGGCCAACAGGAATAAGGCGGATGCCTTTATCCGGATACATGCCAATTCGTCCAATAATTCCGGGGTGAAGGGAGCCCTTACCATTGCACCGCAGTCGTCCAACAAGTATATGACGAAAAAGAACCGGAGAGACAGCCAGAAGCTTTCCAAAAAGGTATTGACCGCCTTCTGCAAAGCGACGGGGGCGAAAAACCGGGGGGTTATGTACACCAATACGATGACTGGCATTAACTGGTGCAAGGTTCCGGTGACCATCGTGGAGATGGGATTTATGAGCAATCCCACGGAGGACCGCAGGATGGCCAGGGCTTCTTATCAGAAAAAGATCGTGAAGGGAATCTCGGACGGCATTGACAACTACTTTGCCTGAGTTTAACACTTGCGGATTTCCTGAAATCTATGGTAAAATAAATAATAAATTCAGATTGGCGGCGGGGTCATGCCAGCGCCGCCAGGGTGGAGCAGCAGGATTCAGACAGGAGGGATACGTATGAATAAGATTATTACGATTACAAGACAGTATGGAAGCGGCGGACGGGAAATTGGAAGGAAATTGGCGGATGCCTATAAGATTCCATTTTTCGACAATGAGATTATCTCACGGGCGGCCAAGGAGACGGGATTTGCCGAGGCGGCCTTTGAGCGGGCGGAGGATAAGGCCAGCAACAGCCTTCTGTATTCCATCGCCATGGGGATGAATGTTTTTTCCAGCCAGGAGGTGGGGTTTGCCGGCCTGTCACTGGATGACCGGATCTTTCTGGCACAGTCCAATGTGATCCGCAAGGTGGCGGAAGAAGGGCCCTGTGTTATCGTAGGAAAGTGCGCGGACTATATTCTGAAGGATTATCAGGATGTAGTGAATCTTTTTATCGGCGCGTCACCGGATTTCCGGATCCACCGTGCGATCGAGATCGATGCCCTGCCGGAGACAAGGGCGGCAGAGCTTGTTTTGAAGAAAGATAAGAGCAGGGCGAACTACTACAAATATCACTCGGGCGAGCGCTGGGACAATGTACTTAACTACCATATGTCGATCCGCAGCGATCTGTGCGGCATCGACGGCACGGTGGCATGCCTGAAGGCTTATCTGGATGCCATGTGATGAGTACCGCGAATAAATGAAAGACTTAATTTTCGTGGCACTGGCAGGAATATTTTAGAGAAATGAGGAAATAGGACGATGGCGGAGAAAATACGCACAAGATATGCACCAAGCCCTACAGGAAAGATGCATGTGGGCAATCTCAGGACAGCGCTGTATGCGTACCTGATCGCAAAGCATGAGGGAGGGGATTTCCTCCTCCGTATCGAGGATACGGATCAGGAGCGCTATGTGGAAGGCGCTCTGGAGCTGATCTATAAGACGATGCGGGAGGCGGGACTGGCTCATGATGAGGGGCCGGACCGGGACGGCGGATGCGGTCCCTACATCCAGAGCGAGCGGATGAAGACCGGAATGTATCTGGAATATGCGAAAGAGCTTGTGGAAAAGGGAGAGGCATATTACTGCTTCTGTACGAAGGAGCGGCTGCAGCAGCTGCGGGATGAGGCGGACCAAAAGGGAGAGGATGCGGCGAAATACGATAAGCACTGTCTGTCTCTCAGCCGGGAAGAGGTGGAGGAAAAGCTGGCGGCCGGCGTGCCGTATGTGATCCGCCAGAATAATCCGTCAGAAGGGGAGACGGCGTTTGATGATGTCATCTACGGAAGGATAGCTGCTCCCAATGCCGAACTGGATGATATGATCCTGATCAAATCAGACGGATATCCCACCTATAATTTCGCCAATGTCATCGACGATCATCTGATGGGGATCACCCATGTGGTACGAGGCAATGAGTATCTTTCGTCTGCGCCGAAATACAACCGGCTTTACGAGGCATTTGGCTGGGAGATCCCGGTCTATGTCCACTGTCCGGTCATCACGGATGAGAATCATAAAAAGCTGTCAAAGCGCCGGGGAGATGCCTCCTTTGAGGACCTTATGGAGCTGGGTTTCCTGCCGGAGGCTGTGGTAAATTATGTGGCGCTGCTTGGCTGGAGCCCGGCGGAGGACAAGGAGATCTACAGTCTGAGAGAGCTGACGGAAGCCTTCGACTATAGACGGATCAATAAGTCGCCGGCAGTGTTTGACATCGTGAAGCTCCGCTGGATGAACGGGGAGTATATTAAGGCAATGGATCCAGAGCGGTATTATGAGTATGCTCTTCCAGAGATCCGAAGGGTTATCACAAAGGAGCTGGATCTTCGCAAGATCGCCGATCTGGTTCAGACCCGGATCGAGGTATTTCCAGATATCCCAGAGAAGATTGATTTCTTTGAAGAACTGCCGGAATATGATACCGCCATGTACACCCATAAGAAGATGAAGACGAACTCTGAAAATTCCCTGGAGGCATTAAAGGAACTTCTTCCGCGGCTGGAGGTACTGGATGATTTTTCCATCCCGGAGATTGAGAGAGTAGCAAAAGAGTATGTGGCAGAGAAGGGCTGTAAGAATGGCCAGGCTCTCTGGCCTCTGCGTACAGCTGTGTCCGGCAGACAGATGACGCCAGGCGGAGCCTATGAGATCATGGAGATCCTGGGCAGGGAGGAATCCCTTGTGCGGATCAAAAAGGGAATCGAGATGCTTTCGAAGGTACAGCCCGACGAGGGATGACAGAGAGCGTCCAACTGTTTTCTTCTAGATAAAAGGAGGGGAATCCTATGAACACACAGTTTGATCAGGCGCAGAATCAGGCGATCAGGCATTTCAGGGGGCCGTTTATGTGCCTTGCAGGCCCGGGCTCCGGGTAAAACCTTTGTCATAACAAACCGGGTCAAATATCTGATTGAAGAACATGGCGTGGCGCCGGAGGAGATCCTGGTGGTGACCTTTTCCAAAGCGGCGGCTTTGGAAATGCAGGAACGCTTTGAACAGATTACGGAGGGGCGGCAGTACCGGGTGAGGTTCGGAACTTTTCACTCCGTGTTTTTCCAGATCCTCCGGGCGGCATACCACTATGAGGCGAAGGATATTGTGACGCCGGCCTTAAAATATCGTTTTCTGGAAGAAGCCCTGCAGGAGACAGCATTTGATGTGGAAGACCGCCGGGAGTTTCTGGAGGATATCGAGAAGGAAATCAGTAAGGTAAAAGGCGATGGGATCGATATTGACTGTTATTACTCTGCCAATTGTCCAGAGCAGGTGTTCCGCGATATCTACAGGGGATATCAGGAACGGCTGCAGCGTCACAGGGCATTGGATTTTGACGATATGGTAGTGTATACGTACCAGCTTCTGACAGCGAGACCGGATATCCGGGCGAGATGGCAGGATTTGTTCCGCTATATTCTCATTGATGAATTCCAGGATATCAACCGGCTTCAGTATGAAAATATTCGGATGCTTGCCAGTCCCCAGGATAATATTTTTATTGTGGGGGACGACGATCAGTCCATCTATGGATTCCGGGGAGCCAGACCGGATATTATGCTGTCCTTTCCGAAAAGCTATGCTGGATCGGAGCGTGTGACACTGGATGTCAATTACCGCTGTTCCCAGGAGATACTTAGGGCGGCGGGAAAGCTGATCCTCCATAATAAGAGACGGTTCGCCAAGGAGCTCCGGTCTCATATGGGACGGAGAGAGGGAGTGCACATCAGCCGCTGCCGGAATCTTTCCTCTGAGATGGAGAGCATTGTGCAGCAGATGGGAAGATACCGGAAAGAGGGACTGGAATATAATGATATGGCAGTTCTCTTCCGCACCAATCTACAGATGCGGATGCTGGCGGGGAAGCTCATGGAGCATGGGATTCCCTTTACCATGAAGGAAAGCATTCCCAATATGTTTGACACCTGGCTGGCTAAGGATCTGGTCTGCTATGTGGAGCTTGCGCTGGGGGACCGGAGCCGGGAGAAATTTCTCAAGATATGCAACCGGCCGGTGCGGTATCTCAGCCGTGCTGCCTTTGACACAAGGGAGGTTACCTTTGGGGGCTTAAAGGGGTACTATATCCGCAGAAACCAGATGTGGATGCTGGAGCGGGTGGATGATTTTGAAAATGAACTCCGCGCCCTTCGGACTATGTCCCCTTATTCTGCCCTGCATTACATCCGCAAGGGGATCGGGTATGATGAATTTCTTGTGCAGTATGCCGAAGAGCGGAATGTCAGCGCGGACGACTGGTATGAGGTTCTGGAGGAGATCCAGGAGACGGCGAGGGAATGTAAAAGCCTGCCGGAGTGGCTTGCCTTTGTGGAAAGCTACGGGGAGACGCTGGAACAGCTGCGCAGGGAACAGAGGGAGACGGCAGAGCGCAGGGAGGGCGTGAGTCTGATGACCATGCATGGGGCCAAAGGTCTGGAATACCGCGCCGTTTTTATTCCTACAATGAATGAGGGTGTGAGTCCATATCGGAAAGCGGTGCAGTCGGATGACATAGAAGAGGAGAGGCGGATGCTCTATGTGGCCATGACAAGGGCGAAGGAACATCTGCACCTGTCATTTGTCCGGGAGCGCTTTCAGAAGGAGGCCGAGATATCACGTTTCTTATATGAGATCAGCCCGGAACTAAAAAAACAGATAACAGAGTAAAGGAGTGACGATCGTGCCTATCATTCAAATTATACTGGTGATAGTCGTTGTGGCTGCCGCCTTATTTCTGCTTACCTATGTGTCCTATCATAGGAATCATGAGCAGGATTCAGATGGCGGGGAGTCTAACGAGGAATGTGAAACAAATGATAACTGCAATGGTGACTGTATGCACTGCGGGATTGGTGCCGGGAAGAGGAAATAGAACCGGCAAATGTAATTGAGCAGGTAGAATTTCCAGGATAATAGAAATTCCACCTGCTCAATTGGAGAACGGGCTGCCTGCCGGATACTTCTCAGTGCAGCTTCTTAGTAATAAATTCATCCCATTTACTGTCGTCGTCTCCGTCGTCCTCGTCTGGCTCCTCATCAATGATAACGTCGTCCTCATCGCCAAATTCGTCATCGGTAATCTGCTGAAGCACTTCGATCAGTTCGTCCAGAAGATCCTCATCTTCAATGATATTGAATTCAAATTCTGTTTCCTTCTTGTTCTGTTTTGCCTTGACCGAAAACAGATATACTTCGTTTTCATCGTTATCAATTTCCGTGAAAGCGGCATAATCCTCTTCGTTGTACTCAAAGATACAGACCAGCCGGCATTCCATGCTTTCGCCCTCTTCTGATTCCAGGGTGATAACGGCATCTTCCAGAGCGCTATAATCAATATCAGCCATGTTACTTCCTCCTATTGCGGTTAATGATACAACAACTGTATCATGTTTGGGGAAGAAATGCAACTATTTCACCTTTTTCCACGTATCTATGTGATAAACCTCTATCCCACCCAGAGTATCTACAACATAAAAATATTTTCCGATCCGGAGTCCACGGACATTGTAAATGTCGAATGACTTGGAAAGGGAAACGGAAAGAACCTTCTTGAGTTTCCCTTTCTTACACCGGTACACATGGTAGGCAGATTCGGAGTTCCTGTAATCTACAACGCCAAGGCCGATGAGACCGCGTTCCTCATCTACAAATACAGACTTGTGATTGGTATCCGCACAGCTCTCCGTATCCGGTGCCGCCAGGAGCTTATCTATTTCCCGGAGCCTGTAGTCGCTGTCTATGGAAAACAGGGAGAGCTTCACCCGGTCCGCTGAGGAAACAGATCCGCCGGAGGATTTACTTCCCTGTCCGATTCCGATCAGCATATCATCACCAAAAGAGTGAAGATAGGAGGAGAACCCAGGCAGCTTTAGTTCAGATTTTAGAACCGGTTTTTTTGGATCGCTGATATCTACGGCGAAGACGGGATCGGTATTGCGGTAGGTGACAAAGTACGCCATATTTTCTATAAAGTAGGAGGCATAGATTGTTTCATTGACCCCGAGATCCGATATCTCACCGGTGAGCTTCAGATCCTGATCCATAACACAGAGTCCGTTTGTGTCGCGCCCGGAGGTCCGGGTGTAGACGAATACAAAGCTGTCCCTGTACTCATGCATGTAATAGGAGTTCCGGATGGCGCCGCGGATGGCAGCACTGCTGTGAAAGAAAAATCTACCCTTGTCATAGGTGTATTTCAGAATGGTAGACCGGACGTCCCCGTTATCCTGGTAATTCCGGCTGACCGCATAAATATGATCCTGGTTCATGTAGTGTGTGTCAAAGCTGCCAAGTACTGCTTTGGAATCTGTAAATTTTCCATTGTCACTGAGCTTCAGTGAGGTCATAACCATGTAGGAATCCGCCCCATTCCGGTCGGGCAGGCGGATGTCCTCTGATTTCATGATCACGCCGTTCAATTCTGGTATAAATTTCTCCCGCTCATCCTTTGAATAGTCTTCGGCAGCCTGGATATTGTAGTTTGTAAAAGTGTACAGATATCCGTCGCTGATGCGGGAGGTGTTATAGGCACCGCTCTGACTCAGCTGCCGGATCGCTTTTGGCGCGGCGGGGTCGCTGAAATCATATAGGGTAATATGACTTTTCGATGCCGAATCATATGGTTCCAAGAGCTCCGGCTCATCCGTCCCTGATCTGACGGGCCCATCGGTATCCCACAGATTTCCTGTCAGGATCAGCGTACTGCCCTGGATATACATTTCCCTGCAGTCTGCCTGGGAGATAGTAAAATGCGACTGCTCATCCACTCTGCTGCCCCGGGCCTCATAGATGGTCACCGTGCAGCCGGCAGTGCTGTCCTTTATCGTAAAAATATGTGTGCCGTCTGTCTTTACAATATCCCCCTCCATAATACCTGCTACCTGTGTGTCTGTTTCCGAATAGTCGCCCTTCCTGGAGGAAGAGGCGCTGTCTGCGCTGCCCATCAGGATGGATTTCTTGGTTTCTGAGCTATGTTCCATCATCGTGTCAGATTCTGCATCGTTTACACTTGTTTCCGGGATGACTTCTGAAGCGATGTCAAGGGAGGCTTCCTTTTGGCGCTGATTTTTCTTCTGAAACGAATGAATGGCATCGTAAATTTCCTCGTAGGTGGTGTCCGCATGATCCTTTTCTCCCGCAATTGTTGTCTGTTCAACGGTGGAATCCGTACTACTTCCATCGTGGTTCTCTCCCCAGAGTATCGGACGGAGTCCGACGCCGGCGGCACAGATCACGGCGATACTGGCGGCGGCCGCCACACCGAACCGCAGTCTTTTCGCTGCAGAAGGCCGGCGCTGTTTTGTGTTTTCCAGTTTCTTTTCTATCTGATCCGGATGCAGGGAATCCGGTACCGGGATGTCCATTGATCTTTTTCGTATTTCATCACGAATTTCCTGATTGTCCATATTGATCCTTCCTTTCTAATTATTTTATTATTGTATTCCGGAGCCTGGCGAAGGCACGGCTCTTAATGGACCGGACACTTCCCTCCCGCTTATGTACTACCCCGGCGATCTCCCGGCTGCTGTAGCCTGCAAATACAGACAGGGTAATGATCAGCCGCTCTTCCTCCGTCAGCAGGGAAAGAATTTCTTCCACCTCTGAGGCTTCATATCCAGACTCCAGGGCGCCGGGCTCAGACCAATCCGCATCCTCCAGATATACCGACTGGTTTTTCTGCATGCTCCGGCATTCGTTTGCGGTAATCTGAAACAGCCAGCTCCGAAAGGAATCGTTTTTCCGGAGCCCCGGCAGATTTTCATATGCTTTTAGGACGGCGGAGCTCACGGCATCTTCGGCGGCAGCAGTACTTTTCATCAGACATACGGCAAAACGGTACAGGTCGCTGTAATAAGTTTCATATAATCTGGCAAAGGCGTGGGCGTCCCCTTTTTTCGCCATGCTCACCAGCATCCATTCGTTATTTGTCATGGTAACCTCCCTATCGCGCATGGGCCTTGCAAATAGTAATATTGTCGACATATATTAGACTGTAATCCACCAGAAAGTGTTGCAGGAAATTTTTTCTTGTTTTATACTATTGATTATGAGTGAAGAGAGAGAAATCGTCAAGATATCGGTGCGGAATCTGGTGGAGTTCATTTTCCGGGAGGGGGATATCGTATCTGCCGGTTCAGGTGCCCCCAATACGGAAGCGATGCAGATGGGAAATAAGATACACAAAAAGATCCAGAGGAGTATGGGACCCGGCTATGAGCCGGAGGTCTCCCTTTTTGCCATGCAGGAAATGAGAAGCCGGGAGTACGGGTCAGAATTTTTATTGAAGATCGAGGGGCGTGCGGACGGGATCTTCCGGGAGAAAGATCGTGTCATGATCGATGAGATCAAGGGTGTCTATATGGATATCGGGGAGCTGAAGGAACCGGTCTTTGTCCACAAGGCCCAGGCGATGTGCTATGCCTTTATGGTGGCAGAGGAAGAAGAACTTTCCGAGCTGGAAGTACAGGTTACTTACTGCAATATGGAGACAGAAGGGATCCGGAGATTCTGCGAGACCTTTCACCGGGAAGAGCTGACGGAATGGTTTCATGACCTGATCGGCCGCTATGAGAAGTGGGCAGTATATGAGTATGACTGGAAGAGAAAGAGAGATGCCTCTATCCGGGAACTGGTATTTCCATTCACTTACCGGGCCGGACAGCGGGAGCTGGCAGCGGTGGTCTACCATACGATCGAGGATAAGAAGAGGCTTTTCATCGAGGCGCCCACCGGTGTGGGAAAGACGATCACAACGGTGTTTCCGGCATTGAAGGCAATGGGGGAGGGACTCAGCGACCGGATCTTTTACCTGACGGCAAAAACCATTACCCGGACGGTGGCAGAGGAGTGTTTTGATCTTCTGTGTGCACAGAGGCTCACCTTCAAACCCATCACCATCACGGCGAAGGAAAAGATGTGTGTTCTTGACAGGGTGTCATGCAATCCGGGAGACTGTGAGAGGGCGGCGGGACATTACGACAGGGTGAATGAGGCAGTATATGATATGCTGGTAAGCGAGGAGCGGCTCAGCAGGGAGATCATACTTTCCTATGCCGCGAAGCATCGGGTCTGTCCCTTTGAAATGGGACTGGATGCGGCGCTGTATGCGGATGCCGTGATCTGTGACTACAATTATGCTTTTGATCCCAATGTTTATCTAAGACGTTTCTTCGCCGCTGAGAAAAAGGGGAATATGACCTTCCTGGTGGACGAGGCGCATAATCTGGTAGAGCGCGGCCGGGAGATGTACAGCGCCAGCCTGGTGAAGGAGGATTTCCTGGCGGTTAAGAGGATCATAAAGTCGGTACAAAAGCATGAAAAGCGCCCGGAGGTGCAGTATGATCTCCGAAAATTTGAAAAATCCCTGGAGGCGGCGAACCGGTGTATGCTGGGCTGGAAACACGAATGCGATGAGTTTGAAGTACTGCAGGATGTGGGCTCCTTTCAGTTCCAGATACTGCGGATAATCGCGGATTATGAACTGTTTGCCAAAAACTATCCGGCTCTGCCCGAGCGGGAGACCATGCTGCAGTTCTATTTTGATATTCGGAGGTTTTCCGCAGTGCTGGACTGCCTGGACGAAAAATACCGGATCTATACGGACTATGACGGGGAGGGGAATTTCCGTGTGAAGCTCCAGTGCATGGATCCGTCGGCGCAGTTAAAAGAGGTGATGGAGCGGGGGCGTGCGGCGGTTCTGTTTTCCGCCACGCTGCTGCCCATCCGCTATTATAAGGAGCAGCTCACCGGAGCGGGGGAGGACAGCGCAGTCTATGCCCGGTCGTCCTTTCTCACGGAACAGAGAAAGATTCTGATTGCCAGGGACGTCACCAGTAAGTATACCCGGCGGGGACCGGAGGAATATGGACGCATCGCAGAATACATCCGGGAGTTTGTGGGGGCAAAAGAGGGGAATTATCTGGTGTTTTTTCCGTCTTATTCTTTTATGGAGCAGATCGTGGCGCGGCTGGAACCGGGAGAGGGGCAGCGGCTGCTTGTGCAGAGCAGTGATATGAGGGAGAAGGAGAAGGAAGAATTTCTGGAGGCCTTTGACAGGCGGACGGAGAACAGTGTCATCGGTTGCTGTGTTATGGGCGGTATTTTCAGTGAGGGAATTGACCTGAAGGAGGATCGGCTCATCGGCGCCGTCATTGTCGGGACCGGCCTGCCCATGGTCTGCCATGAAAGGGAGCTGTTCCGGCAGTATTACGATGAGAGGAATGGAAAGGGCTTTGATTATGCCTATCTATTCCCCGGAGTGAATAAGGTGTTCCAGGCGGGAGGACGGGTGATCCGCACGGCGGAGGACAGAGGCGCCATCCTGCTTTTAGATGAGCGGTTTCTCCAACGGCAGTACCGGGAGCTTTTTCCCAGAGAGTGGTTTCCCTACGATGTGGTGGACTGCCAGGGGATGAAGCGGGCGCTGAGGGAGTTCTGGGGGAAATGAAAGAGAGGGAATCAATCGATTATCTTGTATATAGAATGTGATAGGAAGGATGACTTTCAATTATGGATATGTTGATCAGGATCTTAGACGTGGAGGAACAGGAAATTGATATTTTACTGGAAAGGGAAGAAAAGAATGGCAAGGTCATTTGGCGGAAACAGGAAGATGAATACCCCGGCCCTGATTTTGACCTGGCATTTGTCTTGGAGGACAAGGGAAGAAAGCCGGCCCGTGTGTCGAAAGGGAGAAATATAGTGGATTCGGAGCATGAGCTGAGACACCGGTTTGAAGAGCGGCTTTTTGAAGAAAACATGAAAACTACCATTGATCAGAGGGATGGCTTTGATGATGCTGTGGAATCAGAGGGAAATAGTACAGAGACCTTTAATCCATATGACCCCAAGCTGATCCGGGTAGACACAAAAACATTTTCCATTGGACAGATCTATACTATGATCAACGATGGAGACATAGACCTTTCACCAGACTTTCAGCGCGGTTTTGTGTGGACTGATATAACAAGAAAATCCCGTCTGATCGAGTCGCTGTTATTACGGATTCCCCTGCCTGTTTTCTATTTTGCCCAGGATGAGGAGGGATTATTTCAGGTAGTGGATGGAGTGCAGCGGCTGACAGTGATCAAGTCTTTCCTGAACAATGAGTTTAAATTAAAGAATCTTGAATATTTATCCGAATGCGAGGGGCAATGGTATAAGAACAAAGCATTGTCAAAAGAACTCAGCCTCAGCGGGATGTTTTCCAGGAGAATCGAACAGACGCAGCTCTATATCAATGTCATCGATCCACAGACGCCGGGCAAAGTGAAGTACGATATTTTTAAGAGGATCAATACCGGCGGCAAGGCACTGAACAATCAGGAAATCCGGAACTGCCTTGCCAACAGAAGAACAAGGGAATTTCTGCATTCTCTGTCCAGATCTGACGAATTTATAAAAGCTACCAGGGGGAGTGTCAGTCCCGTCAGGATGGCAGATGAGGAGCTGATTCTCCGGTTTATTGCGTTCTATCTGATTGATACCGGTCTTTCCGATTCTCAGGAGTACAAAGGAGGGATGGACGAACTTCTGGACGATACCGTAACCGGTCTCAACGGTGTAGACAGATTGGTGCTGCAGACTATGCGGGAGCAATTTATGAACGCTATGATCAATGCCTATAAAATATTCGGGGATTCTGCATTTAGAAAGACAAGTTTCATTAATAAATCATTATTTCTTGGCCTATCCAGGGTATTGAGGAAATACCGGCCGGAGGAAATTGACGAAAAGGATATAGAAGGCATCAAAAACAGCCTGAATCAGGCAATCCAGAAGGATGATACCTTTACGAACGCTCTTTCCATGGGGACAAACGATGCCAAAAATGTCAAAATAGTTTATCATAAAATTAATAAAATTGTGGGGAGTAATTAAATGAATCAAACAATCACGATAGAAAATTTTAAGTGTTTTGCAGAAAAAAAACGGATTGATCTGGGAGGGATAACAGTCTGTGCGGGAATGAACTCTGTTGGGAAGTCATCCCTGATCCAGAGCTTTCTTCTCGTAAGACAGATTTTTGATGCGGCAGGATTTTACCGGGATACAGCTGTCAGAGATTATGAGATCAGATTAAACAGTGTATATGGTCTGCAGCTGGGGGATTCACAGAGGATTAAATCCTCTATGGACAAAGATGATATCTTTATTTACATAGATGATATCAGGTTTAGATTGTGTTCCATTCCTGACAAGCCTATGCAGCTGACAATAGAAAACATGTATTCTTTACAAGAATTGGAGGAAAGACAGGGAATCTTTTCCAAGAGGTTTTACTATTTAAATGCAGAGAGACAGGGGCCGAGAAAATATCAGGATATAACAGGTTCCGATGATTTGGGGTGTGGAATTCATGGAGAAAATACATTTCATTTATTGAGAGAGCGGGAGATAGACCGCATTGAGGAGGGCAGGATGTTTCCCTTCGATAAGGGGAAGAGGGTTAATACGGTGGGAAAACAAGTTGAGTACTGGATGAATTATATTATTCCCGGGGTTGAATTGAATGTAAAAGAATTGAACGATCTGGGGATAAGCCAGCTCGAAGTGAGACAGCAGGTCTTTGACACCGGATTTATGTCACCCTGCAATTTTGGATTCGGAATCTCTTATGTGCTGCCTATCGTACTTTCGGGACTTCTGGCGGAAAAACAGGGTATGCTGATCATTGAAAATCCAGAAGCGCATCTGCATCCAGCTGGTCAGTCCAGGATTGGGTATTTTCTGGCGATGATGGCCAAGGCCGGAGTGCAGATTATACTGGAGACACATAGCGAACATGTGATCAATGGGATAAGAATAGCGGCACTGCAGCTGGAGATGGAGACAGAAGATATCTGTATCAATTATTTTTCAATTGATCATGAAAAGGGTGAGCACCGCGTGGAACGGATAGAACTGAACGAAAGAATGGATCTTTTGAAGTGGCCGGATGGATTTTTGGACCAGGAAGAACAGGATCTGCGCAGATTAAGGGAGTTAAGGAGGAAAAATTGAATATACAGGCGATATGGACGGATGAATTGACGAAACAGTTACCCGAACAAGGACAGGAAAAAATTATTGAGTTTATGGAATTATTGGATTTGCTGAATGATAACATGTTAGCAATAAATCTGGATCTGGAAGGGGCCTACGAATCTGAAGATTTCGCTGGATGGATTTATTCCAGAAAAGAGCCGGAGCTGGCAGATGTAAAAAAAGAACTGATGATCAGGATGTCTAAATGCTGTCATTGTGAGGACATTGAGATAAAACAACAAATGATGGAAGCTGGAAAGGCGAGGAATCCAAAGTATTTTGCTTTGGATTTCCGGGAAGAGGATAACTGCAATTATGCGGCAAGTGTGGAAAGGGCATATGAAATCTGCAGGAGGTATCTTGGAACGGAGAGTAAAAGTGAATTTAAGGCCGATTTGGAATTTTGTTTTCCAGATATATATTTTGATAAAACAGTATCCGGGTCGCTCAATTCAATAAACAGAAAATTTGAAGAGATCCGAACAGAAATTGTGGAGCACCTTACAGCACTTAATAATTATAAACAGAAATTTATAAAGCAGGTGAAAGAAAAAAAGGGATATCGTGAAATCGCCATGGAGTTTCAGCGGGATTCAGGAATAGAATGTTCCCCGCAGGGAGATAAGAAGAGGATAAAGGTTTTTATGCGGGAGTTCGTGAATGAGCGTACTGGGAAAAAGGAGAACATTAACTGCGAACTACACACCAAGTTTAAGAGGTTTAATATTGACAAGGACAAGCAGGACAGAATATATTTTGCCCCTGCCAGGGAGGGGATCTGTTCAGGTAAAGTTATACTGATCCATATCGGAGATCATCTGAAATAAAGGGACTGCGGCAGAAGGCTGATATGCCATTTGCCGCAGTCCCTTTCGATATCAATATGCGTTCTTATTTACAAATCCCTTAAAGATGGTTAAAAACAAAATGCGGATATCCAGACCCAGTGTCCAGTTTTCGATATAGTACAGATCACAGTCAATGCGCAGGCGGATGGAAGTATCGCCGCGGTAACCGTTCACCTGTGCCCAGCCGGTGATGCCGGGGCGCACCTGATGCTTGATCATGTACCGGGGCACCTCTTCTTTAAACTTTTCAACAAAGAACGGCCGCTCCGGGCGGGGCCCCACCAGGCTCATATCACCCTTCAGCACATTGAAGAACTGTGGAAGCTCGTCCAGGCTTGTCTTGCGGATAAATTTTCCTACCCGCGTCACCCGGGGATCATCTTGGACGGTCCAGGCCTGTTTTTCCTTGGAGGAATCCTGGACTGCCATAGACCGGAATTTAAACATTTTAAATGGCCTGTTATGCAGCCCCACCCGTTCCTGCTTAAAGATCAGGGGACCCGGTGAACTGAGCTTCACTGCCAGCGAGACAAGCAGCATCGGGAGGGAGAACAGTATGATCAGAATAATGGAGCCCACGATGTCCGTGAGGCGCTTGACAAAGCGGTTAAAGGAGACGGACAGCGGAATCGTGCGCACATGGATGACGGGGAGACCGTCCACATCCTCTGTATAGGGCTTCGTGGGGAGGATGTTGTTATAGTCCGGGACAAATTTTGTGTGGACGCCGGACTTTTCCGTTACGGCGATAATACTTTCCAATTGTTCATAGTGTTCCAGTCCCAGGGTGATGACGATTTCGTCGTAGTCATTTTCGGAAAGAATTTTCTCCAGTTCATCTATGCGTGCGATGACATGGATATTTCGGTAGGCATGTCCAAGCGGCTTGTGGCTGTCAAGGATGCCGTGTATGGAAAATCCCCACTCGGGATGGGCCAGAAGCCGGTCGATATACCCTTCGGCGGTACGCCCGTAGCCCACGAGGAGAATATGCTTCTGGTTCAGTCCTTTCCGGCGGAGCTTGCGCATAATCGTAGTAGTGGCGAAGCGGAATAGTACCTCGAGAAAGAAATTTAGTGTTACGAATATAATGATAAACAGTCTGGCATAATCCTTGTTCCGGTAGAAGAACAAAAAGGCCACACAGTAGATGATTCCGATCATGTTTGCCTTAAACATATTAATAATTTCGGATTTACGGCTTTTCACCCGTTTGGGATCATACAGATGAAAGAAATAATAGGACAGCAGATAACAGGGTATCAGCATAAAGAGAATCTGAAAATAGTCCTTCAGGCTTCCGTATATACCAAGGGGTTCGTTGATGATTTCCAGCCGGATCAGGATACTGTCATCTGCAAAGCGGAGATAATACGCGGCGATAAATGATAGAGTTATAATTCCCGCGTCCACCAGTACTCTGAAAAAATTCAACAGCTTCTGATTGTCTTTAATCAAAGGGCAACCGTCCTTTCTTTGGCATTTTTGTAGAATTCTTTAATAAGTATATACTATTTTTTGTTATTTCACAATAAAATTTTAGAATAAGGGAGATTACTTTTTCAGCCAGCCCGGAGGCGGTGGGGCAGGAAAGTTTTCTTGCGTGGAACGAAAAATGCAAAGCATTTTTCATAGGGCTGCGGTTTTCAGCCAGCCCGGAGGCGGTGGGGCAGGAAAGTTTTCTTGCGTGGAACGAAAAATGCAAAGCATTTTTCATAGGGCTGCGGTTTTCAGCCAGCCCTTTTTCACAAATCAAACACAATTACTGGGTATAATAATCCCAACATAAGAAGAAAGGGTGTATCATTATGGACGAAAATAATAACACAAATCAGGAAAATGGATTTGTCTTGCAGGACACACCGACATCAGAGCCCGTACAGCAGCAGACAATACAGCCGGAATTACAGAAAGAAGAGCAGTCTGAACAGCAGGGCCAGCAGGAAAGCCGTTTTCAGGCCCAGCCGGAGCCACAGCCCATGCCTTCCGGGGACAATACGTATCGTTTTCAGAACACAGAGACGAGGAGAACGCCAGGAGGATCGGAACGAAAAAAGGGCGTGCCCGTGACCAAGCTGATCGTGAGCGCCGTGGTCTTTGGAGTCGTCGCTGCCGCGTGTTTCTTCGGGGTGACGAAGCTGCTCACCTTTGCTGTCGGCGGCAGTTCATCAAGTGACATCGGTCAGACCCAGCCAAAGATTCCCGTCACGACTGTATCGGGTACCGCGGCCTCCCAGGTGGGCGTTTCGGATATTGTGGAGCAGGTGATGCCGTCCATCGTGGCCATCACAGAAAAGAGTACAAGGACATCCTATTTCGGACAGACCTATTCTTCCGAGGGGGCAGGATCCGGATTTATCGTGAAACAGGATAATGATCAGCTCCTGATCGTGACGAACAACCATGTTGTGGCAAACGCGGATAAGATCTCAGTACAGTTCAATGACGGAGAGAGCGTGGAGGCGGATGTGAAGGGAACCAGTGAGTCACATGATCTTGCCGTTCTCACTGTGCCGCTCAATAAGCTGAAGGACAGCACCAAAGGAAAAATCAAGGTAGCTTCCCTGGGAAGCTCCAATGATGCCAGGGTAGGTCAGATGGTGATCGCCATCGGGAACGCTCTCGGTTATGGGCAGTCTGTCACCGTGGGCTATCTCAGCGCAAAGAACAGAGAGGTTTCCGCTTCGGATAATTCAGGTAAATCCACAACGCAGATCCTTCTGCAGACAGATGCGGCGATCAATCCTGGGAACAGCGGCGGGGCCTTGATTGATACAAATGGAAATGTGATCGGTATCAATTCCTCCAAATATTTCTCATATGGCAATACATCTGTGGAAGGAATGGGATATGCCATTCCCATGAGCGACGCTGTTTCAATTATAAACGACCTGATGGACCGCCAGGTATTGAAGGATGAAGAAAAAGGGTATCTGGGCATTACGGGACGGACCATTGACGAAACGGTGAGCCAGAGCTACGGCCTTCCGGTAGGAGTTTATGTGGCGGCGGTTTCGGATACAGGCGCAGCTTATAAAGCCGGCATTAAGCAGGGAGATGTGATCACCAGGATCAATGACCGCGAGGTGAAGACCATCAATGAAGTACAGGAGATCGTCAACAGTACAAAGGTAGGGACAGAGATTACAGTACTTCTCAAGAGAAGCAGTGACGGGGAGTACAAGGAAAAGGAAGTCAAGGTGACGCTGAAGAGCAAGGATACGCTGGATTCCCTGGATGACGGGACAGATGGCAGCGGCCGAAATGACGGGACGCAGGAAAACGATCCGAATAACCGGATAAACCCGAATAATCCCCAGTCAAATGGAAATTATAATCAGGATAACGATTCTCAGGTTATTCCCTGGGGAAGTATTTACTAAATAGGGTTTTTCGTGTATAATATATCCCATCGTGGTATTTTTGCCGCGATGGGGTATTTCTATCATGTGGAGGATGATTATGAGCGATGACAGAACAAATAACGAAGATAAGAAGGACAATGACAAGAAACCATATGAGCGCATTTGTTATATGTGCCACCGGCCGGAGAGCCAGGTCGACAAGATGATCACGATTCCGAACAATATTATTCTCTGTTCGGATTGCATGCAGAAGACCTTTGACCAGATCGGCGTGCAGGGATTTCCCAATATGCCGCAGTTCCCCGGAATGGATATGATGGGTATGGCCGGCATGGGGATGGACGTGCCAGAGGAATATCAGGAGCGGCACAGGATTAAGCCGAAGAAGAAGGAGAAAAAGCCAAAGCCTGCCCTGGATATCAATCACCTTCCAGCGCCGCATGTGATCAAGGGCAACCTGGACGAGTATGTAGTCGGACAGGAGCGGGCCAAGAAGGTTCTCTCGGTGGGGGTATACAACCACTATAAGCGGGTACTGGCGGAGCAGAGGGAAGATGAGATTGAGATTGAGAAATCCAATATGCTGATGCTGGGACCGACGGGGAGCGGCAAGACATTTATGGTGAAGACAATGGCGAAACTGCTGCAGGTCCCGCTGGCCATCACGGATGCCACTGCGCTGACAGAGGCTGGTTATATTGGCGATGACGTGGAGAGTGTGATCTCTAAGCTGCTGGCCAACGCGGACAACGATGTGGAGCTGGCCGAACGCGGCATCGTATATATCGATGAAATTGATAAGATTGCCAAAAAGCAGAATACGAATACACGGGACGTCAGCGGGGAATCGGTGCAGCAGGCGCTGCTTAAGCTGTTGGAGGGCGCCGAGGTGGAGGTGCCGGTGGGGGCGTCCAGTAAAAATGCCATGGTTCCCCTGACCACCATTAATACAAGTCATATTCTCTTTATCTGCGGCGGGGCCTTTCCCGGGCTGGAGGATATTATCAAAAGGCGTCTTACCAGCCGGGGCACTATGGGATTTGGCTCGGTGCTGAAGGATAAATACGATGACGATAACGATATTTTCTCACGGGTGGAGACGGAGGATATCCGTGAGTACGGACTGATACCGGAATTTATAGGACGAATGCCTATTGTGTTCTCTCTGGAGGCGATGAATGAAGAACTTCTTACGAGAGTGCTGACGGAGCCAAAGAACGCCATTGCCAAGCAGTACCGGAAGCTGCTTCAGATGGATGAGGTGGATCTTGAATTTGAGGAGGATGCTCTTTATGCCGTGGCGGAACGGGCGGTGGAGAAGAAGACGGGAGCTAGAGCACTCCGTTCCATAATTGAGGAATTTATGATGGATATAATGTATGAGATTCCCAAGGACGAAATGATAGGGAAAGTGGTGATCACGAGGGATTACATTGAGGGCAGGGGGGCTCCCACCATTATTATGCGGGGGAACTGCTGATGCTATGAGCGTTGGAGGGCTATATGGCAGACCTTTTTCCGGCGGGGATCCGTCGGGCTGAGTTTAGGAGGAAACAGAATAAGTTACACAGCGTCAGAGCGTATAGAAAACAAATCTATGCGCTCTATTTTTTTGTTCAATGAAAAGTTAAAGACTTGTTAAGAATTTCTATGCTATGATCAGAACTTGAAGAAAATAAAACGAGGGAAAAGAGGTATACACTATGTTCTGGAGGATATTGAAAAAGGACCTAAAACGCAAAAAGACCATGAACATCATTCTGCTGTTGTTTGTCATTTTATGCTCAATGTTTGCAGCGGCGGCAGTGAACAACATTATAGCCGTTACAGGCGGTATCGAGCATTATTTCGATGCGGCGGATGTTCCCGATATCACCGTGCGGATGCTGACTAGCGAGGCAAATGACCTCGAGGAAAAGATTGGGGAGCTTGCCTGTGTCAAGGAGATAAGGAGCGAACATTGGCTGTGTGTATTAAGTTCAAAATATTTCAGTCATAACGGAAAGGAACTTGATAATTTCACGAATGCTGCCTATCTGCTTTCCGATAGTGAAATGGCGATCAATTATTTCGATGAGAACAATAACATCGTCGAAAGCGTGGAAAAGGGCTGCTTTTATGCCAACGCTCCTTTTTTACAGGATCTTACTATAAAAAAGGGCGACGAGGTGGAGCTTACTGTCGGAAACAGTCATCTCACACTGAAGTTTATGGGGCGGTTTAAAGGAGCGCTGTTTGATTCGGGAAACACGGCTTCTCCGTATCTTATCATGAACTCTGCGGATTATGAATATCTTGACAGGGACGAAGCCACTCATATTATGAATGGCAAGCAGTTTTGTGTAAATACATCAGATGTTGATGAAATAAGGGAATTTGCAAGGAACTATAACGGTGTATATGTCAACGCACGAGAAGACTGCAAGAGTATTTATCTCTATGATATGATTCCGGCTTATGTTTTAATGGTAATCAGTATCATGTTGATGTTCACAGCCTATGTGGTGCTGCGTTTCACAATAGGCTTTACGGTCAGCGAGGAATTTCGTGAGATTGGTGTAATGAAGGCGGTAGGTATCGGCAATGGCAGTATAAGAAGCTTGTATATCGTCAAGTATCTTGCCATTGCTGTAATCGGTACACTGATAGGATATTTCTGTTCTGTCCCTCTCGGGGATATGATGATGAAAACTGTATCGAAAAATATCGTTCTCGGCAGCGGGGGCGGTACTCTTATGGGTCTTGTAAGCTCTGCGGCGGTAGTTATCATTATCCTGCTGTTCTGTTACAACTGCACACGCAGAGTCAATAAACTTTCGCCAATCGACGCGGTAAGAAACGGTCAGACAGGCGAGCGCTTCCGAAGAAAAAGTCTTTTGCACTTAGGTCGCTCTAAGCTGCCACAGGCTGCATTTCTCTCGGTCAATGATGTGCTCAGTTCGCCGAAGCAGTTTTCTATCGTGATAGTTGTGTTCACGCTCTGTATCCTGTTGATGACGATTATGTCAAATTTTGCATTGACACTCAAAAGTGAAAAGATACTGCGCTTCTTCGATATGCCCTCAAGTGAAGCGCATATCCTGGATAGCGAAATATTGAGAGAAATCCCAGTAGATCAGAGCGAGTATAAGCAGATTATCGCAGATACCGAAAAGCTCCTTGCCGATAACGGAATGTCCGGCAAATGCACAATGACCATGAGCACAGAGTTTGAAACAGCACACAAAGGCAAAACAGCAAAGATTTCTTTCTATGTAATGAAAGGCGAGACAAATGATACGCTTTATGTAGATAAGGGCAGCGTCCCACAGAAGACGGATGAGATTGTCGTAACGGTAAGTGTCCTTGATGACTTAGGCGCGGAGATCGGCGACAGGGTAACGGCAGTAATAAATGGGAAAGAGTACGAGTTTATCATCACAGGAACATACTCCTCTTTTATGAGCCCAACTGCTTTTCTATATAAAGACTTTGACTTTGGAAATCTGCCGGCAAACAATATAATGGGAGTGCAGATACACTTTGACGGTAATCCCGACAAGGCGCAGATAAACAAAAACATTGAAAAGTTGAAAGACCTGCTTGACACCGACAAGGTGTATTCTACCTCGGAATTCATCAATAATTTTACTGGAATGTCTGATACGTTGAATGTAATCAAACAGATGATGATGATCGTTACTGTGATTGTAACGGCATTGCTTGTCATACTCATGGAGCGTTCCTTTATCTCTAAGGAAAAAAGCGAGATTGCACTGATGAAGGCAGTGGGTATCGTTAACGGCAGCATCATCTTGCAGCATTCGCTCAGATTTGTGATCGCATCGGTCATTGCCTGCATTGTTTCTTCAGCGGTGCTTATGCCGATCAGCAACGTAATGATGAATTGGGTAGGTAATATGGTCGGCGATGTATCAGGCATGAAATGCGATTTTGACCCGCTGGAAATATTTGTAATCTGTCCGGCAATTCTCATCGGCGTGACCGTCATCGGCTCATTCCTGACGGCGCTTTATACAAAAACAATCAAGGCTTCCGATACGGCAAGCATAGAATAAGGAGGAAAATAGAATGAATAATGCGGTTTTACAGACAAAGGGACTTTGCAAGACATATATCGTGAACAAACATCAGAACAATGTGCTGAAAAACATCGATTTGACGATTAGCGGTGGCGAAATGGCAGCGGTCATGGGACCTTCCGGCTCAGGTAAAAGCACGCTGCTCTACTGCGTTTCGGGAATGGATAAAGTGACCGCAGGCGAGGTGTTCTTTAACGGCAGGGAAACGGCAAAGCTTAGCGATAAGGAGCTTGCAAGGCTCAGACTTGACGAAATGGGTTTTATTTTTCAGCAGATGTACATGATGAAAAATCTTTCGGTACTTGATAATATCATTTTCCCTGCGGTAAAATCAAAAAAGAATAGATCGAGCCGCAGGCAGACCGAGGAGCGCGGCAGAGAGCTTATGCACAGGCTCGGCATTGGCGATGTGTGCGGCAATGATATCAACGAGGTGTCGGGCGGACAGCTTCAGAGGGCTTGTATCTGCCGCAGTATGATAAACAATCCTAAGATGATTTTTGCTGATGAGCCGACAGGCGCATTGAACCGTGCAAGCTCCGATGAAGTCATGAATGAGCTGCTTTCCTTAAACCGTGACGGTACGACAATCATGTGCGTGACACACGATGCAAAGGTTGCCGCTAAGTGTAGCAGGGTGCTTTACATCGTGGACGGCGGGTTTGTCGGTGAAAAGGAAATGGGACATTTTGGCGGCGGTAACAAGGAGCTTCGTGACCGCGAAAGAGAACTAAATAACTGGCTTATGGAACAGGGATGGTAGTTTTATGACCGATATTTTGATAGTGGAAGACGATAAGGAGCTGGCAGACTTGCTGACTGATTTTTTGCGTGACGAGGGCTATACTGTGTCAAGCGTAGCTGGCGGAGAGCGTGCCGTACAGTTTTTTGAACGATATGGCGCAAGGCTTGTGGTGCTTGACATTAATCTCCCCGATGTGAACGGCTTTGCAGTCTGCTCCAAACTGCGGGAAAATGTGGATACGCCTATATTGATCGTAAGTTCAAGGACAGGCAAGGAGGATAAGCTGAAGGGCTTTGACCTCGGTGCTGATGATTATATTGAAAAGCCCTATGACATAGATATTCTTATCGCTAAAATCAAGGGAATATTCAAACGGCGGTATCAGCGTGATACATTGTCGGCGGACGGTGTAACACTCAATCTTGTAGATAAAACAGCAGTCATCGACGGAAAGCCTGTAGAATTGCCTGCAAAGGAATTTGACCTGTTGGCGCTTTTACTTGAGAATCAGGGCAAATCTCTGAAAAAAGAGTACCTGTTTGGCACTGTCTGGGGCAGCGACAGCGATTCGGAACTGCAAACGCTACATGTGCATATCAACCGTCTCCGCCAGAAGCTCGGTGATAATCCTAAGAATGCAAAGCGTTTGATTACTGTCTGGGGTGTGGGGTATAAGTTTGTATGAAGGCTTTCAGAAGATTGTGTATTGTAGTGATAACTGTATTTCTTTTATTGACGGCGGTATTGAATATATTTCTTGTGGGAGCGAAAGACAATAATGAGGGTATTTACCGCGTTGAAGCCAAGCGGCTTGCTGATGAGATAGCAGAAACAGGAAATTATGACCTTGAAAAATATCCTCACATTACGGGAGTGTTCTGTGCTGACGATGGCGGACTGTACATCTCCGATGAGTACTATCTGATTATTGAAACAGACGGAACGCTTTATCGCGTGGAGTATACTGTCGGAAACGGACAGCACAGCATCGTGGCGGTAAACTGCGTATTGGGTGCCCTGTTCCTGCTGATGATTGGTCTTTTATATTATATCCTGAAGCATATCATCGTACCGTTCGGCAGGTTGAACGATGTTCCGCAGGAGCTTGCAAAGGGCAATCTTGCTGTCCCGATATCGGAGGAAAAAAGCCGTTTCTTCGGAAAATTCACATGGGGCGTGAACCTCCTGCGTGAAAGTATCGAAGAAAGCCGCAAAAAAGAAATCACGATGCAGAGGGACAAAAAACTCTTGCTGCTCTCACTTTCCCACGATATCAAAACGCCTTTGTCGGCAATCAAGCTGAACGCAAAGGCACTTGCCCGGGGATTGTACAAGGACGAGGAAAAACGACGTGCTGCTGCCGAGAGTATCAATACCCGTGCAGATGAGATAGACCGTTTTGTCAGCGAGATTACCAGGGCGGCAAGCGAGGACTTTATGAGCTTCGAGGTCATGCAGGGAGAGGCTTTCTTAAGCGCTATCATCACAAGGATAGATGCGAGATATGCTCCCCAGCTTGCCATGTCGGGAACGGAGTTTGTGATTCAGAAATTTGATGACTGTATTCTTTCCTGCGATCCCGACCGCCTTGCAGAGTGCCTGCAGAATCTGATTGAAAATGCGATTAAATACGGTGACGGCAGACGAATTGAGATTAGCTTTGATAGAATGGACGGCTGTGAGCTTATCACGGTATCAGATACAGGCTGTACTCTTGAAGCGAAAGAATTGCCGCAGATATTCGAGAGTTTTCATCGTGGAAATAATGCGGACCGGGTGCAGGGCAACGGACTTGGGCTTTTTATCTGCAAACGGCTGATGTCGCTCATGGGTGGAGAGGTGTATGCGGATATTCGTGATAAATGCTTTTATATAACGCTTGCTGTGAAAATGGCGTAAATAATTGTTGACACATGCATCAATTGGTTGTAGTATAATAAAATATATATCAAAGGCTATGAAGAGAAGAGTAAGTAGTTAGGTATGTTACAGAGAGCCTGATTAGGTGAGAACAGGTGCAAAAGGAACTACTGAAAATGGTCTCGGAGCTGCGCACCGAAGCTATTATGCCAAGGCTGCGACGGGTGCACCCGTTATAGTGATAAACTATCGATGAATCATTTCTTATCCGTAGTTGATAAGGCTTGTATCGTGAGATATTAGTGAATTTAGGGTGGTAACACGAAACAGATGCCCTCGTCCCTGAAAAAGAAATTTTTCAGGGACGAGGGCTTTTTTTTGTACAGTGAAATGGAATAAACCATTAACATACATACAACCTTTCCGTAAATTTCCAGCAGGAGAAAGGAAAGAACCGGAAGAGTTGCCCCAGCAAGGGGAATACCTAAAAAGCTGCTATAAAAGTCTGATAACCTGCGTTTACTCCGAAAATAACATACCCACCATGCATATTATTTTCCTCCGATTAAAAATTTCTTTGATTCTTTACACCATGCCGGATTCGTTTGATCGTTTTACTGATATATTATACGGCGTTTAGCTTCTGATTTCAACGGATTATCAAATTTTTACCAATAAGGGATTGATGAATAAACCTGACAAAAGGTGTCAGTATAATTGTGTTATACTAATTCTCATCGATTACAAATTTATATGGGAGGATATTATGCTTGATAGGATACCTGGTGCAAAAGAGATGAAAACTTTAGTAGGCGAGTCGCGGTACGATATTTGGATTAAATTGAATGCTCTCATTGAGGAAAAATATGACATGGAATGTCTGTGGAATAAAGGCGGCAAAGCATGGAAGTACGAATATAAATATCGTCGGGGCGGCAAAACGTTATGTGCATTATATGCAAGAGAAAACTGTGTGGGATTTATGATTATCTTGGGGAAAGATGAAAGGCTGCGATTTGAGGCAGATAGAGATAATTATTCAAGAGAGGTTCAAAGAATCTACGATGAAACGCAGACGTATCACGATGGGAAATGGCTTATGTTTGAGCCAATAGATACTTCTTTGTTTGATGATTTTATTAAATTGTTGAGAATCAAAAGAAAGCCAAACAGAAAGGCGGTCAAAAATGGAGGGATGCATTAAAATGATTGATATTCAAGATAAGAACTATTGTCCTGCAATTCATGAAATAGGTGAATATGTGAGAAATTACTGTTGAATTAACTAATATATATAATCAAACACAGGAGGGAAATGGACAGAAATTGTCAATGATTGATGTAGAGGATAAGGACGAGTTGTATCAAGATGTTTTACGCTTAATAAAGATTCGCAGGAACTGTTAAATTTACATTTTCGGGGGGGTGCCCGCTGTTTGACACGGAGATCAGGATACAGTCCTCGTCTGGCTGCACAGAGAGCTCCAGTAGTTTTCCGTCGCCATATTTCACCGCCTTTTCATTTATGGTTTAGTAGATTTTGGTCTGCTGCTGCGGATCGTCGTACAGTCCTTTGGATAATGCTTTGGCATATAATTTAATGGCGGACAGCCGGGTGAAGGGGATCAGCAGCTTCTGGCGGATCCATAGAAGCAGGGAAAGGGTCAGAAGGAACAGGGCGGCCAGCATAAGATTCATCGGAAGGAACAGACGGCGCTGGTCGGTCCGGACCTCCTTCTGATAATCAAAACGATATAGTATGCCGCGGATTTCCCGTATTACATAATCGCTGTCTGAGGTAAAAAAGGAAGTGTCATTGTACTTTTGAATATGAGTGACATAGAGGCAGCCGGACAGATCTGCAGCAGCGGCGCCATGCTGTTCCATCTCCCGGGCAAGGCGGTTGATCTCCACCCGGTACGGTCTGTCATTTCCTGTAAGGTTTTCATTCTGGACGCAAAGATTGATACCCCACTCCCCATATTGTCCGTATGATCTGGGGATGTCCCGGATCCGCTTCAATCTTTTCCCGCAGCCACTTAATGTGTACGGTGATTGTCTGGGACTCAGAAAAACTGTCCGCTCCCCAGACCTGATTAAAAATATATTCCTTTTTCAGAGCCCTTCCCTTATTTTCCATAAGAAACAGCAGAAGATCAAACTCCTTTGCAGTCATGGCAATATAGAGGCTGTCTTTGTATATGGTGCGATTGATCCGCGGGGCTCCGTCAGCAATTTCGTCCATGGCGCAGCGGCGTTTAAAGATCCCGCTGATCTTAGCCAGAAGGATATCAATGTCATATGGTTTTTCAATATTTTCAGATACATAACAATCCCCTTTCCGTAGAGTGCGGCTTTGAACCGGCTTAGCTGCAGCTTCATTCACATTATAACAGGATAAATATTAAATAATCCTTAAAAATGTGGTAGAATGAAAACAAAAGGAGGTCTGGATTACGATGAGATACGATATTATCATTATAGGGGCAGGACCAGGGGGGATTTTTTCCGCTTATGAGCTGACGAGGATAAGCTCTGGAAGAAAGATCGCGGTTTTTGAGTCTGGCACGGAGCTGGAGAACAGAAGGTGCCCTATTGACGGAGACGGGGTGAAATCCTGTATTCACTGTCAGAGCTGTGCCATTATGAATGGTTTCGGCGGAGCGGGGGCATTTTCCGACGGAAAATATAATATTACCAATCAGTTTGGCGGTACGCTGCACGAATACATTGGAAAGAGGCAGGCGACAGAACTGATGAATTATGTGGATAAGATTAATCTGCGGTATGGCGGACAGGGGACGGCGCTGTATTCCACGGCGGATACAAGGATCAAGAAGCTCTGTGTGGAAAATGACCTGCATCTTCTGGACGCCTCCGTGCGCCATCTGGGGACGGACATCAATTATATTGTTCTGGAAAATCTGTATGCCCGGCTGAAGGATAAAGTAGATTTCTTTTTCCGAACCCCGGTGGAGAAAGTGATGCGGACCGAACAGGGCTATCGTATATCGGCGGGGGGAGACGAGTATGAGGCGGATAAGGTGATCATCTCCGCCGGGCGCAGCGGCAGCAAGTGGATGGAGGGGATCTGCCGGGATCTCGAAATCCCCACAAAGTCGAACCGTGTTGATATCGGCGTCCGGGTAGAGCTGCCGGCAGAGGTCTTTTCCCATCTGACGGACGAGCTGTACGAGAGCAAGATCGTATACCGGACAAAGCAGTTTGAGGATCTTGTCCGAACCTTCTGCATGAATCCAAGGGGCGTCGTGGTAAATGAGAATACAAATGGCATTGTTACAGTAAACGGGCACAGTTATGAGGATCCGGCAAAGCATACGGAGAATACCAACTTTGCCCTGCTTGTGGCGAAGCATTTCTCGGAGCCCTTTAAGGACAGCAACGGCTACGGGGAAAGTATTGCGAAGCTTTCCAATATGCTGGGAGGCGGCGTGATCGTGCAGCGGTTTGGCGACCTGATCCGGGGCCGCCGGAGCAATCAGAAACGGCTGGATGAGGGCTTTGTCACACCGACGCTGGCGGCCACGCCGGGAGACCTCAGCCTGGTGATGCCGAAGAGGATCCTGGACGGCATCGTGGAGATGATCTATGCGCTGGATAAGATCGCACCAGGGACGGCAAACGACGATACCCTGCTCTATGGCGTGGAGGTGAAGTTCTATAATATGGAGGTGGAGATCGATGAAAATCTGGAGACCCGGCATAAGGGGCTGTTCGTCATTGGTGACTGCAGCGGAGTGACGCATTCCCTGTCCCATGCTTCAGCCAGCGGCGTCCACGTGGCACGGGTTCTGGCAGGACAGGTATAAATTACCAGCCCGGCGTGATAAAAATGTCTTGCCTTTCGAACGTATGTATGTTAAAATATAGCAAACAAATGTTCGGAGGGCGTTTTTATGGGCTTATCACAGGATATTTTTCGAAAGCTGGAGATTCTCACAGATGCTGCCAAATACGATGTAGCCTGCACTTCCAGCGGCTCTAGCCGCCGCGGGGTGAAAGGGACTATGGGGAGTGCCGTTTCTGCCGGACTCTGCCACGCCTTTGCGGCAGACGGCAGATGCATCTCACTCTTAAAGATACTGCAGACAAACGAGTGTGTCTATGATTGTAAATACTGCTGCAACCGCTGTTCCAATGATGTCCCCAGGGCATCTTTTTCACCAGAGGAAATAGCGGAGCTTACCGTCTCATTTTACCGCAGAAATTATATCGAGGGGCTCTTTCTCAGCTCGGGGATCCGGAATAACCCGGATTATACGATGGAGCAGATCTATCAGGCGGTGTATCTTCTTCGAAGGAAGTACCGGTTTAACGGTTATATTCATGTGAAGGCCATCCCAGGTGCAGATCCGCTGCTGATCGAAAAGACGGGATGGGTAGTGGACCGAATGAGTGTCAATATGGAGCTCCCCACGGCAGAGGGTCTCAGACGGCTGGCTCCCCAGAAGAACCGGAGGAAGATTCTGACGCCCATGCGGCAGATCCAGACCGGGAGGAGGGAGAGCCTGCTGCTGCAGGATTACAGAAACTACACCGCATTGCCGGCGGCTCCTGAAAATACGCTGTATCCGGCGGTCACGCAGAAGCAGGTACTTCAGGAGAGTCATCCCGGGGCGGCCTTCGTCCCGGCAGGGCAGAGCACGCAGATGATCATTGGGGCCTCCGGTGAGAGCGACTATGAGATCGTGCATATGGCGGAGGCCATGTACCGGCAGTTTGAGCTGAAACGGGTTTTTTACTCGGCTTTTATCAATACAACCGGGGACGACCTTCTTCCCGATACATCGGAGAGCGGACCGCCCCTGCTGCGGGAACACAGACTGTATCAGGCAGATTTTCTTATGCGGTTCTACCATTTCCGGGCGGCGGAGCTGATCACGGCGGAGCGGCCCCATCTGGATACCCGGGTTGACCCGAAGTGCAGCTGGGCTCTGGATCATCTGGAATTTTTTCCGGTGGAGGTGCAGGACGCCGATTACCACACCCTGTTGCGGATTCCGGGAATCGGCGTAAAGTCGGCGAAGCGCATTGTGGCAGCCCGGAGAATGGGGCGGCTGGATTTTGACTCCCTAAAGAGGTTCGGTGTGGTATTAAAGAGGGCGATGTATTTTATAACCTGCAGCGGCAGGATGATGATACCCCTGAAGATGAACCGATCTTTCATACTTGCCAATCTTCTTGGACTGGGGGAAAAGCTGCCCCCGGGCATTATGGGGCAGACCACATATCATCAGATGTCGCTGACGGACTTGTTCGGGGACGGGTAAGGAGGGGCTATGGAGGAACGTTATATCTATCTTTGCGAAGATTCCTTTGAGGGAATCATGTCTGGCGTCTGGCGTGCCTATGAGGACAGGCATGGACACGAAAAAAATGAGATCCGCATCCGTGAGCCGGGCTTCAATCAGGAACTGTTCTGCCGATATATACCGGTGGAGACGGATTTTGATCATGCGGTGAAGGTGGCGCGGACCGTCCAGAGAGATATCTCACGGCAGGCCTATGAGTTTATTCAGAAAGCCGCCATATCCTGCTTTCCGGAGAAGGCGGACGCAGTATACCGCTTTATTATTTATGGACTACATGTGGGAAAACAGATTTTAGACTGCCTCACGCTTCCCTTTATGCAGACTCTGTATGAGATCGAGAGAAATGTCAATAATGAGATTTATCACTGGAAAGAGTTTCTTCGCTTTCAGGAATTGGCAAACGGCACATTATTTGGTAAAATAAATCCCAAGGGGGCCGTGCTTCCCTATCTGGCGGATCATTTTGCGGATCGGTATTCCGGGGAGGACTGGCTGATTGCGGACACCGTTCATCAGACTGTCCTGATCCACAGGGGGGAGAGGGGATGTCTGTACGCTTCAATGGAAGAGGTGGATTTTGATGAACTGACACTGCAGTATTCCGCAGAGGAAAAAGATATGCAGCAGCTCTGGAAGCTCTTTGTCGATACCATTGCCATTAAGGAGAGAAGGAATACGGATCTGCAGAGGCAGATGCTGCCGCTCTGGTTCCGCAAATATATGAAGGAGTATCAGGATGAATGAGAACAGATGATAAAACAGCCGGGATCCAGCCGTGTTTCTATCTGGCGCCGCTGGAAGGCATTACGACATTTGTATTCCGGAATGCATTTCGGGAGATGTTCGGCGGTATGGAAAAGTATTTTACCCCCTTTATCGCCCCCACCTCCAATCACAATTTTAAGAGCCGGGCAAAGAGGGACATACTGCCGGATAACAATAAGGATATCCATGTGGTTCCGCAGATCCTGACCAATCATGCCGAGGATTTTCTCTATACCGCCGGGCGCCTTCTGGAATACGGTTACAATGAAATCAATCTGAATCTGGGCTGTCCGTCCGGTACGGTTGTCTCTAAGGGAAGGGGATCGGGATTTCTGGCATTTCCTGAGGAACTGGACCGCTTTCTTTACGAGATTTTTCAAAAGACCGGGGCGCCATTGTCCATTAAGACCCGCCTGGGCCGGGAAGATCCGGGAGAGTTCCCGGAAATCTTGAAGATATACAATAAATATCCGGTCCATGAGCTGACCATTCATCCGAGAGTACAGAAGGACGCTTACAGAAATAGGCCGGATTGGGATATGTTTGAGAGGGCCTTGGAATGGAGCGCCAATCCTGTCTGCTACAATGGGGATATCCGTACATGTGAGGATTATGAGCGCTTTCGGGAGCGTTTCCCAACGGTGGACCGCATTATGATTGGCAGGGGTCTCATAGCGGATCCCGGCCTGGTCCGGCAGATCCGTACCGGAAAGGCTCTGATGCCGGAAGAACGTCTGGCATTTGTGGACAAGCTCTGTGAGGGGTATGAGGAGATCATGCCGGGTGAGCCTGCCCTGTTTAAGATGAAAGAGGTCTGGTCCTATCTGTGCGGGAGTCTGCCGGAGGGCGGGAAGCTGTGGAAGAGGATTAAAAAAGCGAGAACGCTCTCAGAATATAAAAATATCATCCATTCTCTTTAGGGCGGCGCCAGTTTGAACCCGCCGCGGGCGGGGGATCCTAACCTGGCGCCGTTTTGTTTACTCTTTGTCAGATGCAGGAGAATGTGATAGAATAAGGAATTGAAAAAAGACCGTCAGGATTCTCTGCGACGGCGGGACAAGATGGGAGAAGTGTGTATGAATGTGTTGGAAATATTGCTGATCGGCGTCGGCCTGGCGATGGATGCCTTTGCGGTCTCCATCTGTAAAGGGCTTTCCGTATCAAAGCTGACATGGAAACATGCTCTGATTCCGGCGGTCTACTTTGGCGGGTTTCAGGGGCTGATGCCTCTTATGGGCTGGCTGCTGGGAATCCAGTTTCAGAGTCTCATCACTTCGGTGGATCACTGGATCGCATTTTTCCTTCTCCTGTTCATCGGCGCCAATATGATACGAGAGGCATTGGGAGGAGATGAGGGGGAGACGAACGATTCGTTTTCTTTTCTGATCATGATCACCCTGGCGGTGGCCACCAGCATCGATGCCCTGGCCGTGGGGATCACCTTTGCCTTCCTGTCGGTGAATATCTGGCTTGCCATCGGGCTGATCGGCGGGGTGACCTTTGTGATCTCTGCCGCAGGTGTGAAGATTGGCAATGTATTTGGCACGAGATTTCAGAAAAAGGCAGAGATCTGCGGCGGTGTGATACTGATCCTCATGGGGACTAAGATACTTCTGGAGCATCTGGGACTGCTTTCCTTTTGATGATAAATCATTTGCATTTAGCTAAGATGGAGGTATATATGAGTGAGATAAGAACCGCATTGACCATTGCAGGCAGTGATTCCAGCGGAGGAGCCGGGATTCAGGCCGACATTAAGACGATGATGGCAAACGGCGTCTATGCCATGAGTGCCATTACAGCCCTGACGGCCCAGAATACCATGGGGGTCACAGGCATTCTGGAGGTGCCGCCGGAATTTCTCGCAAAGCAGCTGGATGCCGTATTCACGGATATCATACCGGATGCGGTGAAGATCGGAATGGTGGCGTCCGGGGAGCTGATCGAAGTGATCGCGGAGAAACTGGTGCAGTACCAGGCACGAAATATTGTGGTGGATCCCGTTATGGTGGCCACCAGCGGGTCCCGGCTCATCAGTGAGGAGGCGGTGGCCGTTCTGGAACAGCGCCTGCTTTCGCTGGCTGCGGTGATCACCCCCAATATTCCAGAAGCGGAGGTTCTGGCAGGAATACCGATCCGATGCGGAGAGGATATGGCACAGGCGGCGGAGATTATATTTGATAAGTATCGCTGCGCGGTTCTGTGCAAGGGCGGGCACAGTCTGAGAGACGCCTGTGATCTGCTCTATTCCGGGACGGAAGCACGCTGGTTTGCCGGGCGCCGCATTGAGACGGCGAATACTCACGGTACGGGATGTACGCTATCCAGTGCTATTGCGGCGGGACTTGCAAAACAGGAGCCGCTGGAGCAGGCCGTGGAGCAGGCCAAGGAATATATTTCAGGCGCCCTTGCTGCCGGGATGGATCTGGGAAAGGGGAGCGGCCCGCTGAACCATGCATACCGGTTATTTGAGTAACCAATTCCATAAACAGGAGGGAATTTATGAGGAAGATGAGAAGGTACTTTGTTCTGTGTTTCGTCCTCTCCGCCTTTTTCTTCTGCCTGGGAGCGGCAGAGGAGAGCAGAGCGGAGGAGCGTACCGTCTATCTGGAAAATGGGCAGATGGCGGAGGACGGTGAGGAAGAGATAGGAGAGGAGGGCTTTTATCAGGCGGGGGATACCGGAGAGATCCGGCTCGGCTATGGGGACGAATGGCTTTATGGGCCGCTGGAGCGGACCGAATATGTCTCCTCTGATCCGTCGGTGGTTAAGGTGGAGGGAAACGGCCGGTTTCAGGTTGCAGGAGGAGGCCGGGCTGTCGTCACAGTAAAGGGTTACAACAGCAAGGGACTGATTGTCTTTCATGCCGGCTATTGTTTTCGGTGCCGGGCCGACGTCTCCGGCGCCGCCCTGCAGAAAACGGAGCTTCGTACATATATCATAAACTGGCAGGCGGATGCGGTGACGGCGGCCTTTGTCAATATGCCGGATCTGACATACCATACCTTCCAATATATATCATCCAATCCGGCGATGGATATCGATTGTATTCTGGATCCCCATACAAAGACGCTGAAGATATATTCCAGCGGCAGCGGGACAACAGTGCTTTCCATCACCATTAACAATATGACATTCACCTTGAAGGTCATTGCGACGGAGGTCAGTATCAATAAGGTCTCCGCAGTGTTGACATCAAAGAAGACCGCCGCATTGAAGATAAAGGGGTATCCGGGCAGGGTGACGTGGAAGACCACAAAGAATAAGGTGGCTGCCGTTACATCCAAAGGGATAGTGAGAGCGAAGAAGACAGGAAATGCCGTTGTCTATGCCATTATCGATGGGAAGAGGATCGGCTGTGCCGTGTCGGTGGTGACGCCTAAGCTGAAAAAGGTGATCAATGCGGCAAAGAAGATCGCCAGGGGTAAATACAGCCAGCCCAAAAGGATGAAGAAGGGGTATTATGACTGCAGCTCCCTTGTGTGGCGTTCCTACAAAAAGATCGGGAAGACCTTTGGAGACCGCAGCTATGCGCCGGTGGCGGCAAATATGGCCAAATATCTCTTTGGCAGAAAGAAGCGCATCCAGGGCGGGCTGAACAGCAGAAACATTCAGGGAATGAAGCTCCGGCCCGGGGATCTTATGTTTGAGACCGGCGCAAAGAACGGGCGGTACAAGGGAATCTATCATGTGGAAATGTTTGTGGGATATCAGTGCGAGGGCTTTGACAGCAAGGGGAAGCCGATTCTTGGGACGCTCTGGGCAGCACGCCCCGCAAATGCTTATTACGGCCATCCCATGGGACGGCCATAGACAGACAGAAAGAAAGGAGTACAGGACATGTTATCACAAAAAATGCTGGAACTGGGGACAAACCGTTCCGTGATCAGAGATTTATTTGAGTACGCGAAAGAGAGGAAGGCGCAGATCGGAGAGGATAAGGTATTTGATTTCAGTATTGGAAATCCAAGTGTACCGGCGCCGCCCTGCGTGCAGCAGGCAGTGGAAGAACTCATCCGGGAGGGGGATCCGGTTCTTCTCCACGGCTATACGTCGGCGCAGGGGGATGCGGGGCTCCGTCAGGCCATTGCGGACTATGTAAACGGACAGCATGGAACAGCCCTGACAGCGGATAATTTCTACATCACGGTGGGGGCGGCGGCGTCCCTGTCTATCACGCTGAAGGCACTGGCAGAAGAGGGGGATGAATTTATCACCTTTGCGCCGTTTTTCCCAGAGTACCGGGTGTTTGTAGAGAATACCGGATCCAGGCTGGTGGTGGTGAATTCCGATCCGAAGGATTTTCAGATCGACCAGAGAGCTTTTGAGGCGGCTGTCACGGACCACACAAAGGGTGTGATACTGAATTCGCCCAACAATCCCTCCGGCGTTGTGATCTCAGAGGAGGGGATCCGGGAGCTGTGCGAGGTTCTTGAGAAGAAGCAGAAGGAGTATGGACATCCGATCTTCCTTATTACGGATGAGCCCTACCGTGAACTGGTATACGGCGGCATCAAGGTGCCCTATCTGATGAATTATTATGACAATACGATTGTCTGCTACTCGTACAGCAAATCTCTGTCCCTGCCGGGGGAACGGATCGGATATATCGCCGTATCTGACAGGGCGGTGCAGTGGAAACAGATCTATGCGGCCGTATGCGGGGCAGGCCGTGCCCTGGGATATGTGTGCGCACCAAGCCTGTTTCAGCAGGTGGTGAAGCGCTGCCAGGGAGTGACCTCGGATGTGTCAGTCTATAAGAAAAACAGGGATATTCTGTACAATGCCCTGACGGAGTACGGCTACCACTGTATCAAGCCGGACGGGGCATTCTATCTCTTTGTGGAAGCACTGGAGGAGGACGCCGGCGCCTTTTCCGAGAGGGCAAAGGAATATGAGCTCCTTGTTGTACCGGCAGACAGCTTTGGCACGCCGGGCTTCGTCCGTATCTCTTATTGTGTCAGCACTGAGCAGATAGAAAATTCGCTGCCGGCCTTTCAGGCATTGGCGGAGTCATACGGAAAGAAGCTGAACTGACCAGGGGCGTCTGTGAATTGGCGCCCTTGCGTAAAACATGTATAAAGAAAAGCATTTCTGATAAAACTTTACATTGATTTTACATTTTTATAAATCAGGTTTTACTTAGGCATGATAATGTGCATATTGAACTAAAATATAAAGATGTCAGATCAGATGGAGGTAAGTATGGATTTTTCGGAAATGTTTTTTGGCGCACTAACATTGATCGGTGGTCTCGCCCTGTTCCTTTACGGCATGCATGTTATGGGCGAGGGGCTCACCAGTATTTCGGGCGGACGGCTGGAGAGAATACTGGAACGTCTTACAGATAATCCCATAAAGGCAGTGCTGCTTGGGGCGGGAGTGACGGCGGTGATCCAGTCCTCCTCTGCCACCACCGTGACGGTGGTTGGGTTTGTCAATTCAGGGATCATGAAGCTGGGCCAGGCAGTGGGCGTGATTATGGGAGCCAATGTGGGAACCACCGTGACATCCTGGCTTCTCAGCCTGACCGGGCTTGAGAGCAGCAACTTTTTTCTTCGACTGCTGAAGCCATCCTCCTTTACTCCGGTTATGGCCATGGTGGGGATCATTCTCATTATGGGGGCCAAGACGGAGAAGCGAAGGGATATCGGCGGGATACTGGCGGGCTTTGCGGTGCTGATGTTCGGGATGGAGGCCATGAGCGACGCAGTTAAGCCTCTGGCAGATGTACCGGAATTCACCGGAATACTCACTATGTTTTCCAACCCGTTTCTGGGAATGCTGGCGGGTGCCGTGCTGACGGCTGTGGTACAGAGCTCCTCCGCTTCGGTGGGTATCCTGCAGGTGCTGTGCGCCACCGGGAAGGTCTCTTATTCCATTGCATTTCCTATTATCATGGGGCAGAATATCGGCACCTGTGTTACGGCACTGCTGTCTTCCGTGGGAGCCAGCCGCAATGCCAGACGGGCGGCGCTGGTGCATCTGTATTTCAATGTCATCGGAACGGCAGTATTTATGACTGCCTTTTACAGTCTGAATGCGATACTCCATTTTGCTTTTCTGGATCATGCGGCGGGGGCGGCAGGAATCGCCGTGATCCACACCTGCTTTAATGTCGGGGCCACATTGGTTCTTCTTCCCTTCGCCAGATGGCTTGAGAAGCTGGCTATGCTTACTGTGCGGGACGACGGTAACGAGACGAAGGATGAGCTGGCCAATCTGGATGTAAGGTTTCTGGATACGCCGGCTCTGGCCCTGGCACAGTGCCGGCGGAGCGCTGGAGAAATGGCCTTTCTTGTACAGAAAAATATATCGACGGCGCTTCACGCTCTGACCACATACCGGCAGGAGGATCACGCCGCGTTGGTGGAGCGGGAACAGAAGATCGACCGCTATGAGGAGGCGGTGACGGATTATATGCATAAGATCGCCGGGAGAAGCCTGCTGGAGGAGGACAGCCAGAAGCTGAATATGCTTTTGTACTGCATCCGTGACTTTGAGCGGATCGGCGATCATGCCTGCAATATTATAGAGCAGGCGGAACAGAGGGATAGAAAGAGGATCGAACTGCCGAAGAAAACCTCGGAGGAGCTGACCCAGTATATCCGGGAGGTGTATAAGATCGTAAGCATCACCGCCGATTTTTTTGTGAAAGAGGACGAGGGGGCCGCGAAAGAGGTAGAAGAGCTGGAGGACGTGATCGACCGGATCAATAAGCAGATGAAGAAGCGGAATATGAAGCGGATGAAGAAAGAGAAATATTCCCCAGAGGCCGGCATATTTGTCAACGAACTGTCCATTAACTTTGAGAGGGTGGCGGATCACTGCGAGAACATTGCCATTTGTTTTCTCGGAGGAGGAGATCTGGAGACAGAAGAGGTGTGATGTCAGCGGGAAATGCTGCCGGGCCGCTGGAATCTTGCAAAAAAGAAGAGGTATCCCCTTGTAAATTTTTCAAATAATGATATGATGGAAATATCAAATTTAATTGTAGGAGGAAGGGTTACTATGTTTGGGAAATTAATCAGTATTCTAAAAGAGAATCCGAAGAAGATCGTATTTACAGAGGGAAGCGATCCCCGCATTCTGGAGGCATCCTCCCGACTGCTGGCCAGTACTTTCCTGTCGCCCATACTGATTGGAAATAAAGACGAGATTGCTGTGTCTGCAGAAGAGAGCGGCTTTAATATCCGGGGTGCCGAGATCCTCGACCCCGCGGAATATGGGGAAATCGATGAGATGGCCCAGTGCCTGTATGAGATACGGAAGAATAAGGGAATGACACTAGAGAAGGCGAAAGCTACCTGCCTGCAGGCCAATTATTTTGGCACCATGCTGGTGAAGATGGGGAAGGCGGATGCCCTGCTGGGCGGTGCTACCTATTCTACGGCGGATACGGTGAGACCGGCGCTGCAGATCATTAAGACAAAACCGGAAAATAAGATCGTGTCCTCTTGTTATATCCTGGTGAAGGAATCTGCCGGCGGCAACACTGTTCTGGCCATGGGGGACTGCGCCATCAATATCCATCCAAACGAAGATGAACTGGTGGAGATCGCGCTGGAGTGTACAAGGTGCGCCAAGATATTCGGCATCGATCCGAAGGTGGGCTTCCTGAGTTATTCTACTTTTGGTTCCGGGAGCGGTGAGGATGTGGACAAGATGCGGAATGCCGCCCGGAAGACAAAGGAGGCAGCTCCCAATCTTCCCATTATCGGTGAGGTCCAGTTTGACGCTGCCGTGTCCCCGCGTGTGGCCCGGACAAAATGTCCAGACAGTGAGATCGGAGGACAGGTAAATACCTTTATCTTCCCGGATATCAATGCCGGTAATATCGGATATAAGATTGCACAGCGACTGGGCGGCTTCGAGGCTTATGGGCCTATTATGCTGGGACTGAATGCACCGATCAATGACCTCTCCCGTGGATGCAACGCCTCCGAGGTATATTCCATGGCCATCGTCACAGCGGCGCTTGCATGATCCGGCCTGTCAGTCCAAATACAAAAATGGAGAGAAACCAATGATCAAAGATTTATTTCATAAAAACAGACCCACCTATTCCCTGGAGGTTTTTCCACCCAAAAAGGATGCTGATGTAAAAGTGATCTATGAGGCGCTGGATCAGTTTAAGGCGCTGCACCCAAGCTTTATCAGCGTGACCTACGGCGCCGGGGGAAATACGGCAGAGAATTCATTTGCCATCGCCTCCTATATCCAGAATCAGTGCGGGATAGAGGCGCTGACACACCTGACCTGCGCCGCTATCCCGGACAAGCTGTTCTTAGATAATTTTCTCACGAACCTGTACCGCAACGGCATCCGCAATCTGCTGCCGCTGCGGGGCGACCAGCCCCAGTGGATGAGTGAGGAACAGTTTGCCGCAAGGTATTATGAATATGCATCCGATCTTATCTCGGATGTGAAGGCCGCCTATGATTTCAGCATTGCGGCGGCCTGCTACCCGGAAGTACATCAGGAAGCAGCGGATCTCAGGGAGGACATAGCTCATCTCAAGATAAAGGTGAATAAAGGGGTGGACTTTCTCATCACCCAGCTTTTCTATGATAATGATACCTTTTTTTATTTTCTGGATGAGGTAAGAAAGGCGGGGATTGAAGTCCCAGTACTGCCGGGGCTGATGCCGGTGACATCGGCCGGGCAGGTGGAAAATATCGTTCGGATGTCGGGGACGAAGATCCCCAAAGAACTGGCTGACCGTATCGAGAGATACCGGCATGATCCTGCGGAACTCAGAAAGGCCGGTCTGGATTATACAAAAGAACAGATGAAAGTGCTGCTTGAACACGGGGTGGACGGTATCCACCTGTACTCCATGAATAAGGTAGAGATAGCGAAGGCGGTTTATGAATAAGAGAGGAAACATTGTTCTGATCGGAATGCCGGGTTCCGGTAAATCGACGGTGGGGGTACTGCTGGCGAAGGCGTTGGGAATGGCCTTTGTTGACACCGATCTGGAGCTGATGCAGCGGACGGGGAAGAAGCTGCAGGAGATACTGGACCAGGACGGTCTTGCCTTTTTTCTGGACCAGGAGAGCGAAACGGTGCGCGGTATAAAGATCCGGCAGGGGGTGATCGCCACCGGAGGAAGTGTGGTGCTGGAGCCGGAGGCAATGGCATATCTTCGTGAGACTTCCCGGATCTTCTTTCTTGATGTGCCCCTGACGGAGCTTCAGAGACGTATCACGAATATCCGGAGCCGCGGGATTGCCTTTGCGCCGGGGCAGAGCCTGGAGGGGATCTGCCAGGAGAGACTGCCGCTGTACCGGAAATATGCAGATTTTATTGTTCCGATGGAAGAGAATGCAGAGGACACGGTGGAAGCAATATGGAAAATAATTAAAAAGAATCCCGGAGAAAGTGGTGATCCTTGATCATGGACTTTCTGCCGGGATTCCTGGTCTGCGTCGCTCAGCGTCCGCAGCACTGTTTATATTTCTTGCCGCTGCCGCATGGACAGGGATCGTTGCGTCCCACCTTGCGGTTTTCGTTGTGGATCGTGCCGGAATTTTTCTGCTCTTTATACAACTCCTTCCGGCGTTCTGCAGTCAGGATCTCATCCCACTGGGGAAGCGTGTAGAGCCATTCCGCTTTGCACTCCACCATATTATAATAGAGCTTTTCCGGGTCAATGTCGATCCGGACTAACGTATCCTTCTCCATGGTGTCAATAGGATTTTCCATCCGCAGACTATCATTGATGCCATCCAGAAAACCTACCATCATGGAAAGCGGTACATCATATTTTGCAGCCAATTCTTCAACAGTACCCTCCACAACATTAGAAGGGTCTGACAAAAGCTGCTCGTAAATTCCCTTTTCCAGGGTGAAGTAATTCTGCCAGAGCTTCTCGCCCTCTTTGGAATTCTGCATTTCGTCACTGTATGCGTAGTCACGCCACTCCTGTAACAATGCCATGTTCGTAATCCTCCTGTAAGTAAACACATATAGTTTTAGTATGCAATCGTATAAACTATATCATATTTTTTATAAAAAAGCAAAAATAATATTTCATTTTTGATCTTTTTCATGGATTGATAATTTACATAATAAATGCTAAAATAATGGCGGGATATTCCCCGATTATTGCAGTAAGCAAAACGGGCCTGTGACTGTGCGCTGCCTGTCACAGACATTGTTATGCATAAAAGCAGCGCAGAAAAGAGGGAAAATATGAAGACACGGATTTATTTATTCTTAGCAGCGATTTTATGTGCTATTTTTATAGCCGGCTGTGCCGGCGGCGGGAGCAGTAATACAACAAACAGTACAGGCGGGGCCGTGTCAGGCACAGTCGATCTGGTTGTATGGGGCGGAGAAGAGGATGAAAAACTTATGAACCAGATTATCCGCAGCTTCGAACGTGAATATCAGGGACAGGCAGATTTCAATATTACCTTTGCCGTCCAGGGGGAGTCCAATTGCAAGGATAAGCTGATCGGTGGTCTGGAAGAGGGGGCGGATGTGTTTACCTTTGCCGATGACCAGTTGAATGCCCTGGCGGCTGCTGGTGCATTAAATCCTGTAGAAAACGCTGCCCAGATCCGGGAGCAGAATTTGTCCGCTGCCGTGTCGGCCGCCTCAGTGGGGGATGATCTATATGCCTATCCCCTTACCGCTGACAACGGATATTTTATGTATTACAATAAAAAATATTTCTCCGAGGAAGATGTAAGGACACTGGAAAAGATGCTGCAGATAGCGGCAGAACATAGAAAAAAGCTGACGATGGACTGGTCGTCGGCATGGTATGTGTATTCGTTTTTTGGTAATACCGGTCTTAAGGTAGGATTAAATGATGATGGCATCACAAATTATTGTACATGGAACAGCCGGAAGGGAAAAGTAAAAGGGGTGGATGTTGCAGAAGCAATGCTGAGAATTGCCAAGAGCAGCGGGTTTTCCAACAAGACGGATACAGAGTTTGTGGAGGGGGTAAAGGATGGCTCTGTCATCGCCGGCATCAGCGGCATATGGAATGCGGTGGCCATTAAGAAAGCCTGGGGCAAGAATATGGGAGCTGCCAAGCTGCCGGTCTATACATGTGCGGGGCAGAAGATACAGATGGCGTCCTTTTCAGGATGTAAGCTGATTGGTGTAAATGCCTACTCGAAACAGTATCAGTGGGCCTCCAGGCTGGCTGAATGGATTACAAACGAGGAGAACCAGGCTCTCCGCTTTCAGGAACGCGGGCAGGGGCCTGCCAATATCAGGGCGTCGGAGACATCGGCTGTTCGGGATTCGCCGGCCATCAACGCCCTGCTGGAACAGTCTGAATTTTCCCAGCTGCAGCGGGTGGGAGGAAAGTACTGGGATCCGGTAGCGGATTTTGCAAAAAATCTGGCGGCCGGCAATCCTTCGGGAAAAAGCCTGCAGCAGCAGATGGATAAGATGACAGAGAAGATTATGGAAAGATAGTTTGCAATAACATGGAACAGGGGGGTACATCATGAAGAATAAGTTAAGAATCAAACACCGCTTAATCCTGCCAGTTATCCTGCTGGGAGTTGTGGCGCTGATATCCAATATTCTGTCGGTTTTCAGCATTCATAATGTAAATGCAAATGCGTCAGATATCGTGGATAATTATATGACGGGGGCGGCAAAGCTGGAAGAGATCAGACGTTCCATTACGAATACACATAAAATGGCGCTCTCTCATATTGTAGCTGCCGATTATCAGACCATGATACAGGAAGTGAAGAAAATAAAAGCGGAAGAGGCTGTCCTTGAAGAAAATCTCGAGGGTTTTAGGAAGTACATCACAGGAGAGGAGGAAACGGTCTTTCAGCAGCTCCTTGATAATTATGATTCCTTCAGGCACTCACTGGTCTTTCTCGTCTGTGCCAGTGCGGACAGCAAAACCCAGGATGCCTACAACTATGCAAATGGAGATGTGGCATCCTTTGCCGCAGCCCTTGAGAATAATATCAATGATCTGGATTCCTATATTAAGAAACAGGCCGCGCAGGCCAGAAACCGCCTTTCCCAGGTCTATGTATCCTCTCTGATTACCAGCATTCTGTCGATTGTGATTGGGATATTATTGGTGATGGCTGCTATCAGTATTATCCTGAAGTATGTGATCCGGCCGATCCATGGCATTATATATACCCTGCAGGGTAGCTCTGACCGGATAAATCATGTGACTGGTGAAGTTCTAAACCGGACAAGAACGTCCAACAAAAGTACCAGGGAACTGTATTCCCTGGCACAGTCTCTGTCTGGAACCATGCAGGATGTGGCGGGAAATGCATCTGTCATTAATAAGAGTGCGGCGGATATAAAGGAGGATGTAAATGATATGGCAGAGGAATGCGGTGCGATTCGGGATTATTCCTCCGCCATGAAGATACGGGCCGGCGAGATGGAGCAGTCGGCACAGAACAATATGGATTCCATCAGGGCAAAGGCTGCGGAAATTTCAACACTGCTGGAGGAAGCCATAGAGAAGAGCCGGAGTGTGGATCAGATCAATACGCTGACCAAGGATATTATGTCAATAGCGGATTCGACAAATCTGATCGCACTGAACGCTTCTCTTGAGGCGGCACAGGCTGGCGCGGCAGGGAAAGGCTTTGGGGTTCTTGCCGGCAACATTCGCGAACTCGCCAACTGCTGTGGAGATACCGCCGGGCGGATACAGGAGATCAATAAGGTTGTGACAGGAGCGGTGTACAATTTGTCAGAGCATGCCCAGGATCTGGCGGGTTACTTAAATGGATCGATCTTGTCTGAGTTCCAGGAATTTGTTGAGTCGGGAAAACAATATAAACAGGATGCGGATTATATTGAACAGGTTATGGCTGAATTTAACAGCAGGACCGAGCGCCTGAGAAATTCCATGAATGAAATAGCATCCTCCATCGAGAAAATTACCCAATCCATGGACAACAGTGCTGCCGGCATTACAGGCGTTGCGGACAGCACCCAGAGTCTTGCTGGCAATATGTCGGACATCACCAACCGCATGGACATCAATCAGGAGATTGTGGTAGAATTGCAGGAGCAGACGGATAAATTTGCAAATTTATAATATATGCCCATAGCGGTATGGCGGCAGAGGGTCAAAGCTCTGTCGTTTTTCTTTTCATCAAAAATGAACCTCCTGCAGGGTTATGACGAATATAGGGTGAACAGGCAAGGGAGGTGAAACAGTGAAGGCACGAGAAATAGAGAAATGCATAGATGGATTCGGTACAGATATATATAGATTCTGTCTAAAACTCTGTGCGGATAAGGCGGATGCCGAGGATTTATATCAACAAACCTTCCTAAAGGCGTTAGAATCGGAATGGACGCTTGACTGGGAGAGAAACCCCAAAGCGTTGTTTTTTTCTCTCGCTCATAATCTTTGGAAAAGTGACAGAAGAAAACAGGCACGCCGAAGCACGATTGCTCCCTGCAGCAATTTTGATGGTGAAATGGAAATGGTACTGCATTCCGAAGAAAGTATTGAAGAGGGCTATCTTCAGAAAGAATTGATGATAGAAGTCCGTCAGATCATTCAAACACTCCCGGAAAAGTTTCGAGTGCCACTGATATTATTCTATCTTTCCGATCGCTCCATAGAGGAGATCGCGGCTCTTATAAAGAAACCGCCTGGTACCGTGAAAAGTCGATTGTTCAAGGGAAGAAGCTTAATAAGAAAGAGATTGGAGGATGCTGGTTATGAAAGATGATCGTTCTAATATGGAAATAGAAAAAGTGATCCGGGCTTCTATGAAAATAACGGATGTTCCCGCCCCGGAACTGAATCATAAACTCAAAGCGGCTCTCTATCAACAGGAAGCCGTCCTGCGAAGGCAGCCTGCCGTGCGAAAATTATCAATTTGGTATTTGCCGATGGTGTTGAATTTGATCACTTTTTCTTTGCTGGCTGTTTTTGCTCTGATAATGGTTGAGAATATTTATTTGTCCTACTTTGCGGCGGGTGTCTGCCTATATGCCGGCTTGGCCGGCATACTGCTCACCATAGTGGGCGCAAAGAGAACAAACATAAAAGAGGACATCACGATCCGTATTGAGAAAAGAGGTGTATTGGCATGAAACATGGAAACAAGAACAGGCTTGCGTTTTTTATTGGTATCCCGGTTATCGTATTGTTGGTCCTATTACGATTCGGTTTCTATTTTGTGAAAAGCGACGGCTTCAACGGTCTTCCCATTCTGATTCCCATCCTGCTTCTCTGCTTTATTCTTTTTGCACTGATTACCTCTGCCTTGCTTGCGGCATGGGTATATCTGGATTGTAAAAGGCGGGGAGACGACCCGGTACTCTGGGCGATTGTAGTTTTTATAGCTACCCCCTTTATCGGATTGCTGATTTACTTTCTGCGCCGTTCAGAAATGAAAACAATATGTCCAGCTTGCGGACATCGAATTTCAGTAAGGGCGAATTATTGTGAGGAATGTGGGACGCTTATCAAAAAGGAGGATCATAGTGTTATGGAAAGAAAAGGAACACATCACTTAAAATTTATTATTTCTGGTATTGTGAGTATGGTGCTTATGCTGGCATGCCTGACCGGTTTTATCGTTAGTGCGGCCGTTGGCGATGGTATCAACACAAATGCTGCTTCTCATGACCGGGTATGGAACTTAGGTACCATCAGCATGAATTATAATACGTATCTGAATGGTGTTTGGAAGCTTGATTTTAGAAGTGCCAGTGAAGGATTTGTGAAAGAGCAGTATATGACCATTACAGACGCAGACACCCAACTGCTTTACGCGGATATTTCCTGCGGCACAGTACCGGATGGAGCGGCCCTTGTTTTGTGGCTGGTACAGGGAGAGATAAAAAAATCAATAGATGTCACTAAGCTTTCCGAACCGCTGGCATATCCCCTGCATGAATTTGAAAATGGAAAAGTATATGTGAGACTGCAGATCAATGGCGTGGAAAATACGGTTTCCGAAATCTGTATTAAATAAAATAAAAAAATTTCATTTATTTGTATATAAATGAAAAAAGAGTCAATAATATAAATACCGGCAGGGCGGAGCCAGAATCCCCCCTCTGATCCGCTCTGCTGTATTCAACTGAAAGGTTGAATACTTATCCTCCCCTTTTAGTATCCCATCACTGGCGAAGGTGCCGGTGGTGGGATATTTTTCTGCCGGAAATAGAATCAGGGACACGCATACCAGGACAGCGTTTATCAGCATAGGGGGATTTGGATTTGATAATCCCAGTGCAAGATATCAGATACAACCACAAGCTGTATCGTAAATTTCGGCTCAATAGAATATGTTATCCTTGCCTCCTGTATCAATTCATGCAATGCTGCCTCTCTGTTTTCTTCTGTGCAGTCTGCGCACAGGTATTCTCCCTTTGGAAGAATCCTCAGGCTCGGTATGTCTGCATATTGGATGCATACGGCAAAGAGCTTTGAAGAGCCATTCTCGGTATAAATACCAGCCAAATCTTCAAATAGAAACTGTTCTTTTACTGATGAAGGGACTTTGCTGTAAAAATGGCTCAGATAATCCCAGAGATTATCAAGTGCTGGCGTTTCCAACGTATCGGATAGCAAAATTACGCAATAAAAAAATACCGTCTCATAACTGAAAATGGTTAGGGATGGTATTTTTTATTATCAGCAGGGGCACTAGGAGTTGAACCCAGCTCTGGAGTTTTGGAGACTCTCATTCTACCGATGAACTATGCCCCTGAATCGTGCTGCAAGCAACACTCACTTAAACATAATACATTTTTTCGGGGAATTTGTCAAGAGAAATTAACAGTTAATTTTCTTGTAATATTTTCGGAACCCCCGGACATCATCCGTATATCCGGCGGATTCATAAAAGCGGTGTGCGCTTTTTCGAAAACCGGAGGAAACCAGAATGGAATAGCTGCACCCGTGTTCCACAGCCAGGGCATCCAGATGTTCCAGTATCCTTCCCCCAACGCCCATGCCGCGGCAGTCCTCCCGGACCACGACATTTTCCACTACCAGAAAGGGCGCGTCCGGGGCGGTACAGATAAAACCCACGGCGGTGCCCAGGATAAGGTTCTCCTTTTTGGCAGCCAGAGGAAAATAACCGGGCTGTTCCAGAGCCAGCTGGTAGTTTTCCTGCAGGGTGGAGATGGGACAGTCCTCCTGCAGCAGTTCCCGGTAAAGCTGCTGGATCTGGGGCAGATCCTCCGGGCCCATTGTCACAATCTCTATGTTGTCTTTCATCTTAACCTCCATTCAGCATGTATCATAACATATATTGCGGAGCCTGCCAATGTTATGACAAAAAAATCCTTTAAAGTAAATTCCTGTCAAGAAAAAGATAATAGAGGTGATAGAAATGCACAGGATAAAAACACTTATGATCATACTGCTGGGAGCAGTACTGTGGATGGCAGCTCCGGCCGCCGTGTCGGCGGCAGAGTCTTCCCCGGCTCCCACTGCCCCGGCCGAGGAGACTCCGGCCCCTTCGCCCTCGGAATCGCCATCCGCGTCTCCTTCTGCGTCCCCTTCCACCACACCTACCCAGAAACCATCTCCGACACCAACACCAGAGCTGGAGAAGCTGCCCCAGGTAACAGGACTCCGTATGGGAAAAGGGACGGCCAGCTCCATGGAGGTACTGTGGGATGCCGTGCCAGAGGCGGAATACTATGAAGTCTATGTGTCGGAAACCTTTGATGGTGCGTATACTCTGCTGGTGGAGACAGATAAGACTACATATACGGTGAAGGATATGAAACGGGGCAGGCTGTTGTACGTGAAGGTGCGGGCCATGTCAGAGGATCAGATGGGGACGGATTCGGAACTGCTGGCCATTGCACCAGTACCGGACAAGGTAACTGGTATCCGTTCCATAAAGAATGTAAAGACGAAGATTACACTTCAGTGGAATGAGGCGGCGGGAGCCACCGGATATATTGTATATTACCGCCCCTCTACAAGTACGAAATACCTGCTGGGAGGCATGACCGAGGACACTTCATTCCAGATCACGGGCCTGAATGCCGCAAAGGAATACTATTTTATCGTATATGCCTACGCAGCGGATATCGAAAATGTGGGCGCAGTATCCGGCGAGGTTATGTATGGAACGGCCCCGGCACTGCCCAAGCTCAAGAAAGTCAAGGGCGGGGACAGACGGGTAAAGGTGTACTGGTCAAAAGGGACAGGAGCCCAGTTGTTTCGTATCTATGTCTCCACCAATGCCTCCACTGGCTATGTGCTGGGAGCTGTGGCAGGCACGGATGAATATATGATCCGGGCGGTGGACGGACTGCTTCAGAACAGGAAATATTATGTAAAGGTGGCGGCGGTACGCGTCGTTTCCGGGATTGAGATGGAATCCGAGTCAGAGGTGCTCTCCGCCACCACAAAGAAAGCCTCTGCCACAAGCACAAAAGCGAAGAAATATACAACGAAGGCAAAATTTAAGAAATCTGCCGCTTATAAGAAATATAAGGATTTCAGGAAACAGGTGGTATATGGAAAATGTTTCGTGCTGCCGGGCATGCGGAATACCAATGTGGCAGGCTTTAACGCATCAAGGATGGTTCCCCAGAGTATTACCTTCGCAGGAAATTATCTGCTGATGTCCGCCTACGATTATACCAAGGCCCAGGAGTCCGTGATCTACATACTGAATAAAAATACAAGAAAATATATTACGACTTTGGTACTGCCTCACACGGGCCATGTGGGAGGGATCACCTTCGACGGCACCAACATCTGGATCACATACGGCAAGAAGGTACAGAGTTTCCGCTACAGCCTTATTACCAGTGCGGCAGTAAGCGGAAAGCCGTATGTGGAGACCTTTTCCCTGCTGAACACCTGCCAGCTGTCCGACACCGTTTCCTATCTGGCGTATTATAAGGGGAAACTCTGGGCGGGAGCGTACAATGAGAAGCTGAAAAAGTACATGTATGGTTACACCATTCTGAATAAGACGGGTGTGCCCACGCTAAAAATGACAAACCGCATGCTTATGCCGAACCGAACACAGGGGGTGGCGTTTACCTCCGGCGGCAAAATGCTGGTATCGCGCTCCTGTCAGACAAAGAAGGGCCGGTCTGGATTTCTGTCCTGTCTCGATACCTATAAACCCACCTGGAATCTGGGCAAGAAGAGCATAAAGAAAAATAAACGAAAAAAATCCGTTCCGCTGCCGCCTATGAACGAGGGCATCGCCATCAGCGGATCCTACACGTATCTTATCTATGAATCCCCGGCCTTCTCTGAGTGCGAGGCGCCGGTAGACCGGATCACGGCGTTTAAGACGAAAAAGATAAGTTAGCGCAGCGGCACCTGGCCTCGTTGGGCTGGAATAAAAAAAGGTCTATCCCTTTCCGCCATTTTGTACTATAATGAAATTATGATATTGGTAAATTATCAGAATACACCGACGGCAGACCGGAACCGGAGCCGCCGGACAGGACAGAATGGAGAAAGAGCATGTACGAGCTGATGGCCCGGGACGGACGGGCAAAGAGGGGAAGACTTCATACACCACATGGCGTTATTGAGACGCCGGTATTTATGAATGTAGGGACAGCAGCCGCCATCAAGGGTGCTGTCTCTACTGTAGATTTAAGGGAAATACACACACAGGTAGAACTGTCCAACACCTACCATCTTCATGTGCGTCCGGGGGACAAGGTGGTGAGACAGCTGGGCGGGCTGCACCGGTTTATGAACTGGGACCGCCCGATCCTGACGGATTCCGGGGGATTTCAGGTGTTCTCCCTGGCGGGACTGCGCAGGATAAAGGAGGAGGGAGTGACGTTCCGCTCTCATATAGACGGCCATAAGATCTTTATGGGACCGGAAGAGAGTATGCAGATCCAGTCCAACCTTGCCTCCACGATAGCAATGGCCTTTGACGAGTGTCCGCCGCATCCCGCCACAAGGGAATATATGCAGAATTCCGTGGACCGCACCACCCGGTGGCTGGAGCGGTGCAAGAGGGAGATGGAGCGGCTGAACAGCCTGCCGGATACCATTAACCGGCAGCAGATGCTCTTTGGCATCAATCAGGGAGGGACGTTTGAAGACATCCGCATAGAACACGCGAAACGGATCCGGGAGATGGATCTGGCCGGCTATGCCCTGGGCGGCCTTGCCGTGGGGGAGAGCCACCAGGAGATGTACCGGATCCTGGATGTGACGGTTCCAGAGCTTCCGGTGGACAAACCGGTGTATCTTATGGGGGTGGGAACGCCGCAGAATATCCTGGAGGGGGTAGAACGGGGCGTGGACTTCTTTGATTGTGTCTATCCGGCCAGGAATGGACGACACGGCCATGCCTATACGAACTTTGGAAAGATGAATCTGCAGAACGCCCGGTACGAGCTGGACGACCGCCCGTTGGAGGAGGGGTGCCAGTGCCCGGCCTGCCGCCACTACAGCAGGGCCTATATCCGCCATCTTCTCAAGGCCAAGGAAATGCTGGGACTGCGATTATTAGTCTTGCATAATTTGTATTTTTATAATACAATGATGGAAGAAATCCGGGAAGCCATCGAACAGGGCAGATTTGCCGGATATAAAAAGGAAAAGCTGGAGCGCATGGCCTCTGGTGAAAACCTATAACTTAATTTAGGAGGAAAAAAATGGGTTCAGGTATAAGTATTATCTTATTGTATGTAGTAATTATAGGGGCGTTTTATTTTATTGCTATCCGTCCACAGAAGAAGAAAGAGAAGGAACATCAGTCACTGGTGGCTTCTGTGGCAGTAGGGGACAGTATCCTCACTACCAGCGGTTTTTACGGAGTTGTCATTGACATGACAGAGGATGTGGTGATCGTTGAATTCGGCAGCAATAAGAACTGCCGTATCCCGATGCAGAAAGGGGCCATCGTCGAGGTGGAGAAAGCAGAATGACATGGATTCTAATTGGGGCAGTTTTCGCTGTTCTGAATTTTAATGTTCCCTTTGGAGCCGGCGCTATCGGCGTCCTGCCAGACACCCTGGGATATATTCTGATCCTTCTTGGAATGATATCCATGGAGAAACAGGTGGAGTATCTTTCTGATCATTTTAGGAAGAGTAAATGGTTTGCGGCTCTGCTGGCGCTTATGTGTGCCGTGGATTATGTACGGATCTTCACGGGCTGGACCATGGGCGGACTGGAGGTTATGATCCTATGGGGGACCGCGCAGGTATTCCTGATCTTCAGCTGCTGGCAGGGAATCATTTTTGGCATAGCGGAGATACAGAAGAGAGAGGATGCGGAGCTGAAGGCCAGGGCCCTTTTGAAGGCCATGAGCATTATGGTTCTTGTGAAAGCACTGAGTATCGTGATGCTGACCTTTGGCGGCATGATTATCCAGATCTGTGTTATCGTGGAGATTGTTGTGGGACTGAGCTTTATTATCCAGATCTTCTATACAAAGCGAAGATATGACAGGTTTCGGAAAGAGGGCGCCTGACGAAAGGGAGTGTAAACAGGGATGAAGATTCTGGTGACAGGTGGAACCGGCTATATCGGTTCCCATACATGTGTGGAATTGCTGCAGAAGGGGCATGAAGTGGTTGTCTTTGACAACCTGTGCAATTCAAAACGGGATGTACTGGATAAGGTAAGGGAGATCACGGGTAAGGAAGTGATCTTTTACAAGGCAGATATGCGGGACAAGGAGAGTATGCGCCCGGTGTTTGAGGAACATACATTGGATGCAGTCATTCATTTTGCCGGGCTGAAGGCGGTGGGGGAATCGGTGGCAAAACCGCTTCTCTATTATCAGAATAATATAACGGGAACATTGAATCTGTGCGAACTGATGAATGAGTACCAATGCAGGAGGATTATTTTCAGTTCCTCGGCGACGGTTTATGGTTCACCTGAGACCGTACCGATCCGGGAGGATTTCCCGCTGAGGACTACGAATCCTTATGGCAGCACGAAGCTGATGCAGGAGGGGATCCTGTCGGATCTGTGTGTGCCGGACCGGGAATGGAGTGTGGTACTGCTCCGCTACTTCAATCCCATCGGCGCCCATGAGAGTGGTCTTCTCGGTGAGAGCCCCAATGGCATTCCCAATAACCTGATGCCGTATATCATGCAGGTGGCTTTGGGGAAACTGCCGGAGCTGGGCGTATTTGGCGACGACTATGACACGCCGGACGGAACCGGGGTCAGGGACTATATCCATGTGGTGGACCTGGCGCGGGGACATGTCAATGCCATAGAGAAGGCGGTATCATCCTCCGGCGTCCATATATATAATCTGGGAACTGGGCGGGGGTACAGCGTACTGGAGATCGTCAGGGCATTTGAAGAGGCCAGCGGCCTTACGGTTCCGTATTCTATCCAGCCCCGGAGAGCAGGAGACATCGCCGCCTCCTATGCCGATCCGAGGAAGGCGAAGGAGGAGCTTGGCTGGGAGGCAGAATACGATCTGGACAGAATGTGCCAGGATTCCTGGAGATTTGCAAAGAAAAATTTTTAATATATTAATATATATTTTTAGGAGGTAAATGTAAAATGAGTGAGGCAAAAAGTGTAATTGAGAGCGGTAGGGCTGTACTGGGGATCGAGTTTGGTTCAACCCGTATTAAGGCGGTTCTGGTGGACGATGAGAATAAGCCTATCGCATCCGGCAGCCATGAGTGGGAGAACCAGTTGGTAGACGGCATCTGGACATACGGGATCGATATGATCTGGGACGGTCTGCAGGATGCCTACAGAGAGATGACAGAAGATGTACAGAAACAGTACGGCGTACAGGTGGTAAATCTGGGAGCTATTGGTTTCAGCGCCATGATGCACGGCTATATGCCCTTTGGCGAGGATGGGGAGATTCTCGTTCCCTTCCGCACCTGGCGAAATGCCATTACAGAAGAGGCATCGGAAAAGCTCACAGAGCTTTTTCAGTTCAACATCCCGCAGCGCTGGAGCATCGCCCATCTGTATCAGGCGGTCCTGAATGGGGAGGGGCATGTTAAGGATATCAAATTCCAGACGACACTGGCAGGGTACATACACTGGAAGCTCAGCGGAAAGAAAGTGCTGGGCGTGGGCGAGGCATCCGGCATGTTCCCCATCGACAGCACCACGGGCAAATTCAACCAGAAGATGGTGGAACAGTTTGACGCGGCAGTGGCAGACAAGGGATACCCGTGGAAGCTTCTGGATATATTCCCGGAGGTACTGGATGCCGGAGAGGACGCCGGTGCGCTGACAGTGGAGGGAGCAAAGCTTCTTGATCCATCCGGGACACTTCAGGCAGGAGCTCCGATGTGTCCGCCAGAGGGAGATGCGGGAACCGGTATGGTGGCCACCAACAGCGTGGACGTAAGAACGGGTAATGTGTCTGCCGGCACCAGTGTATTTTCCATGGTGGTACTGGAGAGGGATCTCTCCAAAGTATATCCTGAACTGGATCTTGTCACTACGCCAAGCGGGGCGCCGGTTGCCATGGTGCACTGCAATAACTGCACCTCCGACCTGAATGCATGGGTCAATCTATTTAAAGAATTTGCCGAGGCATTTGGCGTTGATGTGGATATGAACAAGCTTTTTGGAACGCTGTATAACAAGGCGATGGAGGGGGATGCCGATGGCGGAAACCTTCTGGCCTACAACTATATATCTGGTGAGAATATCACAGGAATGGAGGAAGGACGCCCGATGTTCGTCCGCACACCGAACAGTAAGTTCAGCCTGGCGAACTTTATGCGTGTCCATCTGTATACCGCACTGGGGGCGCTGAAGATCGGCAACGATATCCTTCTGAAGGAGGAAGGCGTCAAGGTGGATAAGCTTCTGGGACACGGCGGTCTTTTCAAGACAAAGGGTGTGGGCCAGCAGATCCTTGCGGATGCCATGAATACTCCGATCTCTGTTATGGAGACAGCTGGCGAGGGCGGCGCATGGGGAATCGCAGTGCTGGCTTCCTATATGATCCAGAAAGAAGAGGGGGAGACCCTTGGGGCATATCTGAACGACAAGGTATTTGCCGGCCAGGAGGGTGCTTCGCTGGAACCGGATCCAGAAGGTGTAATAGGTTTCGATGAATTTATCAGAATATATAAGGCAGGACTTCCCATCGAGCGTGCAGCAGTTGATTCCATGGCGCTGTAATGCCTATGAGAGAGAGACAGATCAAATTTCAAAAGGCGCTGAATCGTATCTATGAGCGCCTGAATAGTATCCGTCTGCTGCAGGCTGTCAAAGGGAGCCTGGTTATGATCATACCGGTTATTATGGTAGGGGCGTTCACGATTGTGCTTCGCTCCCTGCCGGTGCCGGTCTATCAGACATGGCTGCACAGCTTTGCGGACGGAGCCATAGATACTTTTTTTGGGTATATCCACCAGGCAACCTTTGGGATCCTGTCCCTGTATATGGTAGTGAGCCTGGCATTCTGTTATGCCAGCAAGGTGCAGGAGATGTCGGGAAACTATATGGGAACCATTATTTCCTCGATCCTCGCATTTTTTATCTTCAGTGGTATTTTCAACGAGGGTGCTGATGTATTGAACCTGCTGGGGGCAAATGGCCTCTTTACGGCCATTATCAGTACACTATTTGCCAACACGCTTTACTTCTGGCTCAATAAAAAGATCAGGATTGACATTCGTATTTACACATCAGGGACCGATGATGTGTATTTTCATATGCTCCGGTACATCCTGCCGATCCTCATAATCGGTGTGGCGGCGACTTCTCTAAATCTGGTATTTTATGCGCTGTTTGGCGTTCACAATTTTCAGGATCTGTATATTCTTGGCTTGAGTTCACTCTTTCAGTGGGCGGGCCGGAATTTTGGGTCGACCCTCCTCTACGTATTTATGGTTCATTTTCTCTGGTTCTTTGGGATTCACGGCGGGAATGTTCTGGACTCCGTATGGGGCGGCATACTAGACCCCGGGGTGGAACTCAATGCCGCTGCAGTGGCGGCGGGCAATATGCCCACAGTGATTTACAGCAAAGCATTTCTCGACATCTTTGTTATCATGGGGGGATGCGGCAGCACGCTGTGCCTTCTGGCTGCGATCTTTCTTTTCGAGAGGAAGAGGGGCATGCGAAAGCTGGCCCGTTTTGCGGCGGTCCCCAGCCTGTTTAATATCAACGAGCTTCTGCTTTTCGGCGTGCCCATTGTATACAATCCCATTATGCTGATCCCCTTTTTCCTGACGCCCATCGTGAACCTCCTTATCAGCACGGCGGCCATGAAGCTGGGACTGGTACCGGTGGTGGCACAGCCGGTGGAGTGGACGACGCCGATTTTTCTGGGGGGATATTATGCTACCGGTTCCATCGCCGGATCCATACTCCAGGGTGTCAATCTGTGCGTGGGGGTCATGATCTACCGGCCCTTTGTACGGCTTATGCACCGGGAAAATGCAAGAAACAGCCGCGCCCGGATCGGAAAGCTGGTGGAGCTGCTTCAGGAGAGCGAGGACACGAGGGTGCCGGTGAAACTGCTGGAGCAGGAAGGAGATGCCGGTGTGGTTGCCAAGATGCTCTGCGACGATCTGGAGGGTGAGGTAAAGAGCGGCAGGCCGTGTATGTATTTTCAGCCCCAGTACAATAATGAAAATCAGTGTATCGGCGCCGAGGCGCTGCTTCGGTGGAACCATCCGGTCTATGGCATGGTGTATCCGCCGCTGGTGATTAAACTGCTGGAGGAGACGGAGCTTCTCACGAAGGCGGAAATGGTGATTCTAGAGACAGTGCTGAAGGAGATGGACCGGATCAAGGAGACATATCAGGATGGGGTGAAGATATCAGTGAATGTCACGGGGGTTACGGTCCAGATGGATGAATACGAGGATTTTCTGCGTAAGATGGCGGAGCGCTACCCGGAACATACCAGCAATATTATGATCGAGATCACGGAACAGGCAAGCCTGCAGATCGACGAGGCATTTGTGGCGAGGCTGACCCGTGTGAAAGAGATGGGATACCGGCTGGCTATTGATGATTTCGGCATGGGAAATACTTCGGTAAAATATCTGCGGTCCAATGTATTTGATATGATCAAGCTGGACGGGTCGTTGATCCAGGATATCGAGAGCAATGAGCGCAGTCAGGGCATCGTGAGGAATATGGTAAATATGGCACAGGAGTTCCGTATTGATATCCTCGCGGAGTTCGTAGAGACGAAGGAACAGCAGGAGCTGCTGGAGGAGTTGGACTGTCATCTTTATCAGGGGTATCTGTACAGCCCGGCGGTGCCGCTGGAGAAATTCCTTGAGTAGTGAATCGTATATATCCGCAGAAAAAGAAAAGCAGCGCTGAAACCTGAATATATGGGGGTTCAGCGCTTTTGTGTCGGATCACTGGTGAAACAGCATCCTCTCCGCATAGGTATTCCGGTAGACGGAGGGACTCTGACCGGTAACTTTCTTAAAAGCATTTGAGAAATTATGATTATCCGAAAATCCAATATCATAGCCAATCTGTGAGATGGGGAGGTTTGTGTCCGTCAGCAGTGACTTCGCCAGCTCCATTTTTCGCTCCAGCATATATGACTTCAGGGAAATGCCGGCTGACTTCTTAAAGAAAGTCGTGATATATTTTTCGTTGTACCCAAAATAGGCGGCGACCTCCCTTACCTTCACTGGTTCGCGCACCCGCCAGGAAATATAATCCACAATGTCCGTATAGAGCTGGTGCTTCTCTCCCTTCATGGTGATCCTTCCCCCGGACAGATAGAGCTGGCTGTAGAGCTCGCAGAGGATACTGGTGAGTGTATAGTTGTTCTGGTTTACATTGCGGTAGTTGCGGTTGCAGTCCTGGAGCTGCTTGAGAAGCACGATCATCCGGTCCATTCTTGGCACTTTTGCATGCACCGGCAGCAGGATCCGGGTTTCCTCCGCTGAGAGCGGGGAGGAAACCGTCTCATGGATGCGCAGGTCGCTGCGGCCTCCGGGATAGGAGAAGTGGGTCCAGTAAAACGTGCACTGGGAGGGGCGGAATCCGTGCTGATGGCATGGCGGGCAGATAATAACATATTCCCCCTCATGGACGACAAATTCGGTATCGTTCTCTGCAATATACAGATCGCCCTTTGTCATGAGGATCAGCTCAAAATCCGACAATTCCCGGGACATATGAATCCAGTTCTCGTCTGGAGCGATAAATTTGCCGGTCCAGTTGAATTGCAGCGGTTTTTCAAGATGAAAATTCAATGTATCCATATAACGTTTTCATACCTTTCCCTAAATAGGTGACTAACTTAATAATAATAATCAACTTTATATTTTCAATGATATAACATAACAATAAGAAGTGCAAGAAGAAAATTACACTTGAACGAACTTTTTCATAAAACCTTTCCACAATAAACAGAACCTTATGGCATGGTGCGTGACATAGTACCATGATACAATAGTTTTATAGGATGCAGAGACCATACAGGCAGCTGCGTTGACGAAAATGCGCGGCTGACAGAGGAAAGGATGAGTGCGATGAGAAGGAAAGGATTGTTTGAGAGAGGCAGAAGAGCCACAGCGGTTGTTCTTGCTGCCGTCATGACAGTGCCCGGTATTCTGACAGCGCCGGATGCCGTTAAGGCAGCGGGAAGTGCGGCGGACCGGGAGGACAGTTCCATTGTCTACTTCGTGGACTGCGGGGATTACAATGTGAATACGGTGTCGGAGGGAGATCAGCTGGGTACACACAACAGTGTGACGGATCAGATCTATAAGGAGGATCCGGTGACTGGTTATAAGTGGGGTATTGATGATACAGTGAGCAAGCCTCTGGTTAATGGGGACTCCGGCACCGGCGGCGTATCCACCGACTGGACCTGGCCATATGAGCAGAATCCGGCGGGAGCGGATAACCTGCCGAAGACAAGCAGCAACCGGTACACAAAGAACCAGTTCGAGAAAGGCGTTACAGAACGGCATCTGGATTATAAGTTTGAACTGGAAAACGGGACGTATTATGTGGAAGTGGGCTGCTCCGATCCCTGGGGTGTTTCCCGGTCTCCGTCCGTCTACCTGAATCATGGGAAGGACGGCAGGGTGGCCTTAACAGAGGGACTCAATATCGCGGGCGGTGAGACGGCAGCGGGAAATGTTGAAGTAAAGGATGGCGAACTCACCATAAATCTCAGAGGTTCCGGTGATGAAAACAAGGCCATTAATGTCACATATATTATGATAAAGGAAGCAGGGGATGCCTCTATGGTGCAGACAGATCTGAGCGATATTACTGTGAAGACACGGGCCACGGGAAATCTCACGCTCCCCACAGTAGGGAAGGCGGGAAGTACCATTACATGGAAATCGGGAAATACCGCTGTCATTACCAATGATGGCAGGGTTACCAGACCGGAAGCCGGCCAGCCGGACGTGGAAGTGACCCTGACCGCCTCCGTCACCTACGGAAAGGTAACAAAAACAAAGGATTTTATTGTAACGGTTCCGGCGAAGAGCGATCTGATGGGGATGAAGGAGCTTGCCATATCAGAGGTGACAGTGACGGATCCATACTATGCCAATTCCCTGGATAAGGAAATCGATTATCTCCTTATGCTGGATGCCGACCGGCTGCTTGCGGGATTCCGGGAGACTGCCGGTTATGCGGCAAAGATGCCCGACGCGGAAAGAAAAGAATATATGAAAAACAAGCAGCGTTATCCCGGCGGCTGGGAGGACGCCCTGATTGGAGGCCATACGCTGGGACACTGGCTGACAGCAATGGCGCAGGCGTGCGTCAATAAAGGTACCTCTGCGGAGGATAAGGCGGCTCTCAAGTCAAGGCTGGACTATGTCATCGCGGCCCTGAAGGACTGCCAGGACAAGACGGTGGGGACGGAATACGAGGGCTATCTTTTTGGCGCAAAGCTGGTCAGCACGACGGATCTGGATATTCAGTTTGACAATGTGGAGAAGAACCTGACAAATATCGGGACACAGGCCTGGGTACCATGGTACACCATGCACAAGATCCAGGCCGGACTGATCTGTGCCTATGAGCTGGCTGGCAGTGAGACGGCCTATACCGTGGCGAAAAAACTGGGAGACTGGACAGTCAGCCGGGTCAGTAGGTGGAGCGACGTCACCCAGAATACAGTACTTGGCATTGAATACGGCGGAATGAACGACTGCCTCTATGATCTATATGCCGTCGTCAAGGCAAAGGAAGGGGAGGCAGCGGCGGAAAAATATGCAGAGGCAGCCCACAGATTTGACGAGACCACATTGTTTGAGCGGATCAATAAGGGGACGAAAAATGCGGTGGACGGACGGCACGCCAATACGACCATTCCCAAATTCCTCGGCGCCCTGAAACGTTACATGGTTCTGGGAGATGAAAAATATCTGGAATATGCGGAGACATTCTGGGATTACGTGCTGAACCATCACTCCTATATTACGGGAGGGAACAGCGAGTGGGAGCACTTCGGGGCGGACGATATTCTGGATGCCGAGAGGACCAACTGCAATTGTGAGACATGTAATACATACAATATGCTGAAGATGACCCGGCAGCTCTTTATGATCACGGGGGATCCGAAATACACAGATTACTACGAAAATACACTGATCAACGCCATTATGTCCTCCCAGAATCCTGAAACCGGCATGAGCATGTATTTTCAGCCCATGGCGGGGGGATACCAGAAGGTGTTTGGAGAACCGGAGACAAAATTCTGGTGCTGTACCGGTTCCGGTCTGGAGAACTTTACAAAGCTCAATGACAGCGTCTACTATCAGAAGGAGAAGAAGCTGGTGGTGTCACAGTATCTGGCCTCTGTGGTGACCTTTCAGGAAGGTAATATGAAGCTGACCCAGACCGGGGATCTGACAAAGTCAGAGACCATGACATTTACCGTTCATGCGCTGGCGGAGGGGGCAGTCAGCGGGGAACTCCGTCTCCGTCTTCCCGATTGGCTGGCGGAGGATGCACAGATCACCATCGGAGGAACCCCATATCTGTATGAGACAAAGGATGGGTATGCGGTGATCCCCGCAGACCAGCTGTCTGACGGCGCGAAGATCGGCGTCACCCTTCCCATGAAGACGGCGGCATACAACCTGCCGGATGGTGAAAACACCTATGCCTTTAAATATGGCCCCTATGTGCTCAGTGCGAAGCTGGGAACCTCCAGCCAGACACAGTCCACCACCGGCGTAAATGTATCCATCCCCACCACGAAAGCCATTCCCAACGACAAAGTGGCTATCAAGTCGGCGGATACGGTAAAGGAATATATGGAGAATATCGTCAGTAACCTTGTAAAAACAGAGGGAAAGCTGGAATTCCATCTGAAGGGCACGGATAATGCGTTTTCCTTTGTTCCGCATTACAGCCAGTACAAAGAGAGCTATGCCATCTACTGGACCTACTCTGTGGATGAGGGAGCCCGGGGATCTGAGGCCATCATCAGCGAAAAGAATGCGGTGAGGGTGCAGGACGCCGTACTTGAGGGGGCGAGACCGGGGTACGGTCAGGATGAGCTTGGGTTTGAAGAGACCGGCACAAAATCCACGGGAAGCTCAAATCCCTGCTGGCGATATGCCAATGCCGGAGGCAGCTTTCAATACGATATCAAGGTGACGGAGGAAGGCGACAATTATCTCCTCTGTGCCTTTGCCAAAGAGGAGGACGGCAAAACCATGCGGATCACAGTGGGGGATGCGGTGATATTTGCGGGTAAGCTGGACAGCACGTCGAAGGATGCGGTAAACATCAATCTTCCCGCCAGTGATGCCGTCAGCCATTATCAGATGAGATTGAAAATCCCGGCAGATGTCGTTGCAGCCAATAAGAAAAAAAGCCGTATGGAGGGAACGGAGGAGAAAAAAGCGGAGGAAGGCTATGCCTTTTTACCGGTGAGATTTTCCAGTAACAAGGAGGATGAGGCTTCCGGCAAGATCGCCGTCATGCTCTATATGATGCGGGCATACCGCACAGGCAATGACCTGACAGAGATCACCTCCTCCACGGGAAAGGTGACGAAGGACGGAAATCGATACCAGCTGCTGGTGCCGTATCATAAAGAGGCAAAAGCAAAGTTTTCCATTCAGGATGCTGGCGGCTATGTGATGGTGGATGGCAGCGCCATTGATGAAAAGGAAGAAAAGACACTTGTTACAACCGGTGCGGAGACGGAGATTCCTGTCACGGTAATGGCAGAGGACTTCGAGACAAAGAAGGAATATACCTTAAAGGTGGTGTATGATTACACCGGCTTTGCAGGGGAAGTTAAGAAAAACTTTGTAAAGGGCTACACCTTCGATGATACAGTGGCGGATGCCATCGCAGTGACAAAAGCATTTGTGCCGCCGGCGGTGAAAGACCCGGTCTATCAGTTTGCAGAGGGCAAAGAGGGAAGGGCGCTGAAATTGTCCGGCAGTTATGGCATGAAGCTTCCGGGGGCATCTGGACTTGGAGAGAGCTATACCATATCGTGGTGGATGAAACCGGATAAGATCGGAAGTGAGTTTGATCCCACTTTTGCGGCGGGGACCTTCAGCCCGGAATGCTGGCTCAACGCAACCTTTGATGCGAAGCTATGGAGCAAGAAGGACGGCGCCTATATTGATACAACTCCCGCCAACGTCTATAAAGCAGACCAGTGGCAGCATGTGGCAGTGGTTGTGGACGGCAGTGCGGAGGGGACGGCAGCCGGAACGGTGACAGGGACCCTCTATCAAAACGGGAAAGAGATCTGCAGGGGCAATGTGGCTAAGGGTATTATGACAAACAGCGGCGCGGAGCTCTATTTCGGTGTAAACGCATGGGATGCCTATTACCAGGGGGCACTGGACGAAGTAATGATATTTAATAAAGCACTCTCGGCAGCTGAGGTCCAGGGCTTTGCGGCTTTGGCAGTAAAGGCAGATGAACTGGGATCAGAAGGCGGTAATAAGGAAGAAGATAAGACCACACCAGGGCAGGATCCATCCGGCGGCGGTACTGGAGACAAAAATGAACCCCCGGCAGCGAAGGTCAAGGCATCGTCTGTCTCCGTGAAGGCGGCGGGCTATACACTGGCAGGAAATAGGCTTACCCTGAAAAAGGGCAGAAGCGTGAAGCTGGTGGCTGCTGTCTCTCCGAAGAAGGCCAGCCAGAAGGTCACTTACGCCAGCAGCCGGAAAAAGGTGGCATCCGTTTCCCGAACCGGTGTGGTGAAGGCAAAGAAAGCCGGAACGGCAAAGATCACGGTGAAGACTGTGAACGGCAGGAAAAAGGTTATTACCGTCAAGGTTGTGAAAAAAGATAAGGTGAACCGCAGGCTCATCCTGTCAAAGAAAAAACTGTCTCTAAAGAAAGGCAGGACCGCCCAGATCAAGATTAAGAAGATGACGGCGGGAACTACAAGCAGGCTCACTTACCGATCTGGTAAAAAGGGTGTGGTATCCGTGGACAAATACGGAGCGGCAAAGGCAAAGAAAAAAGGAACAGCGGTTATTACCGTCAGCTGTGGAAAGAAAAAGGCGAAAGTAAAGGTTACGGTAAAATAAAGAAAGAATATCCGAAGCAATACGGTTACAAGACAGCGTGGCGGCGGTATCCAGAACCGGGGCGGGAACCTGAATCACAGGCTCCCATCCCGGTATATTTTTTATCCGGCCGGGAAGCTATTCCGCTAAAAAACATTTTGTATGTCATTCTAAAGTCTGCTATAATAAGAGAATAAGAAGTACGAGAGCCTGAACCAGAATGCAGGTGTTGAAACAACATGGGAGAATGCTGTGGGAGGGCGGGCAACCCCCGACTTTACTTGACATTTCCCATTTTCTCGGCTATATTAGTCACAACAGAAGAATATATAATATCGTATGGAGGCAGAGATGAAAAAGGAACTGGGCAAGACATACGATCCGAAGGATATTGAGGATCGGCTGTACACGAAATGGATCAACAAAAAATATTTTCATGCGGAGGTAAATTCACAGAAGAAACCGTATACTATAGTGATTCCGCCGCCGAATATCACGGGCCAGCTCCACATGGGGCATGCCCTTGACAATACGCTGCAGGACATCCTGATCCGGTTTAAGCGGATGCAGGGGTATGAGACGCTGTGGATGCCGGGGACAGACCATGCTTCCATCGCCACAGAAGCGAAGATTGTAGAGACCATGCGGGAAGAGGGCGTGACCAAGGAAGAGATCGGGCGCGATAAGTTTCTGGAGCGTGCCTGGGCATGGAAAGAGACCTACGGTGGTCGCATTGTATCTCAGCTGAAGAAGATGGGTTCCTCCTGTGACTGGGAAAGGGAGCGCTTTACAATGGACGAGGGATGTAATAAGGCGGTGAAGGAGGTTTTTGTGAATCTTTACAAAAAGGGCCTGATCTACCGGGGGGAGCGCATCATTAACTGGTGTCCCCACTGTCTCACCTCCATATCTGACGCCGAGGTGGAATATGAGGATCAGAAAGGGCATTTCTGGCACCTGCGCTATGCCTTTGCGGATGGCAGCGGATACATCAATCTTGCCACGACGCGTCCCGAGACGCTGCTGGGCGATACGGCAGTGGCGGTGAACCCGAAAGATGAGAGATATAAGGATCTGGTGGGCAAGACACTGATCCTGCCCATTGTCCACCGGGAAATCCCGCTGGTGGCAGACGATTATGTGGATATGGAATTTGGAACCGGCGTCGTAAAAATCACGCCGGCACACGACCCCAACGACTTTGAGGTGGGGCTGCGTCACGACCTTCCCATAATCAACGTTCTCACAGAGGATGCAAGGATCGTGGAGGAGTATGAGAAATATGCGGGGATGGACCGCTATGAGGCCAGGAAGGCTATTATAAAGGATCTGGAGGCGGAAGGGGCGCTGGTGAAGACAGAGGATCACGACCACAACGTGGGAACCTGCTACCGCTGTGGTACCACAGTGGAGCCCCGTGTATCCAAACAGTGGTTTGTAAAGATGAAACCTCTGGCCGGCCCGGCCATCGACGCCGTAAAGGACGGCAGGACGAAATTTGTGCCAGAGCATTTCAGCAAAACGTATTTCCACTGGCTGGAAAACATCCGCGACTGGTGCATCTCGCGTCAGCTCTGGTGGGGGCATCAGATCCCGGCCTTTTACTGTGATGACTGTGGCGAGCTGGTGGTAACGAAGGAGGATCGTGCGGTCTGCCCGAAATGTGGGAAAGCGATGCGGCAGGATCCGGATACACTGGACACCTGGTTTAGTTCTGCCCTGTGGCCGTTTTCCACCCTGGGGTGGCCGGAGGAGACGGAGGAGATGAAATACTTCTATCCCACCAGCACCCTTGTGACAGGCTATGATATCATTCCATTCTGGGTGATGCGCATGATGTTCAGCGGTCTGGAGCATACTGGGGAGGTGCCCTTTGATACGGTACTGATCCACGGCCTTGTCCGGGATTCCCAGGGACGCAAGATGAGCAAGTCCCTGGGGAACGGCATCGATCCGCTGGAGGTCATTGACAAATACGGCGCGGATGCGCTGCGGCTCACTCTGGTAACGGGAAACGCCCCGGGAAATGACATGCGGTTTTACTGGGAACGGGTGGAGGCCAGCTGGAATTTCGCCAATAAGGTGTGGAATGCCTCCCGTTTTATCCTGATGAATTTTGCACAGAATGAGGGTCTGGATTATGAAAATGTGGAGCCGGGCCAGCTTACCCAGGCGGACAGATGGATCTTATCCAAAGTGAATAATCTGGCGAAGGACGTCACCGCCCTGATGGAGACCTTTGATCTGGGTATCGCTGTCCAGAAGATCTATGATTTCATATGGGAGGAATTCTGCGACTGGTACATCGAGATGGTGAAGCCCCGTCTGTACAGTGAGACCGACGGCACGAAGGCGGCGGCGCTCTATACGCTGCGGAGGGTGCTGATGGATGCCCTGAAGCTGCTGCATCCGTTTATGCCGTTTATCACGGAGGAGATCTACTGCACCCTGATGGACAGCCAGGACAGCTCCATTATGATCAGCCAGTGGCCGGTATTCAGCCAGGAGCGGAATTTTGCCGGGGATGAGGCGAAGGTGGAGAGGATCAAGGAAGCGGTGAAGGGCATCCGTAACATCCGCGGGGAGATGAACGTGCCGCCTTCCAAGAAGGTTTCTGTTATCGTTGTGTCGGAGAAGGAAGAGGTGCGGAAGATCTTTGAGGAGAATAAAGTATTTTTTGCCACACTGGGCTGCGCCAGTGAGACGGACTTCCGGAAGACAAAGGAGGGGATCGCAGGGGATGCCGTATCTGTCGTGATCGCCGACGGGACCATCTACATGCCGTTTGCGGAGCTGGTAGATATAGGCAAGGAAATTGAGCGGCTGAGGAAGGAGGAAAAGAAGCTGCAGGGAGAACTGAAACGCTCTGAGGGGATGCTTGGCAATCCGAATTTCGTCAATAAAGCGCCGGAAGAGAAGATCCGGCAGGAACGGGAGAAGCTGGCGAAATATCAGGGCATGATGGCCCAGGTTCAGGAGAGGCTTGCCCAGCTGGCGGAGTGACAGCAGAAAGGAGAAGCGTGTGAAGCAAAAATATAAAATATTAGTGACGGGAAAGAATAAGGCCGTTATCGACGATCTGTTTGTGCACATGGATACCGATATCGAATGCCTGAGTACTTCCAGACGACTGGATGATGTGTTGGGACATCTGAAATATTTTGAACCGGATGCATTTGTTTACTGCCTGAAATCCGAGGACACCGAGGATATATACGGACTGAAAAAGATCGGGCCCAAGATGCATCAGGCCTATACTCCGTTTATTATTGTAGGAGACCAGGCGGATTGTAACCAGTTCCAGAAACTGGCTTATAACACCGCGGATCTTGTTATTACCCGGCCGGTCACACTGACTGTAATTCAGGAAAAGATACTGAAGGAGATTGAGGAGTGGCAGAAGAAGAGGACGGAGGCAGAGACCAGAAAGGCGGAAGAGGCCGGGAGAGAGGCAAATAAAGGAGAGACAGCGGAGGAAGAGCCGGAGAGCGCCATGGATGTGCTCCGGGAGCTGAATCAGGCAGCAGAGGGAGAGCGGCGCCGACATATTCTTGTAGTGGATGACGATCCAAGGATGCTGAAGGTGATCCGGGCCCATCTGCGGGATGAGTACGATGTGGCATCTGCAGTAAACGGGAAGCTGGCGCTTAAATTCCTGGAGAAGAAGATGACGGATCTGATTCTGCTGGATTATGAGATGCCGGGGATGAAGGGACCAGAGGTATTCAGGACGCTGAAAAGAAATCCGGAGCTCAGCGATATACCGGTGGTTTTCCTCACCGGCGTGGGAGAGCTGTCAAAGGTACAGGAAGTGCTGGAGATGAAGCCTCAGGGGTATCTTCTGAAACCAGTGGACCGTACCAAACTGCGGACCTGTATAAAAAATCTTATCGGATGATTCCGGTATAACAAATGCCGGGTCATATTGACGGAAGAAGGAGAGAATGGGGGGCGGGCTATGATAGAGATGGATGACGATCTGGAATTACCAGATCTGATCAATATGGAAATACTCGATAAGCTGCAGAATTCACTTCACTCACTACTGGGAATCTCCACCGGGGTGGCAGATCTAAGAGGGGTGGCGCTGGCGAGCCATGCGTCCTGGACTGATTTCTGCGGCGGACATATCAAGAAATCCAAGCGCGGACTCGCCGCATGTGAGAACTGTGACAGGCAGGGCATGATCAGCGCCATGGAGGCAAAGTGTGCCGTAACCTATACCTGTCATACCGGTCTGACGGATTTCGCCGTGCCCATCGTGATCGGCGGAAAGACTATGGGCTGCTTTCTGGGGGGACAGGTGGCGACGAAGCCCCTGACACGGGCCCATGTCAGTATGCTGGCCCGGCGGTATGAGATTGATCCGGAGAAGCTTTGGAAGAGCTCGAAGAAGATCCGGATCATCCGACCGGAAAAGATGGAAGAGGTGGCCAACTATGTCTACGAGATCATAAATATTATCTCAAATCTGGCCTTTCAGCGCTTTCAGCTGTCCCGGAGCAATCTGGCCATCGAGCGCGCCGCCAATATGAAATCCGATTTTCTTGCCAATATGAGCCACGAGATCCGTACGCCCATGAACGCTGTGATCGGGATGGCGGAGATGGCGCTCCGGGAGGAGCTGCCGCCGCTGGCCCGGGAATATGTAAATCTTATCATATCATCGGGAAAGACCCTGCTGACCATTATCAATGATATTCTGGATTTCTCTAAAATTGAATCCGGGAAGATGGATATCATCGAGGAAGAGTATGAGCCCATGTCCATCCTGCATGATATCACCACGATGATCACCACCCGGATCGGGGATAAGGATATCGAGCTTCTCATCGATCTGGATCCGGAACTGCCCAATAAGCTTTATGGCGACAGTATCCGGATCAAGCAGGTGATCGTGAATCTGGCAAATAATGCGGTGAAGTTTACGAAGGAGGGCAAGGTGGAAATCCGCGTATCCTTCCATAAGACATCCGCCGGCAGCATGGAACTTCACATTGCGGTGGAGGACACCGGCATCGGGATCAAAAAGGCGGAGCTGGAGCAGCTGTTCCAGTCCTTCCACCAGCTGGACAGCAAGAGAAACCGGAATATAGAAGGAACCGGTCTGGGCCTGGCCATATCCAAACGGCTCGTAACCCTGATGCACGGCAGCATCCGGGTGGAAAGCGAATACGAGGCAGGCAGCACCTTCTCCTTCTCCCTGCCCCAGAAGATCGTGGAAGAGAGACCCTGTATCAGCCTGAGGGAACAGGGATCCGTGGTCTGGGGACTGATGGCCAATCAATATGTCTGCGGGCAGCTGGGCCGTGATGTGAGGAAGCTGGGAGACATATTTGTGGAGATTTCCAGTGAGAGAGAGCTGGATCACATAGACTGCAACGGGGTCACACATCTTTTTGTGGAGGAGAAGCTCTTTACCGACAGCGTGCAGCACTGGCTCCGGGAGCACGACGCCGTCATAGGGGTTCTGATCGTGGATTATTATGCCAGTGCGGAGAGCGATATACCGAATCTTATCGTGGTGAGGAAGCCGGTCTATGTTTTAAATGTGGCCATGATCTTAAACCATGATGACCTTCATAATACACTCTTTGAGGAGGAGGGAGAGAGCCTGGATTTTACAGCCCGGGAAGCCAATGTACTGATTGTGGATGACAATAAGGTAAATCTTACGGTGGCAGAGGGGCTCCTTGCCCCGCTGGAAATGCAGATCGATACGGCTCTCAGCGGCAAGGAGGCGGTTGCCATGATCGCCATGAAACATTATGATCTGATCTTTATGGATCATATGATGCCGGAGATCGACGGAGTGGAGACAACGAGGCTCATCCGCAGATTTCATCCCGAATACGATGAGGTACCGATTATTGCCCTGACAGCAAATGCCGTGGAGGGAACGAAGGAGATGTTCCTGAGCGAGGGGATGAATGACTTCGTGGCCAAACCCATTGAACTGCGCATCATCACATCCAAGATCAGGCACTGGCTGCCAAAGGAGAAGATCCAGAAGATCATGGTAAGGCATGAGGAGAAGAAGGAGACGGCAGAGCCCCTCCACATCGACAGCCTGGACACGGCTTACGCCCTGAAACTTCTGGGGAGCGAAGAACTGTATCGGGAAGTGCTGAAGGATTATTATGAGGTAATTGATAAAAAGTCAGATCTGATCCGTGAACTGGAAGAAGGAGAGGACTGGAAGACGTATACCATTGAGGTCCACGCCCTGAAGAGTGCTTCCCGGCAGATTGGAGCAGGGGAACTGGCTGACCTGGCGGCGGAGATGGAGGCGGCGGGCAGCCGGGGTGATGCGGAGCGGATCCACCGTGATACGGAGGAGATGCTCTCCCTATACCGACAGATGAAAGGCATACTGTCTCCCTATGTACGGACCGATGAGGAGACGGTGAGTAAGGGCGCCGCCGGCAGGGAGGCTCTCCTTGCCCTCTTTGAATCTATGAAGGAGGCGCTGGAGGAGCTGGATATCGACCGTATGGAAGAGGTGGCGGAGGAATTGTCACAGTACGAGTATGAGGTGGAACAGTCCGAATTGCTGGGACAGCTCTGTTCTGCCGTGGAGGATCTGGATGTAGACCGATGCGAGGATGTGATCTTTGCATGGGAGGCGCTTATCTGAGCAGCCCGGCAGGGCCAGTGGGAATGGGATGGAAAGGGCATATTTTGTCGTATCTCCGCGATATTTCCCTCTTGCATTTTCTATAGAAAATCATTATTATTGATATTATAGAGTGAAGGAGGTCAAAAACCGCGTATGCTGAATTTCGAAGAGGAGCTGGCAAAGTTCCAGCCCAGCCTGGAGGTTGACAAGGTGGAAGAGGTTGTTTATAATAACAATCTCACGGATATTACAGATATTGTAAAGGAACTGATACAGGATGCCAAGGGGACCCTGTAAGAAAAAGGATATTGGAGGAAAATAGACGATGAGATGTCCAAGATGCGATGCGAGAGTCGGCGATACAGCGGTACAATGTACCTTTTGTGGACAGGATCTATCGGTCGTCCAGTATGTGCGGCGAGTCTCCAATTCCTATTATAACAGGGGACTGGAGAGAGCCAATGTGAGGAATCTGTCCGGTGCGGTGGAAGCGTTGAGGAAGAGCCTGCAGTTTTACAAGGCAAATACCAATGCACGCAACCTGCTGGGCTTGATTTACTATGAGATGGGCGAGATTGTATCGGCACTGAGTGAGTGGGTACTCAGTAAGTACCTGCAGCCAGATAACAATGCAGCGGATTATTATATCAATACTTTTCAGAGCAATCCGACGGCGCTGGAGGCTGCCAATCAGACTGTGCGCAAATACAATGCTGCCCTGGTGGCAGCCCAGGCGAGAAATGAGGATCTGGCCATTATCCAGTTAAAGAAGGTGGTCAGTCTCAATCCTCGTTTCGTCCGGGCGCAGCAGCTGCTGGCCCTGCTCTATATAAAGACGAAGGATTACCAGCGGGCGGCAAAGTGCCTGAACCGCGCCAGAAAGATTGACTTTAATAATACCACCACACTCCGTTATATGCAGGAGGTGGGGGACAGGGCCGCTGTCCTGGAGCGAAGGGGCGAGACGGCGGCGAAAAATCCGTCGAAACCAAAGAAGGATCCGCTTTCCAATGTGACCCCGGTGGGCGCCTATAAAGAGGAGAAGCGGTCTATGATGCCGGTGGTCTATGTGGTGCTGGGAATCATATTCGGCATCGTGGTGTCCTTTGTTCTGATCCGTCCCACTTTCCTGAAGCAGCTGGGAGACGGCGGAAGTGAGCTGTCGGATGCCAACAGCCAGCTGGCGGTACAGTCAGCGAAGATTTCCACTCTGGAGAAGGAGAGGGACAGTCTGGACACAGAACTGGAACAACTGAAAAAACAGATGAAAGACGGAAATACAGCCGCGCAGAAGAAGACGCAGAATTATGAAAAGCTTCTGCGGGGGGTGGATTTTTATGTGGCGGAGGATAAGATCCAGGCGGCGGCCGCGGTGTCGAAATGCAAGAAATCGGATTTTGACTCGGCAGAGGCAAAGCGTGTATATTCGAAGATTGCAGTTGTCCCGCCAGAGGATATCGCCGCGCTGGTGAGACAGGGGCGCAATGAGATGAATACATCTTATGATACTGCCATTGCCACCTTTAAGAAGGTATTGTCCGTGGACACGGAGAATCAGGAGGCCATGTTCTGCCTGGGACGCTGTTATCAGCGCAAAAATAAAAATAAGACCGCGGCGAAATGGTATGAAAAGGCTATCGCGCTGGATGGGAATACGAGCTTTGCCGCACAGGCGAAGCAGTATCTGAACCAGATCAGCCCGGAGGAACGGGGGGAGGGAGAGACCCCTGCGCCGGAACCGACAGACCAGCCGTAGGACACGACAGAAGAGTTTGATTAAGAGACCTGTAGAAAAGAGAATGTAATTTTCTGCAGGTCTTTTTGCATGGAAGGATTTATCTTAGACAGAGAAGAAGAGGGGGACAGAAATGGAGAGATTTTCACTGGAGCGGAACGGCTCCACACTTATTTTGCACATCAGTGAGGAACTGGATCATCATATGGCGATGCAGGTGAGCAGGACGGTGGACACACAGATTGAGAAGGGAAATCTAAAGACGCTGATCTTTGACTTTACCGGAATGACCTTTATGGACAGCTCTGGAATCGGCATGGTGATGGGCCGTTACCGGAAGATGAATTTCCTGGGTGGACAAACCTTTGTCTCCGGGATTGGGGATGGTGTGGACCGGATCTTTACCATGTCCGGGCTGTACCGGATCATTCCGAAATACGAAGAAAGGATACAGGGAGCATGAAAAAGGAGAATGAGATAACATTTATTTTTGACAGCTGTTCGGAAAATGAGGGGCTGGCGAGAACGGTATTGGCTGCTTTTATCGCCAGATTGGATCCCACACTGGGGGAATTGTCAGATGTAAAGACTGCCGTGTCAGAGGCGGTGACCAATGCGGTGATCCATGGATATGAGGGGAAGGAGGGAAAGATTACGATACATAGCCGGATCGAAGGGAATACCGTCAGCATTGAAGTCAGCGACCAGGGAGTTGGTATTCCGGATATCACGAAAGCCATGGAACCGCTGTACACAAGTAAGCCGGAGATGGAGCGGTCCGGCATGGGCTTTGCATTTATGGAGGCGTTTATGGATGATCTGGAGGTGGTGTCCACGGAAGGGGAGGGCACCACGGTGAAAATGCGCAAAACCATATATAGTGCATTAAATCTTTCATAGGGGAGTCTGCCGATGGAAACCATAGAACTGATCAAACAGGCACGGACAGGGGATAAAGTGGCGAGAGAACAGGTGATAAAACAGAACATGCCGTTGGTGTATAGTATCGTCCGGCGTTTTGCGGGACGGGGACATGACCTGGAGGATCTGGGGCAGATCGGCTCCATCGGACTGATCAAGGCAGTGGATAATTTTAATCTGGACTACGATGTGAAGTTTTCCACCTATGCGGTGCCGCTGATCACCGGAGAGATTAAACGCTTTCTCCGGGATGACGGTATGGTGAAGGTAAGCCGCACCCTGAAGGAAAATGGCTATCGTATCCGAAGGGAGGCGGAGATCCTGGCGGGAAGGCTTGGGCGGGATGCGACACTGGAAGAACTCAGCGCCGCCACGGAATTGAAAAAGGAAGACATCGTTATGGCGCTGGAGGCGGGGAATGAGGTGGAGTCGCTGCATAAGACCGTCTATCAGAAGGAGGGCAGTGAGATTTCCCTGATGGACCGGATTCCGTCAGAAAGGGACGAGAGCGAGGCGGTACTGAACCGGCTGATGCTGGATCAGCTTCTGACGGAACTGGAGGACCGGGAACGACGGCTTATCGAGCTGAGGTATTTTCATGATAAGACACAGATGCAGGTGGCGGAGCTTCTGGAGATGAATCAGGTGCAGGTGAGCCGCATGGAAAAAAAGATTCTGCGTTCCATGCGTCAGAAATTTTTATAAAATATGGATAAAAAAGAAGAAAACTGGCAATGGTAATAGCGAAAGGAAGTGTTTCTATGAAGAAAGCAGGCCTGATTACCATTGCCCTTGTTTTGGTGGCGGCGGGCGTCATTGTATTTTACCAGCTGCAGGGCAGCGGGCAGAAGCTGCCGATGGACCGGGAGCGGGGAACTATGGTACAAAGGGATGCGGTACCGGTGAAGGAGTATATCAGATGGAAGAAATATTATATGTAAAGATAGAACAGAATATTCCAGTAAAGAAGCGTACCCTGACCTATAAGGATATAGCGGCGCTGTACTGTACTAACAAGGACATCGTAAAAAAGCTGGAGCAGGAGATTTTTTATACCCTTCCAAACGACTGTCAGCAGAAGACGATGTTTACCATCAGCAAAGTATACGAGGGGATACATAAACTGTATCCCAGCCTGAGGATAGAGAATGTTGGGGAGCGGGATTTCATCGTAGATCTGGAAGAAGCGGATAAAAAGGAAAAACCCCGGTGGATAGAATATGCCAAGGCGGTCTTTGTCAGTCTGATCGCATTTTTCGGGGCGGCATTCACCATAATGACCTTTAATGAAGATGTCAGTGTGAGTTCTGTCTTCGATAAGGTCTACCGAATGATCATGGGGACGGGCAAGCAGGGTGGATCTATCCTCGAGATCAGCTACGCTGTCGGTCTCCCGGCAGGAATCATGATCTTCTATAATCATTTCCGCCGAAAGAAGATTAAGAACGATCCGACGCCGATCCAGGTAGAGATGCGAAACTATGAGGAACAGGTAAATAAGGCGCTGATATCTACCGCTTCCAGGGAGGGCCATACCATTGATGTTAATTAAACAGATTCTTCTCTGCTTCATCGGCCTCTGCAGCGGGCTCACAGTGGCAGCGGGAGTATTTTCCTTTATAACAATGCTGGGTATCGTTCCCCGGCTGGCTGCCAGAACAAATACGGCGAAGCACATTATCTGTTATGAAAATGCCATCATATTGGGGGGAACCCTGGGCAATATATGGATTCTGTTCCAGCTGCCGGCCCAGCTCTCTGTCGTGATGGTTATAGCATTTGGCGTATTTTCGGGTATCTTCGTGGGATGCCTCTACATGGCTCTGGCGGAGACACTGCGGGTTCTGCCCATTATGGTGAACCGCATACAGCTAAAGGAAGGATTCCCCATAATTGTGGCAGCCATTGGTGCCGGAAAACTCACCGGCACGTTATTTCAGTATTTCTTTCATTAAAAGCGAGGTGTTTTAATATGGATAAAAATAAGGTGAACATCAAGGAAGTGATCAAAGAGGATGCTCCAGAGAGACGGGATCAGAAGTACAATGAGTATGTAAAGGAGAACACGCCGAAGAAGAGCTGGTTTATCAATCTGTGCAAGGCATATATAATAGGCGGGCTGATCTGTACCTTCGGTCAGCTTCTTACAAATCTCTACCAGATGTCAGGGATGGATAAAGAGTCCTCTTCCCTGTACACCACTCTTTCCCTTATTTTCCTCAGTGTCCTGTTCACCGGCCTGAACCTGTACCAGAAACTGGCGAACTTCGCCGGGGCAGGAACTCTTGTGCCCATCACCGGGTTTGCCAATTCCGTGGCGGCTCCTGCTATTGAATTCAAGGAAGAGGGCTGGGTATTCGGCGTCGGGGCAAGAATCTTTCAGATTTCCGGACCAGTCATCCTCTATGGGGTTTTCTGCAGCTGGATCCTTGGTATGCTCTACTGGATTGGGAAAATGGTGGGCTGGTGCGGCTGATGCACCTAGCGGCATGAAAACAGGATCCGCCCCGATGTGGAAATGCTTTACACCCGTGACATATATTGATATAATTTAGGTGTTAATGAATATTGCATACAGCCGGATGCCGCTGTCAGTTCATGACGGCGGCATCCGGCTGTTAAGAATGAGGGGTAATACATATGGTTCTGGCTCTAATCGCTTTAGTGGATCTGCCGGAGGAACGGGGGAAGGCCGAGGGCCTGTACAAAAAATATAACGATCTGATGTATACGACGGCATATAAAATTCTTAAAAATCGCGAGGACGCGGAGGATGCCGTTTTTCATGCATGGGAGAAAATAATTTGTCATATGGATAAGCTCTCAGACATAGACTGCCCGGCGGCAAAGAGCTTTGTTATTATCGTGACAGAGCGTACCGCCATTGATCTATATCGGAAGAGGAGACGGAGAAGAGAGGTGGAGGTGCCTATTGCGGAATGTGAATCCTCTCCCTATTTTATAACAAAGGATCAGAGACTGGAGGAGGTTGAATTTTTTGATATCTTTCGCAGTCTTGCAAAGAAATACAGTGAAGTGATGATCCTGTACTACATAAATCAGTTTACAGCCAGGGAGATTGCTGAACTTCTTGGATTATCTGAGGCGGCAGTGCTGCAGAGACTGCACAGGGGGAGACGCAGGTTGAGAAGGGAGATGGAGACATATGGAAGAAAATGAAATAAAGGAGTTACTTCAGATATATATGGAGGAGGAAATGAAACGGATCCCGTCAATGGACACAGCGGCGGGCCAGCATGAGTTTTCACCAAGATTCAGACGCAGGATCAGGAAATTAATGTGGTCAGAGAAATACTTCGGCAGGAAAATATATACCGGATATCTGGTTCGACGGGCGGCTGTGGTGATAATTGTGATCCTGAGCATTCTGACAGTTACAGAGGTGAGTGCCAGAATATTCGGATTTCATCCCTGGAAATATATTGCTGACTTTGACGAAGAGGCAAAGATGGACCAGAGGGACTATCTTGCGCCGGAAGAAAAGGTTTATTCTGCTAATGATTTAAGGAAAGTCACACGGGAATTTCCAGGATATGTTCCGCAGGGGTTTGTCCTTGGAAAGGATGAAGCTGACAATTATGGCATCTTTCTGGAATGGCACGATGCAGAGGGTGCATCAATATCCTATCACCGGCTGGAGATAAGCAGTTCAATGTCCATCCTTACAGATGGGGAGTATGATCAGAAAGAAACGATCTCAATCGCCGGCTATGAGGGGGATTATTGTGTCAAGGGGAAACAGTCCTGGGTGCAGTGGGACGATGTCACATATTTCCACCGGATGGATGCTGCAAATATGGAGAGTACGGCAGAAGAATTGATTCGGATGGCGGAGAGCCTGTATGAAAAATAGTCAAATGTTATAAATTAACAAATTTTTGTCATAAATACTTGTTTTCCTTCGTTGTAATTTATAAAGGGAGTAAAGGGGGAGGTGCCGGGTTTTTTGTGTATATGGGGGAATTGAAAAAAATTACAAGGAAGAAAGGAAGGATAAGTATGAGGATGAAGCGATATTTTGCTGCTATGTTAGCAGTCATTATAGTTCTTTCAATGTTTAATATTGGGCGGAAAGCAAACAGTCAGGTAATAAAGGCAAAAGAAAGAACAGAGGATTTTGTAGTAATGTCAACAGGGGATATAGACCTTGAATATATGACAAAGGAATTTAATGATTCAGAACAAACTGTAAACAATGATAATTTAGTGGTTTGTGAGATGACCGAATCGGATGCAGAAAGATTGAGAAAAAAAGACGATGGGATTATTGTTGAGAAAGACATTGAGATATTTGCATCTTCAAAGGCTGTGAATAAACATAGAAGGGTAAGGACAGAAAAAGAGTGGAACATGAAGGCGATACACGCAGAAAAGACTAATCAAAAAGATACAGGGGAGAACATTAAGATCGCTGTAATTGATTCAGGTGTGGATGATTATAATGACATTGTATTAGCCGGAAGTGTTAATTTTTTACCTGGAGAAGAAAACGTGTCACCATTGTATGTAGATGTTACAGGACATGGCTCTAGCGTGGCAGGTATTATAGGAGCGCAGGATAACGGAGAAGGCATTACTGGTATTGTGCCGGAAGCAGAACTATATTCGGCAAAGGTGTTTGACAAGGAGAATTGTTCTACTATAAGTCGGGTTATTGATGCTATTTACTGGGCAATTGAACAAAAGGTCAACATAATTAATATGAGTTTTGGCACCGTACAGGACTCACCAGCCTTACACCGGGCAATACAGGATGCTGAAAAAAGTGGAATTTTGCTTATTGCAGCTGCGGGAAATGGAGAACTGGTTGAATATCCGGCAGCTTACAAAGAAGTTATGGCAGTTGGTTCAGTAAATGCCGACGGAGAGATTAGCGACTGCAGTGCAGGAGGGGATGAAATTGAAATTGTTGCACCAGGTGAGCAGATTTGTTCGACAGGCGCATTTGGAGGTGTTGTAATAACAGCTGGAACAAGTATGTCTGCTCCGCATATTACGGGAGTCGCTGCAAAACTATGGGGAAAGGACAAATCGGTTTCTGCAGAGTTTATCCGGCAGCTTATCAATGTGAGTGCAAACCAGTTTACAAAAACATCTGAATGTGGCAATGGTTTAGTTGATTATTCATATGCAGAAAAAATATATGATGAGTTTAAAAGTACATACGACGAAGGAGAGACATTGAATAAAAACCAGTCAGATATAGAGCCCAATGAAAAAGATATTCTATCTTTTGGCGAAGTGGATTATGTCGAAGGAAGATGGTCAGGAGATGCGCATAAAGCTGGCATTGTGAACTCCAGTTTGACAAAAGCAGAAATTAATGTAATTAAACAAGGCACCATTTATCCGGATCAATGTTCTGCAATGGTAAAACTTTCAAAACATCCTTACTGGCATGGAGGATATAAGTGTTCCAATTACATTTCAAGTTATATCTATGCCACTAATATGGCGCTTGCCTTAAAAAGTGGAAAGAATGCGTATGCAGCGGCAAAGCCGGCAGGATTGAGTGACGAAGATAAAAGCAGTATGGCAAATGCGGTAAATGGATTGAAATGGTCTGGTATTTTGACATCCCCTACAAAAAAGAATAAATGTCTGTTCATATGGGGAATGGCGATTCACAATGCCATGGATGTTTATTCGCATAGTGCATGGGGAAGGATTAACGGAGTATGGCAGCATCTGGATCATCCAAGACCGATCAATGATAATCCTAAAAACGGTTTGGCAGACCGAACAGATGCCAATGCTTTTCCAGAACGTTATAGTACGGCAGTAAAGGTAGCGAAAAAAAGTCTAAGTACCTATGTAAGTGGAAAAGCTGGTAATGTGTATGATTTTGTACCTGCAAATGCTTACAAAGGAGCGGGCACAAATTGGACAATAAATAAGCTTGAAAGAAATGCGAATGTTCTTAGTAATCTGGCAGCTAATTCTTTAAAAGCATATTCATGTAATCGTGGGTAAAGGACAAATAAAATAATATTATTATATAGAGAAGGATAGTGAACGATGAAAAAGAGAACATTGATAAGAGGGATGATGATTTGTTTGGGACTGACTGCTTTCATTCTTTGTGTCATGTATATTGTCAATTTTAGAAAGATGAAAACAGATGAATCAGGGAAACAAAACGAAGATAGTGCGATTAGTGCTATTGTAAATCTAGGCAGGGTTCCCGTGCAATTAACCATTCCGGGTGTATATCGGATGGGACCTTTTCGCTATGATAAAAATCAGTTTATCAGAAAGGAGGGAGACTTTATTTCGTGGGAGGAATTAGAACAGCAGGGTATTATAACTTTAGAAGATGGACAGTTGTCTACTCCGTGGCCTGAAGGGGATTATGGTCCGGAAAATAGTTTGGCGCAGAAAAATATAGATGGCGTAGTTGTCCTTCCAGACAAGGTTACTTCTATTGCAGAAGGAACTTTTAGTAATTGCAATATTTCGGAGATTATTTTGCCAGATGGATTAAAAGAGATAGGGAAAAATACATTTTACCATTGCAGTGAATTAATGTTTGTTTCTATTCCGGGAAGTGTTAAATATATTGGCGAATCGGCATTTGCCGGGTGCAGGAAATTAGAAAGTGTTACTTTTCATACTGGATTGGAAATAATTAAAAAAAATGCTTTTTATGAATGCTCAGGAGTGACGGAAATCAGTCTTCCACAAGGTTTGTCTGAGATAGGAGAAGGTGCTTTTAGGGAGTGCAGAGGGCTGAAAAATGTACATATTCCAGACTCCGTGAGAAAGATAGGGAGTGGTGCATTCAGAGGGTGTGGAGCAGATAAAATCAAGATACCCCATCGGGTGGAAGAAATCGGGCCCTGTGCGTTTCAGGGAGTCATATATATCGATTATAATGGTTCCGCCGTTTTTGGCAATAAGGATAAATTCTGGGGGGCGGAATCAATGAATGAAAGGAACTGAAAAAAGTGAGATACTTTAAGAGGAGGTTGATCTGTGTTTTAGCCGCTGTTATTTTTCTCACGGCGGCGGTCCTCGGGATCAGCAAATGGAAAAAACAGGAGAGTATTTTAGAAATCCATTCGTATCATGATGTGATAAAGGATTTGAATTCAGAGGAAGGTGAGAAATATAAGAAAAGGGAACCAGGATTATATCAACCGGGTCCTCTGAAATACGAAGGAAATGGAAAATATGTTCCGAAAAACATTAAGTTTACCTCTTGGGCAGAACTGGAAAAGCAGGGCATTTTAACAATAGAGGATGGGGAATTATCAACGCCAATTGATGATAATGAGGGAAATTATTTAGTAGAAAGATATATTTCGGGCGCATTGATTCTTCCTGATAATATAACGACCATTGCAGAGGATACATTTAGTTTTTGCTCTCTTAAAGAAGTAATAATTCCGGAAGGCGTTGAAAAAATTAGCAGCAGGGCATTTAAGGGCTGCGCTAAGCTTAGCTGCATCTCAATTCCGGAAAGCCTGCAAATAATTGGCGAGTCTGCCTTTTCTGGTTGTGAGGGGATGGAGAACTTAAAAATTCCGGAAAGTGCTGAAACGATTGAATATAATGCATTTTTTAATGTTCCCCATGTAGAATATCAGGGAACAGCTGTTTATGCAAAAGAGGATATATTCTGGGGGGCGGAGTCGATGAATGGCAGGACAAGATCAGATATTCAGGAAACCCCATTTCCAAAAACAAAGACAGACAGCGATGGAATAATCTGGATTGTATCACGAGAAATCACAGTGGAGGCCGATGGTTTTATCTATCATGCATATCTGTCTGAGGATGGAAAATACAGTTGGATTCAAAGAGCGGAGCCCAAAGGCGGGGAGACAATAGAGACACTTGTTTTTCCGGAAAAGATAGAAGGCGCTGCGCTGGTAAAGCTTGGAAAGATGCCAAAAGAGGATTCCTACTGGGATATATTTGGCAATTCATTAGAGCCATATCACGAATTAGATGGATGGGATTTGGACAAGGGTGATTATGTTGATAAACGGAATATAAGAAAAATTGTGTGTCCGGCGTCCGTAAAGAGGATAGCAGGGGCTTCCTTCTGTGGCTTTCGCAATTTGGAGGAAATCGTTTTTCCGGAGAAAATGGAAAGGATATCGGAATATCTACTATTTAACTGTACCAGCCTGGAGAGGGTTGTCCTGCCATTAAAGCCCGATTTTACAAAATCAGTCAATAGTTTTAAAAATTGCCAGTGTATCAATGAAATTAAAGTTCCAAAGAACAGTAAGACCCACTGTGCAGAGAAGGGGATGGTATTATCAAAGGATAAAAAAGTCCTGTATCAGGTAATGATGCCGAAGAAGACAGTAAATATTCCAAAGAAGGTTTCCAGGATTGCCAGTCATGCAGTAAATGCGTGGAATTTTCCCCGGATTCGTTCTGTAAAGCTATCCGCTGGAGTAAGAATCCTCGATGAAAATGCGATAATGGACGATATAGGCCATGATGCTGCGATTCAGAGCATAACGGTGCACAAGGATAATACTTTTCTGGCGGAGGAAGACGGATGTATATTCGAATGTGATACAGGAACCCTTGTGGCCGCTGTATGCAGAGATGGAACCCTGCAGATCCCTGCCCAGATCAGGCAGATCAGTGATCGGTATTCCATAGTGGGAGACTATATTAGGAAACTGGTGGTGCCGGATACTCTGCAGGGACTGCAGAAACATAGATACGGAAGGATTACTGGTGGTGTAGACTTGGACAATCCCCAAAAATTAAAAGGCGGGAAGATATTATATACAAAAAGAAGCGATGAATGAAAGGGACGGCGGCTCGCCTGGCGGCGCCGCTGCACCGGCTTTGATTCTCAAACTTACCTTGGAAATACATTGTCAAATTTGTAAAATTGTGTTACAATTCTAGGTAAGAGGTTCAAAATGTTCGTTGTATTTTTGGGTTTACAGTTTAAGGGCAGCGGGACATCGCTGCAACGGGGGAAGGTCTTGATAGATATGAATAGGAAAAAGATTTTGATGATTGATGATGCGCGTCTGAATCTTGCTACGGCGCGCGAAGTTTTGAAGGAGGATTATGCGCTCTATGAAGCGACCTCGGCAAAACAGGGGTTTGAGATTATGGAAGAGGTGCTGCCAGATCTGATCCTGCTGGATATTATTATGCCGGAGATGGATGGCTATGAGATGATCACCCAGCTGAAGAGCAACCGCAGGCTGAAGAGCATTCCCGTAATCTTCCTTACAGCGGTGGCAGATCCTGTCAGTGAGGTGAAGGGGTTCAACCTGGGGGCTGTGGATTTTATAACAAAACCCTTTGTTGCCCCGGTTATGAAACGCCGTATTGCTACGCAGCTGCAGCTCTATTCCTACCAAAATGAGCTGGAGGAGATTGTGGAGCAGAAGGTGGAAGAAGTTGAGAAGATGCAGCATATGCTGGCGTCAGGATTCGCGGAACTGGTGGAGTCCAGAGACGGTGTGACCGGCGGGCACATTAAGAATACTCTGATTTATTATGAAGCATTTGTAGAGGTGCTGCAGCATGTTCCTCAGTATAAGGACGAGGTGACGCCGGAATTTGTAAAGCTTTCCGTGCGTGCGGCGCCTCTTCATGATATAGGCAAGATTGGAATCGACGACAACGTACTTAGGAAGCAGAGCGGACTTGAGCGAAGTGAGATGCAGTACATGCAGACTCATTCCGAATTGGGAGGAGCCACCTTCCATAAGATCCGCAAGATCTTCCCGGAAAATGAATTTCTCCAGATTGCCGAGAATATGGCGCTGTACCATCATGAGAGGTGGGACGGCAATGGTTATCCCGTGGGGCTGTCGGGGACCGAGATCCCCATTGAGGCGCGGATCATGAGCGTGGTGGATGTGTACGATGCCCTGACCTCACAGCGCCCGTATAAAAAGCCTTTTACCCATGAGAGATCCATGGAGATCATACGAGAGGGCAAAGGCACGCAATTTGATCCAGATCTGGTAGATCAATTTGTCAAAGCCGGCGAATTGATCCGGGATCGGCTGAAACATAAAGAAGAAATAAGAAAACAGATGCTTTAATGAATAAAATCCCTTTTTTTCTGGAATGCTACCAATAGTAGTATGCCTGAAAGGAAGGGATTTTATGAGTCAGAACAAAATGGTGGGCAGACGGAGCATACTTTTTGGACGGCCGCCAGTGGTGATCGGTGCCGGAAGTGTTGCCGGGGAGAAGGAAGGCAACGGGGCATTTGGCAAATATTACGATATGGTAGAGAACGATCCTCTTTTTGGTGCGGAGACATGGGAAGAGGCGGAGAGCAAGATGCAGCAGCTGGCCACCCAGGTGGCGCTGAGGAAGGCGGGGCTGGAGCCAAAGGAGGTCCGGTATCTCGTTGCGGGGGATCTGCTGGGGCAGTTGATCGCCACATCCTTTGGTATCATGAACTTTAACATTCCCATGTTTGGTGTTTACGGCGCCTGCAGCACTATGGGCGAGTCTCTTGCCATCGGCTCCATGATTGTGGACGGTGGATATGCGGATTATGTTGTGGCGCTGACATCCAGTCATTTTGCCAGTGCGGAAAAACAGTTTCGGTATCCCCTTGCCTATGGAAGCCAGAGACCGTATTCCGCCACCTGGACAGTGACGGGAAGCGGGGCGGTGGTATTGGCGTCTTCGGAAGCCCGCTGGAGGAGAAAAGAGACAGGCTACGTGGAAGTGGCGGGGATCACCACAGGGATCATCACCGATTATGGGATCAAGGACAGCATGAATATGGGAGCCTGTATGGCGCCTGATAATGTTAATATAGAACAATAAGAAAGGAGGCCGTTTACACATTATTTTGACCAGATGAGTTTTGGGACTTGTCTGGTTTTTTATTATAAATATCTAACAGGGGTGGATTTTGGAGATATTTAATGATAGAAATGGAGAATTGTATATATAAGTGAATGAAAATGAAAATTTTGGAAATGATTTGAGATAAGTAAGGAGGAAAGATATATGGATAGAATTGGTTCTTTGATTTACGATGAAGGAAGTGAACGTATGGACATACGTTTTGGATTAGAGGAGTATTACGGTGGTCTGCATTGTGGGACAGGCATGGAAGTCATGCTTGATGGTAAATGGGTTCCTACACGAATAGAAATGAACATAAATAGCAAATGGTATCTGGTTGGTGTGGATGCAGATTCATTGATTGGATTGACAGTGAAAATTTGATACTGTTTTTTGTCAGGGCAGTTTCTTTTAGGGAATTGCCTTATTTTTATGCCAATTTACAGGAGGTGTTCCTTATGAAGTGTCTATGGCATTACGAGTGGGTAAAGCTGCCCCGCAACATTGTCCCGGAGGGCAAGGGGATACTGGGCGACTGGGTAAGGCTGGCATCCCGTGCGGCATTTCGGAAAGGAACTTCCCTGTACTGTGGCTATACAAATGCTGTGATTCCAGGGATGTGGGCTGGCGGTGTAGTTGGCGTGAAAAGCATACTGGGGACAAAGAGCCGAATAAAGGCACTGGACATAGTGGAAAAGCTGCAGCAGCGGGGATATGTCCGATATGAGCTAGATCAGGATACAAAGAAATTTACTTATCACATTACCGACTGGGTTCGGAAATGTTCCGGGGCAGCCTGCATGAAAGGGGCGGTATATACAACAAAAGGGTACGGCTTTTTATGTATCCCACGTAACATCACGGAACGGCTGGTAAAAGAACATTATATATTTGAGGAAGCAGACGCATGGCTGGATCTGTGGTGTCATACTGTGACAGAAGATCCCAACAATGCGTTTTCTTTTATGGCACCTGCAGTCCAGTATGGCAAGTATGGCGCCATCTTGACTTTGGAAACCCTGGGACGGCGGTGGGGATGGGAAAAGACAAAGGTATGGAGATTTTTTAGGAAGCATGGGGATGTCTTCGCTCTGTACCGTCTTTCCAGTTCATACGGCTGTCTCATTTTTAATAAAAGGTATCCAGTGGATGCCGAGGTTTCACTTCCGGGACAGGAAGAGATTGTGGAAACAGTGGGAAAGATACGGAAATTCAGTGCGGACGTGCCCAAGAAAGGCTCGGAGCATGAGCATCTGAGCCGGATGGTGGCATGGTACTCAAGGAAACTGACTTGTGAACTGGTGGATAATGAGAATGAGTCTGGGATTAAGGATGCGTCTGGGGAGAGATCCCGCGTTGCACATTCTGCCCCTATAATATACACGTATCTTTCTCTGTATAGGAATTGTAAGAATTGTAGTTATGACTGCCAGAGAGTAAATATAGATGAGGCAGTTCAGGACAGAAAGCAGATACGGGGTCCCTGCAGGGCAGTGGACCTGACAGAAATAGCAAAGGAGAGTTTATTTTATGAGTATGAGTAAAGAGAATGAGATGATACAGGAGCAGCAGGAAAAGAAACTGGCACAGTCGGAAGCGGTCATTGGTCTGCTGACGGATCGGGGGATTTTGCCGGATGCCGGGATTGACAATGAGAAGATCAGGGAGGCGAGGAAGGAAAAGCAGAAGAATACCTACCACAACACTATGATGCTGTTACAGCATTATCGGACGGTTGTGTGGCTTTTGGAGTGCTTCCCGGAGAATGTAGCCAGTGAGTTGGAAAAACCCTTTGAGGGGCTGGATACGCTGTTAGAGCAGGTGGATTTAGAGATGTCATGGGGAAATCGGAAGCTGGAGAGCAGGATGGAGGGAATCAGAAAGTCGAGGCTGCTTCTGGACAGGGTGAATGAGGCATTGACTGTGCTGAAGAAAAAGCCAGAGGATGGGGAGAGGCTGTACCAGTTGATCTACCTGACCTACATAGCGCCGGAAAAATTGACCCATAAAGAACTGTTGTATCGGCTGGATTTGTCATCAAGGCACTATTACCGGCTCAGACAGCAGGCAGTTGCGATACTGTCTATCAGGCTGTGGGCAGCACCGGACAGCGCTGTGGACGTGTGGCTGGAGATGGTGGCATTGATTGAGGGGATGGGGTGAAAATCCCATGTCACGAAATTGGCACAAAATTGGCACACTCCAGCCGATGACATGCAAATGCAAAAGGTGTATAGTGGTATTGTCCAAAAGTGGGAGAAGCCCATGGGACAAAGAACAAATCAATAGGGAACGCAGGCAAAAGATGCCGTTTTGAGAGCTTTCTGGCTTTTGAAGCGGCATTTTGCATGCCTCGTTCCAGAACAGACATGCAAAGGAGGTTGTAGCATGGCAAAGAAACTGAGGGAGGGAAGCAACCACTTGCGGGCTGTCTACTGGTCCATGGTGGGGATGTTTTCCATGACGCTCATTTCCCTTCAGACCGTTCTGGCGGCTAAAGATAAGGGAGGGGATACCATCTGGAACCGGTTTTCCACCATCATGAAGGACGTGTATGGTGAGATTATCGGCATCAGCACCATTGTGGGCGTGACAGCGGCAGCCATTGCCCTGCTTACCCGGATGATTTCCAGAAATCAGCGTGCGGTGGACGAAGCGACTAATTGGCTCAAGCGGATAGTGATCACATGGATCGTGCTCAATTCGCTGGGCTTTATTGTAGCGTACCTGCAGCCATTGATTGCCGGTGGAAGTTATAAGGGTTAATGCCGGAGGTCATGGAGGATTGGGGGATAGGGCTGAATGAAACCATTTAGCCTGTCAAGTTTGTGCGCACGTCCAAAGTTAAGGCGTGCGCGAAAGCATTCTGGTGATATGTCAAGAACTTTTTGAAAAAGATTTTGATATGTTTTTCAGAAAAAAGGGTAACTTTAACAGACCTTCGATATGTTTTACGCAAAACCGAATGTCAGTTCGATTCGATATTATATTTGGTGTCCAGCTTTTCGCCGGTGTACAGTTGGTTTTTGACCAGCAATCCAAAAACGAGTCGTACAAATTTACGAGATGTAAGCGCGAGTGCTCTTTTGTGCTGATGCATGGTTGCCCCAGCATATTTTCTGGCATAGAAATCAGCATATTCAGGGATGTGCTTCCTGACGCTGTTTGCCGCTTCGCCAAGATAGTAGCGGAGATAGGGATTTCCGGCTTTCGACATTTTGTTGTCCTCAGAAGTGAAATCTCCGGAATCACCCTTAGGCCAGTAAAGCCCGGCATATTTGGCAAGGGCATCGGACGAATGAAACGCTGTTATATCGCCTATTTCTGATAGAATCCCGGAAGCCCATACCGGACCTATTCCAGGTATGGATTGAAGGATGACCAGGGCGTTAGGGTTCATTCCGTTGATGCATTTCCCAATCGCCTGTTCAATCAGCCTGATTTCTTTCTGATAGGCATGGATACAGTTAAACGAGCTTGCCAGTGATATGTTCAGTGGTTCGTACATGCACTTGTCTAACCGATAGGAATCCCTGGCTGCCTTCCGCAGAAGCTCCGAAGTTTTGGATATGTCAGAGATGTGGTTCCTGCTCTTATCCGCAAGGAAGGTAAGCAGATCCTCTTCCGGCATATCGATAATCTCCTGTGGAGACAAAAATTCGGTCAGGACAGCTGAGGACGTGGCACCATAGAGGTTGCTAAAGGGCTTATCATCCCCTTCAAGGAGCTGAAGCTCACTGAACTTCAGATAAAGATTAGAGACCATATAAGTCTTCTCCCTGGTGATGCACCCAGAAAGGTGCATACGATGCCTTGTAAGGCGTTTCAGGGCTATAAACTGCCCGCCGCGCCATGGCTCCAGCTTTTTGGTACGGCCTACCCTGCCAAAGTCCGCAATGAGATAGGCATCTGTGGGATCGGTCTTTTCCATTCCGATATAGGACTTTCGGTAATTGGAAGTGGCCTTTGGGTTTACACAGAAGACGAAAGGCTTGTAGGGCATGAGGACCTCGCTGGTCGATAGGAAATTAGAAATATGTACGCTGTATACAGAAGTAGATTCCAGCACGATAAGAAGTGTATCCAGGTTTTTATGCTTCTGCATACACTCAGCAATCATATTCACAAGCTTATCGGCACCTGGCTGATTATTGCCAAACGACGATGAGATGTATTTGTTTTCCTCAAAGTCCATAGCATAGACAGCATTGGTCTTTGAGCTTACATCAATACCTACAAACAAGGTGGACATATAGTTGATCTTTAACATGATATCACCTCCAATCGGATCGGGATTTGTGAAGCCTGAGGCAAAAGGTTTATCCTGTGCAGCATACGGTGACCGAAACCTCGCGCAATGAGCATGCACCCAGTCAGCCTTTCTTGCTGGGGCTAACGGCTGGGGATGAAAATTCTGTGTCAGCGGAATGTGCCGTATGTGCCAGGCTGAATGCTTTCGAAGCAGTCACGGATAAAGCCGGCTGAAAGGAGGAACAGCAGTGCCTTCGGACATCAGACTCTAACTGATATCATACCACAGGATCTACCTATAATGATATGTAACTATTAACTGTATAGATGGGAATGGGGATGAGGGGAGTTCCTCTTAGATGTCCTTACCATTTATACCAAAAAAGAATAAGTCTGTAAGCTGTTTTCCTTGCTTACAAACTTATTATACGAGGAGGACTAGGATGGAGAAGTTTCACATATGGGATGTCACATCGTTGCTGAACCTGCCGCCGGCACCATCTGGGCGGAGTTCGTATTATATCCCCTGTCCATGCTGTGATTCCAAGCCGAGAGACAAACATCTGAATATCAATCTGAGGAAAGAGGTGTTCCGGTGTCCGAAATGCGGAGTGTCCGGTGGAATTTTCGATTTGTATTCGCTGTATACAGGCATCCCCAGAGAGGATGTAAGGGAAGCGATGACAGAGCGGTTGGGACTTTCAGATCAGTCTTATCGTCCCCCAAAGAGGGCAGTGATAAAAGAGATGGAAGAGTCGCCGGTGGCAGATATTGAAACCAGACATAAAACCTATATGGCACTACTGGAAAAACTTTCCCTGGCATCGGATCATATCGAAAATCTGCTGCAAAGAGGTCTGAAGGAAGATGAGATTCAGCAGTTGGGTTACAGGACAACTCCGGTTGTGGGAATGACGAAGATGGCAAAGGAGCTGGTGCAGGAAGGCTGTGCGTTATCCGGTGTACCGGGATTTTACCGGACGGAGGATGACCAGTGGAAATTCACCGTCAACCAGCGGGGCATTCTGATTCCGGTCAGGGATGGCAAAGGGAGGATTCAGGGGATGCAGATCCGGCGGGATGATGTGAAAAAACGAAAATTCCGCTGGGTATCCAGTGCAGAGTTGAAAAACGGATGTAAAGCGGAAGGCTGGACGCACCTTGCCGGGGCACCGGCTGAAACCATGCTTTTGACGGAAGGACCGATGAAAGCGGATGTGATCCATGCGCTGACAGGGCTTGCGGTGCTGGCAGTCCCCGGTGTGAACGCTCTGACACAATTAGAAATCATGCTGAAGCAGTTAAGGGAACAGGGCTTGCAAAAAATCATGACGGCATTTGACATGGATCTGGCGACCAATCCCCATGTGCAGAAAGGATACCGGCAGCTTTTGCTGCTGCTTGATGGGATGGGGTTTCAGTTTGGCACATATCTTTGGGATGGCAGTTACAAGGGACTGGATGATTACGTTTGGAAGTTCTGTTTAAATCGTAAAAGAAAATAAATAGGAAAAGGGCAGAGCAGATTTGATAACTGCTTCTGCCTTTCGCTTAAATGAGTATTTTTGTTGTAAATGAGTATGCTATTCTGTGTAATCAGATATGAAAATGAAAATTAAGATAGATTGTACAAGGAGGAATCATTATGTTATTAGGAATCGATCACGGAAATTATGCAGTAAAGACACCTGCGTTTGATTTTGTTTCCGGTCTGGCAGAGCATACCGTCAAGCCGCCGATGACTGACGAAATTCTTCAGTATCAGGGGAAATACTGGACGCTGAGTGGGAAACGGCTGAGCTATATGCGGGACAAGACGCAGGATGACCGCTTTTTTATTTTATCCTTATTTGCGATTGCCAAAGAACTAGAAAATCGGGGAAAGTATGAGCCGATGGAGAAGATGCAGCTTGCGGTGGGGCTTCCACCGGAGCATTATAGCCTGTTGCGGGAACATTTTGCAGATTATTTCAATCGAGGGCTGGTGGAGTTTATGTATGGGGGGAAGCCTTATCGCATTTTCATCGACCAGGTGATGGTGTTCCCGCAGGCGTATGCGGCGGTCATTCCCAGGAGCAGCCTGATCGTAAAGACGGTGCGGGTGTTTGTGATTGATATCGGGGGCTATACTACGGATGTACTGCTTTTGCGTAACGGCAAGCCGGATCTGCAGTTCTGCCGCAGCCTGGAGACGGGGATTATTACGATGAATAATGAAATTGTACGCAAAGTGGGTGCCCTGCATGATATGCGGATTGAGGAGGAACATATCAGTGCTGTACTGGGCGAGCAGGAGATTGTCCTGCCGGAAGATATCAAGGTTACCATAAGGGAGGAGGCTGAACATCATGCGAAAGAGATTTTAGACCAGCTCCGGGAACTGCAGGTGGATTTGCGGGCAAATCCCGCAATCTTTCTCGGTGGTGGCAGTATGCTTTTGAAACCTTACCTTGAGCAGTCGCCTCTGGTGATTCAGGCAGATTTTATTGAAGACTGTCATGCCAATGCCGTTGGTTATGAAATGCTTGCAAAGAGCCAGATGAACCGCAAAGGCAATGGAAAAGCATGAGGAGGATGCAAAATGAAACTAGATGGGAGATACCGTTATAGTCTCCAGTTTTCAGATAATACGGAGGAGGGCAGGAGGGTAGGCGAATTGCTGGAGAGGATGGGGAACCGGAAAAGTTCCCTGGTTGTGAAAGCGTTGAATGAGTATTTGGAAAACCATCCAGAATTGCAGCAGAAGGACTGCAGCATACAAATTTCTATGACTTCATTGGCGACACCAGATGACATAAAGCAGATAGTAAGGGAGCTGATTGAAGAGAGAATCAACGGATGGCAAACAGACATGTTAATGGTGGGCGCTTCAACAGATACTGGGGCGGGCAAGGCAGAATCCGGGGAAGCAGCAGATGCAAGTCAAGCGCAGGAAGAAAAGCTTTTGGAAGAAATGGAGGCGGATGTATCTCAAATGTTAAATAATCTGGATTTTTTTCAGTGATGATAAAATTAGATTGGACAAAAAGAGTATAAGAATACAAAAAATACCATTAGGTACAGAAAACGGAATTTTAGTTCCTTTCCATTTGGGTTGAGTTTAGGTAAAATAGATAAAAAGGAGAAAAAGCAGAGGATTACGTTATTTTAGGAAAAATGTTAGAAATTTTAATCAGCAGGGAAAAGGAAACTGGAGGTATCTTTTGCAGACAAATTCGGAGGGCGTTTCGCTATCCGATCTAATATTGTTTTAGAGTCAGTGGATTATACTCACTGGTTTATTATGCGTTGTTGAACGGCTGTGCTATATACGGAATGTGTATAGTATGGTCGTTTTTGTGTTTGTAGCAGAGGAGGTGGTTTTCCCAGACTGAAAATCATACAAAAGATGTAGCAGATTGATACAACATGAAACAGACATGCCATCATGGTATGTCTGTTTCTGCCTGATGGCATGTCTTCAAAAAGGAGGCATGACGGATGAACCATCAGGAAAAATCCGAAAGAGATGAATTGCGGGCTAGATTTACGGGCTGGCTGGAAGTGACTTTGTATCGTGCAAAGTTGAATTATGTAAAGAAACTGGAAAGGGATAAGGGAATTGTCTATGTAGATGAATTGCCAGAAGAGTTATGGGCATCTGAAAATCCGGAAAAGAACTGGATACAGCGGATAACAGAATCGGAAGGATTCCAGTTTGAAGAGGAACGGCTGGAAAAAGCATTTCATACACTATCCGAACAAAGGCAGGAGATACTGTCTATGCTTTTTGTTGAGGAACAGACACCGAAGGAGGTTGCTGGTCGGATAAGTTGTTCCCTGCGGCATGTGTATAAACAGCGTTCCCACGCGCTGAAACAATTAAGGAAAATGCTGGAGGAGGGCGGTGAGGATAATGAGTAAGGAAGAATTTCGTTCCATCTTGATAGGTGCTGTGTCTGGGAACCATGAAGATTTGGAGAAGATATTGGAACTTTATATGCCGCTGATTGAGAAGAACAGTTACCTCAATGGAAATCGGGACGAGGATTTAAAACAGTATCTGATGATACATATCGCACTGCAGATAGGAAAGTTTCCGATCTGATCAATAGTGTGAAGATAAAGAATTTGGAAAATCGTAGTCTTTTTATAATTTTTTTAAAAAAGGGTTCAAAAACAAGAAAATTCCATTGTCTTTGTTTATATAGGCATCCCTGTGCCATGAACCTTGACAAATAAACAGCCTCAACTGATACGTTACCCTGGCACCGAGCGGCTATCCGTCTGTATGGCAGGCAGAACCAGGAGCACTGATATGGAAGCAGCACTTCCATAACGCGGAGACGTGCCAGGGGGATAATGATACTTCTGTAATACGCAGCCCGGCCACATGAAGGCGGGGAGATGAGATTTCTATGGACCTGTTCGCCGCAGGCATCAGGACGAGGCATATAAAAGATTATGGTGGTTACAATAATTTTGGTTAAAACTTCCAAAGAAGTCAATGATATATATATAGATATTTTTCTGTATATGTTTTGTTTTGAGAGAGAGGTGATGTATGGGATGACATATGAACAGAGCAAAAATGCCATTCGATGGTTTCAGACACACGAAAATCCTTATGAGTTTGAAACAAAGGAACTAAAAGTGGAAATTGCTTTTTCTGATACGCAGGATTCGTTACAGTCGTTGCTTACAAATGTGATGAAAAATTGCCAAAATAAGGTATTGGAAAATGAGGGCGATCTGTGCTACAATAGTTGCAAATAATGTGTAGTGTAGGTCTCTTTCTAATATTGTAAAGATTGGAGAGAGAATAATGGCTAGAAAAAGTAAATATGGTGTGACCGATGCCGAGGGCAATGTTGTAAAAAAGTGGATGGCAGGATTGTATATCCGTTTGTCCCGTGAAGATGGCGATAAGGATGAGAGTGACAGTGTGTCTAATCAACGAATGTTATTACGAGAATATTCAGCAAAATTGCCAGATGTTGAGGTGGCGGATTATTTCATTGATGATGGTTGGACAGGGACAAATTTTGAGAGACCCGGTTTTATTCGTCTGATGGAACAGATTAAGGCCGGCAGTTTAAATTGCGTTATTGTCAAGGATTTATCTCGTTTTGGCAGAAATTACATTGAGGTGGGTAATTATCTGGAACAGATATTTCCGTTTATGGGGGTTCGATTCATTTCTATTGCGGATTCTCTAGACAGTTATGGAAATCCGGGTCAGATGAATACCATTCTGGTACCTTTTAAAAACCTTATCAATGATGAGTATTGCCGCGATATTTCCAATAAGGTACGAAGTTCTTTGGACAGCAGGCGACGATCCGGTAAATTTATTGGTTCCTTTTCTGCTTATGGATATGTAAAAGATCCGGACAATAAAGGGGAATTGCTTGTAGACGAGACGGTTGCACCAATTGTCAAAAATATCTATGAATGGTTTCTGGATGGTCTTGGTGCAATCACGATAGCAAAAAAACTCAATAATATGGGGATTCCATCTCCGTCAGAATACAAGAAGATGTGTGGTCTGCATTATAAGGTATCTGATTCTTCTGTAAAAGGTCCTGTTATGTGGGGATATAGTGCAGTAAAGCGGATTTTACAGAATCGAATGTATTGTGGTGATTTGGTGCAGGGCGTCATGCGTGTAACCAGTTATAAAGTGAAAAAGTTACAGCGAGTTCCGGAAGATGAATGGATGGTGTGCGAAAACCATCATGAAGGAATCGTGGACAGAGAGACATTTGATAAGGTACAGAGGATATTTGATACAGATACGAGAATGACACAAGAACAGGGAAGAATTACGATGCTGGGAGGATTCATGCGCTGTGCAGACTGTGGGCGGGCAATGAACCGGCATAAGAATGTGCATTCTTATGGAACATATCATTATTTTGTGTGCTCCACATATAAAAAAGTATCGAAAAATGTGTGTTCCAGACACAGTATTCGGGCAGACTATGTGGAAAATGCGGTTTTGGAGGCAATACAGGCACAAGTAGCTATGGCTGTAAAGATCGATGAAGTATTTCAGGAATTGGAAAAAAATGAAAAAACGAAAACGAATACAGTTATGCTGGATGGGGTGCTGGCCGGAAAGGAACGGGAGATAGAAAAACTTTCGCGGATTAAAGAAGATTTATATATGGACTGGAAAAGTAATATTTTGTCCAAAGAAGAATTTATTTCCATGAAACAGCGTTACACAGAGGATATAGAACGGATGCAGGATGAAGTATTGACACTGAGGGAGGAGATCAAAAAGCAGAGTGACATGAAGAATTTCCGGTGTAATAATTTCGTAGAATCCTTTAAGAAACACCAGAATATAGAATATTTGACAAGAGAAGTCCTATTGGAACTGGTTGATACGATTTATGTGCATGAGGGAAAGAAAATAACAATCAAGTTTCGGTTTCGTGATGAATTGCAGCGGTGCAGGGAACTGTTGGAATTAAATGATCTTGATTTGGCACATGTGATATAGATTTCGTGAGGGGCTGGTGACAATTATGGCTAGAAAAAGTAAATATGAAGGGAAAAGTCAGAGCCTGACAGGGCAGAAACGATGGCAGGCAGGTCTGTATATTCGCTTATCTCATGATGACGGGGATAAAGATGAGAGCAACAGTGTGCAGAGTCAGCGTTTGATTCTGCAGGAGCATTTGGAGAAACTATTGGATGTTTCGGTTGTAGATCAGTTTGTTGATGACGGTTTTACAGGAACAAATTTTGACCGGCCGAGTTTTAAGCGGCTGATGAATGAAGTACGGAATGGACGGATTAACTGCGTAATTGTAAAGGATTTGTCCCGGTTTGGGAGAAATTACATTGAAGTAGGTAATTATTTAGAGAAAATATTTCCATTTATGGGGATAAGATTTATTTCGGTAGTGGATTCCCTGGATAGTTTCGTGAATCCGGGACAGATGAATACGGTTGTTGTTCCGTTCAAAAATATGCTGAATGACGCTTATTGTCAGGATGTTTCCAACAAAGTGCGGCACGCTCTTGATGATAGGCGGCGATCCGGCAAGTTTGTTGGTTCTTTTTGTGCATATGGCTTTATCAAGGATAAAGAACATAAAGGGGAATTGCTGGTAGACAGAACTGTTTCGCAGGTGATACAGAACATCTACCAGTGGTTTTTAGAGGGAGAACCGGTGCTTGCGATTGCCAGAAAACTTAATGATATGGGAGTTTTGACTCCTATGGAGTATAAAAAGCAGTCAGGCTCGAACTACCGAAACCCATATTGCGAAGTAGAAGGTACTGCTGTATGGGGATATACGTCTGTAAAAAAGATTTTGACAAACCGCATGTATTGTGGTGATTTGGTACAGGGAATGAAGCGGATGGCCAGTTATAAGATAAAAAAGGCTTTGATCGTACCGAAGGATGAGTGGATTATTTGTGAAAATCATCATGAGGCGATTGTGTCCAGAGAAGATTTTGACCGGGTACAGCAGATTTTTGATGCGAGTGAACGACAGACGGTGAAAAAAAGTGAATCATCACTTTTGGCGGGGTTTATGCGGTGTGCGGATTGTGGCATGGCTATGAGTTATTGCAATAATCATGGACACAGGTATTATATTTGCTCTAAGTACGCAAGGGCAACAAAACGTCTATGTACCCGCCATAGTGTAAGGGTAGAGCATATAGAGAAGGCGGTATTGGAAGCAATCAGGGCGCAGATCGCGATTGCAGTAGAGGTAGATGCTTTGTTTCAGGCACTGGAAAAGGATGCAGTTACACAAAGACAATCAGATAGGCTGAAAGAATTGATTTGTAGAAAGGAAAATGAAATCAGAGGCTTGACAAGGAATAAAGAAGATTTGTATATGGATTGGAAAGATGAAATTTTGTCAAGGGAGGAGTATATTTCCATGAAACAGAACTATGATGAGAAGATTGACTCTGCACAGAAAGAAATTCAGGTATTAAACGCAAAGGCAGAGGAACAGAGAGAGATTGAAGAGGTGTGTTATAATGATTTTGTGCTGTCATTTATAAAGCATCGGAATATTGAATATCTGACCAGAGAGGTGTTGCTGGAACTGATTGATACCATTTATGTGCATGAGGACAAAAGAATAAGTATTAAATTTCGGTTTCGGGACGAACTGGCGAAGTGCAGGGAGATATTAGGGCAAAATGTACTGGAATTGAGAGAAAAGAGTGGTTTTTGTTGCTTAAATGCCATGAATCAGATATAATATAAGTGGAGGATATGAAAATGCTAACGGTTGAGATTGATGAATTGACACCTTGTTTGAAGGATAATATGACAGGGGCAATCATAGAAACGGAAGTGGTGCGGATTAAGCGAATTAGTTTTTTGAAGAACTACAATTCTAAAACGGGCTGGTATACGAATTGGGCAGACTTGTTGAAGGAAAATGAGGTTTATGCACTGGTACTGAAAGGAACGGTGGATATTCAGGGTCTTGTTGCCTTATACCCCAATCAGGATATGAGGGCTGTTTTTCTTACTTGGATGTGTGCCGCGCCGATTAATAATAAGCAGCTTGGCAGTGAGCCGAGATATGCAGGAGTAGGTGGACATTTATTTGCGATAGCGGCACAGAGGTCTATAGACTATGGATTTGGTGGCGCATTGACGGGTTTTGCGGCAAATATGGAACTTGTGAAACATTATTGTGCGGCATTTCGTGCCGAACACATCGGAATGTTGCATAAATATCAGATTTTTATAGACGAAAATCCAGCACAGGAACTGGTGGAGGTGTATGATTATGAATGGACAGATGAAGAAATATAAAGAAAGTCTTGGAAAAACACCGGGACCAATTATGCCGAGCCAGCTACCGAAAGTCAAGTTGGATATGAGAGGCTTGGTTAGGTATGCAGAGGAAAAGGGAGTGGAACCAATCTGTTTAACAGAGGAAGAAAAGAATCGTTTTATGACGCCGATGGTGTAGTAATCGGATACTTTGTATATGACAAGATGATATTACACATATAAAGAAGGTTAATGTTTTTCAAAAAGCAATCTGATAGCGGATTGCTTTTTGTTTCAATATAATATGACATTTAAATAGGTAGAAATTAAAAAAATCATAAAATTAGTTGTTCCTTATTGACAACTTCCCCGGCTGCGGCGGACGTTATCCTGCACAATTTTAAAGACCTGGGAATCGGGCCGGGATATTATGACCGGATCATCACCGGGGATCTTGGCACCATCGGGCAGCGTATCCTGATCGATATGATGCACGGCTACGGATATGATATTGAGCCGCAGCATTTTGACTGTGGTACTGAGATTTATTACAACAAGGAACAGGATACCAATGCCGGCGGCAGCGGCTGCGGCTGCAGCGCCATTACCCTGTGTGGATATATTTTGGAAAAGATGCGGAAGAACGAATGGCAGAGGGTACTGTTTGTGCCAACGGGAGCCCTGCTCTCCACGGTTAGTTTTAATGAAGGAAATTCGATTCCCGGCATCGCTCACGGCGTGGTGCTGGAAGCCGTATCGGGAAAGGAAACGGAGGTAAAATAATATGGACTATCTTATTGCATTTCTTGTGGGAGGCGCCATCTGTGCGGTGGTCCAGATCGTGATGGATAATACAAAGCTCCTGCCAGGCAGGATCATGGTGGGACTGGTGTGCACCGGCGCCATATTGAGCTTCTTCCATCTCTACCATCCCTTTGCTGACTGGGCCAAGGCGGGAGCTACCGTGCCCTTGATTGGATTTGGGCATCTGCTGTTTAAGGGAGTGAAGGAGGCTGTGGACAACCAGGGATTTATCGGCACATTTTACGGCGGTCTTGAGAGTGCCGCGGTAGGGATTTCCGGGGCTCTGATCATGGGATATCTGGCGAGCCTTGTCTTTAAATCAAAAATGAAATAAAGCCTGGATTTAGTTGTTTTTTAAAGTTCCCTGTGCTAAACTAATAATTAGAAAAGCGGAGGAACCGGAATATGAAACGATTGAATACCAAATTTGACAAATACCTGTATGCGGGAGTGACAGCATTTCTTGTAGTCACTGCCGCTCTTGTCGTAAAGGCGCTGCTGGATAATCTCGGAAGTCTGGGCGGTGTGGTGGCGGCAGTGAATTCGGCGCTGACCCCGGTGTATATCGGTCTTATCATTGCCTTTCTCCTGAGCCCGCTGGTAAATTCCATGGATGAATTTGTGTTTATTCCGCTGATGCGGAGGATCATAAAAAAGGACAAAAAGGCGGCCGGCATCGCCCGGGGTTTTTCTGTGACCATTGTGTTGATTCTGGCCCTCTTTATTATCTTCGGCCTCATTATGCTGGTGGTGCCGGAGGTGATCAACAGCATTTCCAGCCTGGCGGCAAATCTCCCCTCCTACTACAAAAATATAGTGGCCTGGGGCGACGACGTATTCCGGTCAAATCCTACACTGGCGGAATATTTTCAGAATTTCTCCGGTACGATGTATGAGAAGCTCATCACCTGGCTGCAGAACGATCTTCTGCCGGAAAGCAGTAAGCTTCTTTCACTGCTGACAGACGGCGTGGTAAATGCCATGAGCCTTCTGCTGAATGTATTTATCGGCATGATCGTGTCCATCTATCTTATGGCGGAGAAGGAGAACTTCTGCGCCCAGGCAAAAAAACTGATGTTTGCCATCCTTCCCCAGAAGCGGGTGGACGGTACTCTGGAGGTGCTCCGGGAGACCCACACCGTATTCGCCAAGTTTATCAGCGGAAAGATAGTAGATTCCCTCATCGTGGGGATGCTGACATTTATCATAATGAGCATCGCCAATATCCCGTATGCCCTTCTGATCAGCGTGATCATCGGTGTGACCAATGTGATCCCGTTCTTTGGGCAGTACATAGGAATCATACCAAGCGCTATCCTGGTATTTATTGCAAATCCTTCAAAAGGTGTGATCTTTCTGATACTGATCATCGTTCTTATGCAGTTTGACGGAAATGTGCTGGGACCGAAAATATTGGGGGACTCCATCGGCCTCAAGAGTTTCTGGATCTTGTTCTCTATTCTGTTCTTAGGTTCGCTTTTCGGCTTTCTTGGGATGCTCTGCGCGGTTCCGGTGTTCGCTATGATCTATCGATGGGTGAAGCGCTGGTGCAGCCGAAGGCTGGCAAAAAAAGGGATTCCCGTGGAGACGGAATACTACCGGAAGGAGCCGGAAAGCAGGAAAAAGAGCGTTGATAAAAAAACGGATAAGTGATATACTTAAGCCGTTAAAGTACAATAAGATATTAAGTATAACGAGGTGAAGAGTGATGGATTACATGAGAGGTTATAACAACAGAAATTCCAGGAGACGGTCCACCTACAGCAGAAGGAGAGACAGCTACAAGAGACACAGGCGCCGCCCTGGGACAGGATCCTTTTCTATATTAAAGTTGGTGGTTCCGGCGGCCTTTTTGGCGGTGGCTGCCATTGGTGTGTTCTTTTTCTGGCCGGACGACATGGAGCAGACGGGGAAACAGGCCGCCACATCAGCGGGAGTCCAGGTGGTGCAGACGGCGGGGCAGCCGGCAGCTACGCCGGAGGCAGCGGAGGGGAAGATTTCGGATATGGTAAAGGCGGTGGGCGCCTTGTCGCCGGATGCCATTGTGAAGCCAACACCCGCGCCGGCGGTCCGATCGAAAGCGGTGGCTCTTACATTTGACGACGGGCCCAGCACAGAGAATACGCCGAAGATCCTGGCAACCCTTAAAAAATATAATGCCCATGCCACCTTTTTTGTGGTGGGAGAACGGGTTACCGCCGGCGCCGAGGTGCTGAAGCAGGAGGTCGCCCAGGGATGTGAGATCGCAAACCACACATGGGACCATGCCGATCTAAGTAAACTGAAGATAAAGAAGGTAAATAAAAAGTGCGACCAGGTGGCGGAACTGGTGAAGGAGCTGACGGGTGCGGATGTGGATCTGCTCCGGCCGCCATATGGTGCCATCAGCGATGTTATGCGGGAGAAACTCAAGCACCCGATGATCTACTGGAATATCGACACACTGGACTGGAAGACGATGGATGCCAAAAAGACCTTTAAGGCGGTGAAGAAAGAAGTATCCGACGGCGATATAATACTGATGCATGATATTCATGCCCCGACAGCGGAGGCGGTGGAGAAAATCGTGCCCTGGCTGGTGAAAAATGACTATGATATCCTGACCGTAAGTGAATTGATGCAGCGAAAGGGCATCAAGCTGAAAGGCGGGAAAGTATATATGAGTGCAAAGTAAATAGTATTTTGGAGGTAATATAATATGTGTAATTATAATCCAAAATCCAGCATTGCCCGTGAATTTATCAACGATGCTGAAATTCAGGAATCCCTTGCCTATGCGAGACAGAATAGAAATAATAAAGAAGTGATCGACGCCATTCTTATGAAAGCAAGGGAGATGAAGGGAATCTCCCACAGGGAGGCGGCGGTGCTTCTAGAGTGTGAACTGGAGGAAGAGAATCAGGAGATCGAGAAGCTGGCAAAGGAGATCAAGGAGAGGTTTTACGGCAAGCGCATTGTGATGTTTGCGCCGCTGTACTTGTCAAACTATTGCATCAACGGCTGTCTGTACTGTCCCTATCATCTGAAAAATAAGCATATTGCCCGGAAAAAGCTGACTCAGGAAGAGATCCGGCAGGAGGTGATCGCACTGCAGGACATGGGACATAAACGGCTCGCCATTGAGGCGGGGGAGGATCCGGTGAACAATCCTCTGGACTATATATTAGAGAGTATCAAAACGATTTACAGTATCCGGCATAAGAACGGAGCGATCCGGCGGGTAAATGTAAATATAGCTGCCACCACGGTGGAGAATTATAAGAAACTGAAGGACGCGGGAATTGGAACATACATATTGTTTCAGGAGACCTATGACCAGAAGGCGTATGAGGAGCTGCATCCTACAGGTCCAAAGAGTGATTACGCCTATCACACAGAGGCCATGGACCGCGCTATGGAGGGCGGTATTGACGACGTCGGCTGTGGAGTTCTCTTCGGACTGGATAAATACCGCTATGAGCTGGTGGGGCTGATCATGCATGCCGAGCATCTGGAGGCGAGATTCGGTGTAGGGCCCCATACCATCAGTGTGCCGCGTGTGTGCCCGGCAGATGATATCGACCCGGCGGAGCTGAATGCCATATCGGATGATATCTTCCAGAAGATCGTGGCGGTGATCCGCATTGCCGTTCCGTATACAGGCATGATCGTGTCCACCCGTGAGTCCCAGAAGGTCAGGGAAAAGGTCCTGGATCTTGGCATCAGTCAGATCAGCGGTGGTTCCCGCACCAGTGTGGGCGGTTATGCACAAGAGGAGCCGGAGGAGGAGAATTCGGCTCAATTTGACGTGACCGACCGACGGTCCCTGGATGAGGTGGTGAACTGGCTGCTGGGCATGGGATATATCCCAAGCTTCTGTACTGCATGTTATCGGGAAGGGCGGACCGGAGACCGCTTTATGTCACTTCTGAAGTCCGGGCAGATCGTCAATTGCTGCCAGCCCAACGCCCTGATGACGCTGAAGGAATATCTCGAAGATTATGCATCTGCAGATACGAAAGCAAAGGGTGAGAAGGTGATCCGGGAGCAGCTGAAGGTGATCACAAATCCGGTAGTAAAGGAGAAAGCGGCGGAATACATTGACAATATACATGCCGGAAAGAGGGACTTCCGGTTTTAGATAGGGGATAGTGATGGGAGATAGAGATGTTATCGTTCTTGTGGACGATGAGGAAGAGATACTGGATTTACTGACGGTATATCTAAAAAATGAAAATTTTATCGTGGAGGTTTTTACGGAGGGCGGAAATGCCATCCGTTATATCGAGGAAAACGGCGCCGATCTTGTGATATTGGATGTCATGCTGCCGGATACGGATGGATTTTCCGTCTGCCGCAGGCTCCGGGAAAAATATTTCTTTCCGATCATCATGCTGACGGCGAAGAATGAGGACAGCGATGTACTGAACGGTCTGACACTGGGGGCGGACGATTATATTACGAAGCCTTTTAAGCCGATGGAGGTGGTTGCCCGGATCAAGACCCAGCTCCGGAGGTTTAAGAAATACAACCAGAAAAAGGAAGAGGTTCAGGAGCAGGAGGTTGACATACGGGGGCTGTATATGAATGGTACCACTCATGAGGCGAAACTGTATGAAAAGGAACTGCCGCTGACTCCCCTGGAGTTTTCTATTTTGTACTATCTCTGTTCCAGGCAGGGGCAGGTAGTTTCTTCCGAGGAGTTGTTCGAGCAGGTCTGGGGCGAGAAATATATCGACAGCAACAATACGGTGATGACACACATCGGGCGGATCCGTGAGAAGATGAGGGAGTCGGCGAAGAAACCGAAATTCATAAAGACAGTGTGGGGAGTGGGATATAAGATTGAGTGAGAGAGCACAGAGAAGATACCTTAATACGGGAAAGAAGGTTCTCGCCTTCGCAGCGGCTTATGGCAGTGTATGCCTGACAGGACTTTTCTGTTATCTGTATCTGTCCACTTTTATATGGCAGGAAAGGGATATCTATTATCCTATCTTACATTTTCTAAACGATAATAAGATAACGATTCTTCTTGCAGGCCTGTTGGGGGGCATTGTCATTATCTTATTCTATGATTATAAAAAAATGTATGAGCTGGTAGAGGAAGAAGTCAAGGGGGCGGAACAGCGGGCGGATGAGGCGGAACAGCGAAAAAATGATCTGGTGGTATATCTGGCGCACGATCTGAAAACGCCGCTGACATCCGTAATGGGGTATCTGGAACTGCTGCAGGACGAACCGGAGCTTCCGGAGGAGACAAGACAGCACTACATCCAGGTTATTGCAAGGAAGACGGAGAGACTGGAGGATTTGATCAATGAATTTTTTGAGATCACCCGGTATAACCTGACCCATATTACATTGGAAAAGAGTGAGATCAATCTGACGCGGCTGCTGGAACAGGTGATCTTTGAATTTCAGCCTATGATGCTGGAAAAGAATCTCACCTGCGATGTCTCCCTGCCGAAGGATTTTATGTTTGTCTGCGATTCTGACCGGATGCAGAGGGTGTTCGATAACCTGCTGCGAAATGCCCTGAACTACAGCTATCCTTCTACAGTGGTCCGGGTATCTCTGGAGGAGAGGGAGAGGGAGATTGAACTGAATTTTGAAAATCAGGGAAATACGATTCCGCCGGAGAAGCTTCAGCGCATCTTTGAACAGTTTTTCCGTCTGGACACATCCCGCGGAACGAAAACCGGCGGAAGCGGCATTGGCCTTGCCATTGCAAAGGAGATCACACAGCTGCACGGCGGGCAGATCACGGCATTCAGTGAGGACAACTGGATCCGGTTTCAGATTATTCTGCCACGGTAAGGAAAAGCAATGCCTATTGTGAGAAAATCGTGAGAATTTGTTTGGAAAATAGAAAAGAACCTTCTTGTTCTTTCTGTTAAGATAATATCAGATTGAACAAAGGAGGTTTTTTGGATATGAGGAATCAGAGATATCGAAGAAAGCGGAGACAGAAACTGAATGCAGGGAGGTTATTTTTGGTCACGGTGCTGTTCCTTCTCTTTCTGGGATTTGTTGTGACACAGAGAAGCCGCAATATGGAGGCAGAGCAGGGGAGACTGCAGCAAAAGGTGTCGGAGCAGGGAAAGGACAGTGCCAGGGATACAGAGGCTGCCATGAGAAAGATTCTTGCGGATGAAAGGAGGTATCCCTAGCGAACTTCTGGAGATGCTGGAGAGAAATCCGGATATGCTGGATTTTGTCGCAGGATATCCGAAAGCGGATAGGGAAAAGGTAGGAAGTTTTTCAAGGGAAGAGATAAAAGCAGAGCATCCCCTGCTGCTTCAGTGGGATAAAAGATGGGGGTATTATGGTTATGGAAACAGTATTATTGCAGTCTCTGGCTGTGGACCGGTATGCCTGTCCATGGTGATACTGGGAGTGAAGCACAAAGCAGTCCTCCCATCTAAGATCTGTCAGTTCAGCGAAAAGGAAAAATATTATGTAGAGGGCTCGGGAACTTCCTGGCTGCTGATGACAGAGGGCGCGGAACATTTTGGACTGAGCGGCTCGGAGTTGTCATTGAGCGAGGCATCCATGAGATCTGTTCTGGATGCGGGAGGAATGATTATCTGCGCCATGGGACCGGGAGACTTTACTACCACGGGACATTTTATTGTGATCTATGGCTATAATGGGGAAGGCTTTCAGATCAACGACCCGAATTCAAGACAGCGCAGCAGCAGGAGCTGGGGGTTTGAAGAATTGTCGGGACAGATTAGAAATTTGTGGGGGTACACGACATAGAGGATGGGAGAGGCTTGTTTTTAAGCCTCTTTTTTCTTATTGCAACCCCTTTTCCTTTTGTGTAAAATAGAGATATATCATCTCGCCTATGCGCAGAACGGGATCTATAAGAAGATAAAGGTTACAATAAAATAAATAAAAATATTTTGAAATAGTGAATGGATTGTATGTTTTCAATCGTATTATAAGTGAAAGCAGAAATGCAGAACGAATAATAAAGGAGGAAACAGATATGGTTAAAAAAGTGTTGGCGGGTTTATTGGCAGTGGCCCTGATCCTGCCTGTCGGAACAGCGGGCGCACTGGCTGCCACCAGGGGCCAGGGGCGCTATTTTGAGGATCAGGACGGAGACGGGATCTGTGACCATTACGCAGAGGGCAATTGTCCCCAGAACGGTACTGGCTGGAGAAGAAGCAGTACGAATACCCCGGTGAAAGCCTCCCAAACAAAGGTGTCTATCCGGAAGGGAAAAACATACCGTCTGAAGACGAATACAAAACAGATCAAGAAACTGTCAGGCAGCAGTAACGTATCTTATGAATCCAGTAACCCGAAAGTGGCGGCAGTAACGAAGAAGGGTGTGATCCGGGCGAAGAAAAAGGGAAAATGCACGGTTTACGCCTACGCGGGAAACGAGATCTGCAGGAAAGTGAAGGTTACTGTGTCCAAATAATGATGGATGGGGATGCGATGCGGACGGAACAAGAGGTGAACAGAGTGCTCGAACGGTATTCTGATACCGTTCGAAGGCTCTGTATGGTACATTTGAAGAATTATCATGATTCTGAGGATATATTTCAGACTGTGTTTCTGAAATATGTCCTTAGTTCTGTTTCATTTGAGAGCGAAGAACATGAGAAGGCCTGGTTTATCCGTGTTACCATCAATGCCTGCCGGGATCTGCTGAAAAGTTTTTTTCACAGCCGCACGGTGCCGATGGATGAGATCGTCGTGCAGACGGTCTCCCTCCCGCCGGAGAACAGGGAGGTTCTGGATGCCGTGTTATCGCTTCCTGCGAAGTACAGGGATGTGGTATACCTGCATTATTATGAAGACTATACTGCCCCGCAGATCAGTCAGATACTGGGGAAAAATGTAAATACAGTGTATACGCTCCTGACCCGTTCCAAACAAATGCTTCGCGAGAAACTGGGAGGTGACTGAAATGAAGGACAGAATGAAAAATACTTTTGACCGGATCTGCGCAGAGGAAGAATTAAAGGATAAGACCAGGGAGTTTCTCACGGAAAAAACAAAGGGGTATACGAAACGCCGCACATTCAGCTATAAATATGCTGTGACTGCCGCTGTGTGCCTTCTGCTCATACTGGCTGGCGGCTGCTGGACGTACTTTATGCCGACGGCCGCCATCAGTATTGATATCAATCCCTCTCTTGAGCTTGGGGTGAACCGCTTTGGCAGGGTCGTATCGGTACATGCCCGGAATCAGGACGGAAAGGGGCTTGCCGACTCTCTCAACATTAAGTTTATGGACTATGAGAGAGCGGTGGAAGAGATATTAGAGAACCGGAATGTGGCAGAGCTTCTTTCAGAGGATGAGGTAATGACCATTGCCGTAATTGGTTCCGAGGGGAGCCAATGCAGAAGAATGCTTTCCCGCCTTGCAGCATGTACATCGGGCAGGGGAAATGCATACTGCTATTTTGCCAGGTCCGATGAGGTGGAAAAGGCTCATGAGGCAGGGCTTTCCTATGGGAAGTACAGAGCCCTTCTAAAGCTGCAGGAGCTTGATCCCGATATAACAGCGGAGGATATACAGGGAATGACTATGCGGGAGATCCGGGACTGGATCCTGCGCTTATCTCCGGATCAGAAGGGAGCGCAGGATGGGGGCGAAGGATATGGACACCGCGGACAGGGAAATGGAAACGGGCATGGAATGGGGAATGGCACCAGGCACTGTCTTGACGTTCCGCTCCTTTCTGTGATACTATAGGGAGAGTGAAAAGGAAAGGAGAATTTTCGTCATGAGTGAACAGAAGATTCCATATAAAATCTATATATCAGAGGATGAGATTCCGAAACAGTGGTATAATGTGCGTGCCGATATGAAAGTCAAGCCGGCGCCGCTCCTGAATCCGGCAACTCTTCAGCCTTTGAAACCGGAGGAGCTGGCTCCGATTTTTTGCGACGAGCTGATCGCACAGGAGTTAAACGATACCGATGCCTATATTGACATTCCACAGGAGATACAGGACTACTACAAGACCTACCGTCCGGCGCCTACCGTGCGTGCTTATCATCTGGAAAAGGAGCTGGAGACGCCGGCCAAGATATATTACAAATTTGAGGGAAACAATACAAGCGGAAGCCACAAGCTGAATTCTGCCATTGCCCAGGCATACTATGCGAAGAAACAGGGCTTGAAGGGCGTTACCACCGAGACCGGAGCGGGCCAGTGGGGGACAGCGCTCTCCATGGCATGTGCTTATCTCGGACTGGACTGCAAGGTATATATGGTAAAGGTTTCCTATGAGCAGAAGCCGTTCCGGCGGGAGGTTATGAGAACCTATGGTGCCAGTGTCACCGCATCTCCATCTATGGATACGGAGGTCGGCCGTAAGATTCTAAAGAAGCATCCCGGAACCACAGGAAGTCTTGGCTGTGCCATATCGGAGGCCGTGGAGGCCGCGACGTCCCAGGAGGGCTACCGCTATGTGCTGGGAAGTGTGCTGAATCAGGTTCTCCTCCATCAGTCAGTGATCGGTCTGGAGGCAAAGACAGCGCTGGACAAATATAACGTGGTTCCTGACATCATTATCGGGTGCGCTGGCGGCGGATCCAATCTGGGCGGCCTGATCTCACCGTTTATGGGTGAGAAACTGAGAGGGGAGAGGGATTACCGGTTTATCGCTGTGGAGCCGGCGTCGTGTCCGAGCTTTACGAGAGGTAAGTTTGCCTATGATTTCTGTGACACAGGGATGATCTGTCCCCTTGCGAAAATGTATACATTGGGCAGCAATTTCATTCCATCGGCAAATCACGCCGGAGGGCTTCGCTTCCATGGCATGAGCACAATCCTCTCCCAGCTGTATCATGATGGTTATATGGAGGCCGTGGCAGTGGAGCAGACTTCTGTATTCCAGGCGGCGGAGCAGTTTGCAAGAACAGAAGGGATCCTGCCCGCACCGGAGAGCAGCCATGCTATCCGGGCAGCCATTGACGAGGCGCTTAAGTGCAAAGAGACAGGAGAGGAAAAAACCATTCTCTTTGGCCTGACAGGTACCGGATATTTTGATATGGTAGCATACGAACAGTACCACAACGGCACTATGTCGGATTATATACCGTCAGATGAGGATCTTCAGTCTGGTTTTGACGGAATCCCGAAATTTTCCGGAAACGAGTGATCTATATTATGGAAAACGAAAGGCTGGAGAGACAGATCGCGTTCTGCCGGGAAATTGATAAGGAAAAGCAGGTTGGCAGGCAGACTTATCTGGCAGACGGTTCAAGAAAGGAAAACGATGCTGAGCACGCATGGCATATGGCAGTTATGACATTGCTGCTCAGCGAATATGCCAACGATGAGATTGACGTGCTGCGTACCGTGAGCATGCTTCTGGTTCATGATCTGGTGGAAATTGATGCCGGTGATACATTTGCCTATGACGAGGAGGCGAAAAAGAGCCAGCGGGAGAGGGAGCTGAAAGGGGCAGAACGGCTGTTTGGCATGCTGCCGGAGGACCAGAGGGATAGGATTCGGGCTCTGTGGGATGAATTCGAAGCGGGGCAGACGGCAGAGGCCCGCTTTGCCCGCACCATGGATAATTTTCAGCCCATGCTGCTGAACGCGGCGTCTGACGGCAAAGCCTGGTCAGAAAGAGGGGTTCGGCTGGAGCAGGTAGAGCACAGGAACGCGAAAACCGCAAAAGGTTCTGCGGAGCTTTGGACATATGCTTTGGAAAACTTTATAAAGCCAAATGTGGAGAAGGGAAGATTGAAGAAGGAAACACAGGCGGATAATGTTTCATAAGGAAAGAGGTGTCTTATCTGTAATCCATATCACAGATAAGACACCTCTTTGTTACAACCTACTTGTAATTCTTAACTTTTATGTGCAATGTCTCGGTATCCCGGACGACACGAAAAATCAATGATTAGAAATCGATTATAACTTTGTTACGTTTGCAGCCTGCGGACCTTTTTCGCCTTCGATCACCTCAAACTCTACCTCGTCGCCTTCATCAAGAACTTTGAAACCGTCCATCTGCAGGGCAGAGAAGTGTACGAATACATCATTTCCTTCTTCGTCGGAGATAAATCCGAATCCTTTTTTGGCATTAAACCATTTTACTGTACCTTTCATGTGTTTGGCCTCCTAAAACTTAAAATATTTAACACTTATTTACAATACCATACCTGCGGGGAAAAGTCAAAACAATTTTTTACGAATTTACAGGGAATCCGCGCAATATTTCTCCTGTGAACCGCTTGAAGGTTTCCGGGGGATGTGATATGGTATAAAGGATGGAAAAAGTAGTAAAATATCCTTAGAGGTAAAAATTTAATATAAGAGAGGTATAAAATGGACATAAAAAAATGTAAGGCGTATGAACTAAGGGACAGACAGGAGCTGCCGGAACTGAACAGCACTGGCTGGCTTCTGGAGCATAAGAAGACGAAGGCAAGACTTGTCCTGATGGAAAATGCGGATGATAATAAAGTGTTTTCCATAGGATTCCGCACGCCGCCCAAGGATTCCACCGGCGTGGCGCACATTGTGGAGCACACCGTCCTCTGTGGATCAAAGGAGTTTCCCCTAAAGGATCCGTTTATAGAGCTGGCGAAGGGATCCCTGAATACGTTTCTGAATGCCATGACGTATCCGGACAAAACGGTGTACCCGGTGGCGAGCTGCAATGCCAAGGACTTTCAGAATCTGATGCATGTCTATCTGGATGCGGTTTTTTATCCCAATATATATAAGGAAGAAAAGATCTTCCGGCAGGAGGGATGGCATTATGAACTGGAGAGCCCGGAGGCGCCGCTGACGTATAACGGCGTTGTATACAATGAGATGAAGGGTGTTTTCTCCTCTCCCGACCAGCTGCTGTATCGGGATATCCAGCACTCTCTCTTTCCAGATACGGCTTACGGCGTGGAGTCCGGCGGAGATCCGGATGCTATCCCGGACCTGACCTATGAAGCCTATCTGGATTTTCACCGCAGATACTATCATCCGTCCAATAGCTATATCTACCTCTACGGTGATATGGACATGGAGGAGAAGCTGAACTGGCTGGATGAAAAGTATCTAAGTCATTTTGATTATCTGCAGGTAGATTCCCAGATCCGCCTGCAGGAGCCATTCGACGGAATGCAGGAGAAATATGGTTTCTATGCCGCCACGGAGGGGGAGGAAACGGAGGGGAAAGCATATTTCAGCTATAATGTGCTGGCCGGGGAGAGCCTGGACCGGGAATTGTACCGCACCCTCCGGGTACTGGACCATGTGCTGGTGGAATCGGAGGGGGCGCCGCTCAAGCAGGCCCTTCTGGACGCCGGTATCGGCAGTGAGATTAAAAGCACCTATGAGGGAAGCATACGGCAGATGTATTTCTCCATCATCGCAAAAAATGTCCGCATGGAGCAGAAGCAGGAGTTTCTGGATATTATCCGAAGGACACTGGAGGAACTTGTCCGGGACGGACTGAATGAAAGATCTGTCCTGGCGGCGGTAAATGCCATGGAATTCCAGTACCGGGAGGCGGATTACGGCGCCTACCCCAAGGGACTGATGTATGGGCTCCAGATCTTTGACAGCTGGCTCTACGATGATGCGAAGCCCTTTATCCATATCCATGCCGGCGACCTTTTTGACTTTCTGAAAGGGCAGGTGGGGACGGGATACTATGAAGAGGTGATAAAAAAATATTTTCTGGAAAATCCTCACACTACATTTGTCAGCGTGCAGCCCAAAGTGGGTCTCACGGCCCGGATGGATCAGGAGGAGGCTCAGCGGCTGGAGCAATACCGTGCCTCGCTGACGGATCAGGAGAAAGAGGAGCTTGTGAGGGAGACGGCGGAACTAAAGGCTTATCAGGAAGAGCCGGATGATCCGGAGAAACTGAAATGTATCCCAGTGCTTGCCAGAGAGGATATCACCAGGGAGACAAGGGAATTTCGAAATGAAGAGAGGACGATGGCGGGGCTTCCGTCGCTGCATCATAATATTTTCACCAACGGGATCAGCTACATCCGGCTCTCCTTCGATATCCTGGACCTGAAAGAGTATGCGCCTTATCTTGTCCTTCTGGCGGATCTGCTGGGCTTTGTGGACACAGATGCGCACGATAAGCTGGAGCTTGGCAATGAGATCCTTCTCCATGCCGGGGGGACATCCTTCACGACAGCTACCTATGAGCGCCGGGACGGCGAAGAATTCAGTATGCGCCTGGAGGCAGAGGCCAAGGTGCTGTATCCAGAGACCGGGAAAATACTGGGGCTGTTTGGTGAGATAATGAGGACATCCCATCTGGAGGATGGGAAGCGGCTCCAGGAGGTTATCGGTGAGCTCCGCTCCTATAAGCTTATGAGCCTGCAGGCGGCGGGACACAATACGGCGGCCTGGCGTGCCATGTCCTACCTCAGGGAGAGATACTATTATGTGCAGCAGATGAAGGGAATCTCCTATTATGACTTCCTCTGTGATCTGGAAGAGCATTTCGACGAGAGAAGAGAAGGGCTTGTGAGAGTGCTGCAGTCACTGGCACGATGCATCTTTACAAAAGAGCGCCTGCAGATCAGCGTCACCGCTGACGGGGAGGGATATTCTGCTCTGGAGAAAGAGATCCCGCAGCTTCTGAACCAGTTACCGGAGCACGTGGATGTGTCCATACCTGAGCCGGACTGGAGGCTTCCGGCAGCGGAGATCAATGAGGGTTTCCGCACGGCAGGGAAGGTGCAGTATGTGGCCCGCGCCGGACAGTTTGGCGACAAGGGGATTCCCTACAGCGGCGTATATAAGGTGGTCAGGACGATCCTGGGTTATGACTATCTGTGGAACGAGGTGCGGGTGAAGGGTGGCGCCTATGGCGTCCGGTGTGCCTTTCTGGACTCCGGTATCGGTTTCATCACCTCTTACCGGGACCCCAATCTGGAGGCGACGGACCGGGTATATCAGGGGATTCCCGAGTACCTGAGAAATTATGACGCGGATGAGAGAGATATGATGAAATATATTATCGGCACCATCAGCGATCTGGACATTCCGCTGACTCCGAGGGACTGGGGTGACCGGTCCTATGCCGCCTACATGACCGGAACGACCCAGGCGGACAAACAGAAGGAGCGGGATGAGATACTGGCAGCGGATCCGGAGAAGATCCGGGGGGCGGCAGCCATGGTAGAGGCAGTTCTTTCCGATGGCAGGATATGTGCACTGGGAAGTGAGGAGAAGATAGGACAGTCAGGGAATCTGTTTGAGCATATAAAGACCTTGAAATAACGGACTGCGAGAGATATACGGGAGGACAGGAATGGAACAGACGTTTAAATCGGGATTTGTCACCATCATCGGGCGGCCGAACGTGGGCAAATCCACACTGATGAACAGGATGATCGGCCAGAAGATCGCCATCACATCTAGTAAACCCCAGACGACACGGAACCGCATACAGACCGTGTATCATGACCAGCGGGGCCAGATTATTTTTCTGGATACGCCAGGGATACACAAGGCGAAGAATAAATTGGGAGAATATATGGTAAACGCAGCGGAGAGCACATTCAAAGAGGTGGATCTCGTTCTCTGGCTGGTGGAACCGACTACCTTTATCGGCAGGGGGGAGTGCCATATTGCAGAGGTGCTGAAGAAATCCCAGGCGCCAGTGATTCTTGTTATGAATAAGATTGATACGGTAAAGAAGGCGGAGATCCTGGAGTGCATCGCGGCTTATAAAGACATTCTGAACTTCGCCGAGATCGTTCCGGTTTCTGCTGCCACCGGGGAGAGCGTGGAGGAACTGGTGACAGTGATGTTTGATTATCTGCAGGAGGGACCGCAGTACTATGACGAGGATACCATAACCGACCAGCCAGAGCGCCAGATCGTGGCAGAGCTGATCCGGGAAAAGGCGCTGCGCCTGCTGTCTGACGAAATACCCCACGGCATTGCTGTCTCCATTGATCAGATGAAGGATCGTCCGGGCAAACGGGCGCTGGTGGACATAGACGCCACCATTGTATGCGAACGGGATTCTCATAAGGGGATCATTATCGGAAAGCAGGGGAGCATGTTGAAGAAGATCGGCACAAATGCCAGGGAGGACATGGAAGAATTCCTTCAGGCCAAGGTAAATCTCAAGCTCTGGGTGAAGGTGAAGAAGGATTGGCGGGACAGCGATTTCCTATTGAAAAATTTCGGCTTTAAGGAGAACTGATGCGGCAGCGGCCGCAATGGAATAAAGTGCCAGCATATCCGATTCCCATGGCGGATATCCTAATAATGTAATCCATGCCGGAAACGGGCATCCGTTTTAGGCGGGATAAAATACATTCAGGAGGAAAACGCAATGGAGAATACAGAGAGCTGGAATACATTTACCCGGACGGGAAGCGTATCGGATTATCTGAATTATGTCAGCAACAGCAGTTCGGATAGAGAGACGTACCGTGACGGGATCAGCAGACGGGAAGAGAGGGGACAGTGTGAAGGAACGAGTGATGGGAATGGTGCTTTCGGCAGCAACCATTGGTGAATACGATAAACGCATTGTCCTGCTGACAAGGGAGCGGGGACGGATTTCGGCGTTTGCCAGAGGCGCCAGACGGCCCCGGAGTCCGTTGTCGGCATCAACGGAGCCCTTTACCTTTGGGGAATTCTACATCTACCATGGACGTGATTCGTATTCTGTGGAACAGGTAGAGGTAAAGAACTTCTTTCCGGAGCTGAGAAAGGATCTGGATGTCCTGTATATGGCCTTCTATTTCTGCGAAGTGGCAGATTACTTTACCAGGGAGGGGATGGATGCCGGTGCGGAGCTGAAGCTTCTCTATCTGTCCCTCCGGGCTCTGACCGTGCCGTCGCTGCCGTCGAAGCTGGTCCGTTACATATACGAATTCAGGATGCTCTCCATCCAGGGCGAGGCGCCGAGGATCTTTTCCTGCATCCGGTGCGGGGGCACCGGGAATCTGCATCATTTTCTTGTTCAGGAAAACGGCATTGTATGTGACAGCTGTTGCGGCTCCGGATCCGGCAGCCAGCGCCAGGCCGGGATGATATTGCCGGAGACTGCCGTGGAACTGTCGGAGACTGCCGTGGCATTGTCGGAGACTGCCGTGGCATTGTCGGAGACTGCCATATATACCCTGCAGAGGATATTGTCTTCCCCTGTGGAGAAGCTTTATACCTTCACAGTGGGGGACAATATCCTGGCGGAGCTTGAACAGGCGGTGGGACGGTATTTTAAGGCCCACACAGACCGTGAATTTCGTTCGGGTGCGCCCGTTTAACCCGATTATTTTTACTTTTCTTTACACATAGTAAACTGTGATCCCGGAAAATGTGCTTTCCCCCTCCAGAGTCAGCGTGACATGACCCTCCGTCGGTGTTTTACCCTTTTCGGAGAGCCCCGCAACGGTACAGTCCAGGTGGTTGACGATCTTCCAGTTGTCCGGGATAAATAATTCCACTCCCGAAAAATTGATATCTACCTGCAGCGTGGCATTTCCCGAGGGAACCGAGGCATTGTCAAAATAAATCTTCACTCCGCTGAAATTAGCCTCCAGCTCGGCATAGCGCAGATTGTCGGAGGTCACATAGCGGAGCAGGGAGCCGAAAGAGGATTTCATATAGACATACTCCCCATGGATGCTCTCGCTGCTGTCGGGGCTGACATTTTTATCTATCTTATTCATGATCGATTTATTTTTATGTTTCCATTTTACTTCCCATTTTTTTCGAGAAAAGATAAGATTGAGACCGATGGTTCCCAGAAGGGCGGCCAGAAGTATAGTCCAAGGTGTGATGGCGGTGATCCCCAGCTGTTTGTCGTACAGAATGCCGAGAAAGGCAAGGGGGAACAGCATGCCCCCAAAGCTGAGATGCAGCAGGCTGTGGACAAAGGCGGCGATACAGGCCATGGTGGCGACCACAGTAAATACGCTGAAGGCCGGAAGGTATCCCAGTTGGCTGATAATGAGATAGGCAGCCCCCAGTACAAGAAAGACACCCCAGAAATAGTTTTTTTTGATCATATTATTTTTTCCTCCAATCCAATAATTTTTCTCTCAATTGTCTGTTATAATGTCTCGACACGAAAACCTGTTTGTGCGACCCGGCAAAGGAAATTACGCCTGTTGCAGAAAGAGTGCTCCGACTCAGGGAAAAGATCTCCCGCACATTGACAAGGGCTGATTTGGATACCCGGGTGAAGCTGCCGGAACACAGTTCCTCCAATTCGTAGAGCCGGTATCTGGTCTGGTATGCATTGTCTCGGGTATGGGCGTTTAGAACACTGCCCTCCGTTTCAAAGAAGAGAATATCTTCCATAGGAATGTAGAATTCCGTGTCCCCTTTGTAGAGGATGATATTCTGCTCCGGCGAGAGCGCCTCGGAGACGGCCCGCTGGATCCTCCTTATCTCATCTGTCAGAGACCGGCAGTGGATCACCACCTCGTCCTCCTTTTGTTCCTCGTCCAGTTCAATCCGTATTTTCATGCGCAGATTCCTTTCATCGTGTCATCAGGTACTGCTATTGTAACAGATTCCAGGAAATTGTAAATGGATTTAGTCCAAGTGGCAGAAATAGAAGGGTAAGTGGTACGAAAACAGAAACAGAAAAAAAATATCCACTCTTTGCAACATTTCATTCTCCCGGATCGTTTATTAGATATAAGGCCTTAAGGAGAATGCAAAAATGATAGGAACAAGTGGAAGGGAGGAATTCACTATGAAATCAAAAAACGTAATTTTATCAGCCGCACTGCTGATTGCCCTGGGAGGGGCAGTGGCGCTGACCGGACAGGAGGCTCAGGCGGCAAAGAAAAAAGTAAAGGCAGTCGTAAAGGGAAGTACGCTGACGGTATCCGGCAAGGGGGCGATGCCCTCCAACCTGAAGATAAAGAAAAGCAAGATCAAGAAGGTCAGGAAGATCGTGATCAAAAAGGGCGTGACTTCGATCCCGGTTGATGCGTTCAGGAAATACAAGAACGCAACCAGCGCAACGGTTCCGTCTTCTGTCAAGACCATTGGGCAGAGCGCCTTCCGGTGTGAGAAATTAAAGAAGCTGACGCTGCCGGGTAAATTTGCGATCAAGTACTTAAAGGGATCGCGTAAGCGGTACTGGATCACCGATACCATTGATACAGTGGCATTTAATACGAACCTTGATCTGAAGATGACAGCATTTTTTGATACAAATAATTTAGTTGTGAAGAAAACAGATCCCAAGTATAAAAGTGTAAAAGGAATTATTTATTCCAAGGATGGCAAAGAGATTGTCCGTGTGCCTTACCAGCGCAGCGAGGCGGTGATCGCAGACGGGACCGAGGTATTCTGCCTCCAGTCGGTTATGTATGCGAATCCACTTGCTCCCGGCAAACAATCCGGAGGATGCAGGGTAAAAAAGATCGTACTCCCGGCATCCATAAAGAAAATTGAGGCGGAAAGCTATGCGGCAGAGTGTCAGGACGGACTAAAGAAACGGATCGTGGCGGGCAAAATGACAGGCCTGCAGCTGGATATCCGTGCAAAACAGCTGGATGGCCAGTCCATTGCAGAGCTGATGCATACGCTGCGGTTTGATGTAAATGATATTATGCGGCAGTTCCCGGAACGGATCCTTTTATCTGGCGATTATTATATCTTAGATAAAAATATTCTGTTCCACTATGCAGGAAAGGACAGCGAGATCAAGTTCCCGGAGGGGATAACGGTAGTGGGGAATTATGCATTCTGTGAAAACCAGGGAATCGTGAAACTGGAACTGCCGGAAGGAATGACAGAGGTTGGAAAGTACTCCTTCAGTAAAAGTTCTAAACTTGATGGTGAACTTGCGCTGCAGCAGGAGATGGAGGTTACGTTTCCATCGACCCTGAAAAGGATTGGTGACAGGGCATTCAGTAATAATAAAATCAGTAAAGTAGTACTGCCGGCTTCTTTGGAGAGCTGTGGGGACGGAGCTTTTATGGAGACAGCTATGGAGGAACTAGTACTGCCGGAAGGGATGAAGGTGATTCCGGAAAATATGGCATTTGGAAACTATCTGAAAAAGATTGTACTCCCGGATTCTGTTGAAGTAATAGGCGGAGAAGCCTTTAGTTTAAATCATCTTGAAGAGATTCAGTTTGGCAAAAATGTGAGGGAGATTGGCCAGCGTGCCTTCACAGGAAATCCCCTGAAACAGCTGACGATACCCAATACCGTCACTAAGATTGGCGATGAGGCATTTGATGGCATATACGGTTTTGATATTGTAATACAGGGGGAGAGTAAAGGGTTTTCTAATACGGCATTCAGCCCATTCTGCACCCTTGTATATGCAAAAGGACCGCAGGAGATGAAGGCTGCACTGGATGACCTGTTTGTTCGGTCGTATAATAAGAAAAAAGCAGTGGTAAAGGTAGTGTGGTCAGAGGTCAAAGATGCGGACGGATATGAACTGGTGGCTGCCGCCAATGCCAAGTATACAAAGAGCAAAAAGAAGATGACGATAAAAACAAGTTCATTTGTAAAAGACATCACATTAAAGGGTAAATTTTACAGTGATACAACGATTTATGTTAAAATACGCCCCTATTCTTACCTGGATGGCAAAAAGATTTATGGAAGATGGTCAGAGGCGAAACGCAAGTGCAAATCCTGACTTGAAAAATTTCCGTCATGATAGTACAATGGAACAAAATCTGTAAAAGAGTTGGAGGATCACATGATGGAAAAGACAATGGACAAAATTGTAGCGCTGGCCAAAGGAAGGGGATTTATCTATCCGGGTTCCGAGATTTACGGCGGGCTGGCAAATACATGGGATTATGGAAATCTTGGCGTGGAATTGAAGAATAATGTCAAGAGGGCCTGGTGGCAGAAATTTATCCAGGAAAATAAATATAATGTAGGTGTGGACTGTGCCATTCTGATGAATCCGCAGACCTGGGTGGCCTCCGGCCACCTGGGTGGATTCTCCGATCCGCTGATGGACTGTAAAGAATGCCATGAGCGGTTTCGTGCGGATCAGTTGATCGAGGACTATGCCGGGGAGAACAATGTTGATCTGGGGGGATCTGTGGACGGCTGGAGCAACGAGGATATGGAGAAGTTTATTGAGGAACACGGGATCTCCTGTCCCAGCTGCGGAAAGCATAATTTTACGGAGATCCGACAGTTTAATCTGATGTTCAAGACGTTTCAGGGTGTCACGGAGGATGCGAAAAACACGGTATATCTCCGCCCCGAGACCGCGCAGGGTATCTTCGTCAATTTCAAGAACGTTCAGAGGACTTCCCGGAAAAAGGTTCCCTTTGGAATCGGGCAGATAGGAAAATCCTTCCGCAATGAGATCACGCCGGGGAATTTTACTTTCCGCACCCGTGAATTTGAACAGATGGAGCTGGAGTTTTTCTGTGTGCCGGATACCGATCTGGAATGGTTCTCTTACTGGAAAGAATTTTGTATCAACTGGCTCCAGACCCTGGGGATCCGGGAAGAAGAAATGAGGGTCCGGGATCATGATAAGGAAGAACTCTCCTTCTACAGCAAGGCTACCAGTGACATTGAATTTCTGTTCCCCTTTGGCTGGGGTGAGCTGTGGGGAATTGCCGACCGCACCGACTATGACCTGACACAGCACCAGAACACTTCTGGTGAGGACATGAACTATTTTGATGATGAGCGGAAGGAGAAATATATTCCGTATGTGATCGAGCCGTCTCTGGGTGCCGACCGTGTGACGCTGGCTTTTCTGTGCAGCGCCTATGACGAAGAGGAGATTGGTGAGGGAGATGTGCGCACGGTGCTGCATTTCCATCCGGCTCTGGCACCTGTGAAGATTGGTGTCCTGCCGCTGTCGAAGAAGTTAAACGAAAAGGCAGAGAAAGTATTTGAGGAACTGAGTAACTATTATAATTGTGAATATGATGACCGTGGGAATATCGGTAAGCGCTACCGCCGCCAGGACGAGATTGGGACGCCGTTCTGTGTCACCTATGATTTTGATTCGGAGGAGGACGGCATGGTAACGGTTCGTGACCGCGATACGATGGAGCAGGAGCGCGTGAAGATCAGCGGTTTAAAAGAGTACTTTGCTGATAAATTTCGATTTTAACCGGTTTCCAGGCCATTTCGTAAAAGGGTGAGGAAAGGTGAAGGAAAGAAATGGCAGTATATTAAAGGGAATTTTTGCTATTCTAATCATTGTGATAACAATATTGTCCGGGCTTTTCATAGAGAAAGCCCGGCTTGTGAATAGGGGAGAAATGTTCGACGCGCCGGCAGGAGTTACCTCCTGTGAGGCGTCTGGCGCAGCATCGAAACCGGCTGCGGTGCAATACGGGCCGGAAGAACAGAAGAAAATTGAAAATAAATATGGCAGGATCAGGGCCGTGCGGCTTCCGGCTCAGAAATCGGCAAACAATAAAACATCTTCAGAAAATGTGGACAAGCCGGAGGAGATTGCCTCATATTTTCAGGGAAGTGCTTCCTGGGGCTCTGGGCTGACGTGGTCCGGTGACTGGGGAGAGAAAAGATACGGCAGGAAGAAATTTGGCGCCTTTGGCTGCGGGCTGTGCGCCATGGCCAATATATATGTTTCCCTGACCCCATATAACGGGTCGCCGCTGGATATGTATCGCTTTGCGAAAGAGAGTTCGCACTATCCGGGGGCGGGGGCCATCGATTGGTGGAGTATGGAGACGGTATTGGAGAAAGCGGGCTTTACTTGTGAGACAGGAAACAAACCGAAGGAGTATGCGGAATTCCAGAGAGTTGTCCGCAGATCGAAAGCGATGATCATCCTCGTCAGCAACGATAACAAAAAAAGTATGTGGAAAGAAACAAAGGGACACTATGCGGCACTGTTTCTGTACGACAGCGCATCGGACAAGGTCTTTCTCACAGATTCCGGCAGTTATGAGCGGAATAGGAAATGGGTGCCGCTCAAGAAGATATATCATTCACTTAAGACAAGGAGTGAACGTCAGTATCTATCTGTGACATCATATCAGAAGAAAAATGATACATGGAGAAATACGAGGTTTACCGGAACATGTAACTTTCCAACCGACTGGAGACCGGAATAGCAGTATGGCCGGAATCCGGCATTACGCACCAGGAACGTACACGAATGGAGGTAATCAGTGAAAAAACGTAATTACAGCAGGCGGCAGCTTGCCCTGATCTGTTTTCTCAGCATAGCGATGCTGGCCGCGGCCGCTCTCTTAAATAAGGCTCTGCCTCCCCGGTCCAAACCGGTGTCGGCTACTCCGGCAGCCGCCGCCGAAAAGACAGCTTCCCAGACGGCAGTGGCGGGTCAGGCATCCGGTGCATCCGGTGAATTGGAGACAGGCGGCGTGGAGGAGCTCTCCGATCCAACAGAGAGGATCGCCACATGGTTCCAGGGGCCCAAGACTTGGAAAGCCCGGGCAGAATGGTCGGGCAAATGGGGGGATTCCGACTACGATGGCAGCAGATTTGGCGCCTTTGGCTGCGGATTGTGCTGTATGGCAAATATATACTGTTCTCTGACGGATTACCGCTGTTCCCCTGCCGATATGTATGAGTATGCAAAGAAAGTGTCCGGGTATGGCGGAGGTGGTGCCATAGACTGGGGATTTATGAAGAATACACTGGAGAGCGCCGGGTTTACCTGTACGGTAGGAAACAAACCAGAAAAATACAGTGAATTTCAGCAAATCATCCGCCAGTCTCAGTCATGTATTGTTGTGGTGAGCAGTTATGACAGCACCTGTTATTGGAAAGATACGCCGGGTCATTATGTAACCCTGTTTCTGTATGATGAAACAACCGATAAAATATTTCTCGGCGATTCCGGCGATCCCGAGCATAACAGGCAGTGGGTGCCGTTAAAGAAGATTTACCGCTCCCTTAAGACATCGAACCGCAGACAGTATCTTGCCGTGACAGGGTACGATGAGAAGGCGGATCTGTGGAAACACGAAGGGATAGGCGGCGAATATGTTCTGCCGGAAGGATGGAGCTAACAGTTATCAGGGAGCTTTGATATAGCCGATCCCCAGACAGTTGGGGCCGATATGGGTTCCCACTACTGGACCGATGCAGGTAATGAATACCTCGTTTGTAATACCTGCTTCCCTGATCTGATCCCGAAATGCGTCGGCGCGCTCTGGTGCGTTGGAATGTCCGATCACCAGTTTGTAAGCTGTGTCCGGCGCCTCTTCTTTTAATTTGTTTATAAGCCAGGCATTGCAGGATTTTTTTCCCTTTACTTTATCCACGGGTTTGGCGCCGTCTGCCACTACCTGCAGAACCGGATGGAGCTTCATCAGGCCGCCCAGCAGGGCGGCGCTCTTTGATATGCGGCCGCCTCGTTTCAGGTATTCCATTGTGTCGATAACAATATAGGTCATAGTTCTTGGCAGCAGGGCAGTGATCCTCTCCTGTATCTCAACTGCCGTCATATCCTCGTCCCGCATGGCGGCTGCGGTTTCAATAAGAAGAGTCTGGCCCATGGCCCCGTTCTCACAGTCGATAAGGTGCAGCCTTTCCGAGTGAATATTTTCGGCCGCTATCACGGCAGACTGATAAGTGGCGCTCATATGTCTGGAAAAAAGGATCGCCACCACATCGTCACCGGCATTCAGATATCTCTCAAATATTTCTTCGAATTCATATGGGTTGACGGCAGCTGTCGTGGGGGAAACCAGGCTGGTGGCCAGCTTTTCATAAAATTGTTCATTTGTCAGTTCAATTCCACACCTGTATTCCTCCTCTCCAAACCGCACAAGAAGGGGAAGGATATCGATATTTAGTTCTCTGGCGCGTGCCATTGTCAGATCGCAGAGACTGTCTGTAATAATCCTTATCATGGTAATTCTCCTTTGTTAAAAATTTTCATGGAATTATTATAAATGTTGTACTGTACTTATGTCAAGTAACCTTATTTTTTAAGAAAAATTAGGAAAAAACCCTTTTCTATCAGTTTTATTTGTGCTACAATATTTTTACCGACTGCAGAATTATTGTGTCCTGTCATGCGGACGCGTTGCATGGCAGGTCAGGATAATTTGTGAGTCAGTCAAATACAAATTTTAGGAGGATTATTTAAACATGGCTACTAAATGGGTTTATTTGTTCAGCGAAGGAAATGCTGACATGCGCGAACTCCTTGGTGGTAAGGGTGCCAACCTTGCAGAGATGACCAGTCTGGGACTTCCCGTGCCTCAGGGTTTCACCATTACAACAGAGGCATGTACTCAGTATTACGAAGACGGAAGAGAGATCAATGATGAGATCCAGGGGCAGATCAATGAGTACATCGTAAAAATGGAAGAGATTACAGGAAAGAAATTTGGGGATAAAGAGAATCCGCTGCTTGTATCGGTACGTTCCGGTGCGCGTGCATCCATGCCGGGTATGATGGACACGATCCTGAATCTTGGTCTGAATGAGACGGTTGTCAATGTCATCGCAGAGAAATCCGGAAATGCCCGCTGGGCATGGGACTGCTACCGCCGTTTTATCCAGATGTATTCCGATGTCGTAATGGAAGTAGGCAAGAAATACTTTGAGGAGCTCATCGACAAGATGAAAGCGGACAGAGGTGTTCAGCAGGACGTTGAGCTTACAGCAGATGACCTAAAGGAGCTGGCAAACCAGTTTAAGGCTGAGTACAAAGAGAAGATTGGTTCCGATTTCCCGGATGATCCGAAAGAGCAGCTGATGGGCGCCATCAAAGCCGTATTCCGTTCATGGGACAACCCTCGTGCCAATGTATACCGTCGTGACAACGATATCCCTTATTCCTGGGGTACCGCTGTAAACGTACAGTCTATGGCATTCGGTAACATGGGTGACGATTGTGGTACCGGTGTTGCCTTTACCCGTGATCCGGCTACCGGTGAGAAAAAACTTATGGGCGAGTTCCTGAAGAACGCACAGGGCGAGGACGTAGTTGCCGGTGTCCGCACACCGATGCCCATCGCTCAGATGGAGCAGGAATTCCCGGAGGCATTCGCTCAGTTTAAAGAGGTTTGCTCCACATTGGAAAATCACTACAGAGATATGCAGGATATGGAGTTTACCGTTGAGAACAAGAAACTCTACATGCTTCAGACACGTAACGGCAAAAGGACAGCTCAGGCAGCCCTTAAGATTGCCTGCGATCTGGTAGATGAGGGAATGAGAACAGAAGAAGAGGCAGTTGCCATGATCGATCCGCGTAATCTGGATACCCTTCTTCACCCGCAGTTTGATACTGCCGCACTGAAAGCAGCTACTCCGGTTGCCAAGGCACTTGGGGCTTCTCCGGGAGCGGCATGTGGTAAGGTAGTATTTACTGCTGAGGACGCAGAAGAGTGGAATGCTCGTGGTGAGAAGGTCGTTCTGGTACGTCTGGAGACATCTCCGGAGGATATCACCGGTATGAAAGCTTCCCAGGGTATTCTTACCGTCCGCGGCGGTATGACATCCCATGCAGCCGTAGTTGCCCGTGGTATGGGTACATGCTGTGTATCCGGCTGTGGTGACATCAACATGGACGAAGAGAATAAGAAATTTACATTGGCTGGCAAAGAGTACCACGAAGGGGATCCAATCTCCATTGATGGATCTACCGGTAATATCTATGACGGCATTATCCCCACCGTAGATGCTACTATCGCCGGTGAGTTTGGCCGCATCATGGGATGGGCAGACAAGTTCCGTACCATGAAGGTTCGTACAAATGCGGATACACCTGCTGACGCAAAGAAAGCACGTGAGCTGGGAGCAGAGGGAATCGGCCTTTGCCGTACCGAGCATATGTTCTTCGAGGAAGACAGGATTGCTGCATTCCGTGAGATGATCTGTGCCGATACAGTAGAAGAGAGAGAAGCTGCCCTGGAAAAAATCCTTCCGTACCAGCAGAGTGACTTCGAGGCATTGTATGAAGCTCTGGAGGGGAACCCGGTTACGATCCGTTTCCTGGATCCGCCATTGCATGAGTTCGTTCCTACTGAGGAAGCCGACATTAAGAAACTGGCAGACGCACAGGGCAAATCTGTAGATGATATCAAAGCCCTTATCGCATCCCTGCATGAGTTCAACCCAATGATGGGACATCGTGGATGCCGTCTGGCCGTAACTTATCCTGAGATTGCAAAGATGCAGACAAAAGCTGTTATCCGCGCAGCCATCAACGTTCAGAAAGCACATGCAGACTGGACAGTGAAACCAGAGATCATGATTCCATTGATCGGTGACATAAAAGAGCTGAAATATGTGAAGAAATTCGTTGTTGAGACTGCAGATGCCGAAATCAAGGCAGCAGGCAGCAATCTGAAGTACGAAGTTGGTACGATGATCGAGATTCCTCGTGCCGCACTGACTGCAGACGAGATTGCAAAAGAAGCTGACTTCTTCTGCTTCGGTACGAACGACCTGACACAGATGACATTCGGATTCTCCCGTGACGATGCCGGCAAGTTCCTGGATGCATACTACGATGCAAAGATCTTCGAGAACGATCCATTTGCAAAACTCGACCAGACAGGTGTCGGCAAGTTGATGGAGACAGCTCTGAAGCTTGGCAAACCGGAGAACAGTACACTTCACTGTGGAATCTGTGGTGAGCACGGCGGTGACCCATCTTCTGTAGAATTCTGCAATAAGATCGGTCTTGACTATGTTTCCTGTTCACCGTTCCGTGTGCCGATCGCAAGACTGGCAGCAGCACAGGCAGCGATTGCACAGAAGTAGGATACTGAGAAAATGTAATAAAGAGTTTTAGTGGTATAATGGACCGCCCCGGTGTATCGTTTGGTACGAGGGGCGGTTCTTAAAACAAATGGCATAGGTCATTCTTGTTATATATGGCATGGAATCGGATATAATGATATAGGGGTAATGATATGAAAATAGAAGTCTTGCAAAGTTTGATAAAGGAAAACAAAATACGATGGTCTACTCATTGTTTGGAAAGAATGGGCGAACGGGATATATCCAGAGCGGATGTTAAGAAGTGTATTAGCAATGGAGAAATCATTGAAGACTACCCAGACGATTTTCCGTACCCCAGTTGTCTGATTTTTGGCTATACGATAGCAAATAAGATTTTGCATGTAGTGGCTGGAAGTGATGGAAAATGGATTTATATTATTACAACATATTATCCAAGTTCCGAACGGTTTGAGAATGATATGCGGACAAGGAGGGCAAAGTAATGTGTATGTTTTGCAAATGCGATTCTGTAAAATCAAGCTTTACTACGCACGTGGTTAATTACAAAGGTGCTATCATTGTAATTAAGAATGTCCCTTGTGAAGAATGTGAACAATGCGGAGAAAAGTATTATACGGATGAGGTAGCAGAAAAAATAGAAAAAATGGTAAACCTTGCTAAACAGATGATGCAGGAAATTGCGGTATTGGATTATGCAAAGGTTTCATAGAAAAATAGAGGATAAATTTATGAAGGCGATTTAGAAGTGGAACAATCAACAGATAATGAAATTGCAAACTGGTTAATCGGAAGAATTAAGATTCAGGGACAAAGGGACACGATGCACTTTGAATTGATATATTATAATGATATTTTGGTCGGGTTTGCAATGTATGCGATTGACTTGGGAGGAGTTAGAGGAATTATAGAATCTGGATATGGATATATCATGGAAACTTATATTATGCCAGATTTTCGTAGAAAGGGAATTGCTTCAGATGTGTTCATACATATGGAAGATACCTTAAAACTTCAAGGGGCGCGACGAATATATTTAACTCCTGATTCTGTCAGAGGAGTTCCTTTTTGGGAAAGTGTAGGCTTCAGCGATTGCAGGAAAATAGATCCGAACAATAATATGCCTATATATATAAAAGATGTGGGAGAAAGATAGGATACATAACGAACCATAATTTGATGGAGGAAGTTTTTGTGAGTGAAAGAATAGAAATGAGAGAAGAGCTGAGAACTGCAGAGGAATACAAAATGCAAAATGATGTAAAAGATTTTATTCCACAAGGCGGGAAACACTGCATTACTAATTCATTGAAACAGATTTTTTCTTATTATGGTCATACGTTATCAGAAGAAATGATGTTTGGTCTGGCATCTGGGCTTTCCTTTTTATATTTAAACCAATCTTCTTCTCCTATGGTAAATGGAAGAATTAAAGTTTTTGATTTCGAGAAAAAATTAGCGGACCGACTTAATATAGCCATTCAATGTAAGTCTGGTTCTGATTATAAAAAAATCAGCCAGCTGTCAAAAGATATGATAGACCAGAATAAACCAGTTTTAATATATGTGGATATGCCGTATTTATCATATCTGGGATTGAATAAAAACAGTCATTTTGGCGGTCATGCTGTTGTCCTTTTTGGATATGACGATGACCAAGAGCAGTTTTGGATAAGCGATAGAGATAATCACGATTATCCAATTAGAACACCTTTGGGAGAGATAGCAGAGGATTACCATTTAGTTAGTTATCAGGAAATGGAACAGGCACGTAGCAGCACACATAGACCTTTTCCCGCAAAAAACAAATATTTGATAATTGATTTTCAAGGATACAAGCAGGTTGATAGAAAGATTTTAATACAAGCAATAGCTGAAACTTGCGATACCATGCTTAATCCGCCGGCTAAATTGTTAGGTATAAACGGCATTTTGAAATTCTCAAAAGAAATATTAAAGTGGGAAAAGTTTACCCTTGATAAGTTGAAGTTGTCTGGTACAACAAACTATTTTCAAATTAGCAAGGACGGAGGCACCGGCGGCGGTATCTTCAGAAAAATGTATGGCGATTTTCTGATCGAAGCCTCTGCTATATTGGACAATAAAAATATCGCTATGTTAGGAACGGATTTCTTAGAGGTTGCAACGCAATGGGATAAAATAGCAGAAGATTTATGGCAGTTATCACTTAGCGGAAATGTTTCTTTACTGCAGAAAATGTCTAAAGAAATTATGGATATTTATTGTGAGGAAAAGAACCTATATCAGTCTTTGCAAAAAAATTTAACACTTTAACAAATCAATAAAATAAGATGGTAAAAAGGTAGTAATCCAAGAGGGAATAACTGAAATTTCAGCCGGCTGTTTTTCGGGCGATTTTACGGTCATGACGGAACTAAAGGGTATTACCTTCGGGGCTTTCAGAAATTCTAATATTGACAATAACAAGATTATAGAGAGCTCTTGAACAAGAACCTAAATTGATGGGGACTTATGGAGTTTCTTCAAAAGATGGGCTTGCATATGAGATTAATTATGAGTTGATCGCTAACAATATTTTTTGAAAGAGATGATGACTTTGATATTGATTGAAGAGAATTTATTGGTATTATACGAGAATATTAAAGTTCGGAAAATGTTTTGGCTCGTCATTAGTGGAAATAATTTTTGATGAAAATATTGAGAAATAATTGCAATGTCAGAAAGTTAGATGTGTGAGCCGTTAAGTTAAGGAAAATCCGTCATAACAGAAATTTTACATTTCTATAACGCAAATTATTTCATTTAAGAAAAACTTCTTAGATTCATTGCTTGGTTTGGCGGACAGATGAATTATTTTATGTAAAAATAGGGATTTTGCCTTGGAAATCGACTGTTTTGAAAGAAGAATAGGGCTACCCATGTCCAGAACTAACATGCTTACGAAATCGCTGGCCGCTGGGATAATGCTTTCCAATGGGCTTGCTTCGGGTGTGGGTTTTCTGTCCTTCGGTTCGTCAAGAACCCAGCCGGATGCGGCATCAGTACCCACAAGGATAGCTTCGGCCAATGTGCTGTATTCACTGACACAGCCGGCTATAGCGAAGAACAACTTTGAATTTATACTACTTAACGATTTCACCTGCCGTGAAACCAGACTGCATAACGCTGACTGGTTCGATTGCATGATTACATTAGGCAGTATTCAGCGTTATGCAGTATAACAACCTGACAAATCTTCGCAAGCCGGGAAATGTAATCATCTCAAATTGCTTCTATAATAGGCTTCAACAGGAGGAATAAAGTATGGAGTGGATAGCAGCAATGCAACAGGCAATTACTTATATGGAAGAACATCTTATGGAGGAAATAAACTATGAAGATGTAGCGAGACATGTACACACTTCGAGCTATGAGTTTCATAGAGCATTTAGTTTTCTTGCAGGGATGACTGCCAATACTTATCTTCGCAACCGCAGATTATCTTTAGCAGGTAGAGAAATTGTGGAAACTGATGCTAAAATAACAGACATCGCGCTGAAGTATGGTTATGAAACACCAGAGAGTTTTACAAAGGCATTTACAAGGTTTCATGGAATTGCGCCTAAATTTGCCAGAGAAGAATCTGCGAAGCTCATGCTTTTCAATCCACTTGTTATTAAAATAACCGTGGAAGGTGGTAAAAGTATGGATTACAGAATCGTACAAACAAAAGAACAAAAATTTATTGCAGTGGTAAGAAGTTTTAAAAATGAAATCATTAATGACGAGGAAAATCATGATATTCCTGATTTTTGGGGAGAGTGTAATGACAAAAAACTTATAGGGCCGATTTGCAATCTGCGGCCGGAAGGAAAACGAGACCTGTATGGGTTATGTTCTTCGACGAAAAAAGGTGTGGATACGTTTGAATATGGAATTGGTGTCTTGATTGATGAAGATACATCGGAGTTTGATTTTTCAGAAATGCAAAAAGCAGGTTATAGCATCTGGGATGTGAAACCGGGAACTTATGTTGTATTTGACTGCATCGGTGAGGATGGTGATTGTATCGGTGACACTTGGGCTAAATTCTATAAAGAATTCTTGCCACAAATGGGGTATGAATCAGAAGCAGAAACAGATTATGAAATATATTTTGAAAAAGGAAGAAGTGGTCTATTCTGTGAACTGTGGATTCCGATAAGAAGAAAATAATGAAGTCAGGTATGTTAAGAATGCGAAAATTTCAGTTTGATGCAGATTGTTATCAAAAAGAGTACCGTTCACTTTTGCGAAAGTGAACGTTATTTTTAAACATTAACTTAATGCTGTTGGACTTAACTAAATGACATTGGAAATAATTGTGGTTTCTTTATGACCATCTGACGAATGTCTGATATAGCGTGATCCTAAAAATTAAATAATAAAATGGCAGTTCTTCAAAGGAATCCAAGGAAAGATCCACGAAAATAAATTTAAAATGGCGAAAGGAATTAAATTAGTATGAAAGAGGTGTAATCAAAATGGAATATAGAAATATTATAGAATCCTGTATTGGCTCTAACAAGCAAGTGTCAATAGAAAGGGAAGAGGTGGATGATGAACCAATAACGGCAATTCCAATTATGATAAGTCAACAATTACTGTTGATACATTATTTGTATGATTTTTATTTGGATGGATACAAAGTGTTGTGCATATCTGATATTACAAAGATAAAAAGAGGCTATTAGTTCATGGAACGATTTTTTTAGTACAATGATGAAAGAAAAAAACTTATAGATATTTCGTTAGAGAAAGTAGAGGATGAAACAACTTTTTTTGTTGGTAAGATAAAATCAGCCCGAAAAGATTTTCTTGAACTACAGGAAGTGGATGCACTTGGAAATTATAAACATAGGATTACCAAATTGTATTATAAAGATATTACGCTTGTTAGTTTTGCAAATAGATATTCAGAACTACTTGATAAGTATTCTTAGCAGAAAGCAAGGTATGCAGGCACCAGTTGTTATGCTATTCACGAGACAGAGGGTGGAATTTACTTTTGCAATTTAGGCTTTAATATATACGATAACATTTTGATGATAAACATCCCCAAGTATGATAGAATAGATTTGCGGCAGATAGCTTATTTGGAGGAACACATAAAAATATGGAAAAATGGGACTTGTACACTAAATATAGAAAAAAGACAGGGAAAGAGTAGATTTGAGGTTACCGTTTGTTAGGAGGGGAGAAATCAGGGAACCTGCCATCCAGCTATCGGTATGGGAGCGGCAGGAAATTAACATTGCATGTCAGGAAAAAGGGATTTGCACTATTGGGCTGGTATAATTCAGCGGACAAAGAAAATCCGTATTATCAAATTAGTATTGGTCCTTCCATGGCGAAAGATATTATATTGAAACCATTTTGGGTGAAATATAAGTTAAAAAACATAGCAAAGAATTCAATTAAGATTTCTATTGATGATAGAAATGCGGTTGTTCCTTTTGGCGTGTTTGATGTCCGCTATTCTAAAAGAAGGGATATGGCAAATTCAAAGTATTTCCGGATAATGGATGCTCCTAAAGTGATACATGGATTGAAAAAAACCAGAGATACTATTTTGAAATTGCTTATGTAGTAACGGACGACGACGATGACGACTATGAATCTATATGGGTGGGCAGAAGAAACATAGTAATTAGAAGGCTCATCATCAGAATGTGTGGAGTAAAAAACTAGTTTAAAGCCGCATAAACATTGAAAAAGCATACGATCTCAGTTATGATTTTTTTGCTCAGAAAAAATCTAACGCTAAAGAGGTGTCGTATGCTTAACAAAAA
>CAJSYQ010000001.1 GCA_910574015.1 Eubacteriaceae bacterium | reverse complement strand
CGCTCGTCGCCGAGATGTGGACGACCTCGCCCTGCATTGCCTTTACAAGCGGGGAATATTCTCGCTCTGGGTCTATAACCAAGACATCGGCGTTGGGGTCGGTCAGAATGATGTTCGTCATTTCCTCCTTTGCCGTGAATGACTTGCCTGCACCAGACACGCCGAGGATAAAGGAATTTCCATTCAGCAGGTGGCGGCGGTTGGCGATTATCATATTTTTACTGATGACGTTCTGCCCGTAATACACGCCGTCCTTATGGTAGATTTCCTGCACACGGAAGGGGATAAATACGGCAAGGCTCTCCGTTGTCAGCGTCCTCAACGCATCAATCTTCCTCACGCCGAACGGCAGGGCGGTGTTCAGACCGTCCATCTGCTGGTACTTCAGCACGGCAAACTGGCAAAGATGTTTCCGTGCCGTCGTAAGCAGGGCTTCCGTGTCATTGTCAAGCTGCTCTTTGGTATCTGCGGTATGCACCATCGTAAGAACGGCAAACATCATCCTCTGGTCACGGGTCGTCAAATCGTCGAGGAACTCTTTGCTCTCTTTTCTCTGCTGCTCCAAGTCGTAGGGGATGACGGCGGAAAAGTTGTTGTTCTGGTTCTGTTTCCTCTGCCAGTTCGTGATGTTGGTTTCCACACCGAGCAGGCGGTTTTCCACCTCCCGCACGGCTTCGTCCGTCGGGACAGGAACAACATCCACGGAGAGCATCATGTTACGGTTTAATTCGCAAAGCTCCGCCACCATACTGTCCTTGATATAGGCGGCGTACTCTCTGAGGAATATCACACGCCCGTAGCGGTTTCCCATCTTAAAATAATCTTTCTCGAACTCAAAGGAGTCGGGGCAGATATAGTCCTTGAAATCGTGACCTTTCCGCATGGTCTGTGCCATGTCAAAGGAGAACGCCGTTTCCTCGCCCGTGCGGTAAAAATCATGGAAGATACGCAGCTTGTCGTTTGCATCCAGTTCCGTACACTTCGAACCTAAGCGGTTGAAATGCCCGATAAGGTCAGCCCCGACACGGGCAAAATAATTCCTCGCTTCCTCAATGTTCTTCTTGCAGACGGAAACGGTTACATATTTGTCCTGCACGGTGGAGTTTGCCCCCGTCGCCTTGTCAAGCAGCATCTTGTTGTATTCCTTACGGTATTTATCCAAATCGTCCTCCGCCATCGGGATTAAGATGGTCTGCTCAAAATCCGCCTTATTGAGCCTGCGGTTGTTTATCGTGATTTTCGTGGTCGCCCCGCTGTCGAGGGCGTTAAGAAGCTCCGAGTATTCGAGGAACATCGCTTCCTTGTCCTCACGGCTCGCCACGGCGTAGTTGATGTCCTCAAACTTGAATGTCTTTGCGTATTTGTTCCTGCCCACAAGGAAGATGCCGTCCTCCCACATGGTCTTTAACGGGATGACCGTCTGCACCGACTTTGGCACAATGAATTTCTCCCTGTCCTGCTTGAACAGCGTTTTCAGCGTCTTAATCATAGTCTACCTCCTTACGCTTTCTTAATTTCTTATTTTTCTTTCTGGATTTTTCAGCCTGTTTTCTCCGCTCCTTTGCCGCATTGCGCCTTGCCCTCCTGCATTTTTTCTTTTTCTTATCCTGCACGGCGGGCAAGCCTTTTTCATGTGCGTCCAGTGCCTGCTTCACCGCTTCGTAATATAAATTCTCTGGAACAAACAAAATCTTCTTCGGCATCAGAAACTGCGACTTTATCCACGCCCACACAAACTGCTCGGCGGTCATGCCGTTGTACCTTACAAAGCCCATGACCGCAAAAGGGGAAGCCCCCAAGATGCACATCCAGCTCAATGTTTCCGTCCCGAACCTGCCACGGAGCAGGAAGAACAAGCCGACCGCCACGCCGCAGGCAAGCACGGAAAACAGGAACTGCCGCATCGACAGCCCGAAGAACATGGATTCCGTGTAGTTGCGGATTTCCTTATTTATCTTGACTTCCATATCAGCACCCCTCCTCCCCGACATCCCCCGTCGAAATAAAGAGGATGCTGCGTTTTGGGATATATGCAAATCCAGAAATGGCATCCCCGATTTCAAATATCTCGTTATCGTCAGCTTTTTCAAATTTTCCGACCAGCCCTTTTTCCGCAGGCAGGTCATAGGCTTCAGAAGCCCCGATGACTTCTCCATTTAACAAATGGATATCATAATTCTGGCAATACTTCGTTTCTTTTTTCATTTCAATTTTCCTTTCCTGTTGGATAATTACAAGCCCATCATTTCCCTTACCACACGGTCTGCCATTTTGACCGCACCGACAAGGACGAGCATATTGAATACCAATTCCCCGATATAGCCCCATACCATCGTGACCGCCGCCGCATCGGGGTTGACTGCGGGCGGGGACGCCGCAAACACCGAGAAGATGATGCAGGCAAGCACGATGATTGCCCCCTCAAGGCACACGGCGGAGTAGCTCTTGATGAAGCTCTTTCCCACGCTCTGGCTCGGCTCTCCTGCAAACGAGGACAGCGGCACGGGGGCGATGGCGGTATATAAATATAGCTTGAAAAATCTCCCATACACCGACATTATCATAATGAACGACAATACCGTGATAAACAGCCCGCCTATCAGCGTGACTGCCCATAAGGGGATGCTCTCGAAAAAGCCGCAGTCCTCCACGGCTGTCACAATCTCCTGCGGCAAGACGGTCTTTTGCGCCGAGCCAAAGCCTGCGGCTTTCATAATGGCGGAAATCACGCCCTGCACGATTTTAAACAGAGCGATCATCAGCTCCAAGCCGTAAGTGACCGCACCTTTCGCAAGGGCGAAGCGGATGAACAGCTTCAAGGCGTGTTCGGGCTTCTTCACGCTTGCGAAGTCGCCGCAGGTACGCATCACGCCCACGACAAAGAACAGCACGAGCAGGGCAAGCCCGATAGCTTGCAACGCCCCGTGGATGTCAACGATGACTTTCCATATCGCACCGCCCTTAAAGGTTTCGGGGGATTGGGTGATGAGCTGCCATATCTCGGCTAACTTTTCATTCCATGTGTCAAGGGCGTTCTCCAAGTTCTGGACTACCCAGTTGTCTGACATTCGACCACCTCCGTTCTTAAAATTTGATAGCGGGGCAAGTCCCGAAGAGCGGATCTGCCCCGTTATCCTGTCTTGTGTCAGTCTGTTATTTCAGTCTGTTTTGGATTAGCCTGTGATGAGGGTCAAAATCTCCTTTGCAAAGGTAATCACAACGCCGCCCGCCAGCGTGAGGAAGCCGTTCGCCCTCTGGGACGGGTCGTGGGATTTCAGCGACAAGCCGACCTGCACGATGCCGAAACCGAGCATAATCATCCCGACCGCCCGTATCAGACCGAAGATGAAATTGGAGAGGTTGTTGACAACGGCAATCGGGTCATTGGCGGCAAAGGCGGTCATGGACGTTCCAAGCATCAAAGCCGCAGCCAGTACCGCCACGCAGTAGCATCGGAAACCTCTTTTTACCTTGCCTGTCATCGGCAGTTTCTGGGTTGCTTTGTTCTGGTTGTTCTCGTTTTTCTGAAAAAGTTTCATAGGGTAAATCCTCCTTATAAATTGAATATTTCTTCCAAGTCCTCATCGGACAGAAGCTCATAGGAAGTGCTGACAGGATTAAGCGCAACAGCGTCTTTTGGAATATCCCCGCCAAACACAAAGGTTGCGACCGCCTGCGTCGGCTCGCCGTGGATATACGGCGGCTTCCCGCCGTCGGCGGTCAGTTTCACGTTCGGGTGTTTCAAAATGTCGTACTTCAAATCCATGACGGGGCGTTCCCCACGCACAAAAAGAAGTGCGTAGCGGTTGTCTAGCATACGCACCTCGTCTGGTGTTAAAAGCTCACGCCCCGAAATCTGGTAGTTGGTGGAATAATTGCCGCTCCGCCCAGAGCTTTTCCCGTAGGTGTTCGTGTCTATCGTGGCTTTTCCAAGAAGCTCACTTACAAACTTATGGGTACTCTGCTCGTTGCCGCCCAGGTAGAGGAACTCGTCGGCGTTTCCGACAATGCTTTCCCACTGTTTCTCAAACAGGGCTTTAAGCTGTGCCAGATTTTGCAGGATAATCGAAACGGACACGCCCCTTGACCTCATAACTGACAGTATCTTGTCAAAGTCATCGGGCAAACTGACGTTCGCAAATTCATCCATAATGAACTGGCAGTGGACGGGCAGGCTCCCGCCGTATTTATGGTCTGCGAGATAAAATAGCTGTTGGAATAGCTGCGTGTATAACAGCGACACAAGGAAATTGAAACTGGTGTCGTTGTCTGGTATCAGTGCGAACAGTGCGACTTTCTTCTCGCCCAAAGACGGCAAATCCAGCTCGTCCGTAGCGGTCAAGGATGCAAGGCTTTCCAGATTGAACTTCTCAAGCCTTGCGGCAAGGGTTATCTGGATGCTCTTTAGCGTCTTGGCACTCCCGCTGTGGTAGTCACGGTAATATTTGAGGGCGATATGCTCTGGGTTCACCATTTCCAAGCGGTCAAACAGCTCGTCAAGCGGGCTTACATAGCTGTCGTCGTCCTCCCTTACCTCGCCCGCCCTTAAAAGCTCCATCACCATCGGGAAATTCTGCTCGTCTGGCGGGGCTTCGTATTTCAGATAGAACACGAGGGACAATAGCAGCATACTCGCCGCCGTGTCCCAGAACGGGTCTTGCGACTGGCTTCCTTTCGGCGTGGTCGCCTTAAATAAATTTGTTACCAACCTCTGCACGTCGTTGTCGTTTCTTAGATACACAAACGGGTTGTAGCAGTGGCTTTTGTGCATGTTGATTAAATCAAGCACACGCACCTCATAGCCTTTCTTTTCCAGAAGCCCGCCCGTGTCACGGACAATCTCGCCTTTCGGGTCTAAGATTACCATTGACGTGTTGCACTGCATGACGTTGGGCTTACAAAAAAATCTGGTCTTTCCTGCGCCAGAGCCGCCCACCACGAGGATATTTAAGTTCCTGCGGTGTTTCTTCCCGTCAAGCCCGATGCGGACGCTCTGGGTCAGCAGCTTGTTTTCCGATGCGTCTTTATCTCGGTACTTTTTATTGAGAGTGCCTGCGTTGCCCCATTTAGCAGAGCCGTGTTCCTCCCCTTTGCGGTAGTTCCTGCGTGTGGAGAAATAAACGCCGATTCCCATGCCGTAGGCAAGCAGGAAAATAAGGACAGTCCTTACGCTGTCCCCGCATACCGTTATGGAAAACGGATTCTCGATTGCTGCGGATAAGTTGCCGATTATCTCCACGATGCCGCCGCTGACATAAGGGGCAGTCAGCAGGGCAAGCCACACGACAGGAACAAGCCCGCATAAAGAGAGGATTAAGCCCGCCTTATAATCATCACCGTTCTTCATGGCACTTGCACGGGGCGACCTTTACTTTCTTGGTCGGGGCGAATGCCACCCTGCTTATCAGCTCGTCAACAGGCTCGGTGGGGCGTTCCTCCTGTATCTGCTGTGTCCGCAGGGTGTTGAGGGCGTTGAGGACGATATTCTTATCATATTTATCCAACGCCAAGTGATAGCGTTCTTCTTTCATAGTCTGCACCTCCGATTAGCGTTCCTGCTCTTTGGATTTGGGCGGCTTGTTCTTTTCAAGGCTCTTATACATATCCGACTGGATTTCGCCGAGTACGTCACGCATCGAGCCGAGCTGCCCTTTAAATTCCTGCGTTTCCATGCCCTCAAATTCTTTCGGGAGCTTGTCAAAATTAAAGCCCTTTGTGTCCACGCCGTAGCGGGAGCTTACCATATAGGCGACGCAGAACGACTTGAACTCTGAAGCGTCACGGCTCTCCTTATGCTTGAAGTCAAAGACCGCCGCCGACACTTCCTTTGCCATGCTGACAAAGAGCTGTTCCTCATTCAATCCCGTCTTGATGAAGATGGTCTGCTGTGCGCTGTCGTAGAACGCAGGCAGCTCAAGGTCGTCCACTGGCACAAAGGAAACGGGGCTTGCGTCAATCATCGCCGACACAAGCTCCCGCATGGTTTTGGCTTCCTGCGGCTGCTGCCTGTCCTTTGCCGAGGTCTGGGAAATGTCGTAGACCACTTTTGCGTTATAGCCGACCGCCTTTGAGCCGTCCTCCCGCTCGTATTCTTTCCCTGGCTCAAGGATGGTGATTTTCTGTGCGTCCCTGTCCACATAGGCACGGCTCTGTTTCCAACTGCCGTAATCCTTAAGCTGCGTCGCTTCGGGCATCTGTGCCGACACCAAGATGGCGTTGTTGACGGAGTAGCGGTCAAAATGCCCCTGCACGTCAAGATACTGGCGAAAGCTGTCGCCGTTTGCCATCATTTCCGAGCAGGTGTTGTCTATCAGCTCATAGGCTGCTTTCCGCTGCTCCTGTTTCTGGGCAGCCCATTCCTCTTTGTTAAAAGGTCTGCCGCCGCTGAATACGTCATAAATGCTCATGCTTATCTTGCTCCTTTCGATTTTGCTTTCCGTTTCCGCTTCTGGGGCTGCTTATGCTCCGTCTTTCCTGCGGTCGGTTTCTTTGCCCTGTCGGAAGATTTCTCTTTTGCAGGGGCGGCGTCCGCTTCCTGCTCCTTTCTGCCCTCCTTTATCTTCCGCAGTTCCTCCCTGACTGACGGCTTCCCCGCCTTAGCCATAGTAGCCCCCTCTGCGGGCTTCCTTTGCTGCTTTAAGGTAGGCTCGGACAGAGGGGATTTTTCTGTCTTTGCCACCGAGGGGTTTGGGGCGTTTTCCTCTTTCTGCATGGGCTTTCCCATAAGGGCATCCATGAGTTTGTCTTTCTCCGCCTTTTCCTCCACGCCGACGTCTGGCTCTGGCTGACCGTCCTTTGCCCCTGCATCTTTTTCTCCTGCGGTCTTGGCATCTTTCGCCTTTCCCTTTGCCCCTTTCGATTTCTCCGCCTCGGTCACGATGGAAGCGGTGTCTACCGATGCAAGGCTGAACCGCTCCACGATGCGGCTGATTTTCGATGCGTCCTCCGCACGGGCAATCACGTCCACCTCCGCATCGGGGTCTTTGTTCTTACGGTCTGCGAGGACGCAGTAGAGTACGCCGTATTTTTTCGCTTCCTGCGTGAACTTCTTCAAGTCGCCGCTCTTTACGGTAAAGACTTTTAATTCTTTCCCAGAGCGGAGCATATTTGTGAGCCTTGCCTTTCCTTTGGTTTTCTGTTCTTCCTTTAAGATGGAGTAGAGCAGGATGGCGATGTTCTTCGCACCCGCCCCCGTGATTCTGGCTGCGACCTCAAATCCCTCCAAGCTCATCCTTACGATTTGCTCCGCCGCTTCGCCGCCTGTGTTCATGCTTCATCAGCTCCTTTCCTTTTTCTTTGTTCTCATCTGCCCGTATGGTCTGCAACTTCTCTTTGATAGTGCCGCTGCGGGCTTCGATTCCCTCACATAATCTGACCTCCCTCCTCAGTATTTTCATACGCCCCGTGATTTCCGACAGCCGAGCCTTGACCGCTTCTTTTTCTTTGCCGACTGATTTGCGGCTCTGGGAATAAAGCCCCTTGCGCTGTTCGGTCAGCTCCTGCATCTCGGATTCCAGAGAGCCTTTATAAGACAAAAGCTGCTCCGCTGTGTCAATATGGTTGCGGCAGAGCAGCCTTGTTTCGTTGGTGATGGCTTCCATCTTCATCAAGTCGTCCTTTAGAAGATAGTGAAGCCTTGCGTAATTCTGCTGTTTCTTCTTTGGCAGGATGCCGAGCTTATAGCAGTAATGGAGATACAGCCCACGCAAGCCGCCGATTTTCTTTGTGTCTTTTAATGTGCCTTTTACCTTTATCACTCTGACCTGTGGCTGCTCTTTGGAAAAACTCTGGAACTTGACCGCATAGGAGTTTTCCCGTATGCGTTCCGTTATCCTTTCATTGGTGTAATCTTCGCCGAGCTTATAGAGCCGCTTCGGTCTTTGCCACCCTTTCCCGATAATCGTCCAGTATCTTCGGTTGAGGTCAAAATTAATGCGGTATCCCATTTCCGACAACTGGCGGTCAAAGTCTTTCAGTGTGAATGATTTTGAGATTGCTTCGTCCACCGCCTGCCGTGCCACGCTGTCCCTTGTAGGCAGACCGTTCTTCTCGGCTTGGCAGAGGACATAGGGCTTCTTCCTGCCGCTTGGGTGTTCGATGACCGATAAGGAATACTCACGGCACAATTCATCCGAACGCTGGCGGAGCAGCCGCAGGTTTTTCTTGTTGTCGTGGTAGTGCCTGCCGTCAATATAAGAAACTGAGTTGACGACAAAGTGGTTGTGCAGGCATTCCGTGTTCAGATGCGTCGCCACGATTACTTGAAACCTTTCTCCCCACATCTTTTCCGCCAGCTTCACGCCGACCTCATGGGCAATCTCTGGCGTGACCTCGCCCGCCTTAAAACTCTGGAAACCGTGGTAGCAGACAATCTCGCTTTCATCGTTCCATTGGGTTTTTGCCATCATCATCTCATCCCTTGCGGTAGTCGGGTCGCAGTTTACGCCCGTGACAAAAAACTGCCTCTCGGTCTTGTCCCCGTTGGTGGCATACTTCACCACGTCGCCCATCGCCTGCAAGTCCGCATCCGTGTATTTTGGGTTGGCGGTCTTTTCTGGGTTCTCCGCATAGTCGATGGGGTGGTCGAGCCTGCCTTTCACGTCCCATATCTCGCAGACCGCCATCAGCCAGACGTCTTCCTCGGAATAAGGTAGCACCTGCCCACGTCCAGACGGAAGTCCCGCCACCGTTTGGCTTCGTCGTAGAGCATCGGCGTGTCCACGAAGTTTAAAGCGTTCGCCTTTGCCGCAAGCTGGTTGATGCGGTTGCCGATGGCGGACAGCTCCCGCATGATTTTATAAAACTCTGGGTCTGGCTTCTCGCACAGGCGGTAGCCCATGACCATCGACTGGAGCAGGGCTTGTCTGGAGTGCCCCGCCCTCTCTGCAAGGGAGCAGAGGTATTCAGCTTCTTCCTCGGTCAGTCGGAACAGTATCTGCACGTTTCGTTTCCGCATCCAAATCCCCCTTTCCCTCGGACAGCCTGTTAATCTGCAGCACGCACATACACGCCACGCCGACCATGCCGCCGAGCGTTGCGCCGAGGATAAAATATATAAATTCACTCATTCTTGGATTCCTTTCTGTGACCGCCGTGCCGCACATGGCATGGCGGTATACTTTGGCATTGTTCTTTTTACGGGGTATTAGGGGAGCTTTCCCCTAACAAGCGAATTTTGTTTCCATCGGCAGATGGATAACCAAATTCAGTGCTTGGTAAGACGTGTCTTTAATCCCCGCCCTCTTGACAGCATCCTTTACACACCGTTCTGAAGCACGGACAGCCCGAACAACAATCGTCCTCAAAATCCTCTCCCTCGGATTCGCTTTCTTCCCCTGCGTCCTCCATAGGGTCGTTAATCTCGGCTTCGCCGCAGACAAAATCCCCATCGGAAAACTTCACAAGGTCGGTGTCAAACAGTACAGTCTTTAACTTCTCCGCCGCCTGTTCGGGGCTGTCGGCATGAATGGAAACGGTCTTTGCATAGTGGGCGACAAGGGTCGCTTCATAGTTTTTCAATCGTTCTTTCCTCCCTTTCGGTCTGAAATTTTGTTGTGGTTACGGTCATTTTTTACTGAAAATCTTCATTCAGTCAGCGGGCATCCCTCCTTTCATGGCTCGGTTTCTGCCTTGCAATCCCCAGATAGGACATTAAAAAATCGTTGAAGTCCTTGCCGATTGGCGGCGGTTCATCAACGATTCGGTAGTCTTTCTGCAATAATTCTTTCAAGGCGGCGGTACATAGCCGACCTGCCCTGTCCTTATCCAGATGCAGAAATATAGTTTTAATTTGCGGGTCTGCTTCCAAAAAAGTCGTGAGGGCAACGGGGATTTTGCTTTCTTTCAGCTCTTTCTTCGGCTGATATACGCCCGACAGGGAGAGTAGATTTTCCATTTTATAATCTTTCCCCTCGCATTTTAAATAGGTGGCGTAGGATAATAAATCAATGGCGGCTTCAAATAAATGCACGGCATCGGTCGGCTCTTTTGCCAAAAGCCGAAACGAGTACCGCTTGTCGCTGCCCGATGCGTCTCGCTTGAAGCTCCCCACCGTGCCACGGCAGGCGGCGTATTTTGGTGTTCCGCTTTCATCTTTCCCGATAAAAACGGCGTTGTGGTAGTCGGCACTCTCAAATATAATTCCCTCGGCAACGCACTCTTGAATAAGCTGATAGTCAATGCCACGCCCGAAAAGATACTCGGTCACTCTGCCGCAGTCCTTATTCTTCGGCGGCAGGAGCAGCACCTTTGGCTCGTCCTTTTTCACGGCAGGGGGCGGCGGCTTCCAGTCCGCCATCGTCTGCCCTGTGAGGGTTTCCACGGCTTCCACAAAGCCGTATTCCTTGACTTTCATCAGATAGTCGAGGGCAGAATAGCCGCCGAAGCCCCTCGACCACCAGTACCATTTGCCGTTGGAAATCTTCAAGCTGTCATGTTCGGCGGTACAGTAGACGTTCGTCGTGCCTTTGACTTTGACAAGGTTGCTCGGCTCATAGACTCTAAGATAGGAGAGTAAGTCTATCTGCCTTACCTGCTCAAGCACGTCTGGGTCAATCTGTACATAGGGTTTAGATGCTCTCATTCAATAAAAATCACCTCCAAAAATAGAATTAGCCGAGGGGCTTTCGGTAGGGAAAACCTCTCGGCTATGTAAAAAGTCTGCTTTGTATTTCATGCCATCTTAAACACAAACTCTATAACACTTAATGCATTAAGAAGCTGAACGCATTCAAATCTCTCAATATTTCTTGTGCATTTTCCGTGCAAGAGCCAATTACGGTTAATATATGGCGGTTCATTTTTGCTATCAAGTGTATATATTCCATCTACAAATAATCTATTCAGAAATTCAATCAAAGATGGATACATATCTAAAAACAGAAATCTCTTTGTAAAAACAGAATCTGTTTTTACAAATACTTTTTTTAAATGTTGTTCAAAACCATCTTCAGAGTATTTTTTTGAATAGGACATTTTTCTTGGGTAATTCATATAGTCATTCGTCCTTGATTCTAGTAATGCAACTAAATACATAGCAGCCGTCATATAATCTTCCTTATCATATGCTTCTATACCCTTATTATAGTAACGACAACTAGGTGCTTCTACATAGGACTTTGATAGACCACTTCTGATACTCCTTAGACTATTGCTATTATCTACATCAAAATATTCTATTATTTCGGCATCCTTTCCTTGAACTATAAGTTGATACCACTCTTTGATTTCTCTTGGATTAGAATGCTCCGATACAACCCAACCTGCTTTCCCAACTGTTTTGCAAATATCTATTTCCTCTCCATATTTATTCAAAAAATCTTCGTGCGACAAATTTTCACTTGCTTTTGCTTCAACAATAAATGCTTTTACTTCCTCTGAAATTGGAAATGTCCTTAAATTTGACATTGTATCCTGTATTGCTTTCATCTGAGGAAGTATGTTGTTCAGTTGGAAGTTACAGGTAATCTCGTTTGCTATTTTCTGCATAGTTTCAGCTAAACGATTATAATCTGCGTCTCTATTTTTCTCGCTCATATTGCACCTCACATTTTTTATAAATTTCGTTGTTATTCAACCTCTAAGCAATATACAAAAACCAAATCACTTCGATGACCTCTTTAGCAATTTCACTCTGTTTTTATCCATAAAGCCTCTGGGAATTTTCATCTAATCATTTTATTGAACCTCCTAAACTAATCAATAAAAAAACACATTCCAACACTTATCAATAAATATATGCACATGTTTTTCGTGCTTTATCTTTAGTGTTTTTAGAATGTGTTCTCTCTGGTATTTTTATCCAGACTAAACCTTTTGCAGAAGCTTGTCAATACTTTTTTACGATTATCAATGAAAAAAATCGGGTTATAGGATTTCTTGTCTGTTTCGGCTATGTAAAAAGACGGCATCTGCACTCACGCCGACACCGCCTTTCCCTTGGTCAGTCCGTTATAAAATCCCTGCCTTTTTCAGATACCCCACGCTGTCATAGCAGCCACGGAAGTAGACCGACTGCATCTCCATGTCCGTAAGTTTGTTTCTAAGCTCCATTACTTCAATCAACGCCGCACATTCTTCCTCGGTCAGTTCCTCCGCTGTTTCCGTGTCAAACACGCCTAAGACTTTCGGATACTTTTCATACAAGCCCTCAATTTCGGCTCTCACGGCACGGTATTCCTCGTTTTCTCTGGACAGCTTTGCCACGACAGAGCCGAGATATTCATTAAAAACATTGTCATGAACATCTACAAAAGTTTCAAATCTGAACGCATCAGACATTCTTCCTCACCTCCGATTTTTTCTAATCGTCCTTATTATAATACCCCAAAATCAGCAGTACAAATGTGCAAACTGGATTTTAACGCTCCCTGTCCGTGCATTTTTTCTCTGGCTGCCCGTCATTTTGCTCTGGCTCATCGTCAATAACAGACTTATCTTTTTCATTCAGATTCAATTCGATATTGAGGGCGTTCAGCCGTTCCGTCTTTTCTTTCAGCTCGTTTTCAAAAGCAAACGGCTTCTTCACTTCCTCTTTTGCGGTTTCAAGCTGTGCAATGGTTTCCTCCTTTCTCGTCTTGGCGGCTTCCAATCTTGCAGGAATTTTGGCAATCTCATTCTCAATTCTCGTTAAATTGCCGAGGGCATCCGTTCCTAAATCCACCTTATATTTTCTCATTCCGCAAAGGTTCAGACAATAGTGTGCATTGACGGTATCATAGAAAACCTCCATCTGAAAGCCACGGTAGCTACCGATTTGTATCGGCTGTGACAGCGGGTTTTCCTTGCAGATGGCAAGCAGCATCCCGCCTGCGTCCGCTTTTTCTTTGTAGGTCACGCCGTTTAAAGTCATCGGGCAGAACTTGTCCTCGCCCTGCGGCATATGCTGGCTTGCAATCTTGGCATCGTTTTCGTAACCTACAATGCGTTCCTCATACTCCTTAATCTCCTGCGGGTAGTGCTTCAGTATCCTGTCCTCAAGGTCGTAATGCTCGGAAAGGTAGCTCTGCTTCAAGACTTTCAGCTTCGCCACCTGCATATCCAAGTCCATTTTTTCCTTGAAACGCTCGTCGCCCGTGGCAAGCATTTTCACCTCCGCAAAAGAGAGGGCGACTTCATCCACGTCCTCGGCAGAACGCACGGGGCTTTTGCTCGTCATTATCTGGGAGATGAATTTCTGCTTTCCCTCCACGAGCTGATAGAGGTACGCATCAAATGTCTGCTCCGTCACATAGCGGTAGACTTCCACCTCTGGAAACATATTGCCCTGCCTTTCCAGACGACCTTGACGCTGTTCCAAGCACGACGGCTTCCACGGGCAGTCGAGGTTATGAATGGCAATCAATCTGTCCTGCACGTTTGTACCTGCGCCCATCTTCTGGGTAGAGCCGAACAATATACGCACCTCGCCGCTCCTCACCTTTGCGAACAGCTCCTTTTTCTGTGCGTCAGTATTCGCTTCATGGATGAAACGCACCTGCTCCGCAGGGATGCCACGCCGTATCAATTTTTCCCTCATGTCATCGTAGACGTTGAACATACCGTCGTTTTTCGGTGTGCTGAGGTCGCAGAACAAGAGCTGTGCCGCCTTTGTGTCGGCGTGTCCCTCCCAGATGCGGTACATATTTTCCACGCAGGCGTTGACTTTGCTGTTCGGGTCGTCTGGCAGCATCGGGTCAATCAATCTCTGGTCTAGGGCAAGCTGCCGCCCGTCGTTTGTCACTTTGAGCATATTATCTGTTTGTGGCTTTACCAGTTTGGCTCGGATTTTCTCTGCCCGCTTCGCAAGCCCCGCCACCATTTCCGTCTGGATTTGGCTCGGCTTTGTCTTGACATTGTGGTAATTGACCTTTGGAACGGGCAGCTTTAACATATCGGCGGTCTGGATGTCCGCAACCTCACGGAACATCTGCATAAGCTCTGGCAGGTTGTAGAACTTCGCAAACCTCGTCTTGGCTCGGTAATTCGTCCCCTCTGGGGCGAGTTCCAGAGCCGTGACCGTTTCGCCGAACGTGGAAGCCCAACTGTCAAAATGCTGCAACCCATTCCTTGCGAGGGTGTCATACTGCAAGTACCTCTGCACGGAGTACATCTCGACCATCGAGTTACTTATAGGCGTTCCCGTTGCGAATACTACGCCACGGTTTCCCGTGATTTCGTCCAGATAGCGGCACTTCATAAACAAGTCGCTTGACTTCTGGGCTTCGGTCTGGGCGATGCCGCCCACGTTCCGCATCTTGGTAAATAAATAGAGGTTCTTATAAAAATGACTCTCATCTATAAAGAGCCTGTCTATGCCCAATTCCTCGAAGTTTATCACGCTGTCTTTCCGTTTGGTGTCGTTTAATTTATCGAGCTTCGCCTTAATCGCTTTCCTCGTTTTCATGAGCTGCTTGACCGTGAACTGCTCCCCGTGGGATGCCTGCACGTCGTCAATGCCACGCTCAATATCGTCAAGCTGGCGCATGAGCTGTTCCCTCTGGCGTTCCTCGCTGATGGGGATTTTCTCGAATTGGCTATGCCCGATAATCACCGCATCATACGCCCCCGTCGCAATCCTGCCGCAGAACTTCTTGCGGTTTCCCGTTTCAAAATCCCGCTTGGTCGTGACAAGGATGTTGGCAGATGGATAGAGCCTTAAATACTCCGACGCCCACTGCCCGACAAGGTGGTTCGGCACGACAAACATGGATTTCTGGCATAAGCCGAGCCGCTTGCTTTCCTGTGCGGCGGCGACCATCTCAAAAGTCTTGCCTGCCCCTACTTTGTGTGCAAGGAGCGTGTTGCCGCCGTAGAGGATATGGGCGATGGCATTCACTTGATGCGGTCTTAGCTGGATTTCTGGGCTGATGCCGCCAAATGTGATATGGCTTCCGTCATATTCACGGGGTCGGATAGAGTTAAATGTGTCATTGTAGTAGCGTACAAGCCTGTTCCTCCGTTCTGGGTCTTTCCAAATCCAGTCCCCAAACGCCTGCTTTATCACCTCCTGCTTTGCCTGCGCCGCCGTGGTTTCCTTATGGTTCAGCACCGCTTTTTTATTGTTGTGTTCGTCATAAACATAGTCAAAGATGCGGGTGTCACGGAGATTCAAGGTGTCCTCCATGATGCGGTATGCGCTCGCCCGCTTCGTGCCGTAAGTGCTGTCCGCCTTGACATTCCCAATGTCGGAACTCTTATTCTCAATGAACCAGTCGCCGTTATATGCCGTGTAGCGTACTTTCAATCTGCCCGCCGCATAGCTTGACGGCGTTAAAAGCTCCACCATGAATTGCTGTATATCCTCCTGCGATATCCACGTCGTACCCAGACGGACGGAGATTTCGCTTGCGGGCAAATCCTTCGGGATGACCTTTTCCAGAGCCGCCACGTTGACTGCAAGCTCTGGGTCTGACTTTGCCGCTATCTCTGCGACTTTCAGTTTCTCCCGCACGTTGCCCGACAAATATTCATCTGCGGTCACATACCTTGCAGGCTCACAAGACGGGACTTTATAAATAACTCCCTGCAATTCCTTAATGATTTCTTCCTCCGACCTGCAGGTGAGCCGTGCCATATAAGATAAATCGACACGGGCTTTCTCCCCGATGGAGAGGGCGAGGGCTTCGCTGGCGGTTTCCACAAAGGTCACTTCTCGGTGGGGCTTTATCGTCCGTTTCGTGAACATATCAGCCTTGCGTTTGAATTTCCCCTCGTCGTCAAGCACTTCAAGGGAGCATAAAAGGAAGTAGCTTTCGTCTGCTGCAAAAGCGAGGTAGTTCCCCCTGCTGTTGATTAAGCCGTACTTTTTTTTAAAGGCATCGTATAATCGGTTTAGGTTTTCCTGCTCGGTCTGTATCATTTCCTCTGGGCAGTCGTCGGTCTGGTACTGGATGAGCTTCCTCACGCAGTCACGGATTTCCAGCAGCCCCTTGATGCGGTTCTCCGCCGTCATGGACACGTTAGCGGGGGTCATTTCGTTATTCTCTCGGAAGTAGACCTTGCCGCCCACAAGGGCAAACGAGAAGTTCCGCACGTTCGGGTCAGCGGGGATGACTTTCTCCTGTTCGTCAGAGATACGGTCAACCTCATTTTCAATCTCTGGGATTTCGCCGTCTATCCGCTGCATGGCTTCATGGAGAAGCCCCGCAAGCGGCATATCGGGGTAGGCTTTGCAAACGCTGTCCATGCCGAACCTTGTGCTTTCCATCCTCATCTCGCCAAGCACCATCTCTGGATGCTGGACAAAGTAGCTGTTCATCGTGACACCGTTCCCGTCTGTGTCGAGGTGTACCCATTCTGGCTCTATCTCTATCATGCGGTCACGTTTCTGTAAAATAAGGATGTCGCTCGTGACCTCCGTGCCTGCGTTTGCTCGAAACGTGTTATCTGGCAGGCGGACAGCACCTAAAAGTTCGGCTCTCTGTGCGATATATTTCCGCACCTCTGGGCTTGCCTTGTCCATCGTCCCCTTAGAGGTGATGAACATCACAACGCCGCCTGCCCGCACCTTATCCAGAGCCTTTGCAATAAAATAGTCGTGGATTAGGAACTTCTGGGCGTTGTAGCGGCTGTCGTTGACTTTGAACTCCCCGAACGGGATGTTGCCAAGCACCACGTCAAAGTGGTTATCTGGGAGCTTTGTTTCCTCAAATCCCTCAATGGCGATATTGGCTTTCTGGTAGAGCTGCTTCGCAATCCTGCCCGATAACGGGTCAATCTCAATGCCGTGCAGCTTTGACTTTTCCATGCTGTCGGGTAACAACCCTAAAAAATTGCCCGTGCCACAGGACGGCTCTAAAATATTCCCCTGTGAAAATCCCAGACGGTCAAGGGCTTCATACATCGCCTTAATGACAATAGGCGGCGTATAAAAAGCGGTCAGCGTGGATTCCATAGCGGCATGGTATTCCTCATCGGAGAGTGCTGATTTTAATTCCTTATATTCATCTGCCCAAGCCGCATTATTACCGTCAAACGCCATCGACAGACCGCCCCACCCAACATATTTTGCAAGGGTTTCCTGTTCTTTGGGCGTGGCAAGGCGGTTTTCTATCTGAAGGTCGTGGAGAAGCCTTATTGCGGACATGTTGTTGCGGAACTTCTCTTTTGCGCCGCCAACGCCTAACGCATCATCAGTAATGCGGTAGTTGCGGCGGTCATGGGAGAGGGCAGGGGCGGACGGTTTCGCCGTAATAGGCATTTCTATTGTCTGCCCATGCTCTGGCTCGTCAAAGCGTATCTTCTCCACCACAATGTCATAAGGAAGCCCGTTCTCCACGGCGGGATATTCCGCCACGGTTTCCGTGGTCGGTTCAGCGGGGGATTCTGATTTTTCTTCGGGCTGTGGTTCTTTCTCTGCCTGCTCCAAGAGCCTGCGGACATAGCTCACTTTCTCCACACGGTTTATCGGGAAGCCCATGTTGTTCTGAAATGTGATGTCACGCATGGAAACATCGCCGCTGATTTTCCCGACGCTCTCGATAAGATAACGGCGGTTGTCAATCATAAGCTCTTTGCCGATAAGGTCAGAATTATCCTGCTTTTCATCCGTCCCAGACGGGGCAGGCTCTGATTTCTGCTGTTCCTCACGCTCCGCATCTTTCGCTGCAAATAGCTCCGTGATATGCTCCGCACTGTTTAAGGTGTCGGCGTATTCCTGTGCTTCTTCCTCGGTTTCAAAGGTCTGGTAGATACCGCCTACGTCATAGTATCGGTCGGCACTGTCCTCTGGGGCTTCATTATTCCGTATGATAAATGGGTCAGCAAAAGCATCGGAAGTCTGCTCTACCGTGTAATGGGGCTTCTGTTCTGTTTCATCAGAGATGATGTCTGGGCTTGGGTTTTCAGCCGCCTTTTTGTTTTCCTCCCGATAGAACGGCTCAAGCTGTTCCTCCGTCAAGGACACTAAATCGTGGTAGTACAGATTGGAAAGTGCGTTCTGGATAAGGTCGGCAAGGTCACTGTACTGCGTATATTCTGCAAGAATGCCGTCCACATACGTTTCCATGCGGTACTGTAAGAGGTTGACGGATGCCTGTATCCCGTGCAAGCCGTCCTCGGTATTCCGAAAGGCAATCTTGACGTTGGACAAATCCGTATAGTCCACTTCGGCGTCGCCGCCAAACTCCGCATCGCAGTATGCGTCGATGCAGCCTTTCGCCTGTTCTAGTAGTTCTTCCTCGGCAGGCTCTTTCCTCCTGTGAAACCAGTCCCCCTCGGTAGCCATTATATCGCCAAGCCGCTTTTCATCCTCTGGGGTCAGCTCGGTGTTCCGCTCCAAGAACGGGATGAACACGTCACGCCCCAGACGCAGGGATCCCATTTTCTCTCGGTAGTAATCTTCGCCCTGCCGTTTCCATTCTGGGATAAACGGGCAGTCGGGGGAGAGGGAATATTCATAAAAATTTCGGATATGGGCGATTAAATCCCCCTCGCCGTCGCCGATGTCAAACCGCCCTTCATAATTAAATTCCTCGCCGCCGATGACGGCATGGATTTCAAAATCGGTCTTATGATACCATCCGACATGGTTTTCCTCATCCTCCCTTTCCCGATGCTGTTTTTCGTCCAGAATGCCGAGCAGCTTATTTCCCAGAGCGAAACTCAAATCCGTAAATCGGTCGTTCAGCTCCTTGTCATAAAAGGCGGGATGCTCGGAAAATCCAATAGAAAGTGTAATGCTGTCTGGCTTTTCCTCGGCAAGTGTTTCTGTTTTCTGGCTCTCGGTAATGACCGTTTTTAAATGGTCGTTTGCAGGGTTCTCCTTTAGCTTTTCTTCAAAATCGGCTCGGCTGAACTCCTTTCCAAACAACGGGAACTCCGCATTTCGCAGGGACACGGCATTCTCATCAAAGGCGGTGACCTCATATTTGTCCGCCCCGATATACACCACGTCGCCCTCGTGGTAGAGGTAGCGGAGAGGGTACAGCTCCGTAAGCTCCTGCGAAAAACGCCACGCATTGCTGCGGCTGTAAACGCTGGTCGTCTTTTTCTGCACAAGGGAGAGGAAGTCTAACATCTCCTGCACGTTGTCGGGATGCTGCAATGCCTGTTCCATAAGGTCGGCGGGCATATCCGCAAAATCCCTGCATCCAATTACGCCCAACAAGTCTTTCTCATAGCCGTCCAAATCACGGATGAAGTCGGAGAGCCGCAGGGCGAGCGTGTCCCGCTTGTCCGCAGGGGGCAGCTCCCTTTTTTCCTCAATAAAACGCTGCCTTGCCAGTTTCCTCTGGGTGTCGATTTCATGCTGCGGGGCAGACACGCTTTCCAGATAGTCGGCGTAATGGTCTTTCTCTTTGGGATTGAGGTAGCGGTTATCCTTAACCAGCTCCCGCAGCCGTTTTTCCACTTTCGACCAGCTCAAAACAAGGTCGTGTTCGGTGGAAATACCGTCACGGTCAATGGAGATGCCCTTGCCGCTGTACCACACATACCCCTCCGTGCCGTCTGAAAAATTAACAAAAAATCCGCCCGTGCCGTATTCCCTTTTCAGAAAATCAATGTTCTTCTTTTTATCTTCCTGCTTCTGGAACTGGTGGTAAATGCGGTATTTCCCGTTCGCAACGCTGTTCCCTTTTACAAGGACGGCATCAATATCCTCCTGTGAAACGGCAAAAGCAGAGGCTTTTTCGTCCTCTGCTTCAGCAATCATTTCAATCTGTTCATCTACGGTCGGGAGATTGGCGGCAACTTCTTCCTCATTGGCAACGCTGCCTTTTTCGTTTTCCGTCTGTTTTTCTGGCTCTGCTGTCTGTGCCGTAACTGTTTCTTCTTCCTGCCTGCCACCGTCCGATTGCGGCTCTGGTTCTGAATTTCCTAATTGTAAATCAGTTCTTCCAGTATCACTTCCTCCGCTTGGCTGCGGATATTGTTCATCATGCCGAGCCACTGCATCGGGGCTTTCTCTTTCAGTTCCTCCGTCACTCCCTGCTCGGCTGCTAACTGCTTCGTCAGAAGCTCCAGCCGCTGCAACGCCGTCTGTTCGGTCTGGTGTAAGTGTTCGTTCAGCCTGCCTGCTGTCAGCAGGTTGAGGTACGTCACCCTCTTGTGGTTTTCCAGATAATCCCTGTGCATCAAAGCGTACCTGCCAAGCGGAAGCTCTGGCTCTGTCGGTAATGTCAGGTCGGGTATAAGGTAGTCCGCCTGTTTCGTATAAGTGATTTCGCTCATTATCTTCGCTCCTTTCGGGTTGTTTCCTGCCTTTATCATACTGGCTTGTGATACTCCTTGCAAATGTGCGGTTCTGACCTCTAGCTTCGATTTGCACATTTCGTACTGCCGCAGAGATTTCCCGCAACGCCATCTCGGAGATGTCGCTCGTGGCGATGCCGATGGCGTTCAGCGTCTGGGGCGTGTTGAAATTTATAATCTCCGCAAAGTCCTCACGCTCAAAATACCCGTCCGCATCCAGACCGCAGCGGCTTAACAGCATATAGGCGACGCTGTTTGCGGCAAGCCGTTTGTAAATCACTTCTATATTATAGTCGTCCAGTTCCTCCAAAAAGCTGTCTTTTGTACAGCCCTTTAGCTGTGAGAGGTAATCGGGCAGATTATCCTCCACGGCGTTCTCCGCCGTCCCTATTAAAAATGTGGCAAAATCGCCGCCCTCCGTATCGCCGAACCTGTCCGCAAGCCGTTCCATGACGGGCTGCTCGTACCGCTTATCCATCTGCCATATCGGGACGGCTCGGCTACCGTAGTAGCCCTCATGGGTGTCGGAAACGTCAAAATAATATTTCAGCGTGTTCCTGCGCCCTTTCGGGTCAAAGACCGCTATGCCTTTGCTGTCCTTATTTACCCATCTTTTAAAAAGCCTGTTCCATGTGCCAATCTCGGCTACGGCGGTTGCGTCGGGGCATTGGGCGTAAATCAAGAGCTGCTCGTCAAAGCGGCACTTGTAATTGTGGCAGGCAGAGGATAAAAAGCCCTGCCAAGCCTGCGGGTTCTTTGCGACCGCCATCCCCGTGCGGCGGTACAGCTCCGTAATAAGCTGGTACTTTGCAGCCATAGGCTTACACCTCCTTATCGTTCCATATCTTTGTTTTTCTGTTTCCTGTCGTATTCCCCGCATCTTTCAGCGATTTCGGAATACATCTTTTCCCGCATCTCCCGCTCATAGGCTCGGTACTCCTTTGCCTTTTCCGTGGGCTTGTACCAGACGCTGTTCTGGTCGGCTTCGTCCATCTGCCCGTAGCGGTCGTCTATCTTGTCCATATATTTCTGATAGATGGCACGGGCGGCGGGGGCGTCCTTTGCGTAGCGGTAACGTGCAAGGCTTTTATGCGTCCCACGAAGCTCGGCATACTCATAGAGCATACGGATAACCTCACGGTCAAGCCCTTTCTGCCCCTCGGCGGCATAGATTTCCGACAAGCCCCTGCACCTCCATGAATGATACGGAGAGGTGTCGTTGGAGCTGTGGGAAGATACATACACGCCGTCTTTTTTTACTGTGATACGGTTGATAAGCTCGGTACTCAATCCCTATCACCGCCCGATAAAACAGTCTGTTCCATAAAAATATCAATCCTCCTGTTGTCCATGCCCCGCCTTTAAGCAGGGGCATAGCTGATTCTGTTTTGTTCCATCCTCTGTGCAAACTCCCGAACGGCGCACCTTACGCCGTCAATCTCTGCATGGGTTTCGTCCAGATAGCGACAGACGGCAAAATAATCCTCCCCGTTCCCATAAAACATACGGATGACGCCGCCATCGGGGACAGAGAAAAGTTCCTTTCCTACGCTGTCCGTCATGCAGATTTTCCGTCCTCCGCTCATTCCGTGCCACCTCCCAGAAAAGAGATAACTTTGTTCCCTTTGATGCTTTTTTGCAGCTCATTGATGAGCGTGATGTCCGCAACCGTAATGCCTTGCATGGATAAAATATCGTCCATCGTCATAGCGGCAATGGCTTTTTCTTCGGTAAAGCCCGCTTCAAATATCTTATTTAAAACCTTAACGGCTTTCTGGTTGACTGCCATGTTCCTTTCCTCCTATCGTTCATGGTCTTTGTGCTTCGGGGCTTTCTGTGCGGACGGCGGCTCCTGCGGCTTCGGCTCATAGCTGTGTCCGTTATTTTCCATACGCTCGGCAAACTCGCAGATGTGGTAAAGATTACTGCCCACTTCGGTATGGTATTCGTCAATGAAACGGCAGCTCTTTTCCGCCTTTTCTCCCCAATCATAAGTGATAATGATTTTCCCGCCGTCTGGGATGCGGAACTTCTCTTTATAATGTGGGTCGATAAAGCGGATTCCCTGTTCCGCTTTTGCCATATGCTTATCGAGCCATTCTTTCACATAGCAGTAGCAGTAAAAGTTATAGTCGCCCTTTGTCGGGTTGCAGCGGAGCAGGAAAGCGTGCTTGTCGGTATCCGCACGGAAGCCGTACTCGGTACAGTAATTACCCTTAAAAGCACTTTCGGGATTCTCCCTCGCAAACGCCGCCATGTCATAGCGGTTGTGCAGAAGCCCCTTATCTTCACGCAGGGCATTGATAACTTCGTCCAGCCCTGCCTTAAATTCATCAGTTTTCCATTGCTCCCTCGTATCAGTCCAAGAAGTATAAAAGCCATATCCAGAGGGGGCAAAATCACCTCGGAGATGACCGATACATCCCGTCTGCCCCTCAAGCTGCATACTCTGTGCGTAAGTGTATTTCTGTTCGGATTGCGTCAAAGTCCGTATCTCCATCAGCGTTCCTCCCTGCTCTTTGATTTCTTCGCCTTTTCCTGCGATTGGATTTTTGCAAGTGCTTCCTTTGCCCAGACGGGCATCTTCTCTGGCTTGATTTCCCCAAGCACGTCACACCGTTCCCATCGGGCGTGCTTTCCGTCCGCAAGGGAAGTGCCGAACACCGCCTGCCCCCTGCCGCCCAACGCACCGTGACCGCCGTCTGCCAGTACAAGCTGATAGGCAGAATGACGATATTCATGGCGGTTGACCTCGGCGTTGATGACAACGACCTTGCCCACAATGCTGCCGCACTTATCGTCTGGGATGCAGTCGTCTATGGTAAACGGGGTCATGTCAAACTTGAACTGTTCCTGCTCTGCTCTTACACTCTCTATCTGTTCCCGCACCCTGTCGGTAAACATCTGCATGGCTTCCAGATAGTCGTCAGAGCCGACCGCATCCGTCACCCATTCTGCGGACAGCGGATTGTCGTAAGTGCAATAGCAGACAAGATACGGGTATTCCTCTTTCTCATCTATGCCGAACACGACTTCCTTTTTTCCGATGTGGATGCTCTGCGTGACCTCGTAGGAGCTAATCATCCGTTTTTCTTCATTCTCCATCGGGGTTCTCCTTTCCCTGTTTTTTCTCCCTCTGCCAGTCTAAAATTTTTCTGATACAGACGTCGCAGAAGATGACACGGCTGTCCTTATATCGGGGGTAAGGGCAGTCCGTGCAGTTATATTTCTTGTCATTTTCATTGTTTCCCGTGCTACCGCTCACGCCCATCGTGCTGCTTCGCCTTTTTATCGTGCTGTTGGTTATATGGCATCTGGCACTCAGACTGGTAGCGTTCATTCAGTTTCTCCCTCGCCGCTTCAAGGGTGTTGCAGTAGCAGCCCCAATAATAGTTGTCGCCGCCTTTGCAGTACCAGCAGACATATGGGTTCGGGGCTTTCGGGTGATGCCCGATGACAAGCTCCGTGTTCCCGATAGTGCAGCTCTCTATGATTTCATAGCCCTGATTGGAGCGTGTTTCACCGTTCATAGGCGTTCCTCCTCTCTTTTTGTTTCTCGTCCATATATTGCTGCAATTCATACTGGCAGGGGACGTACAGCCTGCCGTTCTCCACGCAGCGGAAAACATCGCATTTCTTATCCGTGGATGCAGCATAAAAATCATCATAAGAATAAGGGAATTTCTGGCTTCCCCTGCCGTAATAGTCAGCGGCAAAAAATCCTAACTCCGTATCACTCCGAAGCCTGCGGGTAATCATGAAAAAATCATCTTCCCGCTTTGTGAACCGCCGCTCTGGGATAAAATGATGCCCTCCGTATTCAAAAGACTTATCCTGCACCTTTCACCTCACGATTCTTTCGCATATCTACGGTATGCCTTTTCGCCTTTGGCTCTGATTTTCTGCATCCGCACACTCCCTAAAAGTTCTGGGTATTTCTCCTGCAATTTGCGGCGTGTCCTGCCCACGCTCTCAAAGCTCGGCAAGCCAAGCTCCTTATGGTTCAAAAGTATTCGGGCAAGCGGCATAGCTCCCGCATCTTTCAGATAAAGGTTGCAGAGGGCAAGGTACAGCACCATATCGTCATTTCTGGCGTCCTCATTTTCTTGCAGGACGGCTCTGACTTTGCCCTCAATGGTTTTCAGACTGTCCATAAATTCCTCCGTTCTGTGTGTTTCTTCGCACAAACACCCTCTATAAATGGAAAGAGGGTGGTCATTCTGAACCGCCCCAATCCCATATCAAAAACCTCCTAATTTATTTCTTCCTGCGGAAATGCAGCCACGCAGCCGCACCGCCGATAAATGCCACAAGCACAATAGCAATAATGGTTTTTTCTCTCATCCTGTTTAATCCTCCTTTTTCTTTCTTCCGCTCTTATAACCGACAAATCCGAAGATTCCTGCACCGACAGTAAATGCCGCCGCAAGGCTTACCCACAAACCGAGGTTAAAGTCATCGCCTGTTTTCGGGGTGTCCCGTAGCTCGTTGTGCATGGTGACGGTCGCCGTTTCGTCTGTTTTGATTGTCACTTTCTGGTCGGCAGGCAGGATATAGCCAGAGGATGCCTTGTCGCTGACCTCGGACACGGTGTATTCGCCGATACGCAAGCCGTTAATGGCGATTTCGCCATTTTTGTCCGTCTTGAATGTCTGGTCGTAATCTTTGCCGATGACACGGAAAGAGAAGCCCTCCACCTTGCCGTCAGAGGAAGTCTTAACGATTTTGAGTGAGCCTTTCTGCGCTTCATTCAAGAAGCCTTTGCCCGCTTCATTCTCCACGTTGTAGGTCTTGCCGTTTTCCTCAATGGATACGAGATAGACGTTCTCATCAAGCACAAAGCCCGTCGGGGCGGTTTTCTCACGGACAAGGTATTTGCCGTATCTGAGGTCGTTCATCTGGTAAACGCCTTTCTCCACCTCGCCCATCTCGCCGAGAAGTTCATCCTTTTTATCCAGTTTTCCGTCGCCGTCCGTATCAGAGTAAACCTCAAATACCGCACCTGTGAGCTTGTTATCGGGATAGTCCTTGTCTACCTTAGTCAGAGCGATATTTCCCGTAATAAAATAATTGACAAGCTCAATCTCCACAACTTTGTCAACCTCGCCGATTGTCACGTTGATTTCTTCCTTGGAGAGTACATATCCTTTCGGGCTTTCGATTTCACGGATAACCCATGTGCCATACGGAACTTCCGCAAAAGAAAAACTGCCGTCATCTTCGGATGTGGCAGTCGCAATCGCATTTTCCTTTGTATATTCTGTTGTACCTGTCTTAAAGATGCCAATTAACGCACCTCCTAAATCTTCGCCGTCCTCGTTGGACTTTTTACCACTGACAGAACCGTAAATCAGTTCGTTTTCAATGGCTTCTCCCTCGTTTGCCGTGATATTCACGATAGCTGTTTCCTGCCCTGCGTACTCGAAGTCAACAGGGTACTTCTCATCGCTGATAAGGTAGGCGGCATTTGTGCTGATTTCCTGCACATAGTAGCTGCCCATCGGCAGGTCGCTGATAGCTTTTCCGTGACCGTTCTCATCAAGGAAAATAACCTCAATCAATCCATCGGCAGGGATAACAGAGCCGTCGGCTGCGGTCAGCTCCTCGGCTGCATACAGACCGAACGTGACGTCTTTGATTTCACCGTTGTTGCCCACGCCGTATGCTTCATCCACCTCAAGGGTTTTGTTGAGGTCGATTTCCACACGCTGACGCTCATTGTAAAATTCCGTGCCTGTTTCCGTCACTTCAATTTCCTGCCCCGCATACACAAGCTCGACCGCATGGATTTCATCGTTTAATACCATGCCAAACGGGGCGGTCACTTCCTTTACCTCATACTTACCGAGATAAAGCTTTTTGCTTTCCGCCGTGCCATCTTCCCCTGTGGTAAGCGTGTCCACGACCTCGCCTTTTTCGGCTCTGACCGTGCCGTCGGTTGTGATAATATCCTCGGCTGCGGTAATCTCATAGACCGCTCCCTCTAAATTATCCACGGCAAAAATCGGCTGGTACAGCCCCTTGTTTCCCGATACCCTGCTGAATACCTCCCCAGACTTGGATACTGTAATCTTGCCTTTCTGTGCCATATTGGAGCGTTCCACCTTGACAATGGTGACGCCGCTTTCTTCCTCGGAGTTTTCCTGCTCCACGTCAAAATAGACTGGCTCGGAGTCTAAAACATAGCCGTATGGGGCTTGCACTTCCACAAGCGAATATCCCTTGCCGTATTCAAGTGTCTGCGGCGTGATAAGCCCGCCGTCTGCGGTAGTGTAGAATGTGTCAATCTCCGTCACTTCGGGATAAGTGAATTTCATTGTTACAAGGTTTCCCTCTGGGTCGTAAATCTGGAAGCCTGCACCCGCATACGGGATGACTTTGCCCGTTTCTATATCCTTTTTCACAATCTTGATATAGCTCTCAAAGTTGGCGTTGTTAATAAGGTAGCGGTAAGTCTGGCTGTCCTTGCAGATGAACACGTCAAAATCTTTCATCAACTCCCGACCGTCCCATCCAGAGGTCTGATGCACGGTATAGATGCCGTATGGCATATCCTTTGTCTGGGCAAAGCCGTTTTCGTCACATATCAATGTGTCACGCTCGGTTTCCTCCGCCGCATCGAAACTGCCTGCGGATTTCAGATATACCTCAAAGACAGCCCCCTCCTCTGGCGTTTCAATCTGGGTTTCGCCGTTGTCTGTGTGCTTGATGATGGCAATATTGCCTTTGATGACCTGCTCATTCACATCATTCTTTGCAGAATTATATTCCACGGTGTAAAGCTCTGGCTCTGCGCCTACATGGTGTACGGTCGTGTCTAAGAGATAGCCCTCGGACGGGGTAATCTCACGGACGCTCCAATCGTTTCCGCAGATATAATATTTTGTTGTGAACTGCCCGTTTTCATCGGTGGTGTAGGTGTCCACAAGCTCCTCGCCCTTATAAATGCCGTAAACCGCACCTGCAAGGGTGGCGTCGCCCTGCGGCTTCTTTCCCGTTTCCACGTCGGTCTTTAACACCGTGACATTGAATTTCTTTAAGATGTTGGTAAAGCTGCGTTTTGTAACTTTCTTCCACTCAATCGGGGCGGTCTGGGATGCAGGGACAACGTAGCGGATAGCCGTGTCCACTTCCTCAAGGGTATATGGCGTACTGCCGCTGATAAGGACGTTCTCAAACTTCGCCAGCCCATTCTTATCGGTCACGGCATATTCATCTACTGCAAGCCCGCTTAAAGAAGTGCCGTAAAGGTGGAACTTCACGCCATCCACAAGATTGTCCTCGGATGTTTTCACAACCTCAAGGCTTCCACGCTTCAAGGTGTTGCTGAACGTGACCGTAGAAGTCTTTCCCCCGATAATCGTAACGGTCTGGGTTTTCTGCGGCTCGTAGCGGTCAATGGACTGCTCCGTGACGGTGTAAGCGCCAGGGAATAAGCCCTCCACCGTGATATTTCCGTCTTTATCTGTCTTTACGGTCTTGTTGAAGCCGTCGCCCTTGATGGTAAAGGAAATCCCCGCAACAACGCCGTCCTCGGAAGTCTTTTTCAGTGCGACCGTCCCTGTCGGCGTTTCCACGTTGATATACGCCGTCATGGTGTCCACGTTTTCCACGCCCGTGATAACGTCCTGCAGGTTCGGGTCGCCGTATGCAATCATCTTCGCCCCGCTGCTGACCGTCGGCGTGTTGTTCCTCGTTGCGGTAATCCTCGCCTTGCCGTCAATCGCCTTTTTTGACGTGATGGTGAGCTTGTTCCCAGACTTTGACACTTTTACATTGCTGTCGGAGCTGGTAAAGGAATACTCGGAGAGGGAATTGTTCTTATCCGTCAATGTCAGGCTGTACTTCCCGTCCTTATAGGCAAGTTCTTTTGTAATATCTTTCTTGCCCGCCGACATGAAGCTTGGAATCGTGCTGTGCCTTGTCATGAATGACACAATCTGGTCATAAGCCGACCTTGCCCCGCTGTTTGCATAATTCGAGCCAAAGTGCAGGCTGTAAACGGTCGTGCTTGTCTGGCTGTACGGGCTTGCTGAATTACGGCATCCCGTGACGAACTCCCATACAAGGGTCTGCGTGGCAAGCCATTTCTCGTCATCGCTCCCAGACAGATTCCCGCTGTTCCCCTGATAGCCGTAAAGCAGGGCAAGCCCCACCGCCTTTTTCTGGTCTGCGGAGAGGGCGTTCCATGTGTTGGAAGACGCCTTTGCAAGCGTATTGCCTGTTTTTAAGGGTACGCCCGGCTGAAGGCAGAACGCCGTTTCCCCGTCCACATACATGCGGTACTTATATTCGCCCGTGCCGCCTGCGGTATGACCGCCGATGTTCGCACTGGAATTGTACCTTATGGCGTTCCCTGCACCGTCGTAGGTGTGGGTAAAGCTAATCGTTCCGATGTCGCCCGCTGCGAACGCTGTCGTGGCAGGGACGGCGGACAATGCCGTGACCGCAGCCAAAGCAAACGCCGCAGCCCTTTGAAATAATTTACGAATCTTCATTCGTTACCTCCTGTTCGTTCTCATGTTGATAGTTGCTCATTGATTTACTGACAGAAAAAGCTGCCCCTCTGGACAGCCTTTATACCGAATAACTCATAACAAGGCACAAGTCATTCGGCTGTCGTGGCAGTCGCCAAATGTCCGTGCAAGCACGTCCGCTTGGCTCGTTGCCTACGCATATTTCTTTTCTCGGATAGTTACTGGCAGTATCAAGGGGGAGAGGTGTGGAGAGGGGGAAGCCGAAAAAAATTTGCTGTCCCTCAAAGGGGCAGACTTCTCCCACGGCGTTCCATGCCAAAATCCCCATCTTGCCTGTTCTACCTCTCGTGAGCCTTGCTCCGCTGCAAGTGGCGGTTATAAAACTCCAACGCCTTTACGACAAAATCCGTTTCCTGCCCTCTGGGGATGGATTTTGGTATGAGCTTGGTTATCCGCTCGTCCTTAAAGGCGGGCTTCTCTTTCTGGTTCGGCTTTTCCTCCTGCATGATGCTCTGGATAACCCCGTCCGTGAGCTTTCCCTCCTGCATGAACTTTTTCATCTTGATAGCCTGTGCAAGAGAGGGCGTGGCATCATTGTAGCCCATCGCTTCTAAAAGCGTATATTGCTGTTCCTCGGACAGATAGGAGATTTCCACCGCAGGGCGGAAAGCAATCTGGCGTTCATCTACCATTTGCAGGATTTCGGGTACAAGCTCGGTCAGACGGATATAGCGACGTATCTGGTCTTTGCTTTCTCCAACCAGTTCGCCTAATTCTTTATCAGAACGCCCACTCTGTAACTTAGTCGCCACTGGCGACGAAGTTAAATCACTTCGCTGTCCCTGCCGTTTCATCGCTTCAAGCCGCATCTTATACGCAAAGGCTTTCTCACTCGGCAAGATAGTAGTCCTTTGGAGATTGCTCTCAACCATGACAATGATAGCTTCGTCACGGGTCAGCTCCTTAACCTCGCATTTGAGCATTTCAAGCCCTGCAAGCTCACAAGCCTTTTTCCTCCTGTGACCGCTGATTAGCTCATACCGCCCGCCCTCTTTCTGGCGGACAGTAGCAGGGGTCATTACGCCGCTCCGCTTTATGCTGTCCACAAGCTGCTCCATGTCCTCATCCATCAAGACCTTGAACGGGTGGTCTGGGAACTCGTCAATCTCCACAATCGGGATTTCCCTAATTTTGCTTAGATTCGCTTCCGCACGGCTCTCGTCCGTTTCAAAGAGGTCATCGTATGCGGTCAGCTCGATTTTGCTTCCTCTGTTTTTCGCCAAGCTCTGCCACCTCCTTTCCGAACTGCTCGTAAGCGGCGGCTACCTTGCCGCCTTTGTCGTAGGCAAAAATGCTCTTGCCCTCTGCGGTGGCTTCCACGGCACGGATGGAGTGGGGTATCTGGGTATCAAACACTTTAATCCTCTGCCCGTAGGCACTTTTAACCGTTGCCGTGATTTCCTTAGAGATGTTCGTGCGTGGCATTACCATCGTCATTAAGATACCGTCAATCCGCAGATGGGGATTGATTTGCCGTTTCACTTTAGACACGGAGCGAAGCAACAGCTCTAAGCCTTTGGCGGAAAGATAATGGGGCTGTGTCGGGATAACCACGCTGTTAGCAGCCGCAAGCGCATTGATTGTCAGCATCCCCAAGCTCGGCATACAATCAACGAGGACAGTATCGTAATTCTTTTTCACCTCATTGATGCAGGTTTTCAGCACGCTTTCACGGCTTATGGCGTTTATCAGTCTTACTTCCAGCCCAGACAGCTCAATGTTGGACGGGAGTAGGTCAACGCCCTCGTCATGGTGCAGGATGCTTCTGGAAACATCAACGGGTTTATCATCAATGATGTCCTGCATGATAGTCGAGAGCGTATCGGGCAAATCGTCTGGTCGGCTGTAACCGAGAGACATGGTTAAATTTGCCTGTGCATCGGCATCAATCAGCAAAACTTTTTTGCCCTGCTGTGCCAGAGCCACACCCAGATTGACCGCCGTGGTGGTCTTTCCAACGCCGCCTTTCTGGTTGGTTAAAGCGATTACTTTGCAATTTGACATAGGGTGCGTCCTCCTTTCGCATAGATTTAGCCACTTTGTCAAGGTGGCTATGTAAGAGTACCAGAGAACGCAAAAAAGCCGCTTACTCTTAAAAAATCAATAAGAATAAGCGGCTCTGTGATGTGCCTTAGACATATTCAATTTTCATTCTCTTGACGGGTGCGTTTACGACCTTAAATATCAGTTCGTCAACGCAGTCTGTATATCTGCCCTGCTGTATGAGCTGGTTTTTCAGTTCCACAAGGCTATGTAACAAAATGCTCCGTTCTTGGTTGTCCACATATAAATGATTTCTCTTTTCTCTCATAATCAACACCATCCTTTCATGGTTTGATTATATAGGAATACGGCTTTATGTTCAAAGGTGTAAAAAGAGTGTTATGTGTGGGTATTGATAAAAGGTGTAGTTACGCTTTTCTGCTGATTCTATACGGTTTTCTGCTCTCCACCAAAATGACAACTCCAGAGAGTAGTTTTATCGGCAATATAATTTCAAATTCATGCTTTTCATAGCACTCAATTTGGTGTATAATGGAAACAATAATATGAATCCAAACCGAAAGGGGAGAAATGTATTGAAGAAAGTATTATTTGTTGCTTCGGAATGTGTGCCATTTATTAAAACCGGCGGTCTGGCTGATGTAGTGGGATCCCTGCCGAAATATTTTAATAAGGATGAATTTGATGTGCGGGTAATGATTCCCAAGTATATGTCGATTCCACAGGAATATAAGGATCAGATGGAATATGTAACCCATTTCTATCTTGAACTGGCATGGAGAAAGCAGTATGTCGGTATCTTTAAGATGGAATATAACGGGGTGATCATTTATTTTCTTGATAATGAATTCTATTTTAATGGGGATAAGCCATACGGGGAGATTTATCAGGATATCGAGAAATTTGCCTTCTTTGACAAGGCGGCTCTTTCTACGCTTCCGGTGATAGATTTTCGTCCCGATATCATTCACTGCCATGACTGGCAGACCGGGCTTCTGCCAGTATACCTGCAGGATTCCTTCCAGCAGGGAGAGTTTTACCGCGGCATCAAGACGATTATGACGATACATAACCTGAAGTTCCAGGGCATATGGGATAAGAAGACGGTGATGGACACGGCGGGACTGGATGCTTTCTATTTTACGCCGGACAAACTGGAGGCATATGGGGATGCCAATTATCTCAAGGGCGGTCTTGTTTATGCGGATCAGATCACGACAGTGAGCAATACCTATGCACAGGAGATCAAGACGCCGTTTTATGGAGAGAAGCTTGACGGACTTATCAATGCCCGGGCAGGCTGTCTCACAGGCATTGTCAATGGTCTGGATTATGATGAGTATGATCCGTCAAAGGATCCGCTGATCGATGTGAATTACGATGCCAGAACCTTCCGCAAGGAGAAGATTAAGAATAAGAGGGCTCTTCAGAGAGAACTTGGTCTGGCGCAGGACGATAGGAAATTTATGATCGGTATCGTTTCCCGGCTGACGGATCAGAAGGGATTTGATCTGATCGATTATGTCATTGAAGAAATCTGTGCGGAGGATACCCAGCTGGTGGTGCTGGGAACCGGTGATGAGAAATACGAGCATCTGTTCCGCCACTTTGCCTGGAAGTATCCGGATCGCGTTTCGGCAAATATTTTTTATTCCAATGAGCGCTCACATAAGATTTATGCTTCCTGTGACGCGTTTCTTATGCCGTCGCTGTTTGAACCCTGCGGTCTGAGCCAGCTTATGAGCCTGCGCTATGGAACGGTGCCAATCGTCCGTGAGACCGGCGGCCTGAGGGACACCGTAGAGCCGTACAATGAGTATGAGAATAAGGGAACCGGGTTCTCTTTTGCTAATTACAATGCCCATGAGATGCTGGATACGATCCGCTATGCAAAGAGGGTGTACTTCGACAATAAGAGAGAGTGGAACAAGATTATTGACCGGGGTATGGCAATGGACTTCTCCTGGAACAATTCTGCAAGGAAGTATGAGGAATTGTATCGGAGGATGTAAGATACCTGCTGTTCACTCCCTTCCCGGGGTATCAGGTGTCCCGGCGGGGAGCGGACAGTCACAAGATTTTTCCAAAAAATACGCAGAAGTGCTTGAACTTTTTGGTAAAATTGGGTATTATAAAGGAAAGCAAGTTTGTATAAAATTTAACAAACTTAACTTTAACTAAAATTTAGGAGGAAATATCATGTCAGTAAAAGTAGCGATTAATGGTTTTGGACGTATTGGACGTCTTGCATTCAGACAGATGTTTGGTGCAGAAGGTTATGAGGTAGTAGCGATCAACGATCTGACAAGCCCTAAGATGCTTGCGCATCTTCTTAAGTATGACTCTTCCCAGGGTAAATATGAGAAAGCAGATTCCGTATCTGCCAGCGATGATTCCATCACAGTGGACGGAAAAGAGATTAAGATCTATGCTTTCCCGGATGCCAATAACTGCCCTTGGGGTGATCTTGGCGTAGATGTAGTTCTTGAGTGCTCCGGTTTCTACACCTCCAAGGATAAGGCACAGGCTCATATCAATGCAGGTGCAAGAAAAGTTGTTATCTCCGCTCCGGCAGGAAATGACCTTCCGACTATCGTATACAACACCAACCATGAGACTCTGAAAGCAGAGGATACCATTATTTCAGCAGCTTCCTGTACGACAAACTGCCTTGCTCCTATGGCAGATGCCCTGAATAAGTACGCAGAAATTCAGTCTGGTATTATGGTTACGATCCATGCTTATACTGGTGATCAGATGACTCTGGACGGACCGCAGAGAAAAGGCGATCTGAGAAGATCCCGTGCTGCCGCAGTGAATATTGTTCCGAACAGCACTGGTGCGGCAAAAGCCATCGGTCTTGTAATTCCAGAATTGAACGGCAAACTGATCGGTTCTGCACAGCGTGTACCTACTCCTACCGGTTCCACCACGATTCTGACAGCAGTTGTTAAGAAGAGTGATGTGACAGTTGAGGGAATCAATGCAGCCATGAAGGCAGCAGCAAATGAGTCCTTCGGATACAATGAAGACGAGATTGTATCTTCTGATATTGTTGGTATGAGATATGGCTCCCTGTTTGATGCTACACAGACCATGGTTTCCAAAGTTTCCGATGATCTGTATGAGGTTCAGGTTATATCCTGGTACGACAATGAGAACTCTTATACAAGCCAGATGGTTCGTACGATCAAATACTTCAGCGAACTGGCATAAGTCTGCAGGACAAGATATTGTAATGATCCTAAAAGGGGTCCGGTCGTCAGGACCGGACTCTTTGTTGTTACCGCAAGTTTGTGTCTGCGCTGCGACACAAGCATTGCATTATGCGCAAAAAAGCAAAGGTGAACGAGGTTCGCCTTGCAGAAATGAGGTAAAATATGCTTAATAAAAAATCTGTTGATGATATCAATGTAAAAGGACAGCGGGTTCTTGTCCGCTGTGATTTCAATGTGCCGCTGCAGGACGGAAAGATCACAGACGAGAACCGGCTTGTAGCAGCTCTGCCTACGATCAAGAAGCTTATTGCTGATGGCGGCAAGGTGATTCTCTGCTCTCACCTCGGCAAGCCGAAGGGAGAACCGAAACCAGAACTCTCCCTGGCTCCAGTGGCAGCCCGTCTCACCGAGCTTCTCGGACAGGAAGTGAAGTTTGCAGCAGACGCCGCTGTCGTAGGCGACAATGCAAAGGCGGCTGTGGAGGCCATGAAGGAGGGCGAGGTTGTTCTTCTTGAAAATACGCGTTACCGCAAAGAGGAGACAAAGAATGAAGAGGCGTTCTCAAAGGATCTTGCCTCTCTGGCAGATGTGTTTGTCAACGATGCTTTCGGGACCGCTCACCGGGCACACTGTTCCAATGTCGGCGTAACCGGGTATGTGGATACTGCTGTAGTAGGCTATCTGATGCAGAAAGAGATCGATTTCCTTGGAAATGCAGTAAACAATCCGGAACGGCCCTTTGTGGCTATTCTCGGCGGAGCGAAGGTTTCCTCCAAGATCTCCGTGATCAATAACCTTCTTGACAAGGTAGATACGCTGATCATCGGCGGCGGTATGGCATATACATTTATGGCGGCACATGGAGAAGAGGTTGGGAAATCCCTCCTTGAGGAAGAGTACAAACAGTACGCCCTTGACATGGAGAAGAAGGCAGAGGAGAAGGGCGTCAAGCTGCTGATTCCTATTGATACCGTAGTGGCAGATGACTTCTCCAATGATGCCAATTATAAGACTGTGGGACGCGGGGAGATTCCTGCTGACATGGAGGGGCTTGATATCGGACCGGAGACCTCTAAATTATTTGCCGATGCCATTAAGGGCGCAAAGACGGTTGTCTGGAACGGACCGATGGGATGCTTTGAGATGCCGAATTTTGCCAAGGGAACCATTGAGGTGGCAAAGGCTATGGCAGAGCTTGACAACGCTACGACCATTATCGGAGGCGGCGACAGTGCAGCAGCAGTGAACCAGCTTGGGTTTGGGGATAAAATGACCCATATTTCCACAGGCGGCGGCGCATCTCTGGAATTCCTGGAAGGAAAAGACCTCCCAGGTGTAGCCGCAGCAAACGATAAATAACTAGTCGGAAAAGTCATGGCTGCGGCTACACCTTTGTAGCTTGCAGCAAACGATAAATAACTAGTCGGAAAAGTCATGGCTGCGGCTACACCTTTGTAGCTTGCAGCAAACGATAAATAACTAGTCGGAAAAGTCATGGCTGCGGCTACACCTTTGTAGCTCGCAGCAAACGATAAATAATTTGACAGAAAAGTAGAATGATACATTGAGACTATGGAGGGAATTGTATGTCCAGAAGAAGGATTATTGCGGGCAACTGGAAGATGAATAAGACCCCCAGTGAGGCGAAGGCTCTGATCGACGAGCTTCTGCCGCTGGTAAAAAATGATGCTGTTGACGTGGTATTCTGTGTGCCGGCTATTGATCTTGTTCCCGCGGTAGAGGCCGTGAAAGGGAGCAATGTAGCTATTGGTGCGGAGAATCTTTATTTTGAAGAGAGCGGCGCCTATACCGGCGAGATTTCTCCCAATATGCTGGTGGATGCCGGTGTAAAATATGTGATCATCGGTCATTCCGAGAGGAGAGAGTATTTTGCCGAGACAGATGAGACTGTGAATAAGAAAGTGCTGAAGGCATTAGAACATGAGCTCACTCCCATTATCTGCTGTGGTGAGACGCTGACTCAGAGAAAGCAGGGAATCTATGTGGACTGGATCAGGATGCAGATCAAAATTGCATTCCAGAATGTAACGGCAGACCAGGCGAAGAAGGCAGTGATCGCCTATGAGCCGATCTGGGCCATTGGCACAGGCGAGACGGCGACGGCAGACCAGGCACAGGAGGTCTGTGCAGCAATCCGGCAGGTGATCGGTGAGATTTATGATACGGCGACAGCAGATGCCATCCGCATTCAGTACGGCGGCTCCATGAATGCCGGCAATGCGGCGGAGCTTCTTGCAAAACCGGATATTGACGGCGGACTCATCGGTGGTGCGTCCCTGAAACCGGATTTTGGTAAGATCGTGAACGCATAACAGTATGCAAATAGAGAGGGCAGGCGGTTTACAAGCGATATAAGCCAGCTTGTAGAGCCTGTTCTTTTTACATCTCTGAAGGGATACATTCTGGAGGAAAAGTTTTATGAAAAGAAAGAAATCGATACAGGAAATCCTATACGTCGTGATCCTTCTGGCGGCGATGATCGCTCTGTTTGGATGGTATACAAGACAAAACAGTGTGCGCATGGAGGAGCGGAATAAGAATTATGCGGCGGATTCTGCCCGCCTGAAAGCGGGCCAGCTGGATGAGGAGCTGAGTGATGCCCTCAACCGGATCAATGTACATTCCTATTTTGTGGGTGAGGGACTGTCAGAGCCGGTCATCACAGTGGAAATGCTGCGGGAGATGGAGAGGAACACGTTGTTTGATGCGCTGATCTATACGGATGCAGAAGGTGTGGATCATGCTGCGGACGGACGGACCGCGGATGTAAGGAATCGGGATTTCTACAACAATGGGATGAAGGGAGAGGGTGGGATTTCTGTTGTATTTGATTCTCATTTCTTTGACGAAACTATGGTGAACTTCTATGCTCCTGTGCGGTACAAGGGAGAGATAATCGGAGTGCTCCGGGGGGCTTATCTGGCGGAGGAATATCTGCAGGATATGCTGGCGACTTCGTATTTTGGAGAAAAGGCAGAGGTATATCTGTGTACGCCGGAGGGCAGGGTAGTGGCCGGTTCGGACGACCGGGAGTACAATGAAAAACTGCTGGATATTCTGACGGGATCCGGAGTGATCGACAGGAATACGGCAGATGAGGCGGAAAAAATATTTGAGAGGCGCGGCGAGGGGGCCTTTATCTGCGCCCCGGATTGTGGGACGGATAATATCTGCGTCATCTATCTGCCGAGAAATGATTTCGTTCTGGTGCAGACATTTCCGAAAAATGTGACACAGAAGATGATACAGGATGAGAACTTAGTGGGGATCCGGCTGGAATTTATGCTGATCCTGCTGTTTGTCATCTATATCATAACCATTGTGATCCGGGCGGGAAGGAAAAAGAAGCAGCTGGAGAGGGAAAACCGTGAGATGGGGTATGTCATTCACGGTGTAAATACCCTGTTCACCCGTTATACTATGGTGGATCTGGAAAGCGGTACCTACCAGTATCTTATGGGAACCAGGCCGGAGAACAGCGGCATCGCGGTGAGTGGCAGCTATGAGGAATTGTTTGGGCACCTCTGTTCTCTGATGATCGAGGAGGGTGAAAAAAAGGAATTTGCCGCTGAAATCGGTCTGGATGCCATCGCAGCCTCCATGGAAGAACAGAATGACCGGCTTCTGGAATGCCATGTCCTGCGGGACGGCCGTGAGGAGTGGGAGCATATGAATATTATCTGTCTGGAGAGAAGGGATGGCAGAGCCAGTAAGGTTCTCTTTATCCGTCAGAATGTCACGGAGCTGAAGAAGAAAGAGATGCGCATTCAGGAAGAAATGTCCCTGGCGGACCGTAAGGAGCGGCAGTACCGCATTGCCATTACATCTAATTCTTTCTGTACCTTTGAATTTAACCTGACCCAGGATCGGATCGATCAGGATATCATCCGCGTATACGAAGGGCAGGAGATCTCTCTTCTTGATAGAGCCGGGCTGCGGGCGCCCTGCCGCGCCTCGGAATGCTTTGAGAGATGGGAGCAGTATGTGCTGGAGGAGTCTATAGAGACTTACAACACCACTGTCAACATGGAATTTCTGCGGAAACGGTTTGAGCAGGGGCATGCGGAGGTTACCGTAGATTATTGGGCATGGGAAGCTCCCGAGACGCAGATGTGTATCCGGCAGTCCTTTGTGATGACGAAGGACAATGACACAGATGATATTATGGTGATGGTGGTGTCCCGGGATATCACTGACCAAGTGCAGAAGCAGAGGGAACAGACCCGGGCGCTTCAGGATGCACTGATGCAGGCGCAGCATGCAAACCGGGCAAAGACCACGTTTCTTTCCAATATGTCTCACGATATCCGTACTCCGATGAATGCCATCATCGGCTTTGCCACCATTGCGGCCAGTCATATCGACAACAAAGACCAGGTGCGGGACTGCCTGCAGAAGGTGTTGTCCTCCAGCAACCATCTCCTCAGCCTGATCAATGATATTCTCGATATGAGCAGGATTGAGAGCGGTAAGGTGCAGATCAAGGAGCAGGAGTGCAATATATCAGAACTGATGCACAATCTGGTGAATATCATTCAGCCTCAGGTGAAGGCAAAGCAGCTGGAATTGTTTATCGATACCTTTGAGGTGGCCAATGAGGATGTGATCGCGGATGCCCTGAAGATCAACCAGGTATTTATCAATCTTCTGAGCAATGCGGTGAAATATACGCCGGCAGGGGGGACCATCTCATTCCGCATTATGCAGAAGACCACATTCCGTCACGGATATGGTGATTATATCTTCATTATAAAGGATAACGGGATCGGCATGTCGCAGGATTTTGTAGATCACATCTTCGAACCCTTTGAACGGGAGAATACGGCTACCCGTTCCGGCATCGAGGGTACGGGGCTTGGCATGGCTATTACGAAAAATATCATTGAGATGATGAACGGTACTATCGAAGTGGAGAGTGAAGTCGGCAAGGGAAGTACATTTACAGTGGAATTCACACTGAAGCTGCAGGATGTGGAGAAAAATGCGGAACAGATCAAAGAGCTCCAGGGGCTGCGTGCGCTGGTAGTAGATGATGATTTCAATACCTGCGACAGCGTCAGCAAAATGTTAAAGCAAATCGGGCTCCGCTCGGAGTGGACCACATCGGGAAGAGAGGCGGTATATCGGGCTAAGAGTGCCTATGAGGAAGGGGATTCCTATCACACCTATATTATTGACTGGCAGATGCCGGAGACCAGCGGCCTGGAAACGGCCAAAAGGATCCGCAGGGTGGTGGGGGATGAGGCACCCATTATTATTCTCACGGCCTATGACTGGTCGGATATCGAGGAAGAGGCAGAAGAGGCGGGGATTACGGCATTCTGTGCAAAGCCGCTCTTTATGTCGGATCTGAAATCGGCACTGCTGGCAGCCAATAATCTTATCGACAAAGAGGACAGAAAGGAAGATGCATGGACACTGGTTGATTTCAGCGGCAAGCGCGTTCTTCTGGTGGAGGATATTGAATTGAACCGTGAGATCGCGGAAGTAATCCTGACGGAGGCCGGTTTCGTCGTTGAATCAGCGCCGGATGGAACGGATGCAGTGGCAATGGTGAAAGCCGCAGAGGAGAATTATTATGATGCGATACTGATGGATGTCCAGATGCCCATTATGAATGGATATGAGGCGACCCGTACGATCCGGAATCTGCCCAGAAAGGATGTCCGGGATCTGCCCATCATTGCCATGACGGCAAACGCCCTGGAAGAGGACAAGGAGGCGGCGCTCAAGAATGGCATGAACGCCCATATAGCAAAGCCCCTGGATATGGATGTGTTCATATCGGTGCTGAAACAGTTCCTCTCCTAATGGGACAACATCTAAGATTCCGGTGCCGGGAAAATGAAGGTTGACACCGGGTAATGGGTATTTTATAATTTTATTTATAATTAAGAAAGGAACGTGACAGCATGGGATGGCAGAGGGTATGAGAGACTGACAAAAGGAGGAAGGGATTGTGAGTATAGTTGATGTAAGGACGGACAAATGTGTTGGGTGCAATGCCTGTGTCAGGGTGTGTCCGGTGGGGGACGCCAATGTGGGGCGCTTTGATGAGAACGAAAAGCTGAGGATCGAGATTGATGATGAGAAATGTATTAAATGCGGTGCCTGTATCAATGCCTGTACCCATGGGGCAAGGTTTTTCCGGGATGATATCGATGTATTTCTTCAGGATCTAAGGGACGGGAAAGAGGTGGCCATGATCGCGGCGCCTGCCATTAAGATTGCCTTTGACGGAAACTGGCGCCATGCCCTGCAATGGCTGCGCAATCAGGGAGTGAAGGCCATCTACGATGTGGGACTGGGAGCGGATATCTGTACCTGGGCGCATATCCGTTATATTAAGAAGAATCCTGGGACAAAGGTGATCTCCCAGCCCTGTGCAGCTGTGGTGAACTATATTGAGAAGCATAAGCACGAGTTGGTTCCGCAGCTGTCCCCGGTTCAGAGTCCGATGATGTGCATTGCCATTTATATGAGAAAGGTGCTGGGATTTAGAGGGAAGATTGCGGCGCTCTCTCCGTGTATCGCGAAGATAGACGAGTTTCACGATACGGGAGTGATCGACTATAATGTCACCATGGAGCATCTGCAGGATTATTTCAGGGAGAACGGCGTAGAACTTCCGAAAGTAAAGATATTCAGTGAATTTGAGTTTGACGGCCAGCAGGGCATGGAGGGGGCGATCTATCCGAAACCGGGTGGGTTGATGAGTAACCTGCTGATCCATGATCCGGATATGGAAGTGATCACCTCGGAGGGGACGGAAAAGCTTTATAAGGATCTGAATACATACAGTGAATTGAAGAGAGAGGATATGCCGGATGTATTCGATGTATTAAACTGTGAAAACGGCTGTAATGGGGGGCCGGCTACCGGCGTTAATTATCATCTCTTTGCCATGAATGATATTATGTATGATGTGGAGAAGCACGCCAGAAAGAGACGGAAGGAGAATACCACAAGGAAGGGTGTGGACAAGCAGTTTGCCCAGTTTGACAAAGAGCTGAGGCTGGAGGATTTTCTGCGGAGCTACAAAAAGAAGAATGAGAATGTCACAACGATTTCCGAGGCGGAGATTGAACAGAGCTTTGAGGCTCTTGGCAAGTTTTCGGAGCAGGAAAGAAATTTCGACTGCCATGCCTGCGGCTACCGTTCCTGCCGGGAGATGGCCATTGCCCTTGCCAGGGGAATCAACGAGAAAGAAAACTGTTATCAGTATATGCTGGACTGTATCCGCCGGGAGCGGCATAAGGTAAGCGATATCAATGAAAAGGTTCTCAATATGAATAACCGGCTGCAGGATATTTTTGAAGAGCTGACTGAAAAGATTGCGGTAGTGAAAGACCATGCTGATGTGATCCGGGATTCTGGTGTGGAGAGCAGTGCGGAGATGGAAAACGTGATCACTCATATGAATGAGCTGCAGGAACTGAATTCCAACATTATCGGCTCCATGGATCATATAAACGACAGCGTGGAGCAGTATAATGTGATGACCAGCAATGTGGAAAATATAGCAGAGGAAATTAATCTTCTCTCCCTGAATGCCTCCATAGAGGCGGCCAGGGCAGGAGAGGCTGGACGGGGCTTTGCCGTTGTGGCATCCAGTATCCAGGCGCTGTCGGAGAACTCCAAAACAGCAGTGGGAAATGCTCAGGCCAGCGACGAGGGGATCCACAGGGCCATTGCCGATGTCAACCGGGTGGTGGAGAACTTTAACCAGGCCACCAGCGAGATGCTGGCCACTGTGGCAGGAGCGGCAGAAAATACGACGCAGATGTCAGATAAAGGGCTGATGATAAAGGATTATATGACCAGTGTCACCCACATGACAGAAGAAATGCGCAAAGTACTGCAGGAGACAAATGAGATACTGAGTTAGTCAGATGATACCAGGGTGAAATCACTGCTTGACATTTGTATTAAAAAGTGGTAGATTTATAGCAGATTATAAACAGTAGAAGAAGTGATGAGGGAAAAGTATGAATAAGCAGCAGATTTTGATTGTTGATGATGAAGAAGTAAACCGTGCCGTACTGGCGGAAATGTTCCGCGAGGAGTATGAAATCCTGGAAGCGGAGGATGGTCAGAAGGCAGTCACACAGATTCAGAATAGCACAGACATCGTCCTGATCCTGCTGGATATTGTGATGCCTGTCATGGATGGGTTCAAGGTTCTTGATTATATGAAAGAGCAGGATCTCATTGAGAGGATCCCGGTTATTCTCATTACTGGCGAGAGCGTCAGCAACAGTGAGGGAAAGGCCTATACATATGGCGTGGCGGATGTGATGCACAAGCCGTTTTACCCGCGCATCGTTAAGAGGAGAAGCAGGAACATCATAGAGCTGTATCAGAATAAGCGGAATATGGAGCAGCGCCTGAAGGAGCAGGAAAAGGCTATCCGGGCGCAGGAGAAGGAGATCCGTGAGACCAATGAATTTATGATTGATGCATTGAGCTCGGTGGTAGAATTCAGAAGCGCTGAGACAGGAGAGCATACAAGGCGTATCAAATATTTTACCAGGATTATGCTCAGGTATCTTCAGCAGTATTTTCCGAAATACGGCATTACAGATACTCAGATCGCAGAGATCACCAGGGCATCTGCCCTGCATGATATAGGCAAGATTGGCATTCCGGATTCCATTCTGCTGAAACCAGAACGCCTGACAACACAGGAATTTGAAGTTATGAAGACCCATACAACCATCGGTTGTGATATACTGGAGAAGTTTTATGGGAATCATGACAGCGATTTTTATAAGTATTGTTATGAGATCTGCCGGTATCATCATGAGAGATGGGATGGGAATGGTTATCCGGATCATCTGGTAGGAGAAGAAATTCCTATAAGTGCGCAGGTCGTGGCGATTGCTGACGTCTATGATGCACTGGTGAGTCCGAGAGTATATAAGAGTGTATATGCAAATAATATAGCATTTGATATGATAATGGGCGGTGAATGCGGATTGTTTTCGCCGGATATGTTGGAGTGTTTTGGGCTTGCTAAAGTGGATTTCTTCAATGTTGTAGAAGTGATAAAGATGTTTGAATTTCAATGATACATAGTTTACAAAGCAGGCAGCAAAAAAAGAGATTTTTTTGTTGCCTTTTTTACCTTTTTTGATAAGTTCTCGTTTCGTGAAGTGAAAGACGCACAGCGTTTTTCGGAGGGCTGCGGTTCTCAACCAGCCCTTTTTTGGTGCAGGAGGGATTGCGATGGAAGAGAATCTGAGTCTGACGTTTCCGATGGAAAATGCCCTTGAGATCGTGGTCACATTTGATCATTCCGGGGTTATTTCTTATGCCAATGCGGTGGCAAGGGAGAAACTGGGAGGGAAGGATGAACTGCGGGGCAGGAAGATTGACGAGATCTTTCCTAATATGTTCAAGGCGTGTACCAACAGTTCGGATACCTGGTTTCCGCTGGATGCAGAGGTTCATAATCTTGTGGCATACCGGACCAATAAAACATGCTTTCCGGTAGAGGCAAAGATTGTCACAGATGATTTTTCGGGTTTATACATATGTATGGCGAATGATATGCTGGAGAGGGAGCATCTGGGAAGGGAGATTGAGCAGGTAAGGGAAGAAGCGCAGCAGGCCATGAAGGTGAAGTCTGAGTTTGTCGCCAATGTGACACATGAGCTGCGTACACCGGTGAATGGTATACTGGGGAATGTCAAAGAACTGCTGGATGAGGAGATTGACAGCAGAGTGGAGAAGTCATTGCGGCTCATTGAACGGTGCTGCGGTGATATGAATAAGATCATAAATAATATTCTGGATTTCTCGAAGCTGGAGGCAGGGAAATTTACGCTGGAGCCGCGCCGGTTCCATTTCCGTGATATGCTGGATTATGTCAGAAGCAATCACATCAACAAGATCACGGAGAAGGGGCTTGGTTTTTTTATGACGGTATCTCCCCAGATTCCGGAGCATATTATCGGGGATGAGTTGCGGATCGTTCAGATTCTCAATAATCTTTTATCCAATGCCCAGAAGTTCACATCTGTGGGGAAAATCACAGTAGAGGTTGTGAAGACGGCACAGGTAAAGGATCGTATGGAACTGTTTTTTATTGTGAAGGATACGGGTATCGGCATCGATCAGGAGGATAAGGATAAGCTGTTTCAGAGCTTCTCGCAGGTGGATGCCTCTATTTCAAGAAAATACGGCGGCACTGGTCTGGGGCTGAATATCAGTAAGCAGCTGGCGGAGCTGATGGGAGGCGCCATTGAAGTAGAGAGCGAGAAAAATAAGGGAAGTACTTTTTCCTTCTCCATCTGGGTGGGCATATGTGAAGAGGATAATCATCCGGTGGGACAGGGAGACTGGCTGGCGCAGCCCGTGGCAGGAGAAGCTGTCTGGCCCGGCGACTCGGAAGAAGAAGAGGATGCGATTAAGATTTATGGGACGCCGGAGAATCAGGAAAATCTGAAAAAGGTGCTTTCCAAGCTGATTCTTTGTGTGGAGATGGAGAACTGGGAAAAGGCAGAGATGTTTATGGAAACTGTCCGTCAGCTGACTATGGAGGCACCGTCCGATGTGAAACGGATTGTTCTCAGGCTGAAGATGGCGATCCAGAAGGAAAACTATGAAAGGATAACGGCGCAGTATGCCGAATTAAATGATATCCTGCAGATGGAGGGGTGATGGCATGAGTGAAGAAGAAAAGAGCATGGAGGGTCAGAGGGTTCTGATTGTTGATGATCTTGAGCCGAACCGGCTTATTCTGGAAGAAATCATAAAGAATATGAACTGCGTTCCCGTTCTGGCAGAGAGCGGACAGCAGGCATTGGAGCTGGTAAAGAAACAGCTTCCACATCTAGTCCTGACCGATATTTCCATGCCGGAGATGGATGGCTATGAGCTGTGCCGGAGATTGAAGTCAAAAGAGGCCACAAGGAGTATTCCTATTGTATTTATATCGGCCTTTGACAATCCCCAGGATATTGTGGAGGGATTCCGGCTGGGAGGGGCGGATTATATTACGAAACCTTTTATTGCCGAACTGGTACAGGCGCGGGTGGGCGTTCATCTGCGGCTATATGAGACGGGGTTCAAATTGGCGGAGATGAATCGGAGACTGCAGATCTCAGTGAGCGAACAGCTTCGGCAGATGGAGCAGGAAAAGAAAAACATATTGTACGCTCTGGCCAATATTGCTGCCCAGAATGCCGATTATGACAAAGACTATACTGGACGTCTGAAACGGAACTGCCAGATCCTGGCACAGGGGATGCAGCTCTCGCCTCTTTTTGAGGATAAGATATCGGATACGTTTATCGACGCCATTGAGCTGGCGGCGCCGCTCTGCGATATTGGGAATATTGGAGTCCCGGCGGAAATCCTGCGGAAGGAAGGAAACCTTACGCAAGAGGAGACGGCTGCATTACAGAAGCATACTACGATAGGGGCGAAGCTTCTGAGTGACCTTTATGTAAATAACGACTATAATGATTTTATCAATACATCCATTGATATTGCCCGGTGCCATCATGAGAGCTGGGACGGCAGCGGCTATCCGTCCGGGATGGCGGGGAATGAGATTCCACTGGCAGCCCAGATCGTGGCTGTTATGGCGGAGTACTGCAGGCTCACCGGGAAAGATAACCATAGCAGAGAAGCTGCCCTGGATATTATGAGAGGGGAGGCGGGGCAGAAGTTCAATGCGGATATTTTCGGGATTTGTGACAAAATATCGCGTCAATTATGTTAAATGGCAAATGTTCTTTATTTAAAATTTATTTTTTGACGGAGGGATAAGGTTATTATGACAGAGGAAGAATTTCAGCAGATTTCAGCTTATATGAAACAGCATTATGGAATAGAGTTGAAAGATAAGAAAGAAATCGTCAGGGGGCGGATGGAAAATTTTATCCGGACAGGTGGATGGAGCAGTTTTAAGGATTTTATGCAGGCGGTGCTGAACAATCAGGCAGGGGCGCAGGAAAAAATGCTGGTAAACCTTCTGACTACGAATTATACTTTTTTTATGAGGGAGTTTGAACACCTGGAATGTCTGCGGAATGTCATACTGCCATGGGTCAAACAGAAGGAACGCGGCAGTAAGGATATCCGGGTCTGGTGCGGCGCAGCGTCCACGGGAGAGGAACCCTATATGCTTGCCATGGTGATCACGGATTTCCTTGGACTGGAACGGGATCAATGGGATTACCGTGTCCTTGCTACGGATATTTCCACAAAAGCACTGCAGCAGGCCATGCGGGGGGTCTATAAAGAGGAGGGTCTGAAGAATGTGCCGGATCAGTGGAAGAGGCATTTTTTTGTGCCGCTGGCAGGGGGGAACCAGTATCAGGTAAAGGATGAACTCAAAAAACAGGTGATCTACCGCAAATTTAACCTGATGGATCCATTTCCTTTTAGGAAGAAAATGCATGCTGTATTTTTGCGCAATGTTATGATATACTTTGATAGAGACACAAAAAGGGAGCTGGTTCAGAAGGTTTACGACTGCCTGGAACCCGGGGGATATCTTGTCATCGGGCTGACGGAGTCGCTAGAGAGCGGCGACACGCTGTTTGAAACCGTCCAGTCATCTGTGTTTAGAAAAAAGGAAGGGAAGGGCTGATGTATGGGACCGACTAAAGTGCTAGTTGTGGATGACTCAATCGTATTCAGGGAAATGCTGGTCCAGAACCTGAGCAAGGATCCGGCGATCCAGATCGTGGCTACTGCCGGTGATGCCTTTGCGGCCCGGGATGCGATCCTGGCCCACCATCCAGACGTTATGACGCTGGATATCGAGCTTCCCCGTATGAATGGCATTGAGTTTCTGCGAAAGCTGATGCCCCAGTATCCTCAGCGTACTGTGGTGATCAGTTCTCTGAGCGACAAAGTATTTGATGCTCTGAATGCGGGGGCTGTAGATTTTGTGGCAAAGCCTGCCGTGTCGAATCGGGCGCAGCTGGAGGATTTTGTAAAAAATGACCTTTTGGTGAAGGTAAAGATTGCAGCGGCGGCACAGATCGGCAATGTAAGGAAAACAGCTATGGTGCAGGAACAATCGCACCTTTCTGTAAATAAAAGTAATCTTATTGTGGCAATCGGTGCTTCCACAGGCGGCACCGAGGCGATTTTAAGTGTTGTTAAGGAGTTCGGTACGGATATTCCGGGAATCGTGGCAGTGCAGCATATGCCCCCCGGGTTTACTAAGATGTATGCGAAGAGGCTGAATGACAACTGCCGGATCCAGGTGAAGGAAGCGGAGACCGGGGACAGGGTTATGCCGGGTCGCATGCTTATCGCCCCGGGAGGGGATCGGCATATGAGGCTTGTGAAGGTCAGCGGGGAATACCGCGTTGACATCAAACCCGGACCGAAGGTAAACGGACATTGTCCATCCGTGGATGTTTTATTTGATTCCGTTGCAAAGACAGCAGGTGCCGATGCAGTAGGTATTATTTTAACCGGAATGGGGGGTGATGGTGCAAAGGGACTGCTGGCCATGAGAAGGGCCGGAGCCAGGACTATCGGGCAGGACGAATCGACATGTATCGTCTATGGAATGCCTAAGGTAGCATATGATCTGGGAGCGGTGGAGCGTCAGGATAAGTTGTCTGATATCGCGGGCAGAACATATACATTATTAAATAAAATGTAAAGGAGAGATAACATGAAGATTCTATTGGCTGAAGACGATTTTGTGACCAGGAAATTTATGGTGAATTTCCTGTCCAAATATGGTGAATGCGATGTTACTGTGGACGGAATGGAAGCAGTGGATGCGTTTATGATGGCCCTGGAGGATGGTGAACCTTATGATCTCATCTGTCTTGATATCATGATGCCTGTTATGGATGGATATCAGGCACTGGTGGGAATCCGTAATCTGGAGAAGGAACGGAATGTTCCGGAAGACCAGGCGGTGAAGGTGATCATGACCACTGCTCTGAATGAAGAGAAAAATGTCAAGATGGCATTTGAACTGGGATGCACCATTTATTCCGGGAAACCGATCGATCAGGGTCGTTTTGAACAGGCGCTGAAAAAATTAGATCTGATATAACGAAGGAACATTTAAAGAATATGCAGGAAAGGAGAAGAATATGGCTGAGGAATTTAACACAGAGGGCATGCTGGATATGTATCTGTTCGAGAATGAGCAGCTGCTGGAGCAGCTGCAGGATATGGTTCTTGATCAGAAGGATGCGGAATGCTTTGATGAAGACAGCATAAATGAAATATTCAGAACGATGCATACCATTAAAGGATCTTCGGGTATCATGATGTTTGATAATATAACGGCTGTTTCGCATAAGCTTGAGGATGTCTTTTATTACTTGAGGGAATCCAAGCCGGACAATGTTCCACATCTTGAACTGGTGGAGCATGTATTGTCTGTAGCGGATTTCATTACAGGAGAAATGGATAAGATCCGAAATGGGGATGAGGTGGACGGAGATGCTACCGATATCATTGAGGAGCTTGACAGATTTCTGAATGCGATTCAGAGTGACGGCGGGGGGGGACAAGAGGAAAAACCGGTGCCGAAAAATGTACATGAGGAGCCAAAGCAGTTTTATATTGCACCTGTTGCCACTAGTGCCAGTCGTTTTTATAAGATTTATCTGACATTTTATCCGGATACAGAGATGTCCAATATTCACGCATATAAGACGGTATATGCACTGAAAGAGATTGCGGAGGATCTGTTGTATTCCCCGGAGGATATCATTACCGATGAGGGGAGCGCAGATGTGATCCTGGAGGATGGATTCCGCATTCTGCTGCAGGCGCAGTGCAGCGAAGAGGATCTGCGTGAATTGATCAATGTCGGATATGCCATAGAGAGAGTAGATATATTTGAATGCAAGGCGGAGGAATTTCTGCACGGGTTTGATTTTGGCGGAGAGGAATTCCAGATCGACCTGGATTCCAGTGTGGAGGAGATAGAGACAAAAGCACAGGAAACACAGGAGGGGGAAGAAAAGAAGGAAGAAGCGAAACCGGAAAAACCAGCAAAACCGAAAGTGGCCCCCGGTGATTATGTGATCAAATCCAAGGAACCTGGCAAGCAGAAGAAGCTGGCAAGGGATAAGCCGAAGGCTGAAAAATCCTTTATCAGCGTTAATGTGAGCAAGATGGATCAGCTGATGGATCTTATTGGAGAGCTGGTAATATCGGAATCCGTTGTTCTCCAGAACCCGGATCTGAAAGTGCCGGGACTGAATCTGGACAGCTTTTATAAAGCGGCGGCACAGATGTCCAAGATCTCGACAGATCTGCAGAATGTTATTATGTCCATGCGGATGGTTCCTTTGACTAATATTTTCCAGAAGATGAACCGCATCGTATTTGATGTGTCAAGAAAGCTGGGGAAAGATATTGAGTTTGAGATGATCGGGGAGACTACCGAGGTAGATAAGAACATTATCGAACATATTTCCGATCCGTTGATGCACCTGGTAAGAAATGCGGTGGATCACGGCATTGAGACAAATGAAGAGAGGCTCGACAGCGGAAAGCCGGATAAGGGCAAGGTTACCTTGGCTGCCAGAATGGAAGCCGGCAAGGTGTGGATCAGTGTGATCGACAACGGAAAGGGACTCGATCGTGAGAAGATCCTGAAGAAGGCGAGAACACAGGGACTGCTGGACGACAGTAAGCCAGACAGCGCCTATAAGGACAAAGAGGTATATCAGTTTATCACTCTTCCCGGGTTCTCTACCAATGAGCAGATCACAGAGTATTCCGGCAGGGGCGTTGGCATGGACGTGGTAGTCCAGAATATTCAGTCCATCGGCGGTACGCTGGACATTGAGAGCGCTCCAGGACTGGGAAGTGTCATGAATCTGAAGATTCCGCTGACCCTGGCCATTATCGATGGCATCGTGATGGAAACCGGAAATTCTTCCTTTGTGCTGGAGACCGGCGTGATCAAGGAATTTGTCCGTGTGAGGGAAGATATGATGATCCATGAGCCGAACGGGGATGAGTACATTATGATCCGGGGCGACTGTTTCCCGGTGATACGCCTGGGCGAGTGGTATGGCATGACCTCATATAAGGAAGCGGTGGAGGACGGTATGATGCTGATCCTTGAAGTAGAGGACCAGAAAATATGTCTTTTTGTTGATAAACTTATAGGAGAACAGGAGATCGTAGTAAAGACAATTCCTCCTTATATAAAGAAAGTGAAGGGGCTGTCAGGCTGTACGCAGCTGGGAGACGGCAGTATTGCACTGATACTGGATCCAGGGGGATTGATTGAATAAAATTTTGCGAAAGGGATGGTAATCTACATGGAAGAAACAATGGAATTAAAGGGCTTGGTAATTGAATCAAATACAGCTTCAGGCGAGCCGGATACCCAGAAGGGAAAATATATGACCTTTAAATCTGGAAATGAGTATTTTGGCCTGAAGATCCAGTATGTGAATGAGATTATCCAGTTTCAGGCGATCACGGCGATTCCGGAGACGGAGGATTACATCAAGGGGCTTATCAATCTGAGAGGCAAGGTGATCCCGGTTATTGATGTAAGGCTGCGGTTTAAGCAGGAGCCGTTTGAGTACAATGACAGAACCTGTATTATTGTGATCAATGTGAAGTCTACAGTGGTTGGCCTCATTGTAGAGCAGATTGCTGAGGTAGTTGAGATCAGGGAAGAAAACATTCTTCCGCCGCCAGCTATTGGGCGCTCGGATAAACAGCACCACAAGTACGTGTATGGCATCGGAAAGGTGGGGGATACGGTAAAATTACTGCTGGATCCTGATAAGCTGCTGAACGATGATGATCTCAATCTTGCCGAACAGGCAGAGAATATAAATATTGAAGAAGGAGAGGTATAACTATGAAAAACATGAAGATGAAAACAAGATTGATTGTGGGTTTTGCGATTCCCGTGCTTATAATACTGATCAATATAATTGTTGGTGACCTGTCGACTAAAAAGGCGGCGGAAGCACACAATATTGATTCCTATCTGATGTACTCCACTATTTTTACTATTGCCTTAGGCGTGGCATCCGCCCTGATAGTATTTTTCATAGCCTTATCTCTCACCAAGGCCATTAACAGTTCCTTAACAAAGCTTTCCGATGCGGCAAAGGATATTGCGGCAGGACGGGTTGACATCGAACTGGTGAAAGAGCGCGAGGATGAATTTGGTGAACTGGTGGATGAGTACAACAAAGTGATAGACAATATGAAATATCAGTCCCAGATCGCGGAAGAGGTTTCCAACGGGAACCTGACAGTCAGCGTAGTGCCGAAATCTCCAGATGACCTTATGGGGAATGCACTGAGCAAGCTGGTACGCGACAATCTCAATGCCCTGACTAACATCAGTGAGGCAGGCACACAGGTAACGCTGAGTTCTTCACAGGTGGCCAGCGCCAGTCAGGCATTGGCGCAGGGATCTACCGAGCAGGCCAGCGCCATTCAGCAGATCACGGCATCCATTGACGAGATCGCAGACAAGACGAAGCAGAATGCGGAACAGGCAAATTCCGCAGCCAGTCTTGTGGTTCGTGCCATAGACGATGTAAAGCAGGGAAATAAGCAGATGCAGGAGATGGTAACTGCTATGCAGGATATCAATAAGGCATCTGAGAGCATCTCCAAGATCATCAAAACAATTGATGATATCGCATTTCAGACCAATATTCTTGCTCTGAATGCGGCAGTAGAGGCAGCAAGGGCAGGCGAGGCAGGAAAAGGATTTGCCGTTGTGGCAGAAGAGGTGAGAAGCCTGGCTGCCAAGAGTGCAGAGGCCGCTTCTGAGACCGCGGAATTGATCGAGGATTCTATTACTAAGGTGAGCGCAGGATCAAAAATCGCAGATGATACGGCGAAAGCTCTGGATGCTATTACCAATGTCGTACAGGAGAGTGAAGTGATCATTAACGGCATTGCGGAGTCTTCCAACTATCAGGCGACGGCTGTGTCTCAGATTGAACAGGCGATCACACAGGTATCGCAGGTTGTACAGAATAACTCGGCGACAAGCGAAGAGTGTGCATCTGCCAGTGAGGAGCTGTCAAATCAGGCATCCAGGATGCGAGAGCTGCTTTCCATCTATAATCTGGGAGCAGGCAGTATTGGCGGCGGATTCTCCTCCTCCATGTCAACTTCCCCTGTGTCAGATATGAATGAGCAGGTAATCTCTCTGGGAGATGACTTTGGAAAGTATTGATGGGATAAAAGAGATAGGAGGCACAGGAATTACTGTTCCTGTGCCTTTCTTAATAAGTGAAGAGCAAGGGAAAGGAGATGTAGTCTTATGGGACTTTTTGAGGAATTAAAAGAACTTGGGGTAAATATTGACGAGGGGCTGGATCGTCTGGGGGGCAACCAGGCACTCTATGAGAGACTGCTTGGTTCGTTTTTGAAGACAATGGATACGCATGCCGTGACACCGGATTTCGACGAAGAAGATCTGACGGATGCCATTGAGAAAACCCATGCCATCAAGGGAACATCAGGAAATCTATCCATCACTCCTGTGTATGAGGCATATACAGACATCGTAGCACTTCTCCGGGCAGGACAGCCGGCCCAGGCCAAAGAGGTTCTGGAAAAGGTTATGCCGGTACAGGAGGAAATCATTGACTGTATCCGCAGATATTCTAAATAATCAGTGATTTCAGGTAAGTGAGGAGATAGTATTATGAAACCAATGCGCAAGAAGGTACTGATCGTGGATGATTCAGATACAGACCGTGATGTGTTGAAGAATATCCTGCGTAGCGACTATAATGTGATAGAAGCGAATAGTGGTTTTGCCGCTCTCGGTGTGATCGCGGAGAAGAAAAAGGAGTTGGATGCGATCTTCCTTGATATCTCCATGCCGGTGTTCAACGGCTTTGCCGTTCTTGAGAATATAAAGGAAAAGAAAATCTCTAATATCTGTGTTTTTATGATCACTTCGGAGGCCACAAAGGAAAATGTTGAGAAGGCGGCGGGATATCATATTGCGGGTTTTATTAAGAAACCGTATGATGCTGACGATATTATAGAGAGACTGAAAGAAGCTCTGGAAGAATGTGAATGAAGTGAATAGGTGAAAGGAATACATGGAAGATGAGCAGGAAGTTAAGGAAATATTTTATTTGCAGCATTGTCACTGCGGTGACAGTTTGTCTTGTTGTATTTGTACTGCTGGGAGTATCCATGGCCAGGCAGACACGGCAGTCCATCACGGAGATTAGTGATGTATATATGTCAGAAATGAATCAGCAGCTCCAGCAGAAATTTAATTCCATTACCAGCCTGCGGCTCTATCAGGTGGATGGGCTTGTAAAACGGATTCCTCCGTCTACTGCGGTATACGGGGAAGATATGCTGAGCGAGCTGGATACAAGTGCAGAGGTCAGAAGCTTTACATACCTGGGTCTTTATTCGGAATCCGGAGAGGAGGAGAGGATCCGGGGAGAAAAACTCAATATATCCAATTATGACAATCTCCTGTTTCAGCTGAATGAGGGGGATATGATGGGACTCGGCGTGGCCAGGGATGAGGCAGGAGAGAAATATCTCATGCTGGCCGTCACCGCACAGTATCCTTTAAAGGATGGCAGTAAGAGCAAAGCCATTATCGCCGGGGTTCCCATGGAATATCTCAACGGTGCTCTCTATCTTGATGAGGAAAAGGCGAATATGTATTCCCATGTCATCGACGGACAGGGAAATTTTGTCATTCGCAACGGAGATGCCTTCCGGGAAAATTATTTTCAGCGTGTGATGGAGACGGTAGAAAGCGCTTACGGTAAGGAGCCGGAGGAACTGGTCCGGGAACTGAAGGCGGCCATTGCAGAGGGGGAATCATATTCCATGGACGTCATTGTGGATGGGAAGGTGAGACGGCTGTTCTGCTCGCCTGTCTCTGATCGGGTGGACTGGTATCTGGTATCCATTATGACGAACAGCGGCCTGGATACTTCGGTCACACATCTTGACAAAAGCCGTCTGGTGATCACGATTTCTGCTGTTTTTGTGATTCTTCTCATGATGATGATCATGTTTATCATATACTACCGGCTGTCCCGCCGGCAAATGCAGGAGCTGGCGGAATCCAGGAAAGAGGCTATGGATGCCAATAGGGCCAAGAGTGAGTTCCTTTCCAGCATGAGCCATGATATCCGTACCCCGATGAACGCCGTTATCGGTATGACGGAGATTGCCCTGCGTGATCCCCGCGACCATGTTCGGGTGGAGGACTGCCTTCATAAGGTGAAGCTCTCCAGTAAACAGCTGCTGGGGTTGATCAACGATGTGCTGGATATGTCTAAGATTGAGAGCGGGAAGATGACTCTCAGCGAAAATATCATGTCCCTGCGGGAAGTAATGGAAGATATTGTAAATATAGTCAGGCCTCAGATCAATGAGCGCGACCAATTTTTCGATATCTTTATCCAGAATATTGAATCAGAGAAGATCTACTGCGATGAGGTGCGCTTAAACCAGGTGCTGCTGAATCTGTTGTCTAACGCACTGAAATTCACGCCGGAGGGAGGGAGCATTGACGTTCATCTGTATCAGGAGCCTTCTCCCAAAGGGGAAAAATATGTCCGCAACCATTTTCTGGTGGAGGATACGGGGATCGGCATGTCAGAGGAATTCCAGAAAAAGATCTTTGATTCCTTTGTCCGCGAGGACACGGAGCAGGTACGCCATATCACGGGTACTGGTCTCGGAACCTCCATTACAAAGAGTATTATTAACCTGATGGGCGGTTCCATAGAGGTAAAGAGTGAACAGGGGAAAGGAAGCTGTTTTCATATTACAGTGGATTTGAAACGTGCGGATCAGGAGGAAGAGATGATGCTTCCCCAGTGGAAGATATTGGTGGTGGACGATAATGAACAGCTCTGCATAAGCGCTGTCTCTAATCTAAAGGAGCTGGGTGTCGAGGCAGAATGGACACTGGACGGCCGGAAGGCGATCCAGATGATTGAGGAACACCACCATGCAGAGGATGATTATCATTTTGTCCTGATCGACTGGAAGATGCCGAATATGGATGGGGTGCAGACGATGCAGGAGATCCGAAGCAAGATTGGCGATGCGGTGCCAATCTTCCTGATATCAGCCTATGATTGGGGGGATATTGAGGATCATATTCAGGAGTCCCATTTTGAAGGATTTATCTCAAAACCGCTGTTTAAATCCACCCTCTATTCGCATTTGAAACGGTATATGGAAGGGGTAAAGGATGAGCCGGTGAAAGCACAGGAGGAGATTGATTTTAATGGCAGGCATATTCTTTTGGCAGAGGATATCGACATCAACTGGGAGATTGCCAATGAGATCCTCTCCTCGGTGGGACTGGTTCTGGACCGCGCCGAAAACGGCCGGATCTGTGTCGATATGTTCGAGGCATCGGAGCCGGGGCATTATGACGCCGTACTGATGGATGTACGGATGCCGGTAATGAACGGGTACGATGCTACCAGGGCGATCCGTGCACTGGAGCGGCCGGATCACGGCCTGCCCATTATTGCCATGACAGCGGATGCCTTCTCCGATGATGCAAAGCAGTGCTTTGAGAGTGGCATGGATGCCCATCTGACAAAGCCTCTTGACATTAAGGAGTGCATGAGGACGCTGGAGAAATTTCTACGCGGCCAATCATAGGATAGCAGTCAGACTGAAAATAGTTTGGGATTATAGTTGACAAAGGACCCAGTCTGTGGTAAGATATAACTCGTGCAAAACATATGATATTGTGTATGCGCGAGTGGCTCAGTTGGTAGAGCACAACCTTGCCAAGGTTGGGGCCGCGGGTTCGAGTCCCGTCTCGCGCTTTCAGATAAGAACCCTGTTTCACAGGGTTCTTATTTATCTTTAAAATTATCATGCGCAGAACCCTGCGCGAATGGAGGAGAATTATGGAGATTACAAGCATAAGAAGTCTGTTTCGTGAGAAAGATAAATATATCGATCAGGTAGTTACTGTGGGAGGATGGCTGAGAAGCAAAAGGGATTCAAAAACCTTTGGCTTTCTTGTAGTGAATGACGGAACTTTTTTTGAACCTCTGCAGGTTGTCTATGGGGACAGGCTGGAGAACTTTGCCCGGATCTCCAAATTGAATGTAGGAGCCGCCGTTATTGTAACGGGGAGACTGGTGGCGACACCAGATGCTCCCCAGCCCTTTGAGATCCAGGCGGATCAGGTGGAGATTGAGGGAGAATCTGCACCAGAATATCCGCTGCAGAAGAAACGTCATTCCTTTGAATATCTCAGGACGATTTCCCATCTGAGACCAAGGACAAATACTTTTCAGGCAGTATTTCGTGTCCGTTCCCTTATCGCCTATGCGATCCACAAATTTTTTCAGGAGAGAGAATTTGTCTACGTCCATACCCCGCTGATCACCGGCAGCGACTGTGAGGGGGCGGGAGAGATGTTCCGCGTTACAACACTGGATATGGAAAATCTGCCCAAGAATGCCGATGGGACGGTGGACTACGGCAGGGATTTCTTTAATAAGGAAACCAATCTCACGGTGAGCGGACAGCTGAACGGGGAAACCTATGCCATGGCGTTTAAGAATATCTACACCTTTGGTCCCACCTTCCGGGCGGAGAATTCCAATACGACAAGACATGCGGCGGAGTTCTGGATGATCGAGCCGGAAATTGCTTTTGCTGATCTGACGGATGATATGGTGCTGGCAGAGAGCATGCTGAAATATGTGATTTCTTATGTGCTGGAAAATGCTCCGGAAGAGATGGCGTTCTTCAATAAATTTGTGGATAAGGGACTGATCGGGCGGCTGCAGCATGTGGTGGATTCTGATTTTGCCCATGTCACATACACAGAGGCCATAGAACTGTTGGAAAAACGCAATGACACCTTTGAGTATAAGGTTTCCTGGGGGGCGGATCTGCAGACCGAGCACGAGAGGTGTCTGACAGAGGAGATTTTTAAGCGTCCGGTATTTGTCACCGACTATCCGAAAGAAATAAAGGCATTCTATATGAAAATGAATGAGGACGGAAAGACCGTGGCTGCCATGGACTGTCTTGTGCCCGGCATCGGTGAGATCATCGGCGGCAGCCAGAGAGAGGACGACTATGACAAACTGGTGACACGAATGGAGGAATGCGGTCTGTCAAAGGATGATTACGATTTCTATCTGGATCTTCGCAAGTACGGAACCGCAAGACATGCCGGCTTCGGTCTGGGGTTTGAGCGGTGCGTGATGTATCTGACGGGGATGCAGAATATCCGGGATGTGATTCCGTTCCCCCGGACAGTAAATAACTGTGAACTGTAAATTATAATGTAAGAGGAGGTAGCTTATGAATTTAGTAGTACCAGAAAACTATGTCTCTGCCCTGGATATCCGGGAGACAGAAGTGGCCATCAAGAAGGTTAAGGATTTCTTTGAAAAAGCGCTGGCGGTGAATATGAATCTGACCCGTGTCTCCGCCCCGCTCTTTGTGGCACCGGAATCCGGGCTGAATGATAATCTGAACGGGGTGGAGAGACCGGTGAGCTTCGGAATCCGGGAACAGGATGACAAGCAGGTAGAGATCGTGCACTCACTGGCAAAGTGGAAACGCCATGCACTGGCACGTTATGGTTTCGGACATGGTGAGGGACTCTATACAGACATGAATGCCATCCGCCGGGATGAGGATACGGATAATCTTCATTCTGTCTTTGTGGATCAATGGGATTGGGAATGCATTATTGACAAAGAGGAGAGAACGGTAGAAACTCTGAAAAGGTTCGTTCAGCAGGTATACCGTTCACTGGAGGAGACAGAGGATTATATGGCGATGCAGTACTCTTATATCAAAAAATTCCTGCCCACGGAGATTGCTTTTCTCACTACCCAGGAGCTGGAAGACCGTTATCCGGATAAGACGCCGAGGGAGCGGGAATGTCTTGCTGCGAAGGAGTATGGTGCTATGTTCCTGATGCAGATCGGAGACAGACTGGCTTCCGGCGAACCTCATGACGGCCGCGCTCCGGATTATGACGACTGGTCGCTGAACGGGGATATCATCGTCTACTATGAACCGCTGGATATTGCACTGGAGCTGTCTTCCATGGGCATCCGTGTGGATGAGAAGGCGTTGAAGGAGCAGCTGGTAAAGGCAGGATGCACAGAGAGGGAACAGCTGCCGTTCCAGAAGGATATATTGGAGGGCAGGCTTCCCTATACCATTGGCGGCGGCATCGGGCAGTCCCGAATCTGTATGTTTTTCCTGAAAAAGGTACATATTGGCGAGGTGCAGTCCTCTCTGTGGCCGCAGGAAGTAATGGAAGAGGCGGGCAGACAGGGATTGAATCTGCTATAGACAGGAGACGGAGATGGATAATTTTACTTTTTATGCGCCCACCTACTTCGATTTTGGAAAGGGAGCGGAGCAACATGCGGCAGAACTGGTCCGCCGGTTTGGAGGAAGTAAGGTCCTGCTGCACTACGGAGGCGGCTCTATTAAGAAAAGCGGCCTGTATGACAGGGTGGCAGAATGCCTGGAACAGGCGGGAATCCCGTATGTGACGCTGGGTGGTGTGAAACCGAATCCACGGAGCGGACTGGTCTATGAGGGAATTGAACTGTGCCGCAGGGAAAAGGTGGATTTTATTCTGGCGGCCGGCGGTGGGAGCACGATTGACTCCGCCAAGGCCATAGCGGCGGGAACATTATATAGCGGGGATTTTATGGATTTCTACCGGGGAAAGAAAACCATCCAGCAGGCGCTTCCCATAGGTACGATCCTCACGATAGCGGCGGCTGGCAGCGAGGGGTCGCCCAATACTGTTATCACAGATGAGGCGACACAGATTAAAAAGGGCGCCAGAAGCGATCTGCTGCGCCCGAAGTTTTCCATCCTGAACCCGGAGCTGACCTGCACCCTGCCGCCCTATCAGACGGCAGCCGGTGCCACGGACATTATGATCCATGTCTGCGAGCGTTATTTTTCCAATACGGAAGAGGTGGAGATCACAGACCGGCTCTGTGAAGCTGTATTGAAGACGATGATCCATGAGACGCCAAGGGTCATGGCGGAGCCGGGGAACTATGAGGCCAGGGCGAATATCATGTGGGCAGGGATGCTGGCGCACAATAATATATGCGGCGTGGGGCGGATCCAGGACTGGGCCAGCCACCATATCGAACATGAGCTTTCCGCCCTCTATGATGTGACCCATGGAGCCGGCCTTGCCGTGATCACGCCTCTGTGGATGCGGTATGTGTGGAAGACCAATCCTCATAAGCTGGTGATGTTCGCCGAGAGGGTGTGGGATATCCCGCCAGATGAGGAGCATCCAGAAGAAACGGCGCTCCGGGGGATTGAACGATTCGAAGCTTTTCTGAGGCAGATCGGCATGCCCTCCTCCTTTAAGGAGATCGGGGCCAGAAAAGAGGATATCGGCAGGATGACAGACCAGCTTCTGGCTGGGAGAGAGACCGAAGGGAATTATGTTAAGCTAAAGAGAGAGGATGTCATTCAAATATATGAAAGTGCCGTAAAGGGCTGGTAGGACGGCACCAATGGAGGGAGACTGTGGACCAGAGAGAATTTATGCGTCAGATGCAGGAATTAGCGGAGTTTGGACGGACCAGGGACAGTGTTCTGACAAAGGAAGAGATTGCGGACTACTGCAGCGATCTGGAGATCCGGGAAGAGCATATGGAGTTGGTCTATGCCTATCTGGCAGAACAGCACATCCATGTGCCGGGTTATAAGGATGCAGTCCAGACTGCTGGAAAGCCGGGGGAAGAGGAGAACGGAACGCCGGAGGACTCCCGGTATCTGCAGATCTACAAAAAAGAGCTGAGGACTCTGCCGCATCCTTCCCCTGAGGAAACCGAAGAATTGTTTCTCCGGCTCCGCCGGGGCGATGACACGGCCGTACCGGAGGTGGTGGAAGCACATCTCTCCCGTGTGGCGTCGCTGGCAGGCAGATACCGGGGCAGAGGCGTGTCCCTGGAGGATCTGATCCAGGAGGGAAATCTGGAGCTGATCACTTGTGTCAATATGCTTCTGGGGAATACGGAGGTTCTGGATTATAAGAAAGCCATCGACCATGCGGTGCGCAGCCGGATGATCGAGCTGGTGGATGAGGAGCTGTCCATTACCGATCAGGTCAGCACGGTGCTGGCCAAGGTCAATCTGCTGCTGGAGGCGACACATATTCTGGCGGAGGAGTACGGAAGGATTGCTACTATCGAGGAATTGTCAGAGTTTACGCATATGGACTGTGAGGAAATCCGGATGTATGTGGAGCTGACGCAGAATAATATTGAACTTGGTAAGGGTGATTGAATAAAGATGAACAGGAAATATGATCTTGGGGCTTTGGTAAAGCCCCTTTGTTCGTGGTATGGGGAAAATAAGCGAAGCATGCCATGGCGGGACGATCCCACGCCATATCATGTGTGGCTGTCTGAGATTATGCTGCAGCAGACCAGGATCGAGGCGGCGAAGGCATATTATGAGAGATTTATCCAGGCTCTTCCGGATGTGGAGGCGCTGGCACAGGTATCGGAGGATGAACTGCTAAAGCTGTGGGAGGGGCTGGGATACTATAACCGTGCCAGGAACCTCCAGAAAGCGGCAAGGATTATTGTGGAACGCTATGAAGGAAGGCTTCCGGCGGACTACGGACTTCTTATGGAACTGCCGGGCATCGGCAGTTATACGGCGGGAGCCGTCGCCTCTATCGCCTATGGCGTTCCGGCGCCGGCTGTGGACGGCAATGTGCTCCGGGTGACGATGCGCTGGCTTGGCTGCCGGGATGATATTTCCAGAGGGGCCGTGCGAAAGGAAATGGAGCGTTCCATCATGGCGGTGATCCCTGGAAACCGGCCGGGAGAATTCAATCAGGCGCTGATGGAGTTGGGGGAAGTGGTGTGTATTCCCAACGGGATGCCTCTGTGTGGCCAGTGTCCGGCGGCGGAGCACTGTGCGGCTCTGGCCTCAGGACGACAGACGGAGTTTCCGGTAAAACCGGAAAAGAGGGCCAGGAGGATTGAAAAAAAGACGATCCTTGTATTGGAATGGGACGGGAAGCTGTTGATCCGCAGGCGCCCGGAGACGGGGCTTCTTGCCGGCATGTGGGAATTTCCTGTCATGGAAGGACATCTCACCATGCCGCAGCTTCGGGAAATTCTCCAGGAGAGGGGGGCAGAGGTGGTGAAGCTAGAGCGCATGGAGAGTGGGAAACATATTTTTTCCCATGTGGAATGGCATATGAGGGGATACCGGATTGCTCTCCTGGGAACGGATGGGCAGGAGTTTACCAGTACCTCCGTATGGGCGGACCGCGCTGAGCTTCAGGGGACATACGCCATACCGGCAGCCTTCCGCTCCTTTCTGAATCAGTTATAGATATAGTGTCAGATGTGCGCCTTGGGCAATAAAATTACAATATATAGTGGACAAGTGGTGCCGGCAGTGCTATAATAAACCGCAGAGTGTGGAAAGCGGCCTGTCTGAAGGGGCGTAGATAAGAAAGGAGAATTTGAGAAGTGAGGGTTATTAAGAGAGATGGACGGACAGTAGAATATAACAGGAATAAGATATTGATCGCTATCCGAAAGGCGAATGCGGAGGTGGATTCCTTCGAAAAGGCTTCGGATGATCTGATAGATGGCATTGTAGCCAGCATTGAAAATTCCAACCGGGATACGATGCAGGTGGAGGATATACAGGATCTGATCGAGCAGAAGCTGATGGCTGCCGGCAAGTTTATTCTTTCTAAAAAGTATATTATCTATCGTTATACGAGGGAGCTTGTCCGCAAGGCCAATACCACCGATGACTCCATAATGAGTCTGATCCAGAACAGCAATAAGGACGTGATGGAGGAGAACTCGAACAAAAATGCTTATGTTGCCAGTACCCAGCGGGATCTTATCGCCGGGGAGGTTTCCAAGGATCTGACCAAGCGTGTTTTGCTGCCGGAGAAGATTACGAAGGCACATGAGGAAGGTGTGCTTCATTTTCATGATATGGATTATTTTATCCAGCCCATCTTTAACTGCTGCCTGATCAACATCGGTGATATGCTGGAGAACGGCACCGTAATGAACGGTAAGCTGATCGAGAGTCCCAAGAGCTTTCAGGTGGCGTGTACGGTAGTGACCCAGATCATATCTGCCGTGGCCAGTAGCCAGTACGGCGGGCAGTCTGTGGATACGAGGCATCTCGGAAAATATCTGCGCATCAGTGCGGAGAAGTATCGGGAGCAATATATGCAGAAATACGGGGACAGACTGGATGCCGAGATCATTGAGCAGTTCGTACAGGACCGGGTGCAGGACGAGCTCCGCTCCGGTGTCCAGACGATCCAGTACCAGATCAATACGCTGATGACCACTAACGGTCAGTCTCCTTTTGTCACATTATTTCTCAATCTGGACGCAGAGGATGAGTACATCAGGGAGAATGCCATGATCATAGAAGAGGTACTGCGCCAGCGGCTGGAGGGAATCAAGAATGAAAAAGGTGTCTATGTGACACCGGCATTTCCGAAGCTGATTTATGTTCTGGATGAACACAATGCACTAAAGGGCGGAAAATATGATTATATTACAAGACTTGCCGTGCAGTGCTCGGCGAAGCGGATGTATCCGGATTATATTTCTGCAAAGAAGATGCGGGAGAATTATGAGGGGAATGTATACAGCTGCATGGGATGCCGCAGCTTTCTCACTCCCTGGAAGGATGAGAACGGCAGATATAAATTTGAGGGACGTTTTAATCAGGGGGTTGTCAGTCTGAACCTTCCCCAGATCGGTATACTGGCCAAAGGGGATATGGAGTACTTCTGGCAGATACTGGAGGAGAGGCTCTCCCTGTGCTTTGAGGCGCTGATGTGCCGTCACCGTGCCCTGGAGGGGATTACCAGTGACGTCAGTCCGATTCACTGGCAGTATGGAGCGATTGCGAGACTGGATAAGGGAGAGAAGATCGACAAGCTGCTGCACAACGGATATTCCACTATTTCCCTCGGCTATATCGGCCTGTATGAGGTGACAAAGCTGATGACCGGGGAGAGCCATACCGGAGAGGAGGGCAGCCGGTTTGCTAATGCACTGATGAAGCGCCTGCGGCGCGCCACAGATACATGGCGGGAGGAGACGGGGATCAGCTTCAGTCTCTATGGAACGCCTGCCGAGAGCCTTTGCTATCGGTTTGCCGAGATTGACAAGAAGCGTTTCGGTTCTATCGAGGATATTACCGATAAGGGATATTATACAAATTCTTATCATGTGGATGTGCGTGAGAAGATCGATGCCTTCCGTAAATTTGATTTTGAGGCCCAGTTCCAGGTGATCTCATCTGGCGGCGCTATTTCCTATGTCGAGATTCCCAATATGCAGCACAATCTTCCGGCACTGGAGGAAGTGGTAAAATATATTTATGACAACATCCAGTATGCCGAATTCAATACGAAATCGGATTACTGCCATGAATGCGGCTTCGACGGGGAGATCATTGTGAACGATGATCTGGAATGGGAGTGTCCGAATTGCGGGAATACGGATCATGACAGAATGAATGTGACCAGAAGGACCTGCGGTTATCTGGGGGAGAATTTCTGGAATGTGGGAAAGACAAAGGAGATCAATTCCCGTGTCCTTCATCTGTAACCGCAGACAGGGAGAATGAGATGAATTATGCGGATATCAAGCAGTATGATGTGGCCAACGGCACCGGCATCCGTGTGTCGCTGTTTGTCAGCGGCTGCACCCATCACTGCAGAGAGTGTTTCAATCAGGAGGCCTGGGATTTTCACTACGGCAGTCCTTTTACGGAGGCTCAGACGGAGCAGATCCTTGACTGGCTGCGGCCGGATTATGTGGCGGGGCTCTCGCTGCTGGGGGGAGAACCAATGGAGCCGGAAAATCAGGAGGGGCTTCTTCCTCTGCTGCGGAGGGTTCGCGAAGAATATCCGGAGAAGGATGTCTGGTGTTATTCGGGATATCTTTTTGACCGGGATATTGCCGGGAGGATGTACAGGGAATCCCAGATCACAAGAGAACTTTTGTCTTATATTGACATTCTTGTGGACGGGGAATTTATCCGGGAACAGAAGAATCTGAAGGTGAATTTCCGGGGCTCTGACAACCAGAGGATCATTGATGTGAAGAAATCACTGGCAGCCGGTAAGGTCATTCACTGGCAGGGTGAGATTAGATAGAATGAGGTAGACATGGACAGAGCGAAGATTTATTTCAAGAAACTGGAGGATAAGGCAAAGGTCCCGCAGTATGGAACGGAATATGCGGCGGGAGCGGATCTCTATGCCTGTATGGAAGAGCCGCTGAGGATCGGGGCAGGAACGACAGAGTTTGTTCATACCGGCCTTGCCATGGAGATTCCGGAGGGACTGGTGGGTCTGGTTTACGCCAGAAGCGGTCTTGCCTGCAGAAAGGGACTGGCGCCTGCCAACAAAGTTGGGGTGATCGATTCGGATTACCGGGGAGAGATCATGGTGGCGCTCCACAATCATTCCCGGGAGGATATCGTGGTGGACAGCGGGGAGCGCATTGCCCAGATTGTTATCACGCCTTATATTTATGCGGAATATGAGGAGACCGGAGAACTGGGCTGCACGGAACGGGGCAGCGGCGGTTTTGGCTCCACTGGGAAAAAATAGACAAAGAGGATAATTTCTGTTATGATAGAGAGAGAACAGCAACAAGGAAATGGAGGAATCGTATCATGGGAATGACAATGACCCAGAAAATACTGGCGGCCCATGCCGGACTGGAATCCGTGGCGGCCGGGCAGCTGATCGAGGCGGATCTGGATCTGGTTCTGGCAAATGATATAACCGGACCGGTGGCAATCCATGAGGTAGAAAAGTTAAATAAAAAAACGGTTTTTGACAAGGATAAGATTGCCCTGGTTCCGGATCACTTCGCACCAAATAAGGACATCAAGAGTGCGGAGCATTGCAAATGTGTCCGTGAATATGCCAGAGAGCAGGGGATAACGAATTATTTTGAAGTGGGAGAGATGGGGATCGAGCATGCCCTTCTGCCGGAGAAGGGACTGATCGTGGCAGGCGAGACCTGCATCGGGGCGGATTCCCATACGTGTACTTATGGCGCCCTGGGCGCATTTTCCACTGGTGTGGGAAGCACTGATATGGGAGCTGGTATGATCACTGGAAAGGCATGGTTTAAGGTTCCCTCTGCGATAAAAGTAGTGCTGACCGGAAAGATGGACCGGTGGGTCAGCGGCAAGGATGTGATCCTGCACCTGATCGGCAGCATCGGAGTGGACGGGGCATTGTACCGTTCCCTGGAATTTACCGGGGAAGGGGTGGCGGAGCTTTCCATGGACGACCGGTTCACCATCGCCAATATGGCCATTGAGGCCGGAGCGAAGAACGGTATCTTTCCGGTGGATGACAAGACCATTGCCTATATGAAGGAACATTCCAAGAAAGAATATACGATTTATGAGGCGGATGAGGACGCCGTGTACGATGAGACCATTACCATCGATCTTGGTGCCCTGGATCCAACGGTTGCCTTTCCGCATCTGCCGGAGAATACAAAGACGGTAAAGGAATCTGGTGATGTGGCTATAGATCAGGTTGTGATCGGCTCCTGCACCAATGGCCGGATCGAGGATATGAGAGTGGCAGCAAAGATTCTGGAGGGAAGGAAAGTGAAGAAGGGGATCCGCTGTATCGTGATCCCTGCCACACAGGACATCTATCTGCAGGCCATCGAAGAGGGGCTGACCCAGATTTTCGTGAAAGCGGGTGCGATTGTCAGCACTCCCACCTGTGGTCCTTGTCTCGGAGGATATATGGGCATACTGGCAGCGGGAGAGCGGGCGGTGTCCACTACCAACCGGAACTTTGTCGGCCGTATGGGTCATGTGGATTCTGAAGTATATCTGGCAAGCCCGGCTGTGGCGGCGGCCAGTGCGGTGACAGGAAAGATTTCCGAGCCGGCAGAGCTGGGATTATAATGGATTGGAGGAAACTATGAGAGCGACAGGTAAAGTTTTTAAGTATGGCGACAATGTGGACACGGATGTTATTATCCCGGCCCGCTATCTGAATTCCTCAGACCCCGCGGAGCTGGCCACGCATTGTATGGAAGATATAGATAAGGATTTTGTAAAAAATGTGAAGACAGGCGATATCATCGTAGCCGATAAGAATTTTGGCTGCGGTTCCTCCCGTGAACATGCGCCCATTGCCATTAAGGCTTCCGGTGTAAGCTGTGTGATCGCAGAGACCTTTGCCCGCATTTTCTATCGGAATGCCATTAACATCGGCCTTCCCATTATTGAGTGCAGAGAGGCGGCGCAGAAAATAGGAGCTGGTGATGAGGTGGAAATTGATTTTGACAGCGGCGTCATTACCAATAAGACAAAAAATGAAACCTATCAGGGGCAGGCATTTCCGGAATTTATGCAGCGTATCATTAAGGCAGAGGGACTGATGAACTACATTAACAATAAGGAAGTCTGAGTACGGGGCAGGTGATGTCCGGCAGCGGGATCCGGTTCCTCCGGGATGGATGCCTGCGGGCCGGGGCAGCATCTGCCTTACTGGTTGAAAGGAGATTGCAGGGATGGACAGAAAGAAGAAAACGGTCCTTATGGTGACACTGGTCTGCGTGGCAATGGCAGCCGTGGCGGCGGGGATCATTTTATTGAGCATATATATGGAGAAACGAGGGGGTCAAAAGGCTACAGAGAGCAGACAGAACGCCGTTACTTCCACAGCGGTGAAGGCAGAGGAAGATGCCTTGAAGGACGGTGCTGTGGCGGATTTTGTCGGAACTGGGGATCTGAAGCTGGGGGATTACAAGGGCATAGAAGTGGACACGGAGCCAACGGAGGACGAGGTACTGGAGGCCATGGAATCTCAGCTGCTGAAGATGACGAAGGATCACAAAGGCAGGATTCAAGAGGGAGATTATGTCTGCGTGGATTATAAAGGATATATAGACGGCCAGCAGTACGAGGAATTGTCAGAGGAGGATGCGGTGCTGAGGGTGGGAGATTTCGCTCAGGAGGAGGCCTTTGAAAAGAGCCTGATCGGGAAACAGCCGGGAGATAAGGTGTCGGCTTCGGTAGTCTATGATGATTCTTATGAAGAGCTTTCTGGTGAGACGGTGGATTTTAAGATTACCATAAAGGGAAGATTTGACGATTATTATGCCGATAAGTTCAGCAAAGGCAAAAATCCCACTGTGCGGCAGTATGTTGCCGACGTGCGGGAGACTTTGAAGAAACAGAATGGAACGCCGGAATATGCCGGGGAGATGGCATGGGGCACGGTTTTGGAGAGCTGCGAGGTGATCCGGTATCCGAAGGGAGCGGTGGAAGAGGAAGAGAAGGAGCTAAAAGAGCAGTATGAGGCATTTGCCCAGATGCAGGGCGTGTCTTATGAGGAGCTGCTCCAGGGATTTGGCATGAGCGAGGAGTCCCTTCCGGAGCTGGCTCAGGAAACCGTAATGGAGAGAATGGCTGTCAAGACCATTATTGCAAGGGAACAGCTGGTCTTTGACGATGCCGCTTATGAAAAATATCTTCTCAGCAGCATGGAATATTCAGAGAACAGTGGAAAGAAGCTGGAGGAACTGGAACGGGAGTACAGAGAGGACTACGGCAGTCATCCGAAGGATGATATGATGCTTCTTTTTGTACAGGAATATGTGGGGAGCAATGCAAAACTGGTATGAGATGGAAGGTAAGAAAGGACTGAGTAACTATGGCGGAGAAAGAGGCAGCGGATCAGTTTGATGAAGAGAGGCGCAGCGCCCGCAGGGAAAATGATTTTGTGCGGCAGATCCGGGCGAAGACGGATCTGTCGGATGCCGGGAAAGCGCTGAAGCTGTATGATAAGCTGATCAGAGAAAATTATTTTAAGACGATGGTGGGGTATGCATTTCTGGAGGAACTGCGGGACATTATAATCAGGGGGGGAGCCGCCCGGGAGGAGGATCTGGCGGAGATTCCCGGGAGGGAACCGGCGGAGCCGGCCGAGGTGCCTCTGATTCCGGTGCGGCAGGATCGGTTTAAAAAGAAATACGAGGGGCAGGTACTGCTGAATAAGAAATTGAAGATTGCCGTTGCAGCTCTCGTTATACTGCTGGTGGGTTTTGTGGTGATCAATTTTAAGTTTGAGTACTCGATTTTCACATTTTTTACAAATTATAAAGCTAATATGGAAGAAGAGCTGATTGATAAGTATAAGGACTGGGAAAACCAATTACATAAAAAACAGGAACAGCTGGAACAACAGGAAGGAGCAGATCAGAATGGCTGAGAATACGATATTGGTAGTTGATGATGAACAGAGAATGAGAAAGCTGGTTCGGGATTTTCTCACGAAACAGGATTTCACGGTGCTGGAAGCCGCTGACGGGGAAGAGGCAGTGGATATTTTTCTTGAGAACAAGGATATCATTCTGGTGATTCTGGATGTCATGATGCCAAAGATGGACGGCTGGCAGACCTGCCGGGAGATCCGTCAGTATTCCAAGGTTCCGATCATTATGCTGACAGCCCGCGGGGATGAGAGAGATGAGCTCCGGGGCTTTGAACTGGGCGTGGATGAATATATCGCAAAACCATTCAGCCCCAAGATCCTGGTGGCCAGGGTGCAGGCGCTTCTCCGCCGTTCCAATGCGTCGTCAGAGGAAAATCTCGAGTATGGGGGCATTGTTCTGAACAGAACCGCTCATGAGGTTCTTATCGATGGAGAGAAGATCGATCTCAGCTTCAAGGAGTTCGAACTGCTCTCATACTTTATGGAGAATAAGGATATCGCCCTGTCCCGGGAAAAAATTCTCAATCATGTGTGGGATTATGATTATTTTGGGGATGCCAGGACCATTGATACCCATGTTAAGAAGCTCCGCAGCAAAATGGGCAAGTACGGAAGTTATATCAAGACCATATGGGGAATGGGATATAAGTTCGAGGTGTAACTGTTACTTTGCGGTATTTTCAAGGAGAATAGCTGGATCAACCGGAGGTTATAATGAAAAGTTCCATGAGGACAAGGCTTATTGTTATATTTTCAGGCATGCTCATACTTACGATCTGCTGCATGTGCCTTGCCAATCTGTTTCTTCTGCCCGATTTTTATCAGCGGACCAAGGTGTCGCAGATGAAGAGGGTCTATGCCCAGACGGTGGACGTCTGCGACGACGTGGACTGGGGGAGTCAGACGGCGGAGCAGCTCAGCCGTCTGTATGACCAACTGGATACTCTCAGCAGCAACTCTAATGTGAGCATCTATATTATGCAGGTTGGGATCTATTCCGGTTCCGGTGAGATCGCCACGCTGGATTATGTGTATCCGGCCAATACGGACCGGCTTCAGAGAGTCACATGGGAACAGGTGGGGAAATATGTCAAATCGATGTATTATGGCACTGCCCTGGACGAGAATTGCGAACTTCTGAGCCATTCTGGTGAATACGCGGTATATAAGGTGTATGACCAGCGTGTGGAATCCAATTATATTGAATTGACGGGCCAGATGCCGAATAATTACTGGGTGTATCTGCGTGCCAATTACCAGAGCATCCAGGAGAGTGCACAGGTGTCAAATCAGTTTCTCACCCATACGGGTATCGTTATCGTTATCATCGGCACATTTATCATGCTCTTTATCAGTAATCAGTATACAAAGCCGATCCTGCGGCTGGCCAGGCATGCCAGGGATATGAAGGATCTGAATTTTTCATCCCGCTATGAGGATGAGAGGGATGATGAGATCGGCGTACTCGGCAGCAGCATGAATGCGCTGTCAGATGAACTGGAGCGGACGATTTCCGAGCTCAAGACGGCGAATAATGAACTGCAGGTGGATCTTGACCGGCGTTCCCAGCAGGAGGAGATGAGACAGGAATTTCTTGCCAATGTCTCCCATGAGCTGAAGACTCCCATCGCGCTGATCCAGGGTTACGCGGAAGGGCTGCAGGAAAATATCCATGACGATCCGGAGAGCAGGGACTTTTACTGCGAGGTAATCGTAGATGAGGCAAAGAAGATGAATAAGATGGTGAAGAAGCTTCTGAATCTGAATCAGCTGGAATTTGGAAACGGAAGTGTCCATCTGGAGCATTTTGATCTGAACCATGTGCTGGATTATGTCATCCATTCCACGGAGATTTTATTCCAGCAGAAGGAGGCCGTTTTATCCTGCCGCCGCAGCAGGGAACCCATTATGGTGTGGGCGGATGAGTACATGATCGAAGAGGTTGTGATGAATTATGTCAGCAATGCCCTGAATCATGTAAGATATGATAAGAAAATCGAGATCAAAACCACGCTGGAGGACGGGCTGGTCCGGGTCAGCGTCTTTAATACGGGAGATCCCATCCCGGAGGAGGATCTTGGCAAGATATGGACGAAATTTTATAAGGTGGATAAGGCTCATACAAGGGAGTATGGCGGGAACGGCATCGGCCTGTCCATTGTGAAGGCAGTGATGGAAGCGCACAACCAGAAATATGGCGTCAGGAATTATGACAATGGAGTTGAGTTCTGGTTTGAACTGGACATTGCCGTCCATTCCGCCGCTGTGCCGGCTGTAAAAAACCCGGAATAATGAAAGTGCTGATTGATGAATGGAGATTTTTGTGTTATACTATGTATAAATGTATTCTGATGACAAGAAGGAGGGGGAAACTTGCGTAACAATAGAATATGGATGATGGTCATTTTACTGACTGTTGTATTTATTCTGGGAGGCTGTATGAATGTACAGGATCTGACGGAAAAGGAATCAGAAATGATCGCTGAGTATTCGGCGGGATTACTGCTGCAGTATTCCGACCAGTATGAGCGACGGCTGATCAAGAAAAATCCTGCAGGGGTGAACGAGACAGCACAGCCTTCTGCCGTTCCCAGTGAGACAGCACCACCCGCTGTTCCTGAAGAGACACCAGTGCCGGCAGCGCCAGAAACACCAGAGGGGAAACCCGGGACGGAGGGCGCCGGCAGCCAGGACACATCTATGGAGGGACCGGATGCGGCCAGCGGCCAGTCCGTAGAGGAGGACAATACAGACAAAGTATCGCTGAATGATCTATTTCATATAAAAGGATTAGATTTTTCATATAGATCGTATCAGTTTTGTGACAAATATCCCAAGGGCGGTGATGGTATCATTCCTATCACAGCCGGTAAGGACGAAACATTGCTGGTAGTTCATTTCCAGATCCGCAATAAGAGCGGTGCGAAAAAGAAGGTCAGCCTTGGCAGGCGGGCAAACAATATTTCCTATAAGCTGAAGGTGGATGGCAGTGAGTACGAGCCGGGTATCAGTATACTTAAGAATACTGGACTGAACTATCTCAATACCACGATCCGCAAGGGGGGGAAGGAGGATGCCGTACTGGTCTATACCATGTCGAAAGAGCGCAGGCAGGCATCCGGCATTACTCTGCGGATACAGGAAGGGAATAAAGCAGTAGATCTTCAATTAAAATAGGATGGAGAAGGACTAAAGGAGAAGGAAAAAAGGAGGAGCAGCAATTATGGCAGAGGATACCGGAATTTTATTAGAAAGTGGAACAAATGAGTTAGAGCTATTGGAGTTTGTAGTGGGTTCGCAGCATTACGGGATCAATGTGGCAAAGATCAGTGAATTGTGTCCCTATCAGCCGCCCACTATGGTGCCGAATGCACATGAGTACATAGAAGGAATATTTATGCCGAGGGAGAGGATCATTACAGTGATCAATCTGGCTAAGGCGCTGGGTATTGCGGTAAACCAGAATACAGCCGGGGATATGTATATTATCACGAATTTTAACCGTCTTCACACTGCCTTTCATGTGCAGGAGGTACTGGGGATCCACAGGGTGTCATGGGGAGACATTGTTAAACCGGACAGTACCATCAGCCATGGCGGTCAGGGAATTGCCACAGGGATTACCAAGATTGACGGCAAGATTGTGATCGTGCTGGATTTTGAAAAAATTGTGACGGAGATCAATCCGGAGACGGGGCTGAAATTGTCAGAGATTGAGGCACTGGGTGAGCGGAACCGTCAGGAATGTCCGATCCTGCTGGCAGAGGATTCGCCTCTGCTTCTGGAAATGCTGAAGAAATGTCTTACTAAGGCGGGATATACACATCTGATTCCCACGACTAATGGACAGGAGGCATGGAACACCCTTGACCGCATGATGAATGACGGCGGCGTAATTGGTGAGGATGTTGCACTGGTTATTACGGATATAGAGATGCCGCAGATGGACGGTCATCATCTGACCAAGAAGATCAAGACAGATCCGCGTTTCACGGGACTGCCTGTGGTGATCTTTTCCTCCCTGGTCAACGATGAGATGAAGAAAAAGGGAGAGGCGCTGGGGGTTGACGCACAGTTGTCCAAACCGGAGATTGGACGGTTGGTAGCCCAGCTGGATTTATTGCTAAAATAGAATATACAGGAGGTGTAACCGGTGACGATTTGCAGAAAATGTGGTAAGGAAATTCCAGATGGAGAGGACTTATGTGAGGATTGTAAAAGTCTGGAGTCCAATTCCGGCGAATCCTATCTTGATGAGCTTATGAAGAGTATGGGGATTTCAGAAGATGCGTCGGAAAAACCAGAACTGGAAAAAGAATCGGTTATGGAAGAAGAATTAGATGTACCAGAATTTGTTCTGGATGATCTGCTGACACAGGAAGAGGATGTGCCGGCGGAAGATGTACCAGAATTAGTATTAAATGAAACACCAGAGGAGGTCGAACCACAGGTGGAGGAAGAGATACCAGAACTTGACCTGGGAGGGATTTCAGTGGAAGATCTTCCACCGGAGGATATGGAGATACCGGATTTAGATCTGGGGGGCATTGGGATAGAGGATCTTCCTGTATCCGAGGAAGAGATACCAGAACTGGATCTGGGGGGTATTGTGGAGGAAGACATCCCGGCAGTGGATATTCCGTCTATGGAAGAAGAGCCGGTGACGGATGCTCTGGATGAATCTGTAATGGAAATACCGGATGTTCCAGGGGAGCCGGTTTCTGCTGAGAGTGAAGAGGATGAGATCAACAGTCTTTTGGAGATGCTGGCAAAGGATTATTCGGAAGAACCCCAGACGGAAAGTGAGTTGGAGCAGCCGGAGGGGGATGTCCCTATGGAGCCGGTGACGCAGGATATTTCTGCCCCCGAGGTGTCGTTGTTCAGTGATAATGAGAGCGATGATATTTTTGCCGACAGTGCGAATGAGAGTACGACTTCCATGGAAGATATCTTTCAGGATGCATTGTCCGCAGTGGATTATTCTGAAAAGAGCGATGAAACGGAACAGGAAGAGGAAACCATGGATGACGTTTTTGCCCTGGAAGGTGATTTTGAACCGGAAGGGGAGGACGAATCGGAGGAAGAGAGCGAGCCTTCTGAAGAACCGTCCGCCGTTCCATTGGCAGAACCTGTGAAGAAAAAAGAAGAAAAGCAAAAGAAAGAAAAGAAGGACAGCTTCTGGAAACGTATTTTTGGCAATGTAGTTACGGACCAGACAGCAGAGGAAGAGGCAAAAGAGCGGGAAAAGGAGAAAGAGGAAGAGGAAGCCAGAGCCGCTGAAAAGGAAGAGAAAGAAAAGCAGGCGGCTGCGGACAAAGAGGCGAAGGAAGCGGCGGCACAGGAGGCCAAGGAAAAGAAAGCGGCTGCAAAGGCAGAACAGGCGGCTGCAAAAGCGGCGGCCAGGGAAGAAAAGAAGAAAAAGAAGGCGGAGCTGGCAGCGGTAGAGGTAGTGGGTAAGATCAATCCGGTGGGAGCCGCAATCGTAATGATCTTCTTCGGCATAATATGCGTTACTGTTATCTTTGGAACCCGCACCGTGTCCTACAGAAGCTCTCTGAGTAATGCCAGGACTCAGTTTGAGAAACGTGATTATGAGGGGGCCTATGAATCTCTGTCAGGGATCAGCATATCGGAGGCTTCCCAGGAGCTGGCAGATAAGATCCGTCTCTGTATGAAGCTGCAGAAGCAGTTGAACTCATATACGAATTATTATGAGATGAAGATGTATCTGGAGGCGCTGGATTCTCTTGTAAAAGGGATCCGCAATTATGATGCCGGCATGAATAAGGCAGATGAATTTGAGATACTGACTCAGTATAATGAACTGGAAAGTAAGATCACCAGTATTCTCTTTAGTGAATTTGGCGTAAGTGAGACAGAGGCAAGAGAGATCAACAGCTCCCGTTCCCAGGAGGAATATACGGCGAAGCTGGAGGAGATCATTGCCCGCTGGGAGGCAAAAAATGCTGAGGATGAGAGGTAGTTTAATGGCACCCGCCCTTTAGTTAAATGGAAGGAATTGCCTGAGACGGCATGTTTGAATGTGTGTACCGGTCTGCATGTCAGACCGGTACACACATTTATAGGAAGATGGAGGTTGGAATGATCACAATAGTAGATTACGGAGCCGGAAATATCAAGAGTGTGGAAAAAGCCCTGGAGTATATCGGTGAAGATACGGTTGTCACGGGGGATGCAGACAGGATCCGGCAGGCAGATAAGATTATCGTCCCCGGTGTAGGTGCTTTTGAGGACGCCATGGGGAAACTGAATCGCTGTCATCTCACGGAAATCCTGCAGGAGGCAGCGCAAAAAGGGACTCCGGTGCTGGGCATATGCCTGGGACTTCAGCTCTTCTTCGAGAGGAGCGATGAATCGGAGCGGGATGTGCCGGGACTGGGGCTTCTGCCGGGCGAGATCGTGCGGTTTCCCGAAAAGGAAGGATTTAAGATTCCCCATATGGGTTGGAATTCCGTCCGGATCAATCCGGCTTCCCGGCTCCTTCGGGGGATTCCGGATGAATCCTATTTCTATTTTGTCCATTCCTATTATCTGAGGGCAGCACATCCGGAGGATGTGGCTGCAGTGACAGATTACATCGTGGAGGTACATGCTGCCGCGGAGCGGGACAATATATTTGCGACGCAGTTCCATCCGGAGAAAAGCGGTGATGTTGGATTGCAGGTATTAAAGAATTTTGCAGCCCTGTGAACATAATTGTAGTATTGCCGCCGGGTCGGCATACCAGCTTTAGGAGGAAAAATGTATACAAAAAGAATAATTCCATGTCTGGATGTAAATAATGGACGGGTGGTAAAGGGAGTAAACTTTGTGAATCTCATCGACGCAGGGGATCCCGTTGCCGTCGGCGCCGCCTATGGAGAGGCGGGAGCGGATGAACTGGTATTTCTCGATATTACGGCATCCAGTGATGCCAGGGAGATCAAGACGAATATGGTGCGCAAGGTGGCGGAGACGGTATTTATCCCCTTTACTGTCGGGGGAGGCATTCGGACCATCGAAGATTTTCGGATGATACTGCGGGAGGGTGCCGACAAGGTGGCGGTGAATTCGGCGGCGATATTAAACCCGTCTCTGGTATCCCAGGCGGCGGATATATTTGGTACACAGTGCGTCGTGGTGGCCATAGATGCCAGAAGGAGAGAGGACGGCAGCGGCTGGACGATTTATAAAAACGGCGGCCGGGTGGATATGGAGATGGATGCTGTGGAGTGGGCCATAAAGGCGGAACAACTGGGGGCCGGTGAGATACTGCTCACCAGCATGGATTGTGACGGCACCAAAAACGGATATGATGTGGAACTGACACGCATGATATCTGAAAATGTGGGGATCCCTGTGATCGCATCCGGGGGAGCCGGAACAAAGGAACATTTTTATGAGGCGCTCACCGAGGGGAAGGCGGACGCCGTACTGGCGGCATCGCTGTTTCATTTCAAAGAGCTGGAGATCATGGAACTGAAAGAATACCTGAGGGAAAAAGGGATCAGCGTCCGGCTGTAAATTGGGAAGAAACGAAAAGATAAAAGGAGTGGATGTGGCTATGGCAGGATTGACAGGAGCATGGGAAGAGGCTCTGAAGGATGAATTTTCAAAGGAGTATTATAAGAAATTATTCGTTTTTGTAAAAGAGCAATATGGAAAAACGGCGGTTTATCCAAAATCAGATGAAATATTCACGGCATTCCATCTGACGCCGCTGGACAAGGTGAAGGTTGTCATACTGGGGCAGGATCCCTATCATAATGAGGGACAGGCGCATGGGCTGTGCTTTTCCGTGAAACCCCAGGTGGATATCCCGCCGTCCCTGGTCAATATTTATCAGGAGCTGAAGGATGATCTCGGATGCCGGATCCCCAACAATGGATATCTGACCTCATGGGCGGAGCAGGGGGTGCTGATGCTCAATACCGTACTGACGGTACAGGCACATAAGCCCATGTCACACCGCAGCGTGGGGTGGGAGGAATTTACCGACGCCGCCATCCGGGCAGTCAATGAGCAGGACCGGCCGGTGGTATTTATTTTGTGGGGAAAACCCGCACAGGAGAAGGAGAAGATGCTGACGAATCCGAAGCATCTCATACTAAAAGCGCCGCATCCCAGTCCGCTCTCTGCATACCGGGGCTTTTTTGGGAGCAAGCCCTTCAGCCAGACCAATGATTTCCTTCAGCAAAACGGCGTGGAGCCTGTGGACTGGCAGATTGCCGATATTTAAAACAATGCTGCGCCGATAGGGATGTGACAGCAAAAAATATGCCTAAAAATCATTATTTGTTTGAAAATCACTTTTGCAATCCGGTCTTTTGTGATATACTACATATCAGTTGATGAAATTTTACGATAGAGAGGTAAAGGATATGGAAAACAAAAATGATTTTAAACCATTTATCCCTGCGGACAAGGTTGTGCCGGAATTTACAGTGGTATCTTTGATCCTGGGGATCATACTGGCAGTGGTGTTTGGGGCGGCGAACGCGTATCTTGGGCTTCGCGTGGGAATGACGGTGTCGGCATCGATTCCAGCGGCTGTCATCTCCATGGGACTGATCCGTTTTGTGCTGCGAAGGGACAATATACTGGAAAATAATATGGTACAGACCATTGGGTCTGCCGGAGAATCGCTGGCGGCGGGGGCCATCTTTACCCTTCCTGCCCTGTTTATGTGGGCGGCGGAGAGTGAGATGGTATCGGCGCCTTCTTTTCTTGAAATATCTGCTATTGCCGTGTGCGGCGGCCTGCTTGGTGTTCTTTTTATGGTGCCCCTGCGGACAGCCCTTATTGTCGAGGAGCATGGCGTGCTGCCGTTCCCGGAGGGCACTGCCTGTGCGGAGGTGCTTCTTGCCGGAGAGAGCGGAGGGGACAAGTCCAAGGTAGTATTCTCTGGTCTGGGAATCTCCGCCCTTTATAAGTTTATTGCGGACGGGCTGTGTTTATTCCCATCCGAGGTGGCGTGGGAGATCAAACCGCTGCGCGCCGGTTTTGGTGCGGACGTGCTTCCTGCCCTGGCGGGAGTGGGATATATTTGTGGGAAAAAGATCTCTTCCTATATGTTCGCCGGAGGTGTTCTCGGCTGGTTTGTGATCATCCCCCTGATCAGTCTTTTTGGCGGGGATATGGTGATCGCCCCCGGTGAGAAGTCCATATCGGTGCTGGGGGCGTCTGGTATCTGGAGCTCATATATCCGCTATATCGGAGCGGGTGCTGTGGCGGCAGGCGGTATCATCAGTCTGATAAAATCTCTGCCAACCATTATGAAAACATTTACGAAAGCGGTCCGGGGTTTTGGCCATAAGGATGAAACGGAGCTTCGGACCAATAAGGATCTGCCGCTGCCCTTTGTTATGGGTGGCGCCCTGCTGATCGCGCTTGTGATCTGGCTTCTCCCATCTGTTCCGGTGAGCCTGCTGGGAGCGCTGATCATCGTAATCTTTGGATTTTTCTTCGCCACCGTCTCAAGCCGTATGGTGGGGCTGGTGGGGTCCTCTAATAATCCGGTGTCCGGCATGGCCATTGCCACCCTTTTGCTGGCCACAGCTCTTTTGAAGGCGACAGGAATGACAGGGTATGCCGGAATGGCGTCTTCCATCTGTATCGGAACGGTGATCTGTATCGTGGCGGCCATGGCGGGCGACACATCACAGGATCTGAAGACGGGTTACATCGTGGGCGCTACGCCGATGCGTCAGCAGATGGGTGAGCTGGTGGGCGCTGTAGTATCCGCCCTTGCCATCGGCGGCGTAATGTATCTGCTGAATGCGGCATGGGGATATGGGACGACGCAGCTTCCCGCTCCTCAGGCAACCCTGATGAAATTGGTTGTGGAAGGCGTTATGGGCGGTACCCTTCCATGGGGTCTTGTATTCTGCGGCATCTTTATCGCCGTGGTGATCGAGGTGCTGGGAATGCCGGTCCTTCCCATTGCCATAGGATTATACCTTCCCATTTATCTGTCTGTGCCGATTTTCATTGGAGGCCTGATCCGGTGGTTTTTTGAGCGGAAGAAAGCCGGCAGAAGCGAGGAAGAGGGCAAAGATATTACCGACAGGGGCATACTGTACAGCTCCGGCCTGATCGCCGGTGAGGGACTGGTAGGCATCCTGCTGGCAGTCTTTGCCGTGATCCCCATGAAAGGCGGCAGATCACTGGCGGATATGTTTAAATTGTCTACCCCTCTTGGAAATATAGGAGGAGTTGTGTTCTTCCTTCTGCTGCTGGCCACCATTGTATATTTCTCCGTGCACAAAAAGAAGGCGAAGGAAAGGTAAGCGGCAGTGAATAGAACAAAGAAAATTGCGCCAAATTATATGGACACGGTATTTCTTCCCAACCCTGACCGGCCGTGGCACAGGAGCAGGGACGGGAAGATCGTGATCGATGTGGAAAACAGGGGGATTCATCACCGCATTGCCCAGAAAATCTGGCATAAACCGAAGGTGAGCCATATATCTCTTGATGCTTATGGCTCCGCCCTGTGGGAGTGCATGAATGGCAGCAATACGGTGTATGATATCGTAATGGCGATGAAGGAGCAGTTTCCCCAGGAGGAGGACAGAATGCTGGACCGGGTGGTGACTTTCCTGGGAACACTGCAGAATAACCGTTTTATTATTAAGAAAAAGTGATTCAGTGGAGGAATTTTGTTGTATGGCGATTTTATCAGAGCTGGAGCCGAAACCGGTATTCCGCTATTTTGAGGAGATCTGCGGAATACCCCACGGTTCTACGAATACGAAGAAGCTCAGTGATCATCTTATGATATTTGCAGAGCAGCATCATCTGAGAGCAGAACAGGACAGTATGAACAATGTGATCATCTGGAAGGGCGGGACACCCGGATATGAGAAGTCAGCTCCGGTTATGATCCAGGGACATATTGATATGGTCTGTGAGAAAGAAGAGGACTGTGATATTGATTTTGAGAAGGAAGGGATCCGTCTGCAGCTCCGGGACGGAATCATATCAGCTCAGGGGACGACACTGGGTGGAGACGACGGCATTGCGGTAGCCTATATGCTGGCGCTGCTGGATTCCACAGAGATTCCCCACCCGCCCCTGGAGGCAGTTTTCACAGTGGATGAGGAAATTGGCATGCTGGGAGCGGCGGGAATCGATGCTGCCGGCCTGAAAGCAAGAATCATGCTGAATGTGGATTCAGAGGAAGAGGGATACCTTCTGGTAAGCTGTGCCGGCGGCGTTATGGCTGTGGCGGAGCTGCCGGTGGAGAGACAGGAGACCAGGGGCTATTGTGCAAAGCTGGTGGTGACGGGGCTTCAGGGCGGCCATTCTGGTGTTGAGATCCACAAGGGGCGTGCAAATGCCAATCAGCTGATGGGAAGAGTCCTGTATGAGCTGAGCCGGTCCACAGGGACAGGTGCTGGATCAGAGTTTCCCAGGGATCCGGCATTCCGTATCGTAAGAGTGAGCGGTGGTCTGAAGGACAATGCCATCCCGAGAGCGGCCGAGGCGGAGCTTGTGCTCTGTGTTTCCACTCTGGATGAGGTCAGACAGCTCCAGAAAAAGGTAGACGAATTGTCCGGGATCTGCCAGAGAGAGTTGAGCCGCACGGATCCGAATGTCAGGCTGGAGCTGGAGGCGGCCAAAGAGATATCTTCGGTTTCTGCCATGACGGGGGATGTAACAAAGAAGGTTGTCGCCGCGCTTGTCAGTCTGCCGGGCGGAGTACAGCGCATGAGCGCGGATATCGAGGGACTGGTACAGACTTCCCTGAATCTTGGCAAGCTGGTGACGGAGGAGGGAAAGGTACTCTTTTCCTTTGCTGTCAGAAGCAGTGTAGAGACGGAAAAGCAGGAACTGGTAAACCGTATGGGCTGCCTGATGGAAATGCTGGGCGGCACGGTGGCATGCAGGGGCGATTATCCTGCCTGGGAATACCGGCCGGATTCCCCCCTGAGGGATCTCATGATGCGGGTTTTTGAAGAGCAGTATGGAAGAGAGCCTGAGATACAGGCGATCCATGCCGGACTGGAGTGCGGGCTTTTTGCCGGCAAGCTGCCGGGACTGGACTGCGTATCCTTTGGACCGGATATGAAGGATATCCATACGCCGAAGGAGGCCATGGATGCGGAGAGTGTGAGGCGTACATGGGAATATATCCTGGAAGTATTGAGACGGTTAAAGTAAGGGAAGAATATGAATAAACAACAGAAACGGATGATGGTCCGGCAGCTGCTGATTCCTGTCCTTATCATTGTCGCGGCACTTTTTTACCGTCCGGTGAAGGACTTTTTGGATCAGGGCTCCGCCCTGGGTACCATGTCAACGGACGGAAGTGAACTGGTGGTGTCCTATATTGATGTGGGACAGGGGGATGCCACGCTGGTCAGTAAGGGAGATTTTCATATGCTGATCGATGCCGGAAAAAATGAAAAGGGAGAACAGGTAGTACAGTTCCTCCGGGATGCGGGGATCCAAAAACTGGATGTTCTGGTGGGGACCCATCCCGACAGCGACCATATTGGCGGGCTCGACAATGTGATCGATGAGTTTCAGGTGGACACCCTGTATATGCCGGAGGCGGAGAAGGATACAAAGACTTATCGGGAGGTGACATCCTCTAGGAAGAAGAAGAACCTTTCGGCCAGTATGCCGGAGATCGGCAGGGAGTACACCTTTGATGGAAATGTACTGGTGCGTTTTCTGTCACCGGTGAAAAATTATTCCGATGCCAATGAGAATTCCATCGTCGTCCAGCTTGCCTACGGCAAAAACCGTTTTCTCTTTATGGGAGATGCGGAGGAGAAGGCGGAGAGGGATATACTGGCGGCGGGTTACGATCTGGAGTGCGATGTACTGAAGCTGGGGCATCATGGAAGTTATACCGCCACCAGCCTGGATTTTCTCCGCAGAGCCGATCCGGTATACGGCGTGATCAGCTGCGGCAGGGATAATTCCTATGGACATCCACATGCGGAGACACTGGCCAAGCTGGAGGACGAGGACGTACAGGTGTACCGGACGGATACAATGGGTACGATCCGGGCAGTTTCGGATGGAAAAAACGTTTCCCTGTATACAGATCAGGACAGCAGATAGAACATATCTGCTGTCCTGATCTCATTTTTATAACGGTTCCCTTTTATTCCTGTCAAATACATAACCTATAATTTTATTGCATTTTTATGGCAACACCATTATAATAAGTAGATAAGTAATGCGAAAGGGAGAGGATGACGATGGAAGAAACGAAGATGCAGGGGTTAGTAGAAACCTTTGACACCGGGGAACTGTCCACCAAGCTGATTCCGCCGGATTTTACAGACCCGGACCTGTTGTTCGAAGTCCTGAAGAAGACGGTTGTGAAATATCATCCTTCCAGTGATCTGGACACAATTACAAAAGCTTACGAACTTGCCAGGGACGCTCATAAGGATCAGAAGAGAAAGTCAGGGGAACCGTACCTGATCCACCCGGTCTGCGTGGCGATCATACTGGCACAGCTGGAGATGGACAAAGAGACCATTGTGGGGGGACTGCTCCATGATGTAGTTGAGGATACAAAATATACCGAAGAGGATCTGACAGAGATGTTCAGCGCGGAAGTGGCGGCGCTGGTAGATGGCGTCACAAAGCTGACGAAGATCAATTATTCGGCGGATAAGCTGGAGCTGCAGGCGGAAAATCTAAGAAAGATGTTTCTTGCCATGGCGAAGGACATCCGTGTGATTATTATAAAGCTGGCGGACCGGCTTCACAATATGCGGACCATGCAGTATATGAAACCGGAGAAGCAGAAGGAAAAATCCCGTGAGACAATGGATATCTACGCCCCCATCGCGGACCGGCTCGGCATATCCAAGGTAAAGGTGGAGTTGGACGATCTTTCCCTGCGGTATCTTGAGCCGGAGGCGTATGAGGAGCTGAGCCAGCAGTTTAACAGTATCAAGAGCACAAAGGAAACCTTTGTGAAGGATATTATGGAAGAGGTTGAAAAAAAGCTGGTGGAAAATCATATCCGGGCCGTGATTGACGGGCGTGTCAAGCATCTGTTCAGTATATACCGGAAAATGAAGAACCAGAAAAAAACACTGGATCAGATCTATGACCTCTTTGCTATCCGCATTATTGTCAACAGCGACCAGGAGTGTTATACGGCGCTGGGCATTATACATGAGATGTATAAGCCCATTCCGGGACGGTTTAAGGATTATATCGCGATGCCAAAACCGAATAATTACCAGTCGCTGCACACAACACTTATCGGACCAAACGGGCAGCCCTTTGAGATACAGCTCCGTACTTATGAGATGCACCGCACGGCGGAATACGGTATTGCAGCTCACTGGAAGTACAAGGAGACCGGGGGCAGTGAGGCAGAAAATACACAGAGTGAAGAAGAGAAGATGGCATGGCTGCGGCGCATTCTGGAGTGGCAGCATGATATGGATGACAACAAGGAATTTCTCAGCGTCATCAAGAGTGATCTGGATCTGTTTTCGGACCGTATCTATTGTTTTACCCCAGAGGGAGACGTTAAGAATCTGCCTGCCGGTTCCACGCCCATTGATTTTGCCTATGCGGTGCACAGTGCGGTGGGAAATAAAATGGTGGGTGCCAGGGTGAACGGCACTATTGTTAAGATGGACTATGTGATCCAGAACGGGGACCGCATTGAAATTATTACAAGTCAGAACAGCCGGGGACCAAGCCGTGACTGGCTGAAGGTCGTTCGGAGTACACAGGCAAAGAATAAGATCAATCAGTGGTTTCGGAATGAGTTTAAAGAGGATAATATTGTCAGGGGGAAGGAGCTCCTGCATACCTATTGTAAAAATAAGGGCATCGATCTGTCGCCGCTTCTGAAAAATGAATTTACGCAGGTCTGCATTCGTAAATATGGATTCAGGGACTGGGAATCCGTCTGCGCCGCCATTGGGCACGGCGGTCTCAAGGAAGGGCAGGTGGTCAATAAGCTTCAGGATGCCTATGAAAAGAAGAACCGCCGTATCGTATCGGATGCCCCGGTCCACGAGTTTATTGAGAAGGCAAAGAGCACGAAGATCAAAGAGACATCCAGGAGAAATTCCCGCGAAGGCATGGGACATAAGAGCGGAATTATCGTGGAGGGACTGGATGATCTGGCAGTGCGTTTCTCACGCTGCTGCAATCCGGTGCCCGGCGATGAGATCGTAGGCTTCGTCACCCGGGGAAGAGGCGTTTCTGTACACCGCACAGACTGTGTGAATATGATCCATCTGCCGGAGATTGAGAAAAACCGTCTTATCGAGGCGGAGTGGAGTTCCGAGGCAGAAGAGGGGCAGGGCGTCTATCCGGTGGAGATCGTGATCTACTGCTACAACCGCAGCGGCGTGCTGATGGATGTGTCCCGGGTCTTTACCGAGAACAGTATTGATATTAAATCGGTGAACGTGCGCACTACGAAACAGGACAAGGCGACCCTGACGATAGGCTTTGAAACCCAGGGAGCGGAGGAGTTGGACCGCCTGATCACGAAACTCAGGGGCGTCGAGAGTGTGATGGATATTGACCGCAGCACAAACGGTTAGAAAGGGAGGTAGTACAGAGCAAATGGAGATAGCAATTTTGACAGTGGGTCCGGTTCAGACAAACTGTTATATCGTAAATAAAGAGGGGAGTTCATCCTGCATCGTCATCGATCCGGGAGAGGAGGCGGAGAAGATTGCCGCCTATATTGGGAAAAAAGGGTTGAAAAACGAGGGCATTCTTCTGACCCATGGGCACTTTGACCATATTACGGGGATCAGCGGCCTGCTTTCCCTTGTGGGGGGAAAGGTATATGCCTATGAGACGGAGAGAGAGCTTATGATGGATCCCAGGCAGAACGGCAGTGTTATGATGGGATATGAGCTGGCCATGGAGCCGGAGCGTCTGCTGCGGGACGGACAGGTTCTAAACATTGCAGGAATGGATTTTAAAGTGATCCACACACCGGGACATACAAAGGGGAGCTGTTGTTTCTATTCGGAGGAGGATAAGATCCTTTTCAGCGGAGACACGATATTTATGGAATCTGTGGGGCGCACGGATTTTCCCACGGGGAATGCCAGAGAGCTGATGGATTCCGTTCGGAATAAAGTACTGTCACTGTCGCCAGATGTGACGATCTATCCGGGACATGGTCCGGAGACAGACGTAGCCTATGAGATGGCAAACAATCCGTATGCGTAGAGAAGGACAGGACGGATGATAAGATTCGAGATAAAAAGCAATGAATTTTCCTATGATCTGAAGGCGCTGGCTCTCAGCTTTTTTCCCGAGAAGGGGTGCGAGGTGCTGCAGAGGAAAGATTGGCGGGAGTCCGGTGGATATCCGCTGCGATGTGTGATGGATGGAAGGGAGCTGATCTGGGCCGAACTGCCTGGGAACTACGATAAGAATCAGGTGAAGGAGCTGGTCTACCGCTGTTTTGCGGAAGAGAGCGGACGGCTTCTTCCATGGGGGATACTTACGGGGATCCGCCCGGTTAAGATCCCGCTGCGGATGCTGATGGAGGGAAGGACAAGGGAGGAGGCAGCTGCCTGTCTGAGGGAAGAGTATCTTGTGACAGAATCCAGAGTACGGCTTGCATTGGATGTGGCGGAGAAGGAATATGCACTGACCGGCTCCTTCGATCATGAGAATGGGTATAATATCTATATCGGAATCCCTTTCTGCCCGTCTATCTGCCAGTACTGTTCTTTTTCCTCCTATGATTACCGGCGCTATGCAGGACAGGCAGATGCCTATCTCACTGCTCTGGAGAAAGAGATCCGGTATACGGCGGAGAAATTTGCCAGCCGGGAGCTGCATACGATCTATGTGGGAGGAGGGACGCCTACATCCCTGGACGAAGTCCGGCTGGGCCGTCTGATGGATATGATCCATCATTATCTGCCTGTGTCAGAGACGGCAGAATTTACCGTAGAGGCGGGAAGGCCCGACAGCATTACAAGAGATAAGCTGCGGATCCTGAAGGCCGCCGGGGTGACAAGGATCTCCGTCAATCCCCAGACCATGCGGCAGCGCACGCTGGATCTGCTAGGGCGGCGGCATTCCGTGGAGCAGGTGCGGGAGACCTTCCGGCTGGCCAGAGAGATGGGATTTGACAATATCAATATGGATCTGATCGTGGGGCTGCCGGAAGAGGGGGAAGAGGATTTCCGGCACACTCTCCTGGAGGTCTGCGCACTGGATCCCGACAGCGTCACGGTACATACCCTGGTAATCAAGCGTGCCTCGCGGATGCGCCGGGAGCAGATGGAGCAGGGAGAAGACATGAATCCGGAGGATGCCCTGATTCCATTGCTTCAGGAAACCAGTGAAATCTGTCTGCGGCAGCAGGGCTATGAACCATATTATATGTACCGTCAGAAAAACAAGGCGGGCACCACCAGGAATACCAATCAGGAAAATGTGGCCTATGCCCGCCCGGGGAAAGAATGTCTCTATAATGTGTTTATCATGGAGGAGCTGGAGACCATCGTGGCGCTTGGCAGCGGCGGTTCCACAAAACATGTGGTTCATGGAGAGAACCGGATGGAACGGGTGGAGAACGTTAAGAGTGTGGAGGAGTATATCGCCAGAATTGACGAGATGATAGAGAGAAAGGAAAAGGAATTCGAAATGCATTCCAGAATGGAGGAATAACATGGCTTTAAAGAAGAAACCGGTGACGGGAATGAAGGATATCCTGCCAAAGGAGATGGAGATTCGTGATTATGTGATCAGCCAGATCAAGGAGACATACAGGACATTTGGTTTTCAGTCCATCGAGACTCCCTGTGTGGAGCATATTGATAACCTCAGCAGTAAGCAGGGCGGGGAAAACGAAAAACTGATTTTTAAGATAATGAAACGCGGACAGAAGCTGAATCTGGAGACGGCAAAGGAAGAAGGGGATTTGGTGGACAGCGGACTGCGTTATGACTTGACCGTACCGCTCTCCCGGTATTATGCCAACAATGCCAATGAACTCCCGGCGCCTTTTAAGGCTCTGCAGATGGGAAATGTCTGGCGGGCAGACCGTCCCCAGCGCGGACGCTTCCGTCAGTTTATGCAGTGCGATATCGATATCCTTGGCGAGCCCACCTATCTGGCGGAGATTGAGCTGATCACCGCTACAACAACACTGCTGGGCCGGCTGGATTTTTCAAATTTTACTATACGGATCAACAATCGAAAGATTCTGAAAGGGATGGCGAAATTCTGTGGCTTTCCCCAGGAGAGCTACGACGATGTTTTCATTATTCTGGATAAGATGGATAAGATCGGCATGGACGGCGTGGAGTCGGAGCTTCTTGCGGGAGGCTATGGGTCAGAGGCGGTGTCAAAGTGCAGAGAGCTTTTTGAGACGTTGACGAATGATATTGACGGCGTGAATTATATGAGGGATACTCTCGGGGATTGTCTGGAGGAGGGAACTGCGGAGGATCTGATCACCATAATCTCCACAGTGGATCAGGTGAGGGATGCAGATTTCCGGATTATTTTTGATCCGACACTGGTGAGGGGGATGTCTTATTATACGGGCCCCATTTTTGAAATTGCCATGGACGAGTTTGGCGGTTCCGTCGGCGGCGGCGGCCGCTATGATGAAATGATCGGCAGATTTACGGGAAATGACACCTGTGCCTGTGGATTTTCTATTGGATTTGAGCGCATTATCATGCTTTTGATGGAGCGCGGGTATGAGGTGCCGGGAGCATCCGCGAAGAAAGCTTTTCTGATTGATAAAAAGGCCGCACCGGAACGGATGCAGATGGTGATCGCAAAGGCGAAAGAGGAACGGAGAAAGGGCGTTCAGGTCAATATCAGCATGATGAAGAAAAATAAGAAGTTCCAGAAGGAACAGCTGGCTGCAGAAGGCTATGAGGATATAGAGGAATACTTTGCATAATAATTTGTTTGGATAGGAGAATACAATGGCTGAATCAATGAGAGGATTAAAGCGCACATGCCGCTGCGCGGAATTGGGGAAGGGAAATATTGGACAGACAGTGACAGTGATGGGATGGGTTCAGAAGAGCCGGAACAAAGGGGGGATCGTCTTTGTGGATCTGCGGGACCGCTCAGGTATTATCCAGCTGATCTTTGAAGAGAGTTCGGTGGGAAGTGAGGGCTTCGGTAAGGCAGCAAAGCTCAGGAGCGAGTTTGTGGCGGCAGTGACCGGAGAGGTGGCGGCGCGCTCTGGTGCGGTAAATGAGAACCTTGCCACGGGGGAGATTGAAATTGTGGCCAGAGATATCCGGATCCTTTCGGAATCCGAGACGCCGCCGTTTCCCATTGAGGAGAATTCCCGGACGAAGGATGATCTCCGCTTGAAATACCGATATCTGGATCTTCGCCGTCCAGATCTGCAGAGAAACCTGATGCTGCGCAGTGAGGTGACTTCTCAGGTGAGGCAGTTTCTTGCGGGCGAGGGATTCCTGGAAATTGAGACACCGGCCCTGAATAAGAGCACCCCGGAGGGAGCCAGGGACTATCTTGTGCCGAGCCGCGTCCATCCGGGAAGCTTCTATGCCCTGCCCCAGAGTCCGCAGCTCTTTAAGCAGCTGCTTATGTGCTCCGGTTACGATCGGTATTTCCAGGTTGCCCGGTGTTTCCGGGATGAGGATCTGCGGGCAGACCGTCAGCCGGAATTTACCCAGATCGATATGGAACTCTCCTTTGTGGACGAGGAGGACGTAATGGATGTGAACGAAAGGCTGCTGCAGAGGATATTCCGGTTGATCGGCGTAGAAATTGAACTGCCGCTGCCCCGTCTGACCTGGCAGGAGGCCATGGACCGCTTTGGCTCCGATAAGCCGGACACCCGTTTTGGCATGGAGCTGCGGGATGTGACAGAGATTGTCCGAAATTGCGGGTTCGGCGTCTTTACCGGAGCCATTGAAAACGGCGGTTCCGTCCGGGGTATCCGGGCAGAGGGACAGGGCTCCATGCCCCGGAAGAAGATAGATAAATTAGTGGATTTTGCAAAGGATTTCGGTGCAAAGGGTCTTGCCTATCTCAGCATCAACGAAGACGGCACCTACAAGTCATCCTTCGCTAAATTTATGGCAGAGGAAGAGTTAGATGCCCTTGTACGGGAGATGGAAGGGAAACCAGGGGATCTGCTTCTCTTTGCCGCAGACAAAAATAAAGTTGTCTGGGATGTTCTGGGCAGTCTTCGGCTGGAGCTGGCTCAGCAGATGGAGCTTCTGGATAAAAATAGGTATCAGTTCCTTTGGGTAACTGAATTCCCACTGTTGGAGTACAATGACGAGCTGGGGCGTTATCAGGCCATGCACCACCCTTTCACGATGCCGGTGGAGGAGGATCTGCCTTATCTGGAGAGTGATCCGGGCCGTGTCAGGGCCAGAGCCTATGATATCGTATTGAATGGCACGGAGCTGGGGGGGGGGTCCGTCCGGATCCACCAGAATGACATTCAGGAGAAGATGTTTGAAGCATTGGGCTTTACAAAGGAGTCCGCCTACAGCCAGTTTGGATTTTTGCTGAATGCGTTTAAATACGGCGTACCGCCCCATGCCGGACTGGCCTATGGTCTGGACCGGCTCATCATGCTGATGGCAAAAGAGGATAGTATCCGGGATGTCATTGCCTTCCCGAAGGTGAAGGATGCCTCCTGCCTGATGACGGAGGCGCCGGGATCGGTGGATCCTTCCCAGTTGGAGGAGCTTGGAATCGGGATCCTGGAAAGCGGGGAGGAATGACAGGCCGGGTCACCGCTGCGGCCCTGGTTTATCTGGTAATGATCAATGCGGCGGCCTTTGCGGCCATGGGAGCGGATAAATCCAAAGCAAGACGAAGGGCATGGCGGATACCGGAGAAGACGTTGTTTCTGCTGTCCCTTCTCGGCGGCAGCGTTGGATCCCTGGCGGGAATGTATACCTTCCGGCATAAGACGAGGCATTTGAAATTCGTTCTGGGCATGCCCCTGATCCTGATTCTCCATCTTGCCGCTGCTGGAGTACTTCTATACATGAATATAATAAAAATATAATATAATAAAGGAGACGAAAATTATGAGTATTGTATCTGAGAAATTCGGCACTACAAAAGAGGGTGCGGAGGTAACCCGTTATACCATTACGAACAAAAATGGTCTCAGTGTATCGGCCCTGGACTATGGCGCCATTATCTCCCATCTGATGGTTCCGGACAAAAATGGAAGGATGGACGATATCGTGCTTGGCTTTGACACGGTGGCCGGGTATGAGGTGAACGGCTGTTTCTTTGGTTCCTTTATCGGGCGTCACGGAAACCGGATCGGCGATGCGGCGTTTACCCTCAACGGCAAAAGCTACCAGCTGGAGAAGAACGACGGCAATAATAATCTGCACGGCGGCACACCTGGTTATCATAAGGTGATGTATGCGGCAGAGCCTGCAAAGAACAGCATAACCTTTACCCGTGTCAGCCCCGACATGGAACAGGGGTATCCGGGTACTCTGGATATCGCCGTTACTTATACGCTGACAGATGAGGATGAATTGAGGATTGATTACAAGATGAAATCAGATCAGGATACCTTGTGTAATCCTACCAACCACAGCTATTTTAACCTGAAGGGACATAACGGCGGCACCATAACCGACCATGAGCTGTACATAAAAGCCAATGGTTTTACCGAAACTACGGATGACCTGATTCCCAATGGGACGATTACAGACGTCACCGGCACGCCGATGGATTTTCGCGAAAAGAAACGGATCAGCCGGGATATCGAGGAGGATTACCAGCCCCTGAAGGTGGCAGGCGGTTATGACCACAACTTCGTTCTGGACAAAAAGGAAGGCGAACTGGAGAAGATCGGTGAGGTATCGGAGGCGACCACCGGGCGTACTATGGAGATCTATACGGATCTGCCGGGCATGCAGCTGTACTCGGGGAACTTTATCGAAAAAGAGGACGGCAAGGGTGGAAATGTGTATACAAAGCGCACCGGCGTCTGCTTTGAGACACAATATTTTCCAAACTCAGTAAATATCCCGGAATTTACCTCCTGCATACTGAAAGCCGGAGAAGAATTTACATCAACCACGATATATAAATTTGTATAATACCAGAGGCCTAAAAGCAATACATCCTGTGCGCAGCATCATGATGTATTGCTTTTAAGGCCCGCCTCAACCATGAGAAAGAAGTGCGGAGCGATCCGGGGTATTATACAAAATTTTTGATGCAAATAGGAGAAACACACCCTTTTTTTGGAAGGAATAACGAAACAAGGTATTGTTGAATACTATAGGAGAAAGAGTTACAAACTTGCGAAGAAGGAGAACAGACAGTGAAAAGTGTGTTGGGGAAATTGATACAGCGCCGGTTTGGCTGTGAGCGCTATACGATATACACAGAGAAATTAAATAAGAAGGAGAGCATGGATATTTTCTGTGATATTTACGGCAATCTGTGCAGGCAGTCCCAGGAGGACCTGAATGAGGCATTAAAAGAGCTTCTCGGTTATGTTCAGATGTCGATCCGGATCAGTCGAAACTTTTTGTATATTACCATGGGGTATCTGGTGGCGATTGCCATGCTGTTTCTTCTGGAATTGTCACTGCCGGTTCTTTTGCCGTCTGTGGCGGTGGTCAGTGCAAGCTACCTGTATAAGCTGCTGGAATTTGTAAAAAACCGTTATTGCGACAGGGATGTCAGGATTGTTCTGATCTATAAAATAGCCCTGTTTCATCTTCTGGAAGAGAACTGTCTGCAGAAGGAAGGGCAGAAGCTGTAGCAAGTCTTTATTTACAAAAAGAATTCCTTGCGTTATAATGTTATATGAAAAACAGAAAATCCGGGGAGTCTGCAGACAGGCTGAGAGGAAGGTATGCCCTTCGACCCGCAAAACCTGATGTGGGTAATGCCAACGAAGGAAGATGTTCAATGGTACAATTGAGCGATTATGAAACCTGGGACCGCATTTGGCACAATGCGGTCTTTTAAATGTAAAAGGAAAGGATATCAGAGATTATGAATGAGTACTCAACACAGATGGACGCTGCAAGAAAAGGAATTATTACGCCGGAGATGGAGGCGGTCAGTACATATGAGAGGATGGACGTGCAGGAGCTGAGGGAGCTGGTGGCGAAGGGGCAGATCGCGATTCCCGCCAACAGGAATCACAAATGTTTGAAGCCCTATGGTATCGGAAACCGTCTGAAAACTAAGATTAATGTGAATCTGGGGACAAGCCGGGATTGTCTGGATCTGGATGTGGAGATGCAGAAGGTGCAGGCTGCTATCGATATGGGGGCGGAAGCCATTATGGATCTGAGTTCTTTTGGGGATACGCAGAAATTCCGCCGCAGACTCACTAGTGAATGCACGGCGATCCTTGGCACAGTGCCGATCTATGATGCGGTTGTTTATTATAATAAGGCATTGAAGGATATTACCTCCGACGAATGGATGGAGATAGTGAAAATGCACGCAGAGGATGGAGTGGATTTCATGACGATCCACTGCGGGATCAATCGTGCTACGGCGGATCGGTTTAAACAGAATCTAAGGCATACAAATATCGTTTCCCGCGGCGGTTCTATTATTTTTGCATGGATGGAGCTGACAGGAAACGAGAATCCATTCTATGAGAGATACGACGAGCTTCTGGATATCTGTGAGAAATATGATGTGACCATCAGTCTTGGCGACGCCTGCCGTCCGGGCAGCATTGCAGATGCCGGGGACATTTCCCAGATATCAGAGCTTGTCGCCCTGGGAGAGCTGACACAGCGGGCGTGGGAACACAATGTACAGGTGATGATCGAGGGGCCTGGGCATATGCCGCTGAATCAGATCCGTGCCAATATGGAGATCCAGCAGACCGTATGCAAGGGGGCGCCATTCTATGTACTGGGACCCCTTGTTACGGATGTGGCGCCGGGCTATGATCATATTACCAGTGCCATCGGCGGCGCCATAGCGGCCACCTACGGTGCTTCTTTCCTGTGTTATGTCACGCCGGCAGAACATCTGCGTCTTCCCACTGTGGAGGATGTAAAAGAGGGAATCATTGCTTCTAAGATTGCCGCTCATGCGGCGGATGTGGCAAAAGGACTGCCGGGGGCGGCAGAGTGGGATTACCAGATGAGCGAGGCCCGAAGAGAGCTGGACTGGGAGAAGCAGTTTGAGCTGGCCATGGATCCAGAAAAGGCGAGAAGGTACCGCTCCGAGAGCACGCCGGAGAGAGAGGACACCTGTACCATGTGCGGAAAAATGTGTGCCGTTCGCAATATCAACAAGATCCTGCGTGGGGAAGACGTTGATATTATGGATTAGGGAACGTGTAAGTCCGGTAAATTCCTGTTCAAATCTTGATTTTATCTGCATAGAATACATTAAGAGTTATTATGCAGGTGGTCACCAGATGAAGAAAACAACATATATTCTTTGTGTATGCCTGTTGTGTATTGTGGCATTTATTGAGATCAGACATAATATTCCGGGGAACGGACCAGAGGAAAAGCAGATTTCTACTGAGAACAGCGAGACGGGCAGTGAACGTTATGTACCCACTGCCCGTTTTGCATCCCAGGTCAAGAGGGAAAATGAAACCATCAGGGAAAAGAAGAAAACGGCATACCTCACCTTTGACGACGGACCGAGTGACAATACGAGGAAGATTCTGGATGTACTGGAAGAAAAGAAAGCAGTAGCGACCTTTTTTCTCATTGGAAATGAGATTACGCCGGAGCGGGAGGATATTGTAAAGAAGACGCTGGATCAGGGAAATGCCATCGGCGTGCATACATTCTGTCATGAAAAGAATAAGCTGTACTGTAATGCAGACAGTTTCTTCGAGGATTTTAAGAAGGCCACGGAGAGCATACAGAAGGTGACGGGCAAAAAACCGCTGCTTCACCGGTTTCCCTGGGGAAGTAACAACGGCTACGTCAGCTCTTATGTGGACGCCCTGCATGAAAAGCTCAGTGAGATGGGTGTGAAAAGCTTTGACTGGAATGTGTCAGGAGAGGATGCCATTGGGGGGACAGTGGCACAGAGCACCATTTTTAATAATGTGAAGAAGGATTTAAAGAGATATGACGAACCTATTATTCTGCTCCATGACTCGGCAACGATGGACAATACGGCGGCAGTACTGGATCAGATCATAGATTATATCCGGTCCCAGGGCTATGAATTTGCAACGCTGGAGGACAGGGAGGAATACATGTTTCCGGCAAACTGGAGGTAACAAAACGGCGCGGATAATACAAAATTCGACAGCAACTTCGAGAAGTGGTTTCGAAAACTACTTCTCGAAGTTTTTATATTGACACGGCTGTGAAAACATGTTACGCTAGAAAAAAGTGTTCCATAACGGAAAAAGGGGGCTTCTATCATGAAGAGATCGGCACGGATAAAATGGAAAAAGACAAGAACACGGCTGGAGGACAGAGTTCTTCCCTCATATACAAAGGGGGAAGAGATTTTTAATATGGTCTCCCATATTGTAGGGGGCGGGCTGGCCATTGCCGCCCTTGTCCTGTGCGTGGTCTTTGCGGTGATCTACAGCGATGCGTGGGGCGTGGTGGGAGCGGCGATCTATGGCGGCACAATGATCCTTCTCTACAGTATGTCCAGCATCTATCATGGGTTACACCGCAACATGGCGAAGAAAGTATTTCAGGTTATCGATCACTGTACCATATACTTTCTGATCGCCGGTACGTATACCCCGGTGACACTTGCCGGACTGCGCCCGCAGTATCCGGTACAGGCATTTGTGATTTTTGGCATTGTCTGGGCAAGCTGCTTTATAGCGGCGACGCTGACTGCCATTGATCTTAAGAAATATCAGATCCTGTCCATGGTGTGCTACCTTGCCATGGGCTGGTGCATTATTTTTTTTATCGGTCCGACCGTACGGTGTCTGGGAGCCGGAGGAACGGCATTTCTTCTCACAGGAGGTATCGCCTACACCATAGGAGCCGTTTTGTATGGACTGGGAAAGAAGAGAAAATATATGCATTCCGTCTTTCATCTCTTCGTTCTGGCAGGCAGTGTGCTGCACTTTTTCATGATCCTGTTTTATGTGCTGATGTGAAATTCATGCTATTTTTTTGACGTTTTTCGTGTTATACTGTAACTGCATTGTTGAACGAATAGGAACTGGAGGAATCAGGATGATAGTAGAACCAAAAGTAAAAGGATTTATATGTACGACGGCACATCCGGCAGGATGTGAGGAGAGTGTCAGGAGACAGATTGCGTATTGCAAAGAAAAGGGGAAGGCGGAAGGACCGAAGAAGGTGCTGGTGATTGGAGCGTCTACGGGATACGGGCTGGGAAGCCGGATTGCAGTTACCTATGCATATGGTGCAGATACGATGGGTGTCTCCTTTGAGAGAGAGGCCAAGGGCAAAAGAACAGCTACAGCGGGCTGGTATAATACGAAGGCATTTGAGAAGCTTGCCCGGGAGGACGGATATTATGCCAGATCTTTTAATGGGGATGGATTTTCCAGGGAAATGAAGGACCAGGTGATTGAGGCGATCCGCCAGGACTGGGGAAAGGCCGATCTGGTGGTCTATAGTATGGCGGCGCCCCGCCGGACACTGGCGGACGGAACTACGGTTTCCAGTGTTCTGAAAACAGTGGGGGAGGAGTTTACCAACAAGACCATTGACCTGAAAACCAATGAGATCACAGAGGTGACGGTACCTGTGGCAGATGAAGAAGAGATCCAAAACACCATCAGGGTAATGGGAGGAGAGGACTGGCAGGAATGGATCCGCGCTCTTGTGGAGGCAGATGTTCTTGCTGACAATGCCTCGACGGTTGCGTATTCTTATATAGGTCCGGCGGTTACGCATGCGATCTATAAGGACGGCACCATTGGACAGGCAAAGAAACATCTCTATGAAACTTCCCGGAACATGACGAAGGAATTTGCACATAAGGGGCTGCAGGCTTATGTATCCGTGAATAAGGCGCTGGTGACACAGAGCAGTGCGGCGATTCCTATTGTTCCATTGTATATTTCCCTGCTTTATAAGATTATGAAGGAAGAGGGACTCCACGAGGGCTGTATCGAGCAGATGTATCGTCTCTTTGCAGACAAATTTGTAACAAAGGAAACCGATGCGGAGGGTTATTTTCGCCTGGACGACTGGGAACTGCAGGATAAGGTGCAGGAGAGGATCGATGCCGTATGGGATCGTGTGACGACGGAGAATATCAAGGAACTGGGCGATATCGAGGGCTATTGGGAAGACTTCTATCAGATGTTTGGCTTCCATTATGATAATGTGGATTATAGTGAGGATGTGGAAATCTAATAAGACAGGGCAGAGAGAAGAAGTCCCTGAGCCAGGAAAAGACTGGTTTATAATGTTTTTTCATGAACAGGATCCCCCGCAGCGGCTGCTGCGGGGGATCTTATCTATCTCACAGGAAGCTGCGAGATCACAAACATATCATAGATCGCTTTGATGGCGGTATTGAAATCTTCATTTTTTACGCCGATAATCGTGTTCAGCTCACTGGAGCCCTGGTCGATCATCTTGACATTGACATGGGCGTGGGCCAGAGCGGAGAACAGTCTTCCCACGGTGCCGCGGGTTCCTTTCATGCCCCGGCCCACAACGGCGATAAGGGCCAGGTCGGATTCCAGCTCAATAGAATCGGGATGGGTGGCGGCGTTGATTTCCGCGATGACCCTCTGCTCCTTCTCCACAAATTCATCCTGATGGACAAAAATAGTCATTGTGTCGATGCCGGAGGGCATATGTTCAAAAGAGATGCCGTTGTCCTCAAAAGCCCCCAGAACCTTTCTGCCGAAACCGACTTCTGAGTTCATCATATCCTTTTCAATGTTCACAGCCACAAAGCCTTTTTTGCCGGCGATGCCGGTAATGGTATAAGCGGGGATGCGGCAGGTGCTCTCGACGATCATCGTGCCGTCCTCCTCCGGTGCATTGGTGTTGCGGATATTAATGGGGATTCCCGCCTTGCGGACCGGGAAGATGGCGTCCTCGTGCAGTACAGAGGCACCCATATAGGCTAGCTCCCGGAGCTCCTTGTAGGTGATGGTGTGGATCACCTCCGGTTTTTTCACGATTCTTGGATCGGCCACGAGAAAACCGGAGACATCCGTCCAGTTTTCGTAGAGGTTGGCATTCACCGCCTTTGCCACAAGGGAACCGGTTATATCCGAGCCGCCGCGGGAGAAGGTAACTACCTTTCCGTTTGCCATGGAGCCATAGAAGCCGGGTATAACGGCGTGTTCGCAAACCTTCAGGCGCTGGCTCAGCAGTCTGTTCGTCGTCTCATTGTCAAAGCTTCCATCCTTATGAAAACGGACTACATTAGCCGCGTCTACAAATTCATAACCAAGATAATTAGCCATGATTTTGCCGTTCAGGTATTCGCCCCGGGAGGCGGCGTACATAGAACCTGCCTTGGCGGTAAACTGTTTCTTGATCGTATCAAAGTCATCTTTCAGGGAGAGGTCCAGCTTCAGCCCGCGGATGATCTCATTGTAACGATCTTTGATCTGCCCCAGCTGCTTGCTAAATGCCTGGCCGTTTTCTGCCAGTTCATAGCATTCGTATAACATATCGGTAACCTTTGTATCGCCGGAATTGCGCTTTCCTGGAGCGGATGGCACCACATAGCGGCGGGCTTCATCTGCCCGGATAATAGAACCGGCCTTCTCAAACTGTTCGGCACTGGCCAGAGAGCTTCCACCAAACTTCACTACTTTTATCATAATATTCCTCCATTTCGGAGCGTTTGCCGGCCCGGCCCGGGGCGGCATACTGCTTCTTACATTATAGTATAAAGACACACGTCTATAGTAAACCACTTTTTTTGTGGTTTTTCAAGTTTTTTTTCTGAAAAAAATCCACAGGAAATGCAGCTTATGTGTTATACTGAAAACATAGACGGTATCCGGCAGCGGTTCCGGCTGAGCCGGGCCATCTGGCAGAAAGGGAGGCAGAGCATGGAAAATATTTCATTATATGGTACTTTATATTATGAAAAAAGCATATTTAAGGGAAGCTACCGGGGGATGAATTTCTGGATCCAGAAGGGAGGGGAGGAGGACACCCCTGTCCTGACAGCCACCGCCTGGAAAGGGCCTTATAATTTTGATTCCACGAAGGAAGAAAAGTTCTCGAAGGATTTTCCTTTTAGCCAGGAGGGGATTGACATGGCGGACCGCTGGCTGACAGAGCAGCAGAAAATATTGGTATAAAAAATAGTCAATCACAGACTGCCAGCCCCAAAAATGACATAAAAGAAACAAAAAGGTGCCAGATTTTTTTGAACAATTTGACAAAATATCATGATATCCTCTATTCATAATCAGTCAGGAATGGAGGGTATCATTTTGTATTTGAGATCTTTTCTTAGAAACAGGTGGGAGAGAAAGGGTTATGACATATATACAGGGAATGATTTTTACAGCAGGGTGGAGAAAAGACAGAGGATCCAGGGAGAGAGGAAGAGGATCCAGACAGAGCTCTGCCAGAGGGAGGGAATGGTTTTCCGCTCGGAGGCCATCGACAATGCCATTGAAGGATTACTGGACTCGGGAAAATATACGGAGAATCGAATGCTTGTGCTGCGGAATCCGTATTGTATGGCACCTCTGACAGCACTCATCGTATTTACCACGAAATTTCCATGTTCTGTCCAAGTGACGGTAGAGGATGGGAAAATCTTGGACGAGAGAACTCCCGTCTCTGTCAGACACAGGATACCGGTTTACGGACTGCATGCAGGGCAGGAGAACCGGATCCATCTGGAGTTATGGAGGGATCAGGCGGTCTGTATGGAAAAGGATATTCTGATCACCACAGGAGCGCTGCCGAAGTCTCTTGTGGGACAGGTGAAGATCCGGGAGAAGAAGAGGGCCAGTGCCAGTCCCTTTACTATGGCCTTCGGAGGAGATACAAAGTATCCCTATGCCTTTGATGAAAATGGCGAGGTCCGCTACTACATCCGGCAGAAGATAAAGAGCTATGGGATATATCAGCTGTCAGGGGGGCGTTTTTTGTATCTGTCACCCAATGTGGAGATTCCCTCCTTTTCAAATCCCCATTCCGCGCTGGCGCTGGAGATGGATTTTATGGGAAGGGTATACCGGGAATATCTGATTCCGGACGGGATCCATCACGACGGCTGTGAGATGACGCCTGGCGGGAATATACTTACTCTGTCCAGCTCCATGGATCAGCATGTGGAAGATACGGTTATCGAGATTGACCGGAATACGGGAAGGGTAGTGAAACGGCTGTACCTCAGGGATGTGCTGTCAGAACACCCCTATTTTGATCTGCTGGACTGGGCTCATCTCAATACTGTGTCCTATCAGCCGGAGGAAGGGACTATCCTGCTCTGTGCGAGAAATCTCCATTCTGTATTTAAGATCGACTGGCAGACAGAGAAGCTGATCTGGATCCTCTGCGATACCAGCTTCTGGGAGGATACGCCATATGCTGACCGGGTTCTGGCGCCCAGAGGGGAGATAGCTTTTTGCTATCAGCCACATGCCGCCTATTTTCTGCCGGAGGTCGCCAAAGGCCGGAAGACGCTGATCATATATGATAACCACTGGAACAAGAGAAGGCCGGTGGAGAGCTTTGACGGAGATGAGAAGTCTTATGTAAGGATTTATACCATTGATGAGGTGGAGAATACGGTGAGACTGCAGAGCAGCTACCAGACTACAAAGTCAAAGATCCGCTCCAATGGCATTGTGACAGGAGACCATGTCTTTGCCATGAGCGGGGCACTGGTGGAAAGCATTGACGGATATCAGGGACGGATCACGGAATTTGACCGGGAGTCCAGGGAGATCCTCAATGATTACCTGACGAGGACAGATTTCTACCGCGCCTATCCCTTTTTTGCCGATTTTGTCTCCCTCTGCCAGCCCATGGTGGAGAAGGCGCAGATTCTGGGAGATAAGGAAGGCGTCGAGAACCGGACGGGAGCTGTGGAAGAAACGGTGCCAGCCAGGGAAGGGCTGCCAGAGATTGGTTTTGAATTCTATGAAGATATCCTGCTGGTGACAGGGACGGATCACCAGGTTCAGAAAATATTTTTCTGCGGCAAAAATCATAGATACCTGAAGGATTATTCCCAGACTGTTCAGAAAAATCCTGCCTGCTTTGGCAATATGAGGTATTCTATGCCGGTGCCCACTTCTGTACTGCAGCCAGATGATTATCAAATCTATATCCAGTCCAATGGACAGCTGTATGATACTAAAAAAACATTCCAGATTGCCGGATGAAATGGTTTTAGAACCAGGCAGTCTCTCCTTTGAGGGCTCTGTTTACCCCCTGGTCAGGGAGTAAACAGTAACCTGAGGGGTTTATATATATATTGCGTAAAGCAGCATCCCTGCCTTTCACCCTGTCAGAATGTATACTGACAGGGTGAAAGTCGTGTACCAGTACTTGACATAACACGTATTTTTGCATTATACTAAGAAATTATGAAGTATAGTGTGCGAATGGAGGAAGATATGAATTACAATATAGCGGTGATACCAGGTGACGGCATCGGTCCTGAAATCGTAGCTGAGGCAAAGAAGGTGCTGGATAAGACAGGAGAGGTGTACGGACACCATTTTGAATATGAAGAATTATATATGGGGGGATGTTCCATTGACCGATATGGGGAACCCCTGACAGACGAGACGTTAGAGAGGGCGAAACAGAGTGATTCTGTCCTGCTGGGGGCCGTGGGAGGCAGAGTGGGAGTAGACAGCTGGTATGAGCTGCCCCCGGACAAAAGACCGGAGGCGGGACTTCTAAAGATCCGCAAGGGGCTGGGATTGTTTTGCAATCTGCGTCCTGCCATTCTTTTTGACGAACTCAGCGGCGCCTGTCCGCTGAAGGATGAGCTGATCACCGGCGGTTTTGATTTTGTCGTCACGAGAGAGCTGACTGGCGGCCTTTACTTTGGAGAGCGCCGCACGGAAGAGGTGGATGGTGTGATGACGGCGGTGGATACACTTACCTACAATGAGAACGAAATCCGACGCATTGCAGGATGGGCGTTTGACATCGCCATGAAGAGGAATAAAAAGGTCTGCAGTGTGGATAAGGCAAATGTGCTGGATTCTTCCCGGCTTTGGAGAAAAGTTGTGAAAGAGGTAAGTGCAGATTACCCGGAGGTTGAGCTGGAGGATATGCTGGTGGACAATTGTGCCATGCAGCTGGTCCGGGATCCAAAACAGTTTGACGTGATCCTGACGGAGAACATGTTTGGCGATATTTTATCGGATGAAGCCAGTATGGTGACGGGGTCTCTGGGAATGCTTTCCTCCGCCAGTCTGGGAGAGGGAAATTTCGGACTGTATGAGCCAAGTCACGGGTCGGCGCCGGATATTGCCGGGCAGAATAAGGCAAATCCCATTGCCACGATCCTTTCAGCGGCCATGATGCTGCGCTATTCCTTTGGACTCCAAAAGGAAGCGGACGCGGTGGATCACGCGGTAAAGGCAGTGCTGAAAAAAGGAATGAGGACGGTGGATATCATGAGTGAGGGGAAAACCCTTCTTGGCACAAGAGAGATGGGCGATGCCATTATGGATGAGATCAGGTAAGGCAGGTACGGTGAAAAATATAGAAACGGAGGATATGATCTGATATGAAAAGCGATTCGGTTAAAAAAGGAATACAGACAGCACCCCAGCGTTCCCTGTTTAATGCGCTGGGACTCACAAAGGAAGAACTGGAAAAGCCGCTGGTTGGCATAGTAAGCTCATACAATGAGATCGTACCAGGGCATATGAATATAGATAAAATTGTGGATGCGGTGAAGACGGGGGTTGCCATGGCAGGCGGTACGCCTATCGTGTTCCCCGCCATCGCGGTGTGCGACGGCATTGCCATGGGGCATGTGGGAATGAAATATTCCCTTGTCACCCGTGACCTCATTGCCGATTCCACGGAGTGCATGGCACTGGCACACGCCTTTGACGCCTTAGTCATGGTGCCGAACTGTGATAAAAATGTGCCGGGGCTTCTCATGGCAGCAGCCCGTGTCAATGTACCGACGGTATTTGTCAGCGGCGGCCCCATGCTGGCCGGACATGTACAGGGCAGAAGAACTTCCCTGTCCACCATGTTTGAGACGGTGGGCGCCCATGCGGCGGGGACGATGACAGAGGAGCAGGTGGAGGATTACGTGAGCCATGCCTGTCCTACCTGCGGCTCCTGCTCCGGCATGTACACAGCCAATTCCATGAACTGTCTGACAGAAGCCATCGGAATGGGGCTTCAGGGGAACGGCACGATTCCGGCTGTGTATTCAGAGCGGATCAAGCTGGCGAAGCATGCCGGCATGCAGGTGATGGAGATGTACCGCAGGGATATCCGTCCCAGGGATATTATGAATGAAAAGGCATTTATGAACGCCATGACAGTAGATATGGCGCTGGGCTGTTCTACTAATACGATGTTGCATCTGCCGGCCATCGCCCATGAGGCGGGTGTGGACCTGAATCTTGATATTGCCAATGAGATCAGTGCAAGGACACCGAACTTGTGCCATCTGGCACCGGCAGGTCCGACCTATATGGAACAGCTCAACGAGGCGGGCGGCGTATATGCCGTAATGAATGAACTGAACAAAAAAGGACTGTTACATACGGACATTATTACAGTCACCGGAAAAACAGTCGGAGAGAATATAGAACATGCAGTCAACCGGGATCCGGATGTGATACGTCCGGTAGAGAAGCCTTACAGCGAGACCGGAGGCATCGCCGTTTTGAAGGGAAATATCGCGCCGGAATCCGGCGTCGTGAAACGCTCTGCCGTGGTGCCGGAGATGATGGTACATCAGGGGCCGGCAAGGGTATTTGACTGTGAAGAGGATGCCATTGAGGCCATCCGCGGCGGGAAAATTGTGGCGGGAGATGTTGTGGTGATCCGCTATGAGGGTCCGAAGGGCGGTCCCGGCATGAGGGAGATGCTGAATCCCACCTCTGCCATCGCAGGAATGGGACTGGGCTCCTCCGTGGCACTGATCACGGACGGACGGTTCTCGGGAGCGTCCCGCGGGGCATCCATCGGCCATGTCTCACCAGAGGCGGCGGTGGGCGGACCCATTGCCCTGATCGAAGAGGGGGATATTATAAAGATCAATATACCTGAAAATACATTGGATGTGGATGTGTCTGGGGAAGAACTGGAAGAGAGACGTAAGAAATGGCAGCCCAGAGAGCCGAAGGTTACGACAGGATATCTGGCACGTTATGCCAATATGGTTACGTCAGGGAGCTCCGGCGCCATCCTGAAATAGAACACAAAAAAGGAGAGATAGAGTATGCAGTTAAACGGCTCACAGATCATAATAGAGTGTTTGTTGGAACAGGGGGTAGACACGATCTTCGGCTATCCGGGGGGAGCGATCCTGAATGTCTATGACGAGCTGTACCGCTACCAGGACAGGATCCGCCATGTCCTGACTTCCCACGAACAGGGAGCGTCCCATGCAGCGGACGGCTATGCAAGAGCGACAGGCAGGGTTGGTGTTTGTATGGCGACCAGCGGTCCGGGGGCGATCAATCTGGTCACCGGTATTGCAACCGCTTATATGGATTCTGTACCGATGGTGGCGATTACCTGTAACGTAGCGCTCTCACTGCTGGGGAAGGACTCCTTCCAGGAAGTCGATATCGCAGGAATCACAATGCCGATTACGAAGCATAGTTTTATAGTAAAGGATGTAAATAATCTGGCAGGTGCCATGAGACGGGCATTTAAGATCGCACAGTCCGGGAGACCGGGACCGGTGCTTGTGGATGTGACCAAGGACGTCACGGCGGCCCTGACGGATTTTGCACCGCAGACGCCGGAGATCATTCAGCGGAAGGTAGATACCATCAGTCAGGATGATATAGATGCCGTGCTGAAGGTGATCCGGGAATCAGATAAGCCGATGATCTTTGCCGGCGGCGGCACGGTGATCTCAGGAGCCGATGCCGAACTGAAGGAGTTTGTAAGGAAAGTGGATGCACCGGTTACGGACTCCCTTATGGGCAAGGGGGCATTTGATGGAAATGATCCGTATTACACGGGAATGCTCGGTATGCACGGCACTAAGACGGCCAACAGGAGCGTGACGGAGTGCGACCTGCTGCTTGTTCTGGGTTCCCGTTTTTCCGATCGTGTCATTGGGAATGCAGAGAAATTTGCCAGCCGGGCCAAGATTGTTCAGATTGATATTGATCCGGTGGAGATCAATAAAAATATACAGATTGATTATTCCATTGTGGGAGACCTCAAATCCATCCTGGAGATCCTGAATAAGAAGCTGGAACAGCAGTACCACAAAGAATGGATCGACAAGGTGATGGCCAGGAAGGAAGCGCTTCCCATGAATTATAATCAGGAAGTGCTTACTGGACCTTATGTCATCGAGAGGATCAGTGAACTGACGGAGAATGAGGCCATTATTACGACAGATGTAGGCCAGCATCAGATGTGGGCGGCACAATATTACAAGTACCGTCGTCCGAGACAGCTTCTGACCTCCGGCGGCATGGGAACGATGGGATACGGGCTTGGCGCCTGCATCGGGGCGAAGATCGGCATGCCGGAAAAGACGGTGATCAATATCGCCGGAGATGGTTGTTTCCGCATGAATATGAATGAGATCGCCACGGCAGCCCGGTACCATGTTCCGATTATCCAGGTGGTGTTCAACAATCATGCCCTCGGCATGGTGCGCCAGTGGCAGACACTGTTTTATGGAAAACGTTATTCCAGCACGATATTGGAAGATAAAATGGATTTCTGCAGAGTGTCTGAGGCAATGGGGGCGAGAGCCATCCGCGTGACGAAGAAAGAGGAAGTGGATGAAGCCATTAAGGAGGCATTGGCAGCCGGGGAACCGGTGGTGATCGAGGTAGTGATCCCGCAGGATGAGAAGGTGTGGCCCATGGTAGCGCCCGGGGCGGCCATTGAGGAATCCTTTGATGAAAAGGATCAGCGGGATCGGGAAAAGGATAACTAAATAAGAGGAGGAATAGAAAATGAACAGAGTATACAATTTTTCAGCAGGTCCGGCGGTATTGCCGGAGGAGGTGCTGAGAGAGGCAGCAGATGAGATGCTGGATTATAAAGGAACCGGCATGTCTGTGATGGAGATGAGCCATCGTTCCAAAGCGTATGACACGATCATTAAGGAGGCGGAGCAGGATCTCCGTGAACTGATGGATATCCCGGATAATTATAAGGTGCTGTTTCTGCAGGGAGGTGCTTCCCAACAGTTCGCCATGATCCCAATGAACCTGATGAAAAATGGCGTGGCAGATTATATTGTCACCGGGCAGTGGGCGAAGAAAGCTTACCAGGAGGGGTGTAAATATGGTAAGGCAGTGAAGATTGCCTCTTCAGAGGATGAGACATTTTCCTATATCCCGGACTGCTCCGACCTTCCCATCGATGAGGATGCGGATTATGTATACATCTGTGAGAATAATACGATCTATGGGACGAAGTTTAAAACCCTTCCCAATACAAAGGGTAAGACACTGGTGGCGGACGTATCCTCCTGCTTCTTATCCGAGCCGGTAGATGTGTCAAAGTACGGCGTGATCTATGGCGGTGTCCAGAAAAACATCGGGCCGGCCGGTGTGGTGATCGTGATCATCCGGGAGGATCTGATCCCGGAGAAGGTAGATGAGAAGGTGCCTACCATGCTCCAGTACAAGACCCATGCCGATGCCGGATCTCTGTATAATACACCGCCGGCGTACGGAATCTATATTTGCGGCAAGGTATTTAAATGGATCAAAAAGATGGGCGGTCTGAAGGAGATGCAGAAGAAAAACACTGAGAAGGCACAGATCCTCTATGATTTTCTTGATAACTCCCATCTCTTCAAAGGAACTGTCCGCAGGGAAGACCGTTCTCTGATGAATGTGCCGTTTGTAACAGGGAATGAAGAACTGGATGCCAGGTTTGTAGCAGAGGCAAAGGAAGCAGGATTTGAAAATCTCAAGGGCCACCGCTCGGTGGGCGGCATGCGCGCCAGCATCTATAATGCCATGCCCAAAGAGGGTGTGGAGAAGCTGGTTGAATTTATGAAAAAGTTTGAGGAGGCAAACGCGTAATGACTAAGATAAACTGCTTAAATCCGATCGCCGCATGCGGTCTGGATATGTTGACAGATAATTATGAGATGACAGATACTATGGCGGAGGCGGAGGCGGTTCTGGTACGGAGTGCCGTCATGCATGATATGGATCTGCCAGAGCATCTGCTTGCCATCGCCAGGGCGGGTGCGGGTGTCAACAATATCCCGCTGGAAAAATGTGCCGATCAGGGAATCGTCGTATTCAATACGCCGGGAGCCAATGCCAATGGGGTAAAGGAGCTTGTGATCGCTTCTATGCTGCTGGCTGCCCGTGACATTACGGGCGGTATCCAGTGGTGCCAGGAGAACAAAGGCGACGCTGGTGTAGCAAAGTCGGCTGAGAAGGCGAAAAAGGCTTTTGCCGGGACTGAGATCAAAGGAAAGAAGCTTGGGATCATCGGTCTGGGAGCCATTGGCGTACAGGTGGCAAATGCGGCGAACCGTCTCGGTATGGATGTATATGGATGTGATCCATATCTGTCTGTGGAGCATGCCCTGAACATGTCCCGTGACGTCACGATGGTGAAGACCAATGAAGAGCTGTATGCCATATGCGATTATATTACCGTCCATGTACCGCTTCTGGATTCCACCAAAGGAATGTTCAATAAGGAAGCCTTTGCTAAAATGAAGGATGGCGTGGTGCTGCTGAATTTCTCCCGGGACACCCTGGTGAATGAAGAGGATATCAAAGAGGCGCTGGAATCTGGCAAGGTTGGCAGATATGTTGTGGATTTCCCGAATCCCACTACCGTCAATCTGCCCAATACGACGGTTACCCCGCATCTCGGCGCGTCCACACAGGAATCAGAGGATAACTGTGCGAAGCTTGCCGTCCGTGAGATCCGCGACTTTATTGAGAACGGAAACATTAAGAATTCGGTAAATTATCCGAACTGTGATGCCGGGGTATGTTCCACCGAGGGGCGCATTACCATCTGCCACAAAAATGTGCCGAATATGCTGAGCCGTTTTACGGCACTGTTCTCCAAGGACGGTGTAAATATTGAAACAATGGTGACCAAGAGCCGCGGCGATTATGCCTATACGATTCTTGATATCTGTTCAAATTCCACCGATCAGGTAGTGAAGGAACTGGAATCCCTCAGTAATGTGATCCGGGTTCGTGTCATCAAGTAACTCATAAGGTGATCAGAAAAGGAGTTCTGTTGTCTGATAACAGAACTCCTTTATCTAGCTCAACGGCGGGTTTGATCGGGAACCGTTAAGCTGAGCCCGGCGCTGCCGGGACAGAGGGATATGTGTAAATGGAGGATGCAATGGAAGTGATCAGCAAACAGCGGAACAGCAGGATGTGTATTATATGCGGACTGGACAATGAATATGGCGTGCGTGCCCCTTTCTACAATATGGAGGATGGCAGCGTGATGACGATATTTCAGTACCTGCCGCAGCACCAGAGTTATCCGGGCAGGGTTCATGGCGGCCTTGTCACGGCAATGCTGGATGAGATGGGGCTTCGTTCTTTGTGGGCGAAGAACCGGTCGGAGGATATCTTTGGCGTAACGCTTTCGCTGGATACCAAATACCGGAAACCGGTACCTTACAGTACGGATCTGCTTGGAAGGGGCATGATCATAAAGGAAAGCAGTAAATTTTTTATTACGGAGGCAAGGATTATGGACCTGGACGGCAATGTTCTTGCCAGCGGCAATATTAAATACATAAAAATGCCTGCAGAGACCATAGCAGAAAACTGCGATACACACGAGGAGATGCCATATCTGATGGAGGATGACAGAAGGGAGTTTAAAATCAATGGATAAGAAGAGGATCTGGTTTCTGATAAGAAGCTTTGCGTTACTGATCGTAACATGCATTACGGTATTTTTATTTTATACCATATTGATGAAGGAAAAGACGAATGATTCTGTCAAGGGAGTCAGTGATGCCTATATGGAAGAGATCAACGCCCAGGTGCATCAGAAGTTCCAGACATTTACTTATATCCGTATCGACCAGGTGTTAGGTATGGTCAAGAGGACGCCGGCAGACCCGGGGATTGAGTGGGAGGAGTTAAAAAAAGAGCTTGCCACCAGTACAGAGGTCAGGGGATTTCAATGGCTGGGACTGGTGAGGGAGAACGGCGAAGTTGTGACTGTCTATGGTGAAGATCTTCTCAGTATAGACGATGTGACGTTGAAAAATTCCATAAAGGAAGACGGAAATATTATTACTAGAGGAAGAAAACAGGATAAAAGCAGGGTGTTTATCTTCGGAACCAGGGCCGCATATCCTCTGGAGGACGGGACAAAAAGTATTGCCATGATCGCCGCCATTGATATGAGCTCAGTGGAGGGTGCCTTATTTCGTGATTCGAAGGATTCAAGGGAGGATTCCTACCTGATCAGTCAGGAGGGGGATTACATTATCCGGAACGGAGAAAATCTGCAGGGAAACTATTTCGAGCGTCTTAGAATGGAGGTTATAAAAGGGAGCGGCACCGACGCAGAGGACTGTATCAATGGAATGAAGGAGGCAATGAAAAACGGCAGAAGCTTTATCCAGACGGTGTCAACCGAAGAAGGGGTCCAGCATATGTACTGTTCTCCTATGTCAGAAAATGCCCATTGGTATCTGGTGACGATCATGCCGGATGAGGTATTTGGCGGGATGCTCTCCCGGCTGGATGAATCCAGGAGTATCATGACGGTGGTCAGCATTGTGGTGATACTGCTGGTGATCCTATTTATCTTTATGAAATATTACCGGATCACCAAGGAAGAGATCCGGATCATCAATAATGCCAGACACGAGGCGGAACAGGCCAATATGGCTAAGAGCAGCTTTCTGGCCAGCATGAGTCATGATATACGAACCCCGATGAACGCCATTGTGGGAATGACAGAGATCGCCATAAAGAATAAGGGGGACGAAACAAGACTTCAGGATTGTCTGGACAAGATCAAGCTGTCCAGTAAACAGCTTCTTGGCCTGATCAACGACGTTCTTGATATGTCTAAGATTGAGAGCGGAAAGATGACACTGGCGGAGACTCCGCTGTCCCTGCGGGATGCGCTGGATGATGTAGTGAATATTATTAAGCCGCAGCTCAAGGATAATAACCAGTATTTCGATGTATTTATCCATGACATCATCGCAGAGGAGGTCTGCTGCGACGGTGTGAGACTGAACCAGGTTCTTCTGAATATATTATCCAATGCCTTGAAATTTACGAAAGAGAATGGAAGGATCAATGTCACCGCCTATCAGGAGCCCTCGCAAATGGGAGATGGATATGTGCAGACCCATTTTATTGTAGAGGACACGGGGATTGGCATGTCAAAGGAATTCCAGAAGACTATTTTTGATAAATTCGCCAGAGAGGAGACCGGCGAGGCAAAGAACATTGCAGGAACAGGGCTTGGCATGGCGATCACCAAGAAGATCATTGATATGATGGAAGGAACGATTGAGATTGACAGTGAGCTGAACCGGGGCAGCAAATTTCATATCATACTGGATATGAAGAAAGCGCAGATCAATGTAAAGGATATGAAGCTGCCGGCATGGAATATTCTTGTTGTGGATGATGATCAGAGACTGTGCGCCAGTGCGGTGTCAAATCTGGAGGAACTGGGGGTACATGCCGAGTCCTGCCAGGACGGCGAAGCGGCTGTCCAAATGATGAAGGAACGCCATGACAGGGGGGAGGATTACCAGTTTGTGCTGATGGACTGGAAGATGCCGAAAGCCAACGGAATTGATGTGATCCGGGAGATCAGAGGTCATATCAATACAGACAGGATACCGTTTTTTCTAATCTCGGCATACGACTGGGGCGATATCGAGGACGCCATCTCGGATGATGTAGAAATTGCGGGCTTTATCGCCAAGCCGCTGTTTAAATCCACATTGTACATGCACCTCAGCAAATATATGGATGATGTCGGGGAGACAGAGCCAGCCAGCGAGGAGAGAGGCGTTGTTGATTTTGGAAACAAACGGATCCTTCTTTCAGAAGATATCGACCTGAACTGGGAGGTAGCCAATGCGATCCTCTCGGAAATGGGGCTGGTGATCGACCGTGCCGTCAATGGAAAAGAGTGTCTGGATATGTTTCAAGCTGCGGAACCGGGATATTATGATGCCATACTGATGGATATCCGGATGCCCGTTATGAATGGGTATGATTCCACTAAGGCGATCCGGGCGCTGGATCGTCCTGATAGTAACCTGCCGATCATTGCACTGACGGCAGATGCCTTTTCCGATGATGCGGAGCACTGCAGGGAATGCGGAATGAACGATCATATCACAAAACCGATTGATGTCAAAGATTGTACCAGGACACTCAGTAAGTATTTTATATAGTCTGGACAAAAAAGCAGTTCCGCCGGATAAGAAACTAAAATCCGGTGGAACTGTTTTTTTGTGTGTTACATTGTATAAACGAGATAATCGGACTTTGTCCCGATGCGCAGCTTCATCTTCTTTAGCTGTTTTGCCGCTTTCTTCGGCACCTCAAAGGCGATGATGCCGTTTTTGGTGGAGCCGGCCTGGATGGTCTCGGCTGCGAGATCTTTGTTGTAGGCGATCAGCTCTGTGGGGGCATATTCGTCTTTGTCCTGATGGATCAGGGCGGCGCTGATCATTTTGTTTTCCAACCCGATGCGGGGAAGAAGCTGCTGGGCCTTGGCTCCGTTGTTCTTAGCAGACACAGAGACCACCACAAAGGATTTTCCTTTTCCCGGCTTGAACTGGCGGTACTTGCCATCGTTGATCTTTGTCTTGACAGAGGCCTTCTTTACACAGATCCTCCAGTCGCCAATCGTTCCTTTCCCACCAGGGGTAAGGCTGGTCTCTTTCGGCCCGGGTGTACTGGTAGGTGCAGCCGTGGCTGTGGGAGCGGGTGTGCCCTGCTCCTTGGAAATGGAATCTGAGATTTTGTCAACTGTTTCGGAGACACGGTTTCCGGAACAGCCTGCCAGCAGTACTGCTGAGCATGTAAGTAGTAGTAATGCTTTCTTTTTCATGCTTTTTTCTCCTTTTGTTTAAAAATTTTCATTTTCGTCTCCATTCGGAAGGAGACATGCCCTTATATTTCTTAAACATTTTAGTAAATGTAAGAGGGTCCTCATAACCCACATCTGCGGCAATGCTGCTGATCTTATCCTGCGTATTTTTCAACAGGCCGGCGGCGTGATCCATGCGCAATGTCAATAAATATTCCTGCGGGGAGATCTTCAGGGTGTTTTTGAAAATACCGGACAGGTAGCTGCGGTCAATGCCGATATGGGCCGCCACTTCACTGATCTTTATATTCTCCTTTATGTGATCATTCATATAATCGACAGCCTGCTGCAGATAGATACGGTAAGGATAGTCATTTTGTTCCTCGTTACTGAGGGTATCATGATGGATCTCTATCAGGGTGGCAAGAATTTGCAGGAGAGCCGCCTGGCGTTTTAATTCATTATGATAAGTCAGGCTTCTAGCCTGTATCATCTGCTGGACACAGGTAAGGATAAAAGATGAGTCATGAAAGTGTCCAGTGAGATGTTCCGGATCAATACCTGCCTGTTTCAGATATGTAGCGGCTTTTACTCCCTGGAAACCGATCCAGAGATAATCCCAGGGATGTACGGAATCTGCCTGATAGTATACTTTTGTCCCGGGGAAAATAACAAAGAAATCCCCGCTGGAAAGATGATATGTCCTGCCTCCTGCCGTATAGCATCCCTCCCCGCCGCAGATAAAATGAATGATATAAAGGTCTCTCTCTCCCGGGCCGAAGAAATGGCCAGGCAGGCAGTTCTGCACCCCACAGGTAGATAAAAAAATATCTACGGCATTATTCTGTAAATGATCCAGGCATTGAAAACCCACCACATTGATGAAATTTTCTTCAAGAGTATGTTTTTCGGGGGGGATTTTTTTCCTGTCTGCTGTGGGACATGGCAGTGCCTCCTGTGAATAATTTCTGAACTATTAGATATTATACCAGAACAATCTTTATCTGAATAGTATTTCTTTATAATAAGTTCACAAAATGCATGGTGCGCTACACATGAATCTATATGAATAAGGGATATGCCGGTGTATGATGTAGATAACGATTGATTCAGCAAGCCCGGCGGTACCGCCGGACAGCTAAAAAATTCACGGGGAGGTATCATGATGAAGGGGAAATTACTATCAGTTATTACAGCATTCGCCATGACGATGACACTGTTTCCATCCACGGCAGGAGTCCGGTCAATGGCGGCAGAGGTGACAGATCCCCTGCCGGAACCAGCGTATCATTGGGATTTTGAAAATGTATCCAATAAGAGTGCGGCTAACAAAGGAACGGCAGGAGATGGCAATGCCATTCTGGAGGGAACGGCAAAACTGGAGACAGATATGGTCACTATCAACGGCAGGAACTACAAAAACGAAGGGAATCGGGTTCTGTCTTTAAGTGGTGGTGCGAAAGGAACGTCCTATGTCAGCCTGCCATCTGATCTGTATCGGGGGGTGACGGCAGATACGGGAGTTACTTATTCCTTCTGGCTGAAGCCGGATAGAACAGTGGGGAGTTATTCCAGGGTGATCTCCTCTGCTGACAGCGGATCCGGTAATGAGTTTGCCTTTGCACCCTATGCGTCGGACAAGGTCTGGAATGTTTTATTTGACGATACTAATATCGTGCGGGCACCTATGGCATCAGAACCGGTGAAAGATGAGTGGAGCTTTGTTGTCGTAACCATCAATGAAGACCAGGTTACTTTTTATATCAATGGAGAGGAGAAGGGATCTTATGAGGATATGACAAATCTTCCAATCCGGCTGGATTGCATGCCGGAGCTGGTGAATAACGCGCTGGGGAAGACATGTTCTGGCTGGTCAGATCCTGATGCAAAGGTAAAGCTGGACGACCTCTGCCTTTATAAGACTGCCCTGACCCGGAGTGAGGCAGTCCGGCTTGCCAGGGCCCAGGGATTTGACGTGGAAGAAAAACCAGAGACAACAGAATATGGCGGCGCCAATGAACTGACAGACGGTACAGGCGTGACGGACGTAGAAGGACTGGCAGTGAGTCATGTTGTCAGTGGTTCCGGCATCTCAGCTAAAATTGTGGAAGACAGGGAGACAGGAAGGTATTTTATTACGGCTGCCAGGGGGGATGATGTAATTCTTGACGCCTCTCAGATCGGGGCAGTGACATCTCTTGACTTCACGCAGGGAATGTCATATGTTGAAGACTCAGCGGAAACGGTGGAGGGTAAGGATGCGTATACCCTTACTACCGGTGCCAAAAGGGTGATCAGTGACCCGTACAAAGAATTGAGTTTCCAGTTGAAAAAGAATGGCACGGAGAAAATCATGACGGTATATGTCCGCGTCTATAAAGATGGTATCGCTTACCGGTATGAATGGAGAGGCGAAGCAGGACAGTCAGAGAAGATCAACAGAGAGGCCAGTGAATTTGTATTACCTGCGGATTCCGTTATATGGGCTGGATACGATGATGGCGGTAATTATGAATATGAGTACAGGAAGATGAAAATGTCATTCGTAAAGGCGGCAGAAGACAAATATTGCGTGCCGCTGCTGGCAAACAGCGGGAAGAACTGGATGCTTTTTACAGAAGCAGCAGTATTTAGTGAAAAGGATACCTACTGCGCTTCTCATCTTGCCACAAAGAAGGGCAGTAGAAATCTGAAATTTGCTTTTGGCAGAGGATCGGGCAGTTCGGTTTCCATGGTATATAATGAGAAAGGGATCATTCGTACACCATGGAGAGTGGCGATGATGTCGGATGATCTCAATGATATTGTGAATGCCACTATGACCAGCAGTCTGAATCCGGCAGCAGATCCGACATTGTATCAGGATGGCAGCCAGTGGATCAAGACAGGCACGGTGGCGTGGTCATGGTGGTCAGAGGCAGGGGATGACCCTATTGAGTATGACCAGCAGAAGGATTACATTGATTTTGCAGCAGAGAATGGCTGGGAATATGTCTGTCTGGACTTTGGCTGGTGTCTGTGGACGGATTATAAGGAAAAGGTAAAAGAACTGGTGGAATATGGGAAAGAGAAGGGGGTTGGGATTCTTCTGTGGTATGGTGTCAATAATGATAACCATGCCGGCTTTAAAGATGCGCAGGGAAATGCCGCGTATCCGAAATATTCCCTTAAAACAGCGGCACAGCTGGAGGAACAGTTTGCGTGGTGTCAGGAGACGGGAATCCGCGGAGTGAAGGTGGATTATTATGAAAAGGATGACAAGGGTACGATGACACAGATGTATGACTGTGCGACGATAGCGGCAAAACATAAGCTAAATGTGCTGTTCCATGGATGTACGGCTCCCCGTGGGGAGATCCGGACATTCCCCAACGTACTTGGTTATGAAGCCGTCAGGGGAAGCGAGTGGTATAAGTGGGATATCGGTCCATCTGTCAGCAACTGCCTTTTGTATGTATTTAACCGGAACGTAGTGGGCGGAATGGACTTTACTCCTGTGGGAACTCAGATTTCCCAGCTTCCTGTGACAGCAGGATTTCAGCTGGCACAGGTGATTGCCTATCAGACGGGCTTACAGAATATTGCCTCTTCTGTCTATAAACTGGAGGGATACAAGGGACTTTCCATGATCAGTGATGTCCCGGCACAGTGGGATGAGACGAAGCTTTTGAACGGCGATCCAGGCAAGAAGGCAGTCATTGCGAGAAGAGCGGGAGAGGACTGGTACATTGGGGCAATGACGGCAGCAGCCGGGAAAGAAATCATTACTCTTGATTTTCTGGGAGAGGGGACCTATAAGGCATATCTGTATCAGGATAATGATAAGGGAACGGATATAGAGATTGAGTTAAAAGAAGTCACAAGGGAGTCAGTTCTGGAACTTCCCTTAGCTGCCAATGGCGGAGCGGCCGTAAAGATAACAAAAGAGGATATGAAGACAGATACAGTGTATGATGATTACATATATTATGAGGCCGAGGATGAGGAAAATACCCGTAGCGGAAATGCAGCAGTTGGTGATAACCAGTTTGCGTCCGGCATGAAACAGGTGACAGGGGTTGGCGGAACGGCGTATAACAAACTGACCTTTAACAAGATCAATGCAGCCGAAGATGGCATCTATGAGATGCGGCTGTACTATGCCTGCGGCGTACCCCGGAGAGTTGTTTACAGCATCAATGGGGGAGGCGAAATCCGCAGCGGCAGGCTGAATGCAGGTGTCAATACGCTTGCCATGCAGAAATTCTATGTCCGGCTGAAACAAGGAGACAATACCATTTCCTTTGGAAACCCGCTCTCAAAGGCGCCTAATATTGACCGGATCGCAATATCTAAGAAAACAACGAATAAACCGGCGACCGAGACAGATCTGACCGATGACGGCGAGAAACCCATTGACGGCACCCAGTATGACTATACGGTGTATGGAGCACAGACTGCTGTGCTGGCGGGAGGAGCAAGACTGGAAGACGGTGCCATCAGCTGGCTTGGTGCCAATGCTGCCTGTAAGGCAATTTTTAAAGTAAATGCGGAAAGGGCGGGGACATATAAATTACAGCTGAATTATTTCGCCGGAGAGACGAGGAATGTGGATGTTTCAGTGAATGGCGGCGGGAAGATCCGCTGCAGCTGCCCAAGTACCGGTTCTTATGCCATCAGTTCGGCGGACAGCATCTATGTGAATGTTACACTGAAGGCGGGGGAAAATACTATTGAACTTGGGAATGATTCTGCCTGGTGCCCGAATATCGTCTCCATTGGAATATCCAAGACGGTTGTGGAAGAAAAGAATCCGTCGCCGGATAATGACAAGGATCCTTCAAAGGATCCGATCCGGAATCCGGCGGGAGATCAGGATACCACAAAGGATCCGTCCGCTGCCGCAAAGAGTATAAGTGTGAAGGTAAAAGGATATCAGATATCTAAGATCACATTGGTCAAAGGCAGTAAGATTACACTGAAGACATCCGTCACACCTGGAGAGGCAGACCAGAAGGTTACGTATAAGAGCAGTAAGAAATTCGTTGCTTCTGTCAGCGCAAGTGGTGTCGTAACGGCAAAGAAAGCGGGGAAGGCAAAGATTACGATTACGACCTCAGATAAAAAGAAAAAGAAAACGGTTTCGATTCAGGTCGTGAAGAAAAGGAAGCAGAACAGGAAGCTGACATTGAAGAAGAAGTCTGTGACCATGAAAAAGAAAGGGCAGGCAAGCCAGATTCAGGTAAAGTCCCTGACGAAAGGGACGACGGATAAGATCACCTATAAAGTAACTTCCGGTAAGAAATATATAAAAGTGGATGCATATGGGCAGATTACCGTGAAGAAATTTAAGAACAAACAGCAGGCCGTTGTGCGTGTCCGCTGCGGAAAAGCGCAACGGAAGATTCGTGTAAGATTAAAAAAATAACTCCGTATATCTTGTGCGGCGATAGGATTTTGCCGATATAAGAATTAGCAGGCTCGGTGGAGCTTATGAGCCAGGGAGGGCGCCGGATTTCAAAGGATAGAGATGGGATCCGGCGCTGTTTTATTTTGATCGGAAGAGGGGCGTAAGGCACTTCAGAATGGAGGGAATATGGAGAGTATAGGAACTGGTAGCAAGACGATACAGAAGAGGGAGGAGCCCTTGGCAGGGCAGGGAAAGAATGTCTGGAAATCGGTGATAGAGGAGCTTATGGATCCGGCGAAGGGGATGGATCAGGAGGAGGAAAGGGCGTATGCGGCCAGGATTGAATCGAAGCTGAAACGGGGGAAGAAGCTGACGGCAAAGGAGATGGATTATCTGCGGGTACATAATCCGGAGTTATACAAGGCGGCACTCCGGGTAAAGATGAGGAAGGAACAGCTGGAGCAGCAGCTGAAAAACTGCCGGTCAAAGGAGGAGGCGGCGGATGTGGCCAGAAGGGCTTTCTCCGGCTTAAGCAAGGAGGATCCGCATAGAGCATTCCTGGTGGCGGGTCTGAACGAGACCATAAGGCAGTTTAAGAAGAGCAGCGCATATGCCAGACTGCCCCAGACCGAGGAACCGGATCGAAAAAGGAAGAGAAGGGGCAGGGGATCAGATTTTAAAGAAGAGACGGAGGAGGATACGAACCTTCCGATAACGCCGATCCAGGAGGTGCTGGATGAACTGCCGGCCTTTGATGTGGTACAGTGACAAAAAAATCCGCAGAAACACTTGCATTTATTGAAAAATAGTGCTATACTGGCTATATTGATACTGTTAATGATGATGAGTGAACGCCAGTTCACTCATTATTTTTGTGTATTATCCCCTTTGGGATGATAGAGGCTGACGAAGCCTTGATTTTAAGAAAAGAGGTCATTATTTGGGAAAACATCAGGAGTATGAAAAGAAGACAGAGGAACTGCTTGTGCCGATCTTGACAAAGAGTCAGTATGAGCTGGTGGATGTGGAATTTATCAAAGAGGCCGGAAGCTGGCATCTGCGCGCCTATATTGACAAGGAGGGCGGCATTACGATCGATGATCTGACTGCGGTGAATCACGAACTCAGCGATCTGCTGGACGAACATGATTTTATCTCTGAATCATATATTCTGGAGGTCAGTTCGCCGGGACTTCTGCGGCCGTTTAAGAAACCAAAGGATTTTATAAGGAATCTGGGCGGTGATGTGGAAGTAAAATTGTTTTCCCCTGTGACCTGGGAAGAGGGGGGGAAGAAGTATTCGGATAAAGAATTTATCGGAATACTGAAAGAATATCGGGAAGAACCGGCAGCCATCGTTTTGGATTTTGGGGAAAAGGAGATGGAGATACCGGTAAGGGATATCGCACTGATCCGAAGGTCCATAGATTTTTAGTACAGGGGCTGATTTTGATAGATGGACAGCTACGTTTTAATACTTATTAATAGGAGGATGATAGGAAATGAAAAAAACGACGACACCACAGAAAGGAAATCCGGAATTGATAGAGGCGTTAAATGCCATAGAGAAGGAAAAGGATATCAGTAAGAATATTTTACTGGAAGCGATTGAAAATTCCCTGCTGGCGGCATGTAAGAATCAGTTTGGCAAGTCGGATAATATCCGGGTGAGTCTTGATAATGTAACGGGAGAATTCCATGTTTATCAGGATAAGGAAGTGGTGGAAGAGGTAGAGGATGAAACACTGCAGATGTCCCTGACGGAGGCAGAGGTAAAATATCCCGGGACGGCAGCGGGCGATACAGTGAGTATTGAGGTGACGCCGAAAAACTTCGGACGCATTGCGGCCCAGAAGGCAAAGCAGGTAGTGGTTCAGAAGATCAGGGAAGAGGAACGCAAGGTATTGTTTGATCAGTATTACACGAAGGAGAGAGACATTGTTACCGGCATTGTACAGCGCTACAGCAATGGGAACTACAATATCAATCTCGGAAAGATGGATGCGATCCTGACTTCGCAGGAGCAGGTTGAGTCAGAGCAGTTCGCACCAAGGGAACGGATCAAGCTCTATGTAACTGAGGTGAGGGATACGACAAGAGGCCCCAGGATCATTATTTCCCGTACGCATCCGGAACTGGTGAAGAGATTGTTTGAGTATGAGGTGGCAGAGATCCAGAGCGGTGTCGTTGAGATTCGGAACGTTTCCAGGGAGGCGGGGTCGCGTTCCAAGATTGCCGTATACAGCAACAATCCAGATGTGGACGCTGTGGGCGCCTGTGTCGGCATGAATGGTGTCCGGGTCAATGCAGTAGTGGAAGAGCTTCGGGGCGAAAAGATCGATATTGTGGAGTGGGATGAGGATCCGGCAGTTTTTATTGAACATGCGCTGAGTCCGTCCAAGGTGATTTCGGTTGATGTGGATCCGGAAGAGAAGACAGCGAAAGTGGTAGTTCCGGATTTTCAGCTTTCGCTGGCCATTGGAAAGGAGGGGCAGAATGCCCGTCTGGCAGCCCGCCTGACCGGCTATAAGATCGACATTAAGAGTGAGACGCAGAGTATGGAAGGATCTGACCCCGAAGAGCAGATGGACGAGGAGTAAATATTGTTTGAGCGGCAGGTTTATAAGGAAGGAGAGGCGGGATGCAGACAAGAAAGAAGCCAAACCGGCAGTGCATTGGCTGTCGGGAGAGCAGGGAAAAGAAAGATCTGATCCGGGTGGTGAGGACGCCGGAGGGAGAGTTCTGTATCGACAGGACAGGACGCCGGAATGGAAGAGGAGCTTATCTGTGTGACAGTGAGGAATGCTTTGCCAGGGCCAGGAAGAGCAATGCATTGAACCGTTCCTTCCGTGTAGACGTGCCGGATGAGATATATGATGAGTTAGAAAGGCAATTAAAAGGGTGACAGACTGATTATGATCAATGAAAAAAAGGTTCTGGGAACTCTGGGACTGGCGATGAAGGCCGGACATATAGTGAGCGGGGAGTTTATGACAGAGAAAGCGGTCCGGGACAGAAGGGCAGAGCTGGTGATGGTAGCGGCAGATGCATCAGCGAATACGAAAAAAAAGTTTTCGGATTCCTGTCGGTTCTATCATGTGCCCTATGCGGAATTTGGCCGCAGGGACCAGCTGGGAAATGCCATCGGAAAGGAGTTCCGGGCATCACTGGCGATTACGGATAAAGGGTTTGCCGCATTGATTGGCAATAATTTAAAACTGGAGGTAACAAAGTATGGCGAAAATGAAAATATATGAGATTGCACGCAGCATGCAGCAGCAGGATAAGAACATAAAAAGCGGTGACCTGGTTAAACTATTGAATGATAATGGTTTTGAAGTCAGGGGTGCCAACAGCAATATCGAGGATGATGCGATTGCCTTTCTTATGAAGAGCTTTGCGCAGAAAAAGGCGGCAAAGCAGAATGCTGCGAAAGCAGAGGACAAAAAGAAGGAAGAGAAGAAACTGTCGGCGCAGGAGATTAAGGGCGAAGAGGCCGGAAAGCCCGGAAAGAAGGCAGAAGAGCCTAAGACAGCACGGCAGGAGGAAAAGAAGAAGGAAGAACCGAAAGCGGCACCTGCAGCAAAGGAAGAACCGAAGGTGCCGGCAGCAGCTCCTGTGAGACAGCCGTCAGAAGAGAAGCGACAGCCTGCCAGGGAGCATCGCGGCGATTCCCGCCATGGCCAGAACCGCAATGGAGGGAACCGCGGGGAGAATCGCAGCGGCGGGAACCGTGGAGATAACCGGAGCAATGGAGGAAACCGCGGAGAAGGCCGCAGCAGTGGCGGAAATCGTGGAGATAACAGAAACGGCGGAAACCGTGGGGATAACCGGGGCAATGGAGGAAACCGCGGGGAAGGCCGCAATGGCGGACGCCCTCAGAATGGAAGAGACGGGCAGCGTGATAACCGCGGCGGACAGAATAACAATCGTGGCGGCCAGAACAATGACCGCCGCGGCGGCAGCCGGAATACTGGCGGGAACCGCGGCAATGGCGGCGAGCGGGTATTTGAGAGATTTGAGAAGGCTCAGAACGGCTTTGATGGAATTAAACAGGAGCAGAAGAATTCCAGGCAGAGGAATAAGAAAAAGGATGACAGGAATAAGGCCGGCGGTTACCGGAAGAGTACGAAGGAAGAGATGAACCGCATCCGCTCCAAAAAGGATCCGAACCGCAAGGGAGCATTTATCAAGCCGGAGCCGGTAAAACAGGCACCGGAGGAGGAGATCAAGCAGATCATCATTCCAGAATCCCTGACGATCCGGGAGCTTGCCGACAAGATGAAGATGCCGGCGGCAGCACTGGTGAAAAAGCTGTTTATGCAGGGGCAGATGGTATCTCTGAATCAGGATATCACTTACGAAGAGGCAGAGGAGATTGCTCTGGGATTTGAGATCCTGTGTGAAAAAGAAGAGAAGATTGATATGGTTGCCGAGCTTCTGAAAGAGGAGGAAGAGGATGAGGCAAAAATGAAGAAACGTCCTCCTGTAGTCTGCGTAATGGGACACGTCGATCATGGTAAGACATCCCTTCTGGATGCAATCCGCCAAAGTGATGTGACGGAGCATGAGGCAGGCGGCATCACCCAGCATATCGGCGCCTATGTAGTCCGCATCAACGGGGAGAAGATTACATTCCTGGATACGCCCGGACATGAGGCATTTACTTCTATGCGTATGCGCGGTGCCCAGTCAACGGATATTGCCATTCTTGTCGTAGCGGCCGACGACGGCGTGATGCCTCAGACGGTGGAGGCAATCAATCATGCGAAGGCAGCCGGCGTGGAGATTATTGTGGCGGTGAATAAGATTGATAAAGAGGGCGCCAACATTGACCGGGTAAAACAGGAGCTTTCTGAATATGAACTGATTCCAGAGGAGTGGGGCGGTTCTACGGTGTTCTGCCCGGTGTCGGCTCACACTAGGGAGGGAATCGAGAACCTGCTGGAGATGATCGTTCTGACAGCGGACGTACTGGAGCTTAAGGCAAATCCGAAACGCCGTGCCCGCGGTATCGTCATCGAAGCCCGGCTGGATAAGGGCCGCGGCCCGGTAGCCACGGTGCTTGTGCAGAAAGGAACTCTGAACGTGGGCGACCATATCGCCATTGGAACGGCTTACGGCAAGGTTCGCGCCATGCTGGATCACAACGGTGAGCGCGTGAAACTGGCGAAACCGTCTACCCCGGTGGAAATCCTGGGATTAAATGGTGTTCCGGATGCCGGAGAGGTCTTTGTGGCGACAGAGAACAATATCGATGCCAAGCAGATTGCCCAGGCTTATGTGGATCAGGGCAAGGATAAGCTGCTGGAGGAGACGAAGGCGAAGAAGCTGTCCCTGGATGGGCTGTTCAGCCAGATCCAGGCGGGGAATGTGAAGGATCTGAACCTGATCATTAAGGCGGATGTACAGGGATCGGTAGAAGCGGTGAAGCAGAGTCTGGTAAGACTGAGCAATGAGGAGGTGGCTGTCCGCGTGATCCACGGCGGCGTCGGTGCCATCAACGAATCGGATGTAACCCTGGCAAGCGCTTCCAATGCCATTATCATCGGCTTTAATGTGCGGCTTGACAATATGGCAAAGGATACGGCAGACAGAGAGAATGTCGATGTAAGGCTGTACCGTGTCATCTATGATGCCATTGAGGATATCGAATCCGCCATGAAGGGCATGCTGGAACCGATTTATGAAGAAAAGGTGATCGCCCACGCCGAAGTCCGCCAGACATTTAAGGCTTCCGGTATCGGGACCATCGCCGGCTCCTATGTATTGGACGGAAAGATTGAGAGGGGCTGTCGTGTCCGCATCAGCCGTGAGGGCGAGCAGCTGTTCGAGGGCAATCTTGCCAGCCTGAAGAGATTTAAGGATGATGTAAAAGAAGTGAATGCCGGCTATGAGTGCGGCCTGGTATTCGAGGGCTTTGGGGATCTGCAGGAAGCAGATCAGATAGAATGTTATAAGATGGTAGAGGTACCAAGATGAAAAAAAACAGTGTAAAGAATATCCGCGTCAACAGCGAGGTTCTTCGGGAGATGAGCCTGATCATTCGGGAAGACTTAAAGGATCCCCGCATACATCCGATGACATCGGTTATGGCGGTGGAGGTGACGCCGGATCTCAAATTTGCCAAAATATTTGTCAGTGTTATGGGAGATGAGGAGGCGAAGGAAAAGACGATGCAGGGCTTGAAGAAAAGCGCTTCCTTTGCCAGACACCGGCTGGCAGACCGTATGAATCTGCGCAATACGCCGGAGCTGACCTTTGTTTTGGATCATTCCATAGAATATGGTGTAACTATGTCCAAGAGGATTGACGAAGTGATGCGGTCAGATCGTCACCAGGAGGACTGACGGAACGAATTATTTGTCAGGAGAATAGAGAGCTATGAACATTTTATTAAATTCAATTGAAAAAGCGGATACGATCGCCATTGCCGGACATCTGCGTCCGGACGGCGACTGTATCGGATCCTGTATGGGACTGTATAGTTACATAAAAGACAATTACCCGGAGAAAAAAGCCTGTGTGTATCTTTCCGATTTCCCGGAAAACTTCCAGTACCTCCGGTGGGAAGAGGCCTTTGAAGAATGCTGTTCCGCCGAAAAGGGAGAGAGGTACGATCTCTTTGTCTCCCTGGACTGCGGCGACGCAGACCGGCTGGAGGAAGTGACAGACATTATGAAGCAGGCGGGGCATGTGATCAATATCGATCATCATATTACCAATACAAAATTCGGGAATGAAAATTATGTGGTGACAGATGCCAGCTCTACCTCACAGATTCTCTTTACCCTGATGGAGGAGGATAAGATCAGCTATGCTGCGGCGTGCGCTCTCTATACAGGGATCGTGCACGATACCGGCGTGTTCAAGCATTCCAATACGAGCAGTGAGACCATGCGCATCGCAGGCCGCCTGATGGATAAGGGGGTTCCCTTTGGAAAGATAATTGACGGCAGTTTTTATATGAAGACCTACAAACAGCTGCAGATCATGGGCCGCTGTCTGATGGAAAGCGTTCGGATCATGGATGGGCGCTGTATATTCTCCATCGTCCGGAAAAATATATTTGACTTATATAATGCCGAGTCCGCAGATCTGGACGGGATCATCGACGAGATGCGGACCACAGAGGGTATCGAGGTGGCGATCCTGCTTTCCGAGCGGGGCCCGCAGGAATATAAGGTCAGCATGAGATCCAATGAGGTCATAGATGTCAGCGTGATCGCCTGCTATTTTGGCGGCGGCGGCCATGTGCATGCCTCTGGCTGTACTATTAAGGGAGACGCCTTTGATGTAGTAAATAATCTGACAAAGCATATCGAGAAACAGTTTCTTGATATGGAACAATCTGCATAAGGGCTGACGGTGGAAGTATGAACGGGATAATTATTGTGAATAAGGAACAGGGATTTACCTCTCACGACGTAGTAGCGAAGTTGAGAGGTATCCTGCATTTTAAGAAGATCGGACACACTGGTACACTGGACCCGGACGCTACGGGCGTCCTGCCGGTCTGTGTCGGTAAGGCCACAAAGGTATGTGATCTGCTGACAGACAGGGACAAGACCTATGTGGCAGAGGTCCGGCTGGGTGTCACGACGGATACGCTGGATATGACGGGAAAGATGATTTCCTCCGCACCGGTGAACATTACAGAGGAGCAGCTGAAGCTGGTACTGGGAGAATTTACGGGGGAGATCCAGCAGATTCCACCGATGTATTCCGCCGTTAAAGTCGATGGAAAGAGGCTGTATGAGCTGGCCCGTCAGGGCAGGGAGGTGGAGCGCAGGGCAAGGAAGGTAGTGATCCATCGGCTGGCTCTCAGGGAAACGGCGCTGGAGAGGGATGAATTTACCATTGAGATCGCCTGCTCCAAGGGAACCTATATCCGTTCTCTCTGTGACGACATTGGGAAACGGCTGGGCTGCGGCGCGGCGATGAAAAGCCTCGTTCGGACAGGGGTGGGGGCATTTGGACTCAGGGATGCCCTGACACTGGCGGAGATTGAGCAGAGGGCGGCGGCCTCGCCGGCAGGGGGGCAGGATCTGCTTCTTCCGGTGGATTCGGTGTTTCAGGAATATGCCGCCTGCCGTGTGTCAGAGCAGGGCATGAAATACCTGAGAAACGGAAATATGGTATCCCCCCGGCTCTGTCAGTATGACTCCCCCGCCGCAGATGGTGAGCTTGTGAGGATGTATGATATGGACGGCTGCTTTTATGCATTGTATCGGTTTCAGGAAGACACCGGTATGTATCGGGCGGTAAAGATGTTTCATTGAGGATAAGATATGAGGATATTAACAGATTTCGATTTTAAACTGAATAATACGGCGGTCTGTATCGGGAAGTTTGACGGTCTGCACAAGGGGCACCGCCTGCTTTTTTCGGAGGCAGGCCGCTCTGGCCTTGAAGTCGTGATGATCACATTTCTCTTCCCAGACGGCGGCGGTATTTATGCCATGGAAGAAAAAATATCCCTTGCCGGCGGGCTGGGGATCGATGACATGGTGATCATCCCTGTCACAGAGGAATTTATGCATATGAGTCCGGAGAGATTTGTCAGGGAAATACTTGTGGGACGGTGCGATGCAAAGGAGGTTGTGGTGGGCGCTGATTTCTGTTTTGGATACCGGCGGTCCGGTACAGCGGAGGATCTCCGGGAAGCCGGCGGGCGGTATGGCTATTCAACAAAGATCTGTGAGAAGCTCACACAGGGCGGTGAGATCATCAGCAGCACCCGGATCCGCAGGCTTCTGGCCGAAGGAAGGCTGCCGGAGGCCAATGCCCTGCTGCAGACACCCTATTTCATCCAGGGCGTAGTGGAGCCGGGGAACCGGATCGGCCGGAGGATGATGGTGCCGACAGCGAATATACGGCCTGCGGAAGGGAAGGTCCTTCCGCCCCACGGGGTATATTCCGTTCGTGTTCTGGCGGGGGGAAAGCAATATGACGGCGTGGGTAATCTCGGTGTGAAACCTACGATACCAGGGGAAAATCCAGTGGGTATCGAGGTCTGGCTCTTTGACTATGAGGGAGATCTCTATGGGCAGAATCTGACCGTTTCCCTTATGAATTTTCAGCGCCCGGAACGGAAATTTTCATCGGTGGACAAGCTGCGGGAACAGATTCAGATGGATACGGAGGAGGCGAAGCGGTTCCTTGCGGGCCCCGGGCGTCATCCTTGAATCGTCCCGGGGACGGAGGGTCATGAAGGGATCAGTACCTTCTCTGCCAGCAGGGCGATGCCGTCCCGGATCTGATTGGTATCTGGATTGGCAAAGCCGAGAAGAAAGGCGGGCTGGTAGTCTGCGGGAAGGGCGGCGTAATATCCCTTCAGCGAGCGGATCCGGATGTGGTTGGCAGCAGCACGTTCCTGAATTTCGGAGTCGGTAAGGGAACCGTGATAGTGGAGGATCATGTAGAGGCCGGCGTGGTCCGCGGAGATGTCCAGCAGGGTATCGGGGAAATGGCAGCGGAGCTGCTGCAGCATATGGTCATGTCTGCTCTTATAGATCTTGCGCATCCGGTTCAGATGTTTTTCAAAGTACCCGCCCCGTATAAAATCCGTGAGGACAGCCTGACCGAAACGGGAGACCGGACAGGCATACCCGCCGCACCGTTCCTGGTACAGAGACATCAGGGTCTCCGGCAAGACCATGTAGCCTGTGCGGATGGCGGGAGAAATGGCTTTGGAGAAGGTCCCGACATAGATTACTCTCTGATTATGATCCAGGCTCTGCAGAGCGGGGATCGGTTTCCCCCTGTATCGGAATTCGCTGTCGTGGTCATCCTCAATAATATAGCGGTCTGGTTTTTCTGCCGCCCAGGCAAGGAGCGCCTGGCGGCGGGTGATGGTCAGGACACTTCCCATGGGGAACTGGTGGCTGGGTGTGACATAGCAGATATCCGCCGGACAGCGCTGCAGTGCCTCCACATCGAAGGCACCCTGGGACAGGGGGATATTGTGTACCCTGCAGCCGTTGGAAATAAGTACCTGGCGGGCGCTGAGATAGCCCGGGTCCTCCATGGCGATCACTGCCTTCCGCTGGAAGAGGACACACAGCATCTGCAGCAGATGATCCAGGCCGGCTCCCACGACGATATTGTCAGGATTGCAGTTTACGCCGCGGGATCCATGCAGATAATCCGAGATGGCCTGACGCAGACTGTAATCCCCGAGATGGCTGCCGGACGAAAAATTTATGGGATTATCCAGCTGGTTCCTGCCGATGGATTTCCATACCGAATAGGGAAAATGGATGGTGTCCACCGCATCCGGGTCAAAATCATACTGGATCCTGTGGGGATCTGTTGACGCAGGCTCCGCCGGGGGGATGGTTTCTTCCGATATCGGAAAGCGCTGGGCGTGGGTGATGGGGTTGATAAAATACCCGCGTTTTTCCTCGGCTTCCACATAGCCCTCGGCCACCAGCTGTTCATAGGCGTTGTCCACGGTGCTGCGGCTGACCTGGAGATTGGCAGCAAGGGAACGGGCAGACGGCAGCCTGCCGGGATGGGAAAGATTTCCTGTGAGTATCTCATTTTTTATATATTCATAGATCTGCAGATACATGGGAACATTAGTATCTGCCTGGAGTGGAATTGTGATCATAATGGCCTGCCCTCGTGTATTTCACTTGAAATGAACTTTTGATTACGCTATTATAAAGGAAAAAAGCAGGGGGTGTCAAGTATGATCAGACGGACAGAATATCCAAGACCGCAGTTTATCCGCAGGAACTGGATCAACCTGAATGGGAGATGGCGTTTTGCCTTTGACGATCATGACAGGGGAAGGCAGGAGGCATGGTACAGGGACAAAACCAGATATAACCGGACGATTGAGGTTCCCTTTGTATTCCAGTCCGCTCTCAGCGGCATCGGGGAGCGGGAATTTCACGATATTATCTGGTATCAGCGGGACTTTGAGGTGGAGAGAAATGCGGACCAGCGGGTGATCCTGCATTTCGGAGCAGTGGATTATGAGGCGGATGTTTATGTAAATGAAGGGCATGTATGCCATCATGCCGGCGGACATACCTCCTTTGAAGCTGATATAACGGATCATTTGCTGCCGGGAGGAAGGCAGACGGTCAGTGTCCGTGCATGGGATCCCGGAAGGGATGAGAGCATCCCAAGGGGAAAACAGTTTTGGGAGGAGAAATCCCGGGGGATTTGGTATACCGCCTCCACGGGAATCTGGCAGACGGTTTGGCTGGAGGTGGTGGAGAGACAGCACATCCGGCAACTGTATCTCACTCCACTGTATGATGAGGGGAAGATTAAGGCGGAGTTGGAAATGGCTTCCCTTTGTGAAAGTCTGGCCCTGGATTATGACATCTCATTTCGCAAAGAGATCATCGCTGCAGGAAGGGTAGAAGTATTCTCTTCGAAGGTGTCTTTTGTGGCAGATCTTTTTCAGGAGCACATTTTCCGCATGAATTATCACGGGGAGAGCTGGGCATGGACGCCGGAGACGCCGAATCTTTTTGACCTGAGACTGACCTTGAGAGGTCCGAATGGGATTCTGGACGAGGTCTCCTCTTACTTTGGCATGCGCAAGATCGAGACGAAGGCCGGAATGGTTTATCTCAATAATATGCCCTATTACCAGAAGCTGGTTCTGGATCAGGGCTATTGGAAAGAAGGTCTTCTCACCGCTCCCTCCGATAAGGATTATGCGAAAGATATCCGACTGGCAAAGGAGATGGGATTTAACGGGTGCCGCAAACATCAGAAAACTGAGGATCCGCGTTTTCTTTACTGGGCGGATATGCTGGGTTATCTTGTCTGGGGGGAGTGTGCGGCGCCGGCAGTATTTAACCGAAATTCGGCGGAGCGGCTTATGACAGAATGGAAGGACATCCTCCGGCGGGATTACAATCACCCCTGCATCGTGACCTGGGTGCCGGTGAATGAGAGCTGGGGAGTACCGGATATCTCCTTCGACCGGAGGCAGCAGCATTTCTCGCAGGCTCTCTATCATTATCTGCATACGCTGGATCCTACCCGGCCTGTTATTTCCAATGACGGCTGGGCGGCGACGGAGACAGACATTGTAGGAATACACAATTATGCCCATGGGCGGAAGGGGGAGAGGGAGAGACAGCAGTATTTTGAGGATACATTATCTTCCCGGGAAAACCTCATCCGGAGACATTCCAGCCCCTGGCCGGTATTTGCAGAGGGATTTTCCTATGGCGGGGAGCCCATTCTACTGACAGAATTCGGCGGGATTGCCTATGATGTGTCTGGGGAGAGCGGCTGGGGATATACCTCGGTGGAGACGGAACAGGATTTCCTGCAGGAGTACCAGCGGATCATGGAAGCTGTCTGCCGGTCGAAAGCGCTGTGGGGGTACTGTTATACCCAGCTTACGGATGTGGAACAGGAGATCAACGGATTGCTGACCTATGACCGGAGACCCAAATGTGATCCGGCTGGGATCCGGGAGATCAATCACACATATCATGCTTCTGTAGTGGAATGATGTTCCCATTGCCATTCGTGCACGTAACGAACCGTTCGTGCACGTTTTTTCTTTTTTCCCGCCAAATGTGGTATATTTTGAGTAATGAACCAGCTCACAGAAGGAAAGAAGGAGGAGATTATTTGCAGAAAGCAGAACAGAGATTGATAGAAAAACATTATTCCATTTTCAGTGACATCCTGTATTTTATCCGGCTTTTCAGAAAGCATGAACCGATGGTTCTAGTTTTTTCCGGGTTGGAGATCATATTGGGGGCGCTGGTTCCGCTGCTGGGGATCTGGCTGCCCAAGATCACAGTGGAGCTTGTGGTACAGGGAGCAACCGTGCCCCGGGCGGCGGCAGTACTCGGATCCTTCACCCTGCTGATGGTGGCGGTAAACATGACCAGTACCATTTCCACAGGGGGGAAATACCATTTGTACAATATGCAGCGCGCCAACCAGATTGGTATGCTCTTTCTCAAGAGTCTCCGGATTCCGTATTCTTACACGGAATCCGGGGACAAAAAGAAGCTGTACTGGAAGGCGTACAATTCCCTGGATATGGGGGACTGGTCGGCCAGCTCCCGGATGGTTGCGGGAACGGTGGGAATCGCTGTCAGCATCCTGAGCTTTGTCTTGTATTCCACGGTGATTGGGACACTGAGCGGATGGCTGCTTCTCTGCCTGACGGGACTTGCTTTCCTGAATTATCTGGTAAATATGGGGCAGATCCGGTATGAGGAGAGTCTTCGGGAGGAGATGGCGCAGGCAAATAAACGCTATTATTGTGTCTCAAATTCCATGGGGCATGTAAAGGGTGCCAAGGATATCCGCATCTTCGGTATGAACCACTGGCTGATCCAGCTGCGGGATATCGTGATCGGAGAGCAGCTGGAGGTGAACCGGAAGCTGTTCCGCAGAAGATCTGTGTACGAGAAGATTGGTTTTCTTCTGTCCTTTGTCAGGGATCTGGGAGCCTACGGATATCTGCTCCATCAGGCACTGGCGGGAAATGTGTCGGCCAGCGGTTTTGTTCTTTATTTTGGCGCCATTACTGGTTTTTCCAGTTTTGTGCTAGGTATTATGAACTCTCTCTCCGAGCTGCGGGCGGCGGCAAATTCCGCGGATTATCTGCGGAGTTATATGGATCTGCCGGAGGAGAATGTGAGCGCCGGGAACCGGCATATCCGGGAACTTACTCTGCCGCTGGAAATTGAATTTGCAGATGTGAGCTTTTCCTATCCAGACGCAGAGAAGGATGCGGAGGAGGAAGAGGTGGAGACAGAGAGTGGAGGAAGGGTGGTCTTTGAACACCTCAATCTGACGATCCATGCCGGGGAGAAGATTGCCCTGGTGGGTGTCAACGGCGCGGGGAAAACAACGCTGGTGAAGCTGCTCTGCGGCATGTATGACCCCGATGGGGGCAGGATCCTTCTGAACGGCGTGGACCGGAATGAATTTCCCAGGGAGGAGCTCTATCAGTTGTTTTCGGTAGTATTTCAGGAGCCCCTCGTACTGCCCTTTACTGTGGGGGAAAATATCGCTATGGATAAGGCGGATCGAGTGGATGGCGCACGTGCCTGGAGGGCGTTGGAAAAGGCGGGACTGAAGTCGGTATTCGAGAGGAAAGAGATCGGACTGAAGACCTATATGACGAAAACATTGATGAAGGACGGGGTGGAGCTGTCCGGTGGACAGCAGCAGCGGTTTCTTCTTGCCCGGGCCCTGTATAAGGATGCGCCGGTGTTAGTTCTGGATGAGCCCACGGCGGCGCTGGATCCCATTGCGGAGCGGGAGGTATATGAAAATTATAACAGGTACAGCGGGGGGAAGACGGCGGTATTTATTTCCCACAGGCTGGCCAGCACAAGATTTTCAGACCGGATCGTAATGCTGGAGGGCGGGAAGATCATTGAGACAGGAACACACGATGAGCTTCTGGAACGAGATGGAAAATATGCTGACATGTTCCGGATCCAGAGCAACTATTATGAGAAAGGGGATGAGACAGAGGATGGGAACGGATCTGACCAGTAAGCTTCCTTTAAGGGAGCATATCAAAAATATGAAGAAGATTTTGAAGATTGTGACAGATATGGATCAAGGGTATTTTTTCTTTACCTCCCTGGTGCATATCATAAATGTCATCGTACCCTATATCCAGCTTATGCTGTCGGCTTATATTCTGGACTCCATCGTGGCAGGGAGCGAATTCAGACAGGTATTCGCTGTGTCAGCAGCGGTGCTGACCGGCATACTGGTACTGAATTTTACAGCCAGTTCCGTCTGGAACCGGATGGAGGTACGCCGGGAGCGGATTTATTCCCTTTATTCCTGCATTACCCAGACAAAGATGCTGGACATGGACTTTTCCCGGATCGACAGCCCGGAGGCAAAAGAACTGCAGGATAGGATGTGGCGGGACAATAACTGGGGGGCGGGAATCAACTCGCTGTTCTGGCAGTTTAACGCCATCCTCTTTGGATGCTTTAATATTATCGGTGCTGTGGTGGTAGGTGCCCCTGTAGTGGGATACATGCTGCATTCCGGACAGTATTATCCGCTTCTTGTGCTGGTACTTCTTATTATCCTGACGGCGGCCGGTATGAAGGCCGGACTTTATTATCGAAAGAGGCACCATTCTTATATGTTCACCTGGCCGGGAGAGGACGAAAAGGAAGATATGAGCGATTTCAGCTGGGAGTTTGCCAGCGGCAGGGGGTATCATTATAAAAATGGCAAGGATGTCCGAATCTATCACAGCTATGATCTGCTGAAACGGTGGTCTGTGGACGTCTATCGCAATAAAAAATACCGCAGGAGGCTGCGGGACGGGGCTGTGGGGCTGGCGGGTTCCAGTGCGGCCGCAAGTATGGTTCACAGCGCTCTGGAGGGCGGGGCCTATCTGATGGTGGCCATGATAGCCCTGGCGGGGACGGTCAGCGTGGGTAATGTAGTACGACTGGCAGGCTGTCTCAAAAATCTTTTCACCGCCGTCTTTGATCTCATTCAGGAGACGGCAGAATTTGCCCTGACAGCGAGAAAGCAGATCAGCACCCTGGAGTTTCTTCAGTTGTCTGATGAGATGTATAAGGGGAAGCTCCCTGTAGAGAAAAGGAGTGATAATGAGTATCAGATCGAATTTCGGAAGGTGTCTTTTCGGTATCCCGGCAGCAGGCAGTATGCCCTGAGGGACTTCTCCATGAAGCTTAGGATTGGAGAGAAGCTGGCCATCGTCGGCATGAACGGTTCGGGCAAGACTACCATGATCAAATTGCTCTGCCGCCTGTATGACCCGGACGAGGGGGAGATTCTTCTGAATGGAGTGGATATCCGAAAATTCCGAATGGATGAGTACAGCAGACTGTTTTCTGTTGTATTTCAGGATTTTGTTCTGTTTCCCTATATGCTGGCACAGAATGTGGCAGTGGATGTGGAGTATGACCGGGAGCTGGTGAGAAAGTGCCTGAGGGATGCCGGATTGGGTGAACGTCTGAATGAGTGGGAACGGGGGGAAGAGACCTATCTGAATAAGGAGTTTGACGACAGCGGCGTAGAGGTATCCGGCGGGGAGGGGCAGAAGATCGCCATAGCCCGCGCGGTGTATAAGGATGCCCCCTTTATCCTGTTGGATGAACCAACGGCGGCGCTGGATCCCCTGGCAGAATATGAGATCTATTCTAATTTTGATAAGATCGTGGGGACAAAGACGGCCATCTATATCTCCCATCGGCTGTCCTCCTGCCGGTTTTGTGAGAAGATCGCGGTCTTTCACCAGGGCAGGCTGGTACAGTATGGCACTCATGATGAGCTGGCGGGGGACACCGAAGGAAAATATTATGAGTTGTGGAATGCCCAGGCGTCGTATTACCAGAACGAGTAAAGGCAGTGCCTTGTGAAACGGATAACCGGGATCAAAGTCACCCTTGTAAACACCGGATAGAACGGGTATAATGAGATTATTGATATGGCGCCGTTGAGAAAAGGTGTGCAGGAATGGAGGTAACATGAACACAGAGATTTATGATAAGGTTTACCGCCTTGCGCTAAAGGATTTCCGCAACAGGACATTAAAGGGGATGTACCCGTATCTTCAGGTGCTGGATGATATTCTATCCTATACTACGATAGCCTCCAAAGCGGATCTGGGGCTGGTGGATATTCCCCTGGATCAGATTGCCGGCACAAAGACGGCGGGGCGTACCAATGCCTTTGCCAGCAACTTTATGCCGCTGCTTACGCGGGATTCTGAGTTTGCCGTGAAGTGGTGCCGGCTCTATGAGGCGCATCTGGAGGAGGGAATCCGGGAACCCATAAAGGCATATGAATTTATGAACCGGTTTTATGTCCAGGAGGGGAATAAACGTGTCAGCGTTTTGAAATACTGCGATGCCGTTACCATTCCGGCCTATGTCACCCGGCTGATTCCGGAACCGGATGATTCGGAGGAGAGCAGGATTTATTATGAATTTCTGGATTTCTATGACAGAACCGGCATCAATTATCTGAATTTCAGCCAGCCGGGAAATTACAAAAAAATCACCGAGCAGACCGGGGCTGAGCCGGATCACGTCTGGACGGATCTGGAAAAAGAACAATTTCATTCATCCTATATCCGTTTCACAAAGGCCTTTGAGAAAAAGGGAGGCAGCAAGCTGTCTCTGACGTCCGGCGACGCCTTTCTGATCTATCTGGATATATGCGGTTATCAGGATCAGGAAGAGAAGAGCGACGATGAGATCCTGCAGGAGATTACGAAGATCTGGAGCGATTTTGTATTCTATCCCCAGAAGCCGGAGGTGCGGCTGCTGATGAATGCAGATCCGGCTGCAGAAAAAAAGACGCTGGTGAAACGCATCCTTCCTCAGAGCTCGGAGCCCTTGAAAATTGCATTTATCCACGCAAAGACGGCGGAGACATCCAGCTGGACCTACGGGCATGATCTGGGAAGAGGCCATCTGGAACAGGTACTGGCCGGCCATATATTGACGAAATCTTATTTTCAGGCGGACTCGCCGGAGGAGGAGACCGCCTGTTTTGAAAAGGCCATCGCAGATGGAAATACGGTTATTTTCTCTACCTCTCCCAAGCTGCTGGACACCAGTATCCGGTATGCCATCCGGTATCCCAAATTGAAGATACTGAACTGTTCCCTGAACACCAGCTGTAAACATCTGAGGACCTATTACGGCAGGCTGTATGAGGCGAAGTTTCTCATCGGCGCCATTGCGGGGATCATGTCGCAGTCGGACAGGGTGGGCTATATCGCAGACTATCCCATCTATGGCATGATCGCCAATATCAATGCGTTTGCACTGGGGGCGCAGATGGTTAATCCAAGGATAAAGGTCTGTCTGGAGTGGTCTAAGCTCAGATCGGAATCAGCGGCAAATCATACCCTCTCTGATATCAGTGTTTCTTTTATATCGGGAAGGGATTTTATAAAACCAGTGGAAGGTTCTTTCCAGTTTGGACTGTATAATACAAATGGGGACGAGCCGGTAAACCTTGCTATGCCTGTATGGAACTGGGGCGTTTTTTATGAACAGACGGTCAGGAGCATGATCAATGGAACATGGAAACAGGAACTGCCGAAGGGGAAAAACCAGTCCATCAATTACTGGTGGGGGATGTCGTCGGGGATGATCGATGTGATCTGTTCTACCAGGCTGCCATCCGGGATGGTTCAATTGATCGAGCTCTTGAGGAAAAATATCTCTTCTGGCGAGTTCCGTCCCTTTTCGGATATAACGGCAGAGGAGATTGTGACCATGGACTGGCTTGCCGACAATATTATTGGCACGATACCTACCATGAATGATCTGGTAGAAGAGGCCAGGCCCGTTGTGGAGGTACAGGGAGTTGCCAAGGCGAAGTTACAGGATGGGGAGACGGAGGAATGAGAAATATAAAGATTCTTTTTATATCTGACGAGCCGTCCCCTGCTTTGTGGGATCATTTTGAACCGTCTCGGCTGGAGGGCATCGACTTGATTATTTCCTGCGGGGATCTTCCCCCGCAGTATCTGTCCTTCCTGGCTACTTTCTTCGTGGGGCCCGTTTTATATGTTTACGGCAATCACGATGACTGTTATCTGGATACCCCGCCGGAGGGCTGCACCTGTATTGACGGCAGGGTCTTTGAATTTGAGGGAATACGGATTGCCGGGCTTGGCGGTTCCATGAAATACCGTCCCGGCAATTTTCAGTACACAGAGAAACAGATGCTCTTCCGTACTATGAAGCTGCAGCGCCAGATCCGCCGCCACAGAGGACTGGATATACTGATTTCCCATGCGCCCGCTTTCGGCATCAATGATGGAAAAGATCTCCCTCATATGGGGTTTCGCTGTTTTCACCGTCTGCTGGAGAAATACCATCCCAGATATTTCGTTCACGGTCATATGCATTTTTCCTATAATCACAGGCAGAAACGTATATCGGAGCATCGGGATATAACCATTATCAATGCATGTGAGAGGTATGTACTGGAATATCCGGCCTATGGATCAAACTAAATAAATGCAATTAACGGCGCCGGCCAGGAAAGAATCCTGACCGGCGCCGTTACACTTATATCATGAAAAAAGATATCTACTAGGAATGATTCTGCAGATTTTCAAAAATCCTGTCCAGAAAGGAGAGACACTGCTCTTTTTCCTCCTGGGAGAAACCTTGGAAACTGACCTGTTCCATTTCATTTACAATACTTTGTACGCCATCTGCAATATTGTGTCCCTTTTCGGTAAGAAAGATCTGCTGGATCCGGATTCCGTTTTCCTGCAGAAGAGGTTTCTTGTACACTAAGTCCTTGTCTATCATTTTATTGAGGAGACTGGTTACCGTAGCCGGTTCGATGGAGCAGCTTTTGGCAAGCTCTTTTTGGGAGCAGCCTTCCTGGTGGGAGAGTATCTCAATCATTTTGGGCTGTCCTTTGGACAGCCCAAGCTCACGAAAGACCAACTGGCTCTTTTTCTCGTGGATATGGAATATGTTGATCAGATACTGGTGAAATCGTTTCATATATATCCCTTCTTGCGGTTGTGATATCCCGCTTTATTTAAAGATCAACTGAGTAAAGTTATACAGTCCGTTTTTCCAGACGCTCCAGTCATGGCCGCCGGGCATCCGGTAATAAATATGACTGACATTTCTCTCCGTTAGAATTCTTTCGGTATTGACTGCCATCTGGCCGCTGGTCGTATCTGACGTCCCAACAGAAAGCCACAGGACTTTGGGAAATAAAGCTTTGTCTGTTCCCATCAGACTGGCATCGGTGGTAGGGGCTGGGGAGAATATCCCGTAGTAATTAAACAGCTCTAGGTTTTTAAGGCCAATATTAACTGTCTGCATGCCGCCCATGGAGAGCCCTGCCATAGCAGTATGATCCCTGCCTGTATATACGCTGTAAGTCTTCTGTATAAATGGCATAAGACACTGTTTCAGGTCATTCTCAAAGTTTGAGAAGGCTGCAATGGCTTCCGCCGAATACATATTGGAAGGTATACTGTCATTCTTCATCGCACGTCCATTAGGAAAGACTACGATCATATCGGCAAGTTTATCTTCAGCATACAGGTTATCCAATATGTTCAGCGGAGAGCCGTGAGCATACCATTCCCGGTGATCGCCACCGATGCCATGCATGCAGTACAGTACATTATATTTTTTTGCTGTGGAATATCCAGGCGGGGTATATACCATACATTTTCTGGTATTTCCTGTCACACTGGAGGAATAAGATACCTCTGTCATTTTTCCGTGAGGGATCTTGTCATTGTAGGCGTCGAAACCGAGAGGAGTATCGTACTTATCCCGGATTACTTTGACTGTCATATAGACCGGCTCCTTTACACTGTCCTTGATCTTAATTGATATGGTGGCCGTTCCAGCGCCTGCCGCCTGCAGCATTCCTTTCTTTGACACTTTTACAATGCTTGTATCAGAACTCTTATAGGTGACGGGGTGAGCGGATACGGTCAGGGCAGATAGATCTGCCTTCTGTCCCTGGTTCAGGTTCAGGGTATCCTTTGTCAATGAAATCTGTTTTAGCTGCTTTACAACCTTTATGGTACAGACAGCTTTCGCCTTACTCCCCTTAATGCGGGCTGTAATTTTTGCTGTACCGGTTTTTTTGGCAGATATCTTTCCCTTCTTTGTGACTTTTACTATTTTGGGACGGGAGGACCGGAAGGATACTTCCTTTTTTGAAATTCCCTTCGGTGTGATTTTTTTCACCTTTAAGGTACATTTTTTTCCCTTTCCCAGTAAGATACGGGAATAGTTTAAAGTGATCTTTTTCGCTTTCTTTTGTTTTTTTGCTGCCTCGCTGTCCGGGCCGGACAGGATCTGCCCCATGGCCAGCGCAGCAAAAAGACAGGAGACCAACAGAATTTTTTTATTTTTTTTCATTTTTTTATCCTTTCTGCAATGCGGATTAGAAATCTAAATCGCTTTTATACATAATTATACTCAATGGATAGTTGTTGTCAAGCATAAAGTTTGAGCTCTGCGGCAGTTGGGTTGCGAAAAAGCACAGTTTAAAGGTTTTTTCCTTTAATTGGAAAGAGATAGTGTATACTGCTCATGCCGCAGAGGCGGGAGTTCCCGCAACAAAGGGAATTTCGACAAAAAATCTAATAGGCCGCTCCCAGGCGGTCAGTTAAAAAATGGAGGAAACTATGCAGTTGATGCACAAAAGAATTCAGAAGAGGATTGTTGAGAGAAAACAGGAAAAGACATGCAGGGAAACCTTTCGTCTTATGGCGGAGGCGTGCCACAGCATCGCACTGCTGGACATGGAGACGGGAATCAGCCGCCTGGTCCGGTCAGATACAGGGGAAAAGGAGCTTTCCGGACTGGCGGGAGGAGGAAAGGGTGGCGGCATCCAGTACGACAGCTGGCTGGGAAGAACTTCCCGTGAACTGGTTCATCCAGATTTCAGGGAAGAATTTACCACACAGCTCAGCACCGAGAGTCTCCGGGAAAAGTTTTGTCAGGGTCATAGGAGACAGAGCCTGATCTATCGAAGCCGCCGCAGTGTGGGAGGGGAATACCGCTGGCTGCAGGCGGAGTATATCGTTCCGGGCGGGAGCGGTGAGGTGATCTATTATATCAGTGATATCAGCGATCGTCTGGCCGACATGGAAAATTCCCGAAAGGAGCTGGAAGAGGGACTGAAGAGGGCACGGCGGGAAAACAGCATAAAAATGGAATTTATGGAGCATCTCTGTCAGGAGGTCAGGATCCCGGCAGGGGCCGTTACGGGAATGAACCGTCTGGCAGCCCGGAGTATGGAACGGGGCGACCAGGAAGGTGCCAGGTACTATCATGCTGCGGTAGACCGTCTGGCAGAATATATGAAAAGGCTGATGACCGATGTTGTGGATACCGCGGCGGTGGAGCGTACTGGGATGACGCTGTCTGGAGGTACTTTTAGTTTCCGGGAGGTGCAGGAGGAATGCCACGCCTACAGCCGGTCACTGGTGCGGGATCGGGAGCTTTCCCTGGCGTGGAGCGGGGAGATGACCGGCAGCTACTGGGGAGACGGAGAGCGGATCAAACTGGCGTTTTTTGGCATTATGGAAAATGCCGTCCGGTACAACCGGACGGGAGGGGATGTCAGGGTGATATCAGAAAAACAGCCGGGGATGGGGAAAAGCGATCATTTTACGATCCGGGTGACGGACAGCGGATGGGGAATGACGGAGGAGCAGAAGAAAAAATTGTTTATGCCCTTCGCCCGCAGCAGGCGGGATGGCACTGGGATCGGACTCAGCGTGGCGAAATATGTGATGGATGCCATGGGAGGGAGCATCGAGGTGGCAAGCGAATATGGAGCAGGTACTGCCGTCACTATGAAATTTTCTCTGGACAGAGCCAGGGAGGAGACGGCATCACTGTGTTGACTAAATAGACTGCCAGCGTTGGTTTTGTTGTGCTTGCGCTGGCAGAAATTTTGTGCTATAATCCAAATGTGTATGTGTGCGTACACATATTTACTGTGCGCGGGCAGACAAGCACAAAAGCAAGGGAGGGCATGAATTGACGGGTGATAAGACGCGAAAAGAGACAAGGGATTACCGCAGAAGAAGAGTGAAAAGGATTAAGAGAACGATTATTACCCTGTGTATTATATTACTGGTTCTGCCAACGATCTTATCGATTTTTCTTATGGTCAGAGTATCTTCGCTGCAGAGTCAGATCAATGAAATCATTTCCGGTTCGGCTGAGGAAACAGGCGGTGTGGATGAACAGTTGGATGTTGTCCAGGCCAGCGTTAAGAAAACGGTTTCGGATGCATCTGTATCAGCTTCAGAGGGAGCGGTCTCGTCCGGGAGGGCAGTTTCAGCAAAAGGTAAAAAAGTATATCTGACATTCGATGACGGCCCAGGGACCCAGACAGCAGAAATACTGGATATATTAAAAAAGGAAAAGGTAAAGGCGGCTTTTTTTGTCACGGGCAAGGAGGATGCCTATTCTAAAAAGATGTATCAGAGAATTGTGGAGGAGGGACATACGCTGGGTATGCATTCCTATTCACATATATATGATAATATATATAAATCAAAAAAAGCATTTTCAGCAGATTTCCAAGAACTATATGATCTGCTTCATGATGTGACAGGCATATATCCCGAATGGTATCGGTTTCCGGGCGGAAGCAGTACAAAGACGATGAAATCGTCCCTTGGCAGTCTGGTGGATGTTTTGGAGAAGAAAAAGGTCTCCTATATTGACTGGAACGTCATTACCCCGGAGGCAATGGATCCCAAAGTGACAAAGAAGGAAATGATAGATGGTATAATGTCTGGCGTGGCGGGGTATGATACAGCGGTGGTGATGCTGTATGATGCGGAAAACCGTTCCATGACTGTGAAAACGCTTCCGACACTGATCAGGAAAATGAAACAGAAAAAATATGAGTTGCTGCCATTGGATCAGGAGGCTGTTCCGATCCGGCACAACCAATGAAATTAGGAGGTTGAGGTATGAGTTTTTTCAAAGAATTAAAGGAGGATATCGCCCAGTCGGTTTCTGAATTGTCAGAGGCTCTGGAAGATGATCTGGATGGAAGAAACGAAGAGGATTCCACAGAGCAGTCAGCCATTGAGGATATTGTCCTGGAGGAGCCGAAGGCAGAGGATGATTCCGATCCTGCGGCGGGGCTGGATACAGATGAACTGGCAGATCTGACAGCGATGTATGGTGCCGAGCTGCAGGGGGACGCGCTGGATACCAAACAGACAGATACGGATTTCGTCAATATGGGGATAGCAGAGTTCCCGGGTACCGGGGACATTGAAGCTAAGGAGACCGTGTTTGAAGATATCCTGACAGAGACGGTCCAGCCGGAGGAAACAGAAGGGATAGAAGAAGAACCATATGAAGAAGAGTTATATGAATATGAAGAGCCGATAACAGAGCAAGAAGAATCTAAGGAGGATTTCAATATGAATGAGGATTTTGTAAACAATATGGACATGGAAGAGCAGACAGAAGGGATGGAAGAAGTTATGGAAGAGGAAACCTCTTCTCCTGCTGAAGAAATTACCGTTATTACCCAGGGAACTATTATCAGCGGCAGTATTAAATCAGATACTTCTCTTCTGGTAAAGGGTACCATCGAGGGTGATGTGGAATGTGAGGGCAAGCTGACCATCGAGGGACGTGTTGCTGGAAACACCATAGCGAAAGAAATCTATGTAAATACTCCGCGTCTGGAGGGAGATATCAACAGCCGGGGTATTGTTAAGATCGATGTCGGGACAGTGGTACTGGGAAGCATCAGCTGTACGTCAGTGGTTGTTGCCGGAGCAGTCAAGGGCGATATTGATGTCAATGGTCCTGTTATTATTGATTCTACTGCCGTTGTCAAAGGCAATGTCAGGGCAAAATCCATTCAGATCAACAGCGGCGCTGTAATTGAAGGAAGCTATTCCCTCGCCTATGCAGATGTGGATATAGACAGGCTTTTCGAACAGTAAGAAGGGCATATCAGGAGGATAAATGGAGATGGCGCAATATAAAAGGGTACTATTAAAGCTGAGCGGGGAGGCGTTGGCGGGTGACAGGGGCACTGGATTTGATGAGGCGACCTGTATCCCGGTGGCGGAGCAGATCAAAAGCCTTACGGATGACGGCGTGCAGGTGGCCGTTGTCATTGGGGGCGGTAATTTTTGGCGCGGACGTACCAGCAGGAATATTGACCGGACAAAAGCGGATCAGATCGGGATGATGGCCACGGTGATGAATTGTATCTATATGTCGGAGATCTGCCGGTCTGCCGGTCTGATGACACAGGTACTGACCCCCTTCGAGTGCGGTTCTTTTACAAAACTCTTTTCCAAGGACAGAGTGAATAAGTACCTGGGAAAAGGGATGGTAGTGTTTCTGGCAGGAGGCACGGGGCATCCATATTTTTCCACGGATACGGCCACTGCCCTGCGGGCCGTTGAGATAGAAGCGGACATTATTCTGGCTGCCAAGTCCATAGACGGTGTATATGATGCGGATCCGGCTGTAAATCCGGAGGCAAAGAAATATGATACCATGGCCATGGCGGATATCGTGGACCAGAAACTCGGTGTTGTGGATCTTGCGGCGGCTGTTCTTTGTATGGAAAATAAGATGCCGATGTGTGTCTTTGGATTAAATGAGGAAAACAGCATTATCAATGCGGTGAGCGGAGTATGCACAGGAACTATGATCACGGCCGGCTGATACGTATAAGGGTGCGGTGAATGGAGGATAAGCGCAGCAAGCAGCGCAGAAATGAGGTTAAACATGGATATTAGTATATATGAAGAGAAGATGGAAAAATCGATCTCCAGTCTGGAGTCAGAATATACAGCGATACGTGCCGGACGTGCGAATCCACGTATTTTGGATCGGATTCAGGTGGATTACTATGGTACGCCGTCTCCGCTGCAGAGCGTGGCGAATATCTCTGTGCCGGAAGCCAGGATGATTCAGATTCAGCCATGGGAGAGCAGTCTTATCAAGGACATTGAGAAGGCGATCCTTGCCTCGGATATCGGGCTCACTCCGGCCAATGACGGCAAAGTGATCCGGCTGGTGTTCCCAGAGCTGACAGAGGACAGGCGCAAGGAACTAGTGAAGGACGTTAAGAAAAAAGGAGAGGCGGCAAAGGTTGCCATCCGAAATATCCGCCGCGACGCCAATGACGCTGTGAAGAAAGAGGCAAAGGCCAACGAGATTTCAGAAGATGAGCAAAAGCAGATGGAGGACAGGATCCAGAAGCTGACAGATAAACATATTGCACAGATCGACAAGATGATTGACGGAAAATCAGATGAAGTTATGACTGTGTAATGAGACAATAACCATTTGTAAGGACAGGCGCTTCTGGGAGGAGCAGGGTTTCTCTCCGGGAGCAGACTGTCCTTCCTTTGGGTTTTGAGGAAGGGGACAGAGGGATGGAACGTTCTGAGAGGCAGGCGCCGAATCATGTGGCGATCATTCTGGATGGTAATGGGAGATGGGCGAAGAAACGTTTTCTGCCCAGAAAGGCGGGACATGCGGCGGGAGCCAGGACCGTGGAGCAGATTTGTGAGGATGCCTATCATATGGGGATCAATTATCTTACGGTATACGCTTTTTCCACAGAAAACTGGAAGCGTCCGCAGGATGAGGTGGATGCCCTGATGAAGCTTCTCCGCCAGTACCTGAAGGACTGTATCAAACGGAGCACGAAAAATAATATGTGCGTCAAGGTGATTGGCGATACCACGCTGCTGGCAGAGGATATGAGAGAGAGTATCCGGGAATTGGAAGAGGCAACAAAGGACAATACCGGCCTGCATTTCCAGGTGGCTCTCAACTACGGCAGCCGGGATGAGATGCTCCGGGGGATAAGAGAGCTGTGCCGGGATGTGGGAGCGGGGAAATATAAGGAGACAGAGATTACCGAGGAGTTTTTTGCCTCCTATCTTGATACAAAGGGAATTCCGGATCCAGATCTGATGATCCGGACCAGTGGAGAGAAGCGGCTGTCTAATTTTATGCTTTGGCAGCTGGCTTATTCGGAATTTTATTTTACGGATGTACTCTGGCCGGATTTTGACAAAAAGGAGCTGCAGAAAGCCATCGATTATTACAATGCAAGAGACCGGCGCTTTGGCGGTGTATGATCCCGCCGGAGAAGGGAAAAGAATCGTAAAGCAGATGAAAGGTGGATATTATGTTTGTCACACGTTTACTAAGCGGGATCGTACTGGTTTTGGCAGCGATCATACTATTATTTTATGGCGATGTCTGGCTGGTGGGAGCGCTTCTCGTTCTGTCTCAGATCGGTATTTATGAACTGCTGAGGGTATTCCGGCTTGACCGTCATCCGGCGGCACTGGTAGTTTATATGGAGGCGGCGGTATACTATATCCTGCTGTATCTGGGACACGGATGGTGGACTATGGGACTGCTTGTTCTGGAGCTGGTGATCCTGCTTGTACTGTATGTGGCGCGTTTTCCAAGAGACAGGATCGACAGGGTGGCAGAATGCTTTTTTGTATCTGTCTATGTGCCGCTGCTGCTGTCATTTATCTACCAGACAAGATGCCTGCAGGGGGGAACCTGGCTGGTGTGGCTTATCATAATCGGTTCCTGGGGATCCGACACCTGTGCCTATGTGGTGGGGGTGCTGGCCGGCCGGCACCATTTTTCTGCTCTGAGCCCGAAGAAAACCATTGAGGGCTGTGTGGGAGGCGTTGTGGGGGCGGCGCTTATCGGCTATGGATTTGCCTGCTTTTTCCCATATCAGGATATGTTTCTATTATCACCCAGACTGGTTTTTCCGCTGGTGGTGGTGATCAGCGCGGTGATATCGCAGTTTGGGGATCTGGCAGCATCTGCCATTAAGAGGAACTATGAGATCAAGGATTATGGCAATCTGATTCCCGGCCACGGCGGTGTGCTGGATCGGTTTGATAGTGTGATATTTGTAGCGCCCTTTGTCTATTATCTTCTTGTGCTGGCTTCCTATATTTAATTTCTATGGAATGGAGGAGAACATGAAAAGAATCACGATACTTGGAGCTACCGGCTCCATTGGTACCCAGACGCTGGATGTGGTACGCCGTAATTTGGAGGATTTTGAAGTTGTGGCGCTGACGGCAAGTGAAAATGTCCAGAAGATGGCGGAACTGATCCGGGAGTTCCGGCCATCCTATGCCGTTATGAGAGATCAGCGGAATGCGGAGGAGCTGAGAGGCGCTGTCCCCTCTTCTGACTGTGAGATTCTGTTCGGCATGGACGGATTTATCCGGGTCAGTACCCTGCCCCGGGTGGAGATGGTAGTGGCGGCCATGGTGGGAATGATCGGGCTGCGTCCGGTGATGGAGGCGATCCGGGCAGGAAAGGACATCGCCCTTGCTAATAAAGAGACCCTTGTGACGGCGGGACATATCATTATGCCGATGGCAAAGGAATATAATGTACGGATACTGCCCATTGACAGCGAACATTCCGCTATCTTCCAGTGTCTGAATGGCGAGAAGAAAGGGCAGATCGAGACAATCTATCTCACCGCCTCCGGCGGACCCTTCCGGCACTGTACCAGGGAGGAATTGAAAAATGTCACGGTAGAACAGGCACTGGCTCACCCGAACTGGTTTATGGGACCGAAGATCACGGTGGATTCCGCTACCATGATCAATAAGGGGCTGGAGATGATCGAGGCGAAATGGCTTTTTGATGTGGAACTGGACCGCATCCATGTGTTGGTACAGCCCCAGAGCATTATCCATTCCATGGTAGGTTTCCGGGACGGCGCCGTGATGGCTCAGATGGGCACGCCGGATATGCGCCTGCCCATCCAGTACACTCTATACTATCCGGATAGAAATGTACTGGACGGTGAACGGTTGGATTTCGAGAGGATCGCAGAGCTCCATTTTGAAAAACCCCGGACAGAGACGCTGAGAGGGATCCCGCTGGCCGTGGAGGCGTGCCAGGCGGGTGGAACCATGCTTACGGTAATGAATGCGGCAAATGAATATGCCGTGGCAAAGTTCCTTCATAAGGACATAGGATTTTTACAAATTTATGATATGATAGAATTCGCCATGGATCACCACCAGGTCACCAGTGATCCAGATCTGGATACGATTCTCGCAGTGGAGCAGGAAACATATGAGAAACTGGAACGGGATTTTCACGCGTAGGTGAAAAGTGAGCGCGATTGGAGGAAAAAAATGAGCATCGGAAATATTTTAATTGCATTACTGGTATTTAGCTTTATCGTAATCTTTCATGAATTAGGCCATTTTATTGTGGCGAAGTACAATAAGGTGGATGTCATTGAGTTTTCACTGGGGATGGGACCGAGACTGATCTCCCTGGCGAAATCGGAGGCGGGGCGGAAGCTCTTATTTTTTAAGAGCAGCGCTTTCTTCGAGGAACACAAAGAATTTGCCGCCGGCACGATTTATTCCTGGAAGATTCTGCCTTTCGGCGGCTCCTGCATGATGCTGGGGGAAGAGGAAGCGGTAGAGAACGACAATTCTTTTAGTAAAAAGTCCGTATTTGCCAGAATGGCCATTATCTTTGCCGGACCGTTTTTCAACTTTATCCTTGCCTTTTTTCTTGCCCTGATCCTGATCGGGACAGTGGGATACAATCCGGCAGCTGTCGTTACGATGGAAGAGAATTCACCGCTTATTGCGGCGGGCGTGCAGCCTGGGGATATTATAAAGGAGATCAACGGCGAGAGGATCGTCGTCAGCGGTGAGCTTGGATTCTATATGGCGATCCATCCACTGGACGGCACTCCGGTGGAGCTTACCTTTGACCGGAACGGGGAAGAATTTACAAAGACCATTACTCCTATATCTGTGCAGAATAAAGATGGTTCACAGGCTTACAAGCTGGCCTTTGGCTATGGTACAAGGCAGAAGGTGGGTGTGTGGAAAACCATAGGGTATGCTGCCTATGAGGTCAAGTACTGGATGTCTACGGTGATCCAGTCACTGGGTCAGATGATCACGGGACGTGTCAGCAGGAAGGATGTCTCCGGGCCAGTTGGGATTGTCCGCATTGTGGGAGATTCTGTGGACGCCAGCATGGATGCCGGCAAAAAGACCGGAAAAGGGGTGCAGAATGTGATACTCACGCTGATCAGCCTTAGTATTATGCTGACGGCAAACCTTGGTGTTATGAACCTGATTCCGATACCGGCGCTGGACGGCGGACGGCTTGTCTTTCTTTTCGCTGAATGGATTCGGAAGAAACCGCTGCCGCAGAAATTCGAAAGCTATACAAACGCCGCGGGCTTTATGCTCCTTATGGGCCTGATGGTATTTATCATGGTAAACGACGTCGTAAACATGTTTTAACGGAAAACTCTCCTGTTCACTCCTGGTTCAAAACTATGGGTGTTCATACTTGTATGAAACGACCATAGTTTTGAGCCAGGAAGGTGGTCAGAAAGACCACCCCCGCCTGCATGAGCAAAAGGCAGCTGCGAAGCAGCGCTGCAGGGCGGAGCCGTGCAGTTTTGCGAAGGGAAAGGCGGGAGTGAACAGGAGAGGGAAAGGGTCAGAAAGACCACCCCCGCCTGCATGAGCAAAAGGCAGCTGCGAAGCAGCGCTGCAGGGCGGAGCCGTGCAGTTTTGCGAAGGGAAAGGCGGGAGTGAACAGGAGAGGGAAAGGATCAAAGCTGTGCAGAATATAAGAAAAAGAACGAGAGAGATCCGGATCGGCGATGTGGGAATCGGCGGGGAAAATCCCATTGCCATCCAGTCCATGACTAATACAAAGACAGAGGATGTAACGGAGACGGTAGATCAGATCCATGCACTGGAGGCGGCGGGCTGTGAGATTATCCGCTGTGCTGTTCCCACTATGGAGGCGGCTAAGGCGCTGCGGGAGATCAAAGACCAGATCCGCATCCCACTGGTGGCGGATATTCATTTTGACTACCGGCTTGCCATCGCTGCCGTGGAGCATGGTGCCGACAAGATCCGCATTAACCCGGGAAACATCGGCAGCAGGGAGCGGATCCAGGCGGTGGTGGACTGCTGCAGGGACCACCGGGTGCCTATCCGCGTCGGAGTGAACAGCGGTTCCCTGGAAAAGGAACGGATTGAAAAGCACGGCGGTGTCACAGCGGAGGGACTGGTGGAGAGTGCTTTGGATAAAACGGCGCTGATTGAGGATATGGGCTATGATAAGCTGGTGATCAGCATTAAGTCCTCGGATGTCATGATGTGTATCCGCGCTCATGAGATCATAGCACAGAAAACAGATTACCCACTCCATGTGGGCATCACGGAATCCGGCACGGTCTACTCCGGCAGCGTGAAATCGGCGGTGGGTCTTGGCAATATATTGTATCAGGGTATCGGTGATACCGTCCGGGTGTCCCTGACAGGAGATCCGGTTCAGGAAATCTATGCGGCGAAGATGATATTACAGACCCTTGGCCTGAGAAAAGGCGGTATCAGCGTGGTATCCTGTCCCACCTGTGGACGGACCCGGATCGATCTGATCGGACTGGCGGCACAGGTGGAGGAGATGGTGAAGGAGTTCGACCTGGATATCAAAGTAGCTGTTATGGGCTGCGCCGTAAATGGACCAGGAGAGGCGAGAGAGGCGGATATTGGCATTGCCGGCGGCATAGGGGAAGGGCTTCTGATCAAAAAGGGCGAGATCGTAAAGAAGGTGCCGGAGGCGGAGCTTCTTGAAACGCTGCGGCAGGAGCTGGTGAACTGGAAGAAATAGGGGAGAAAGATAGTGGTTCATTTTTTTGAAGCATTCCCGGAGCTTTCCGTGGATAACAATTTATATGATTTTTTTGCAGGGGCACAGGTCGAGAAGATCAGTGCCTCTAAAACGAAGATGCTGGCGTTTATCTATGTGAGAGGCGACCAGCTGATTCCATACCGCCCTGTGAAAAACATGGAGAAGAAGCTTTATAAGCAGGTGTTTTACCGGCTGGGCTTCCGACCGAAGCTGGAGCTGTGCTATCCCTTTGCCGGGGAATACGATCTGGACAGGCTGGTGGATTCCTATGGGGATACGTTGCGGGAAGAACTGCGGGAGATGAATGCCATCGATCATATGAAGTTCTGCTCGGAGCCCTTTTTGGTGGAGGGGAATGTGCTCACGCTGGTCTGCGACGACGATTTCCTCTGCCGCGAGAGGAGTGCCGGCATCAGAGAATTTTTTGCTTCCCGGCTCAAACGGCGCTTTGATATGGATGTGGAAATACAATTTGAATATCGGGAAAGAAAGCAGAGAAAGACGTATGAGCCAGAGATATACCGGATGGTGAAGCCCCGGGAGGAGGCTCAGGAGCCAGTGGAGGGAAGGGGAGGCAGGGAGGCCGCCGTTCCGGCGGCAGCCGGCGGCAGCCAGAGCAGTGTACCGTCTCAGAAGCCTATTGTGCCGCGGAGAAGCAATTACCGGAAACCGGCGAAGGATCCCTCCGTATTTTATGGAAAGAATGTGGAGGGCGATGTGATCCCCATCACAGAGATCGTGGATGAGATCGGCGAGGTGGTGATCGATGGGATGATACGGTCTGTGGATCAGAGGGAGATCAAGGGGGACAAGCTGATCGTAACCTTTGCGATCACAGATTTTACTGACACCATAATGGTGAAGGTATTTATCAAGAAGGAACTGGCGGAGGAGCTGTCCTTCTTTGAGTTTGTCAAAAAAGGAAATTCCATCCGTCTGAAAGGGGTGGCCTCTTTTGATACCTATGATAAGGAGATCCGGATCGGAAACATTATGGGTATGAAGGAGATTCCGGGGTTCCAGGTGGGACGAACCGATCAGGCGCCGGTGAAGCGGGTGGAGCTGCACGCCCATACACAGATGAGCGATATGGATGCCATGACGGATACGAAGAAGATGGTGAAACGGGCCCAGCAGTGGGGACACCCGGCCATAGCCATTACGGATCACGGTGTGGTGCAGTCCTTTCCGGACGCCGAACATGCCATCGGAAGCGATGACTTTAAGGTGATTTACGGCTGTGAGGCATATCTGGTGGACGACTTGGATGATGCGGTGAGGCATGCGAAAGGGCAGTCTCTTAAGGATTCCTTTGTGGTATTCGATCTTGAGACAACGGGATTTTCCCCCACCAGAAACCGCATTATTGAGATCGGTGCCGTGAAGGTGGTGGATGGAAGGATATCGGACCGTTTCAGCACTTTTGTTAATCCGGGCGTACCCATCCCGCCGAGGATTACGGAAGTCACCAGCATTACCGATGATATGGTGGCAGACGCACCGGAGATTACCGCTGTACTGCCGGAATTTCTGAAATTCTGCCAGGGGTGTGTCCTAGTGGCGCACAATGCGGATTTTGATTACAGCTTTCTCTGTAAAAAGGGGGCAGAGCAGGGACTGGATACGGAATTCACAGTTGTGGACACTGTGGGAGTGGCGCGGGTGCTGTTTCCCCATATGGCGCGGTATACTCTGGATAGCGTAGCGAAGGCCATGAAGATCTCTCTGGTGAACCATCACCGCGCGGTGGAGGACGCAGAGGCGACGGCGGAGATTTTTGAGAAGATGATCACCCTTCTGGAGAAGGAGGGGATCAGGGATCTGGACGCTCTGTACGAAAAGACTCACTGTGCCCCGGAGATTATTAAGAAGAAACCATATTATCATGCGATCTTGCTGGCACAAAATGAGGTGGGACGGGTAAATCTGTACCGCCTTGTTTCTCTGTCTCATCTCAAGTATTTTTTCCGTAGACCCCGGATCCCCAAAAGTGAATTGATGAGGTGGCGGGAGGGACTCATTGTTGGTTCTGCCTGCGAGGCGGGGGAATTGTACCGCGCCCTGCTGGATGATGCAGATGAAGACCGATTGAAAGAGCTGGTGGATTTTTATGACTATCTGGAAATACAGCCTGCGGGGAACAATGGATTTATGCTGGAATCAGAGAAACGGCTCTATGAAAATATATCTACATGGGATGATGTGAAGGATATGAACCGGCGCATCGTCCAGCTGGGAGAGCGCTATGACAAACCTGTCTGCGCCACCTGTGATGTTCATTTTCTCGATCCGGAGGACGCCATTTACCGGAGCATCCTGCAGGCAGGACAGGGAATGAAGGATGAGAAGCAGCCTCCCCTGTATCTGCGTACCACGGACGAGATGCTCCAGGAATTTTCCTATCTTGGAGAAGAGAAGGCGATGGAAGTGGTGGTGGAAAACACGAACCGGATCGCGGATATGATCGAGAAGTTTTCTCCGGTATATCCCGACAAGTGTCCTCCGGTGATCGATAACTCAGACCAGCAGCTCCGGGACATCTGTTATCGGAAGGCGCATTCCATGTATGGAAAGGATCTTCCCTCCCAGGTATCAGAGCGTCTGGAGCACGAATTGAATTCCATTATCAAAAACGGGTTTGCCGTGATGTACATTATCTCCCAGAAGCTGGTTTGGAAATCCAATGAGGACGGATACCTGGTGGGTTCCCGCGGTTCTGTGGGCTCCTCCTTTGTGGCCACCATGTCCGGTATCACAGAGGTAAATCCCCTGCCGGCGCATTATTATTGCCAGAAGTGTCATTATGCAGACTTTGATTCGGAAGAGGTGCGCGCTTTTGCCGGAAGCTCCGGTTTTGACATGCCGCCGAAGAACTGCCCGGAGTGCGGGGAGCCGCTGGTGCGGGACGGGCATGACATTCCCTTTGAGACATTCCTTGGATTCTATGGGGACAAGGAACCGGATATCGATTTGAATTTCTCTGGTGAATACCAGAGTAAGGCTCACAATTATACGGAAGTCATCTTTGGCGCAGGACAGACCTTCCGTGCCGGGACTGTCGGTACGCTGGCCGATAAGACGGCCTATGGCTATGTCCGTAAATATTTTGACGAGCAGGAGGTCCATAAGAGAAACGAAGAGATTGAGCGGCTCCTGGAGGGCTGTGTCGGGGTGCGGCGCACTACCGGACAGCATCCCGGGGGAATTGTCGTGCTGCCTATGGGGTGGACGATCTATACCTTCACTCCGATCCAGCGCCCGGCCAACGATATGGAGACATCCATTATCACCACCCACTTTGACTACCATAAGATCGATCATAACCTGCTGAAGCTGGATATACTGGGACACGACGATCCCACCATGATACGTATGCTGGAGGATATTACCGGGGTTGACGCCCTGAATATTTCCCTGGATGACCCCGGGGTGCTGGCGCTCTTTGCCGATACCTCATCCCTGGGTGTATCGCCGGAGGATCTGATGGGGACGGATCTGGGGAGTCTCGGTGTACCAGAGTTTGGCACGGACTTTGTTATGCAGATGCTGCGGGATACGAAACCGAAGAATTTTTCCGATCTGGTGCGGATCTCCGGACTGTCCCACGGTACGGATGTATGGCTGAACAATGCCCAGTATTTCATTGCCAGGGGGGATTGCACGTTGTCCACGGCCATCTGTACCCGTGACGATATTATGACTTATCTGATCCATACCGGGGTGGAGAACGGCCTCGCCTTTAAGATTATGGAGAGTGTCCGGAAGGGCAAAGGGCTCACGCCGGATATGGAGGAGGCGATGACGGCTGCCGGAGTAGAGCCATGGTATATCGAGTCCTGTAAGCGGATCAAATATATGTTTCCGAAAGCTCATGCAGTGGCGTATGTTATGATGGCATTCCGCATCGCTTATTTTAAGGTTTATTATCCTCTTGCCTATTACGCAGCCTTTTTCTCTATCCGGGCCAAGGCATTTGACTATGAAATTATGTGCCAGGGAAGGGAAAAACTGGAGGAGACCATGAAGGATTACAAAAAGCGCATGAATGAACTGAGCCAGAAAGACCAGGCGGCCTATGGGGATATGAAGATCGTGCAGGAAATGTATGCCAGAGGATATGAGTTCATTCCCATTGATATTTTTACGGCCCAGGCAAAGCATTTTCAGATCATTGACGGAAAACTGATGCCATCCCTGAACAGCATCGAGGGAATGGGGGACAAGGCGGCGGAGGGCGTTGTGGAAGCGGCGAAAGACGGTCCCTTTACCTCCTGCGAGAATTTCAAAAACCGCAGTAAAGTCAGCGGCACGATTGTGGACAAGATGCGTGAGATGGGACTTCTTGGGAACATGCCGCTGAGCGATCAGATGTCGCTGCTGGATTTTATGTGAGTTATATTGTATGGAAGGATCTGGCCTTTCGCAGGGCGCGGATCCCCATAAAGATAAGAAGGGCGTATAAGAGACAGGATATCCCGATTTCAAGGTTGAGATAGAGATGTCCTGCTCTTATAAAATTGCGTACATCAATGCCGATGCATACGGCAGTGCAGAGAAAGCAGACCACCGCGCTGCGGATATAGACCCGGCGCTGTTTCGTTTCTGAATCCATGGCGATACCTCCATTTTGTTACTCTGAATCCGTTAAAATTTAACGGTTTCACATTATACCACACACCTTTTCTTGCAGAACCCTATACAAATATGGAATCCATGCTGCTGGTTCTTCCTGTAACACAGTATAAGGGACGTAACATAAAAAAACAAGCAGTATTAAATTTGTTACGAAAAAAGTTGACAAGCCGAAATCATGTTGTTATAATGAATTCATAAATGTAACATTTTTGTAACAATTCGTTAAAAGTTCGAAATATGGAGAAGATGACGACATGATGAACAAAGGGAAAAGAATCATGGCCATAGCCATGACAGGTGCAATGCTGACAGGTATGATCGTTCTTCCGGTAAGGGCTGCCATTTTGGCCTCTGAGGAACCGGTGGAAGGCGTAAATGTAGTATTGGAAGAATATTGTGATGAGGTAGTGGAGAGTCCGGCGGCTACGGATCAGGCCGTACAGGCATCACCTGTTCCCACACCCGTTTTACAGGATTCCACTGGCCTGGATGAGGAAGAGGATGAGGTAGAGGGGCATGTGGAACTGAATCTGAACTACAGCCGTCTTGGCATCGCAAGCAATGTGGACACTTATCTGAATGTGAGAAAGAAACCATCCACAAGTTCTAAGATTGTTGGCAAGATGACAAAAAATTCGGGCTGTCATATTTATAGTATCAAGAAAGGCTGGGCGAAGATCGTATCCGGTCAGGTGAAGGGTTATGTAAAAGTCTCCTATCTGTCCACGGATCAGAAGGCGGAGGATCTTGTATCCAGTGTGGGACGCAATGTGGTGGAGATCCAGACGGATTCCCTCCGTGTGCGTGCGCTTCCGACAACAGATGCTCCGATTTATTCCATCGTGTCGGAGGGAGAAGAGTTTACCATTAAAAAAGACAATCTTACGTTGGATTTTGTCCAGAAGATCATAGAGAAGGAAAAGATATCCAAGGATTTCATTGAGAGGGCAGGCGGACTTGAAGCAGTTGCGAATTCCATGGCAGATTTCATCTGTATCTATGTGGATAATGAGTATGCGTTCGTTTCCAAAGATTATGTAAAAGAGCGTTATTCCCTGAAACGTGCGGTGAAGGTAAAAACAGTGAAGGCCAGCAAGTCTTCCGGCGTATCCTCCAGTCAGGCTTCCATCGTGGAATATGCGAAGCAGTTCCTGGGAAATCGGTATGTATGGGGCGGTTCCAGTCTTACTGGCGGTACGGACTGTTCTGGATTTACCATGAGTTTGTATGCCCGTTATGGATACTCACTTCCGCACAATGCCGCGGCGCAGTCAGGTGTTACGAGAAGAGTGAGTTCACCGAAACCGGGAGATCTCTTCTTCTACAGCAATGGAAGCCGCATTAACCATGTGGCAATGTATATTGGCGGCGGCATGGTCATTCATGCCAGCAACCCGAGAGATGGCATTAAGATTTCCAACGCTTATTATCGCCGTCCGGTGAAGATCGGCCGTGTGATGAACTGATTCATATAATTACAAAAAATTCAGGACATGATCTCCGACAGTCAAAAGGCAGGGATCATGTCCTGTTTGCTGTTTTAAGTTTATAATTAGAAAAAATGGACAGACTATAAGTATAGTTCAACGGCGTGACTCCGCCGTAGACCTAATACATTGCCAGGAGGTTTTGCCATGAGACGCAGATATACAATGGTCTGTCTTCTTTTGTGCGCCATGGTGCTGCTAGGCGGCATGTGCTATGGAAGCTACCGCTATGCCCAGCAGGTGACGGAAGAACGGCTGCAATACAGAGAGGAGAAAACGGATCAGACAGAACAGACAAGCGGAGGGACGCAGCAGAAGATCAATAGTGATACTAAATATATTGTAGAGATCTATAATGGGGACTCGGAAGAAAATGTCAGGGAAGTGCGGACGATGCCTTCGGAATATGCCGGCATGACAAGGAAGGAACTGGAAGCATATCTTGACAGTTTTATGTCTGACCTGCCGGAGGAAGAGGTAGACGCCGGACTGATTGATATAAAACTGGTATCTTTTTCGAAGGATGAACTGGTAATACGCAAGACCTATCAGGAGGACAAGGGATATATCCTTCGTCTGGTGGACGGAGAGGTTACTATATTTTCCAGGGCAAATGAGGACGAATTTGAGAAAACCGGAATATCCCAGGACTCCTTGACGGAGGAGGATATACGCGCACTGCAGGAGGGGTACAGTGTGGACAGTGAAAAAGACTTGTATTCCATCCTTGAAAACTTTTCCAGTTAATAGTATGATGTATTATTATCGGAGACAGAGGAGATTCAGGATGGTATGGAGCAATATTGTGATGTTGTGATCATAGGGGCCGGGGCGTCGGGCCTTTTGTGCGGCGGCCTTCTGGCTGAGGCCGGGATTCCAGTGATGCTGCTGGAGAAGAATGCCAGAGCCGGAAAGAAATTGTCGGCCACTGGCAATGGCCGGTGTAATTTTACAAATCTGCATATGGATACGGATTGCTATTACGGGGATGACGTATGGCTTCGGGAACTGCTGGCGGAGTATCCGCCGGAAAGGATTATCCGGCAGTTCCATAAACTGGGTGTGTATCACAGGGAGAGAGAGGGGTATGTATATCCCTATACCAATCAGGCGGTCACTGTTGTGGAGGCGCTTCAGGACTATTGCAGGCGAGGCGGGGTCCGGGTCGTTACCGACTGTAAGGCCGTCTCCGTACGGCCTGCCGGGGACCGGTATTATGTCAGGACTTCGCAGGGGGAGCTGGGCTGTCGTTACCTGGTGCTTGCGGCGGGCGGGATTGCAGCTGCTGAGCTGGGCGGCAGCGGGAGCGGATACAAGCTTGCCCGCAGCCTGGGGCACAGAGTACATAAAACATATCCTGCACTGACAGGACTTCAGTGCGGGGGAGACTGGTGGAACCGTGTGGCGGGCACAAGAGTGCAGGGGCGGTTTTCCCTGCGCACAGACGGCAGGGATCTGGCGGGAGAGTGCGGTGAAATTCAGATTGTCAGGGACGGCGTTTCCGGCATTCCGGTGTTCCAGCTCTGTCGTGTGGCGGCGGAGGCGCTGTCGGCAGGAGGAATGGTGGAGGGAGTCATCGACTTCGTCCCTGCTATGGAGAGGACGGAGCTTCGCAGCTGGATCGGGGCTCACGGGATTGCCGGTCTGGTACAGAAAAAATGGATCCCGGTACTGGAGGGCTTATCTGGATCATGGAAGCAGCTCAAGGAGTTTACCTTTCCCATTTTGGGGACCTTCGGCATGGAGAGGGCGCAGGTGACCATGGGTGGCATACCAACAGAAGAAACCAACGTGGAGACAATGGAATCAAAAATGGCAGGGAATGTCTATCTGACGGGAGAACTGCTGGACGTAGACGGCAGGTGTGGAGGCTACAATCTTCATTTTGCCTGGAGCTGCGCCATGGCGGCGGCGGAGGCCATCTGTCAGAGAGAGAAGGGGGGAAGGAAAGGATGCTTCAGATAACGCAGTTTAATATATTGTATCAGAACGACTCTCCCGAATACCGAAGGAAGAAGCTGGCTGGGAGACTGCGTCTTGATCCGTCAGATATCCGGGAGCTGCGCATTGTGAAAAAGAGCCTGGATGCCAGAAAGAAACCGGAGATTTATATTACCTATACATTTCATTTCCGGGCAGAGCATGAAGATATCGTTTTACAGAAAAACCGGCGGGAAAAAAATCTTTCCCGTGTAAAGGAAGTTCCTTCTCTAATGTCCCGCATCTCCCGGAGAGAACCGGGAGGGACTCCAGACAGACCTGTTATTGTGGGGGCGGGACCGGCGGGGCTGTTCTGCGCCTACTATCTGGGCCTTTGCGGTTTTGCTCCGGTATTGATCGAGAGGGGTGCCCCTGTGGAGGAGCGCACTCTGGATGTGGAGCGGTTCTGGCAGGACGGCATACTGGACGAGGAATCCAATGTGTCCTTTGGCGAGGGCGGCGCCGGGACATTTTCCGACGGCAAATTGAATACCGGCGTGAAGGACAGGGACGGGCGCAAGCAGCTTGTCCTGGAGACTTTTGTCCGTTTTGGAGCCAGGGAAGATATTTTATATGATGCAAAGCCGCATATTGGGACGGACATACTGCGGACGGTTATCGTAAATATGAGAAAAGAGCTGATCCGCCTGGGCTGCGAGATCCGTTTTCATACAAAGATGAAGGACATTATCACAGAGGATGGTGTCGTCCGGGGGATTGTGACAGAACGCCGTATTGCACCGAACAAGGTGACGGAGGAGCGTCTGGCCTGCGGACAGCTGGTCCTGGCCATCGGCCACAGTGCCAGGGATACCTTTGCCATGCTGGAACGGCGTTCCGTCCATATGACCCGGAAGGCTTTTGCCGTGGGGATGCGGGTACAGCACAGGCAGGAGGACATAGATCTTGCCCGGTACGGGGCAGTGGATGACCGCCTCCCTGTTTCCTCATACAAGGCAGCGGGAAAGGCGGGGGACGGAAGGGGGGTCTATACTTTCTGCATGTGTCCGGGAGGCTACGTGGTGAATGCCTCGTCGGAGAGAGGAGGACTGGCGGTGAATGGCATGAGCGACGCGGACCGGGACTCCGGCAATGCCAACAGCGCCGTGGTTGTGACGGTGCAGCCGGAGGATTTCGAAGGCAGCGGTGTGCTGGCCGGCGTCGAATTCCAGAGAAAATGGGAGACGGCGGCCTATGAATTGTGTCAGGGAAAAATCCCGGTGCAGCGTTTTGGTGATTTTCGAGAGAAACGGAAGACGCTGGCAGCAGGAAAAGTGATCCCTTGTGTGAAGGGGACATGGGAATATGCGGAATTACACAAAATATTGCCAAAGTTCGTGATAAATGGTATGATAGAAGGAATGGAGCAATTTGGCCGTTCCATTCCCGGCTTTGACCATGAGGATACCCTTCTGATGGGAGTTGAGACAAGAACCTCTTCTCCGGTGAGGATCGAACGGGATAAGGAGTATGTCAGCGTCTCGGTAAAGGGGCTGTATCCATGTGGAGAGGGAGCCGGCTATGCCGGCGGGATTATGTCGGCGGCTATGGACGGGCTGCGGACTGCCATGAAGCTGGAGGAACGGATTGCATCCCGGACAGGAGGTCATCATGCGCGAAACACTCAAGGATAAAAAAAGGATTGTATTTAAGATTGGAAGCTCGACTCTGACTCATGAGGAGACAGGGGCGCTGGATCTTGTGAAGATGGAAAAGTTCGTCCGGATCCTGACGGATCTGCATAATCAGGGAAAAGACATCGTTCTTGTATCCTCCGGCGCCATCGCCGTGGGAAGGAAAGCCCTGAGTCTGTCGGAGCGTCCCGCAGAGCGTTCCATAAAGCAGGCATGTGCCGCTGTGGGGCAGAGCCGGTTGATGATGGTCTATCAGAAGCTGTTTTCCGAATATAATCAGTATACCGCACAGATTCTGATGACGAAGGTTACCATCGCCAATGACAAGAGCCGTCACAATGCCCAGAACACATTCCGGGAGCTCTTAAATATGGGAGTGATCCCCATTGTAAATGAAAATGATACAGTGGCGACAGACGAGATTGACTTTGGCGATAACGACTATCTGTCCGCCATCGTCTCCGCCATCGTACAGGCAGATCTGCTCGTACTTCTCAGTGATATAGACGGATTGTATACCGACGATCCCAATATAAATCCAGAGGCGCAGCTGCTTTCCTATGTGGAGCATATTACCGATGATATGCTGGGCATGGCAAAGGGACCGGCCACCGATATCGGCACCGGGGGGATGACATCGAAGGTGGAGGCGGCAGGAATCGCCAATGACGCCGGGGCGGATATGGTCATTATCAACGGCAGTGATATGGAAAATATAAATCGGCTCTTTGCCGGGGAACAGATCGGCACCCTGTTTAAGGAGCACAGAACGAGACATTTTCATCTGAAGAATTATCTGGACAGATAGAGAGGGAGGTCATCTTTCATATGGATCAGAAAAAAATAGACCGCATCAATGAGCTGTATCATAAGAAACAGGAGGGTACGCTGACAGAGGAAGAGAGAGAGGAGCAGGCGGCGCTGCGGGCGGAATACATTGAGGCGGTGAGAAATAATCTGAGAAATACGCTGGAGCACACTTCTGTCCAGGAGCCGGATGGAACGATACGAAAGCTGCGCAGGAAAAATTCGCAATGAAACACATGGCGCCGGATAAGAAGGAACTGAGGCGGCTGGCCCTGCAGTGGAGGGACGGGATTCCGGAGGCGGACCGGGCTGAATGGTCCCAGCAGATACAGGAATTGGTTATCACTTCCCGGTGGTATAAAGAGGCAGAGATTATTTTATCCTATGCCTCATTCCGCTCCGAGGTAGTGACTGACGGAATCAATGAACGGGCGCTGCGGGATGGCAAAAGGCTGTATCTGCCAAAGACATATCCTGACCGCCGGGAGATGATATTTTACCGGATCCGGGATTTGGACGATACCAGTTCCGGCTATCAGGGGATCCGGGAACCGCGGGAGCAGGAACCATGGAACCCTCAGGCGCAGGGCGCGGGACCGGCAGTGCTGATGCTGATGCCGGGAGCGGCCTATGACCGGCGGGGCAGCCGGATCGGATATGGGGGCGGGTATTATGACCGGTTTCTAGGATCCTTTGGAAACAGCGTTTCCTATAAGGTGATGCTGGCTTTTGCCGGTCAGCAGGTGACGGAGATTCCTGTGGAGGTGTGCGATATTCCGCCGGACCGTATTATAACCGGAGGATCGGATAGATAATACGGTGATCTGTGTGTGAATGGAAGAAAAAATATAAATTTGTTTGCGCTGCGAGGGTTGTGCCGGGACACTGTCTGACACAAGCGTCGAGGATGCGTCAAGGGCAGCGCAGAAATGAGGTAACCATGATTAGTCTGGAAGAGATGGGAAAACGGGCGGAGAGGGCATCCAGAGAGATGAACCGCCTTGGTGTGAAGGAAAAGAACAGAGGGCTTTTGGCAGTGGCAGAGGCGCTGACTGCCGGTTTCGAAAAATTGATGGAACAGAATAAAATCGATGTGGAGAGGGCCAGGGAGAACGGTATGAAGGATTCCCTTGTGGACCGGCTGGCACTGAATGAGGAGAGAATCCAGGGTATGGCAGAGGGGATTCGGCAGGTTGCCGCACTGGAGGATCCCGTGGGAGAGGTGATCTCTATGAAGACGACGCCCGCCGGGATGCAGATCGGACAGAAACGGGTACCCTTGGGCGTTGTCGGCATTATCTATGAGTCTCGCCCCAATGTGACGGCAGATGCTTTTGCGCTGTGCTTCAAGACCGGTAATGCTGTGATGCTGCGTGGCGGAAGCGATGCACTCTACTCCAATCAGGCCATCGTGGCCGTGATCCGGGAAACGCTGGAGCAGTGTGGGCTTCCGGCGGACAGCATACAGCTACTCGCGGATACATCCCATGAGATGGCAGAGAGGTTTATGCGGCTGAACCAGTATGTGGATGTGCTGATTCCAAGAGGGGGCGCCGGACTGATCCGGACAGTGGTGGAGAGGAGTACCGTACCAGTCATCGAGACAGGGACGGGGAACTGTCATATCTATGTGGATGACTGCGCCGATATCGATATGGCAGCGGCCATCGTGGTGAATGCCAAGACCCAGAGATTAGGGGTCTGCAATGCCTGCGAATCCTTAGTGTTCCACAGTGCCGCGGCAGATCATGCCGTTCCTGTAATCTGCGGCAGGCTGGCGGAGCACGGTGTGGAACTCCGGGGCGATAAGCGGGCCTGTGCGCTCTATCCTGCTATGAAGGAGGCGTCGGAGGAGGATTTTGGAACCGAGTACCTGGATGCCATTATTTCTGTGAAGATCGTGGATTCCATACAAGAGGCCATCGATCATATCAATTATTATAATACGGGACATTCTGAGGCCATTGTGACGGCAGACTATCATAATGCCATGAAGTTTCTCAATGAGATTGATGCGGCTGCTGTCTATGTGAATGCCTCGACACGGTTTACCGACGGTTTTGAATTTGGTTTCGGGGCGGAGATCGGCATCAGCACGCAGAAGCTGCATGCCAGGGGCCCCATGGGACTGCTGGCGCTGACTACGACCAAATATATCATTCTGGGAGATGGACAGATCCGTAATGAATAAGGGAGGAACGTATGAAGAAGATCAGGGACATTCTTGGGATGCTCCGCCTATTTTTTCGTCTTGTATATGAACTGATAAAGAATTACCGATCACTGACAGACGAACTGGAACATAACTTTTTAATCTGTAAGAAAATCTGCACAAAGATTGTGAGGTCGGCCAATATCCGGCTGTCTACATATGAGCAGGAAAACCTTCCCACAGACAGGCCGTATCTGCTCGTACCAAACCATAGATGCTTTTTCGATGTTGTCTTTCTGCTGGCAGCGTCAGAACAGCCCATCAGCTTTGTGGCAGCAAAGGAACTGTTCAATTATCCCCTGCTGCATCATTATCTGAATTCCATTCAATGTATCTGCCTGGACCGTTACACAAAGGATATCACCAAGCTGAAGAACAGCATAGCAGAGATCCGGGGGGCCCTGTCAGATCACAATCTGGTATTGTTCCCGGAAGGGGAATGCAGCTATCACAACCGGCGGATGAACAAATTCAAAAAGGGCGGCTTTATGGGGATCTCTGGTCTGAATATGGAAATCGTCCCGGCTTTTATCAAAATCGACAGGATCCGGAATATCGGCCGTTGGATGATACCGGTAGGAGAGGTGGGAATTCACATCGGGGATCCGTTCCGTGTAGAAGATGTATCCACAAAGCGGATGCAGGCAGGCGAGATTGCCGCCTATTCCCAGGAGCGGGTACTGGAGCTGCAGGAGAGGGTTGGCGGATGACAGGCGTTTTGTATGAAAAAAATCTAAAAAAATAAGAATAAAAGAGAATATGCGAGTTTAATATAGTATATAATGGAAAATACAGGGAATCAGAATGAGAAAAGACATTGCATTTCTTTCCATAATCCCATATTATATAGCCAATGGATTTAGCACTCAACAAAAAAGAGTGCTAACAAAAAAATAGAAATGGAGGCATTTAAAATGAAATTAGTACCATTAGGCGACAGAGTTGTATTGAAACAGTTAGATGCAGAAGAGACAACCAAATCCGGTATTGTACTACCAGGTCAGGCGCAGGAGAAGCCTCAGCAGGCAGAGATCATAGCTGTAGGTCCGGGTGGAACGATAGATGGCAAAGAAGTAAAGATGGAAGTAAAGGTGGGCGATAAAGTAATCTATTCCAAATATGCCGGCACAGATGTAAAACTGGATGGCGAAGAATATGTGATCGTTCGCCAGAATGATATTTTAGCAGTGGTAGAATAAATTGATTTGGAGGTAAGAAAAGATGGCTAAGGAAATCAAGTTTGGAGCGGAGGCAAGAGCCGCTCTGGAAGCAGGTGTAAATAAATTATCAGATACCGTACGTGTGACACTGGGACCGAAGGGAAGAAATGTTGTTTTGGACAAATCCTTCGGCGCTCCTCTGATCACCAATGACGGTGTGACGATCGCAAAGGAAGTAGAGCTTGAGGATGCATTTGAGAATATGGGTGCACAGCTGGTGAAAGAAGTGGCGACAAAGACAAACGATGTTGCCGGCGACGGTACCACCACCGCCACTGTCCTGGCACAGGCAATGATCAACGAAGGAATGAAGAACCTTGCTGCCGGCGCCAATCCCATTATCCTGCGCAAGGGTATGAAGAAAGCCACTGAGGCAGCAGTTGAGTCCATCCGGAATATGAGTTCGGCGCTTTCCGGCAAGGAGCAGATCGCCAAAGTAGCTGCCATTTCTGCAGGAGATGATCAGGTAGGCGAGATGGTTGCCGATGCCATGGAGAAGGTGACAGGCGACGGCGTTATTACCATTGAAGAGTCCAAGACCATGATGACAGAACTTGACATGGTAGAGGGCATGCAGTTTGACCGGGGCTATGTTTCTGCTTATATGGCTACCAATATGGATAAGATGGAAGCAGAATTAGACAACCCATACATCTTGATCACAGATAAGAAGATTTCTAATATTCAGGAGATCCTTCCCCTTCTTGAGCAGGTGGTTCAGGCAAGTGCCAGACTGCTGATCATTGCCGAGGATGTTGAGGGCGAGGCTCTTAGCACTCTGGTGATCAACAAGCTTCGCGGAACCTTTAACGTAGTAGCGGTAAAGGCGCCTGGTTACGGTGACAGAAGAAAGGAAATGCTTAAGGATATCGCTATCCTGACAGGCGGCGAGGTGATCAGCGAGGAGCTGGGACTCGATCTGAAGGAGACCACCCTGGATCAGCTTGGCCGTGCAAAATCCGTTAAGGTTCAGAAAGAAAATACTATTATCGTGGACGGAGAAGGCGCTAAAGATGAAATTGAGGGCCGTATCGCACAGATCAAGACACAGATTGACGAGACGACATCTGATTTTGACAGGGAAAAGCTGCAGGAGAGACTTGCCAAGCTGGCAGGCGGCGTAGCGGTGATCCGTGTCGGCGCTGCCACTGAGACAGAGATGCAGGAAGCTAAGCTCCGTATGGAAGACGCCCTGGCTGCCACGAGAGCTGCCGTAGAAGAGGGCATCATTGCCGGAGGCGGTTCCGCTTATATCCATGCCAGTAAAGAGGTTGCTAAACTGGCAGCAGATATGGAAGGGGATGAGAAGACAGGTGCCAATATTATCCTGAAGGCTCTGGAATCTCCGCTCCGCAGAATTGCAGAAAATGCAGGCCTGGAAGGCTCCGTTATTATTGATAAGGTTCGCTCCGAGCAGCCTGGCTTCGGCTTCGACGCATTGACAGAGGAGTATGTAAATATGGTAGATTCCGGTATTCTTGACCCTGCCAAGGTAACAAGAAGTGCCCTTCAGAACGCCACAAGCGTTGCCTCTACCCTGTTGACAACGGAGTCAGTTGTTGCTAATATTAAAGAAGATGCACCAGCCATGCCGGCAGGAGGCCCCGGTATGGGAGGCATGATGTAATACAGGGTGTATTGAGCAGTGGGACAGCGGGATGGAACCGGTGTCCTTGATGAAAAAATAGAGAACACCTGAAAGGAGAATAGGGAATGCCCCGGAGAGGGTTTCCCTATTCTTGTGTCTTTTGGAAAAGCAGTGTCAGGATATGTACAGATAGGAAAAAGAGTGAAAAATGGATCTCTTTGCAGAAACGAGGTAAAATATGGAACAATCTTATGTAGAAGCAAATGCCAGAAAAAGAACAACAGTAAAGGTCGTTGCGATTAAAGTCGCAGCGGTCATAGGAGTTATCCTTCTTCTGATGACCACGATGTTCAGCCGTTTTCTTCTGATATTTGGACTGGCGGCGGCAGTATTTCTGTTCTGGTACTGGCCCCGGTTTAAGGAGGAATGGGAATATGTATTCTGCGACGGACAGCTGGACTTTGATATTATCCAGGGTGGGGAGAGGAGAAAGCATAAGCTTCGCATTGAGATTGAAAATGCGGATGTGATCGCTCCCATGAGTTCTTCCCGGATGGATGGATACCGCCATGTGAAAACGATGGATTATACATCCCTTCGTTCTGATGCAAGAGTGTATGGCATAGCGACCCGGATTTCAGACCAGGGAGAGAAGGTAGTGATCCTGTTTGAGCCCAATGACAAAATGGTACAGGCAATGTACAGCAAGTGTCCGAATATTGTTGAGAAACCGGTGGACCAGCTGTCATAATGCAGGAGGGGAAAATGACAGAAGAAAATCTGGGAGAATCGCTGTATAATCTATTGGCGGAGCTGTGGAACTGCAGACAGAACCGGAAGGTTCTGGACAGTATACGGGGAGAATACGGAGTATTGAGATATCTCGCCTATGTGGAGGACCGGGTCAGCGCCGGAAGGCTCACAGAGCAGCTGCATGTTGTGCCGGGCCGAATGACGGATATACTCAACAGCCTGGAGAATAAGGATCTGGTGGAACGGCGGGCAGATCACGAGGACCGGAGGCGTGTCCAGGTGTGCATTACCCCCAAAGGCAAAACACAGGCCAAGAAACTCAGGGAAGAGATCAGCAAGGAGTACCAGGGGATGTTTCAGGTCCTGGGAAGAGAAGATACGCTGGAACTCATCCGTCTTTTGAAGATCGTACTGGCATATCCGGCGGGTGAGTGATCCTCTTGATTCCCCAAAGGGAGAAATATAATGATTCGTATTGCGAAATACACGGTAGTCTGGTATAATTATTTCGTAATACGAATTTTTTTGTTTTATTAGTTCGCATTGCGAAATATCTGAACCGTGACGGCATGGGGGGATTATGATTTACCTGACAGAGTATGACCCTGCAGGAGGATTACAGGACAGGGAGACAGAACACTGGCTGGGCAGAGAGCTTCTGCAGTTTGCCCTGGCACGGGATTACGGCGGCCCCTATCAGACGGTCCAGAAGGGATATGGGAAACCGTATCTGGAGGGAACAGACGGGATCGATTTCAGCATTTCCCACACGGAGGGCCTGGTGGTCTGCGGTGTCAGCGGGAGAAGGATCGGCATCGATGTGGAGCACATACGGTCCTTTGACGAGCGCCTGATGGAACGGATCTGTACGGAGGAAGAGATTGCCTATATTATGGCAGGGAAGGAAGAACCAGGAACAAGAGAGGAGAAATTTTTCCGGCTCTGGACACTGAAGGAGAGTTTTTTAAAGGCGACAGGACAGGGGCTCTCCAGGCCGATGAGAGATGCGGTCTTTTTCATCAGGGCAGGGGAAAATCAGAGACAGGACATCATGGGAACGGTATCCGGCTGGGACTTCAGCCAGTTCCGATACCGGGACAGATTTATTATATCAATATGTGAGGAGGAAACAAACAATGACCTATGAAGAAATCGTTGATAAGGTTAAGGAGCTTTTCAGCGGAGCGGATGTGAGCATGATCCATGAGCATCTCGCCTATCAGTTTAATATTACCGGGGAAGGGGAGGGCGCTTTCTATGCAGAGGTAAAGGACGGCCAGCTGGATATCCAGCCCTATGAGTATTTTGACCGGGATTCCCTTTTTATCTGCAGCGCCGATGTGCTCTTTAAGATCATTTCCGGGAAAATGGATCCGGTTCTGGCCTTTACCCTGGGAAAACTGAAGGTAGAGGGAAGCATTGAGAAGGCATTGAGATTGAAGGAATTCGTAAAGAAATAAAGGACGGATCGGAGAGGAGGAGAGGATGAAAGCAGGAAAATGGATCGCGGGAGCTGCCATTCTGGGGGCAGCCGGTGAATACGCCATTGCCAAATATTTTTTTCGAAGGACAATGATTCGTTCCAATGCGAAAAGAGAGAGGACACAAAAGATGGCGGGGACGGACTGGGATTTATATATACCAGGAATCCGCGCTGCCAAGGAGTGGCTCAATGAACAGCCCTCCGAGGAGGTGTGGGTCACATCCAAGGACGGTCTCAGCTTGTACGGCAGGTTTTTTCCATGCGACGGGTCATTGAAGACAGTTATCTGTTTTCATGGTTATACCAGTGAGGGACAGAACGATTATTCCACCCTTGCCCGATTTTATCTGGATGCGGGGTACAATCTTCTTATCGTGGATGAGCGCGCTCATGGCAGGAGTGAGGGCACTTTCATAGGATTTGGATGTCTGGACCGGCACGATGCCAGAATCTGGATCGATTATGTAGTGGACCGGCTGGGGGATGACTGCCGGATTCTTCTTCACGGGGATTCCATGGGAGCGGCTACTGTACTTATGACGCTGGGGCTGGAGCTGCCGGAACAGGTGAGAGCGGCTGTATCGGACTGTGCCTTTACATCGGCATGGGATGTGTTCTGTGCGGTGCTGAAGAATATGTATCATCTTCCGGCATTTCCGATTATGCAGATTGCGAATCGGATGGTGAAAAAACAGGCGGGCTATGAGCTGGATGAATGCAACGCCAGGGAAGAGGTGGCAAAGACAGAGATTCCGGTGCTGTTTATACATGGGGATGCGGATACCTTTGTTCCCTGCTCCATGGTGCATGAACTGTATGAAGCCTGTCAGTCAGAAAAGAAACTGGTAATCATAAAAGGTGCCGGACATGTGGAATCCTGTTACAAAGATCCAGAAGAGTATGAGGAAGCAGTCTGTTCTTTTATTTTTCCTATCATGGAAAGGAAGTGATTCAAAATGAAGACGAGAAAAGGTTATAAGGTATATCCGTTGACAGCAGCGCAGAAACTGCATTATTACTGTATGAAATATTGTCCCAAAAAACAGGTGCTGAATATTGGCTCCGGCCTGACCATCCAGGTGGACCTGGATTGGGAGACACTGCGTCAGTCCATAAAGGAGGCCGTTGCCCGGTGCGAATCCATGAGAGTGAGATTTGCTGAGGACAAGGAGGGAAATGTCTATCAGTACATAGTGAAAGAAGAGACGAAGGAGATCGAACATTTTGATTTTACCGGATGGAAAGAGGAACATGCGGACGACAAGCTGACTGAGTGGACAAATATTCCCTTTGATATGTACGATACCCCGCAGCATCAGATCGTGATGATCAAGATGCCGGACGGTTTTCAGGGAATCTATATCAAGGTGAATCATCTGATCATGGATGCCCAGTCGCTGGTGGCGTTTTTCAAGGATATTATCGAACTGTATTGCAGCAAAGTATATGAGGAGATTGATTATCCAAAAGAGATGGCCTCCTATCTGAAACAGCTTCAGAAAGATCTGGAGTATGAAGCGGGCAGCAGGGCGTCAAAGAAGGACAGGGAGTTTTTTGAGAACCTGATCTCCTCTTCCGAACCTATTTTTACCGATATCTATGGTCCGGAAAAGCTGGAGAAGGAGCGGAAGGCCACAAAGAATCCGAAGCTGAGGGCAGCCACCAATGTGTCGGACAATGTGGATGCCAATCTCAGCAATTTTTATCTGGAGGAGGGAGCCGCGGAGAAGCTGCAGAAATTCTGTGAGGAAAACCATATTTCCATGACATGTATCCTCCTGATGGGCCTGCGGACTTATCTGCAGAAGGAAAATAACCAGGATGATATATCCATCACCACTACCATTGCCAGAAGGGCTACCCTGCTGGAGAAGCGGTGCGGTGGTTCCCGGATCCATTGCTTTCCGTTTCGCACGATTATTTCCAGAGACGATACTTTTCTGGAGGGATTATGTAAGATCCGGGATGCGCAGAATCAGTATTTCCGCCATGCCAATTACAGCCCGTCGGAATATTATGCTTTCCGCAAGCAGTATTACGGTCTGAAAGACGGACAGACCTACGAGCCGCTTTCCCTTACTTACCAGCCGCTGACTATGAAATATGACGGGCCGGGATTAGACAAGCTGGGAGACATCCAGTATCATGTAAAGAGATATTCCAATGGTGCGGCGGCACATACACTGTATCTGACAGTGAGCCACAAGCCAGACGGACAGATGGAGTTCTGTTTCGAGCACCAGACGGGAGTTGTTACCCACCAGAAGCTGGAGGAGATTTATTATTATCTGTGTCGCCTTATGTTTCGCGGGATAGAGGACAGCAGCCGGACCATAGGCGAAATTATAGAGTGGTCATAAAAAACGAGGAGGGATATTATGTTTGAAGAGTTAAAGGAGATCATTTGTCAGTATGTGGATGTCCAGCCGGAGAAGATTTTGGAGGACTCAAGGTTTATCGAAGATTTGGGATTCAATTCTTATGATTTTATGAGTATGGTAGGGGAGATTGAGGATCATTTTGACATTGAGGTGGAAGAGCGTGAAGTGGTCAATGTTAAGACAGTAAAGGATGCGATGGAGTATATCAAATCCCTTGCAGAATAAAAGTGAGGTAGGATATGGAAATTCAAACATTGCAGGATGTGATACGCCACAGTGTGGCAGCCTATTCTGAACAGGCGGCGTACCGCTATAAAGTAAAAAAGGAAGTCGTAGATAAGACATACAGGGAGCTGGGAGAGGATTCCATGGCTGTGAGCCGCATGGTGGAAAGCCTTGGCATGAAGGGAAAGCACATTGCCATCCTGGGATCCACCACCTATCAGTGGATCGCTAGTTTTTTTGGGGTGACAAACAGCGGCAGTGTGGCGGTTCCCGTCGATGCCCAGCTGTCGGCAGAGGCCATCTGTGAACTGCTTGAACGCGCCGATGTAGAGATGCTCTTCTTTGACGAACTCCGTGCCGATGTGGCGGCCATGGCGGCAGAACGGTGCCCGAGGGTGCGTTATATCGTATCCTTCCAGGCGGAAGCCGCCCGGCGGGGGGAGAACGGAATGGGAGGAGTCCTGTCCTGGGAAGAGCTGCGGCGGGAGAACGGGGGAGAATATGAGACACAGCTCGACCCGGATCAGCTCTGCACGATCCTCTTTACTTCCGGTACTACCGGAAAGAGCAAAGGAGTGATGCTGTCCCACAGGAATCTGACTGACAATGCGGTATGCCTTGATATGAAGATTCCGGCGGGGACTGTGACGATGACGCTCCTTCCCATCAATCATGTGTACTGCCTGACTATGGACATTATTAAGGGGATTTTCATCGGTGTGACCTCCTGTATCAATGATTCGATCATGCATGTGCAGAAGAACCTGAAGCTATTTAAGCCGGATATGGTGCTGCTGGTGCCTCTGGTGATTGAATCCATCTATGCAAAGCTAAAGGCCGCCGGCGGCATGATGCCGAAGAAGCTGGTGGCAAAGGCGGCCTTCGGCGGCAATCTGAAAACGATCTGCAGCGGTGGTGCCTATCTCGACCCGGAATACGTGGACCGGTTTGCGGAGTATGGCATAACGATCCTCCAGGGCTACGGTATGACAGAGTGTTCCCCGGTGATCAGTAACAATCTTGCATGGGACAATAAGAAGGGCTCCGTGGGAAAACTGATGCCGAACTGTGAGGCGAAGGTGGTAGACGAAGAGCTCTGGGTACGGGGCAGCAGCGTGATGATGGGATATTACAAGATGCCGGAGGAGACAGCGGAGACGCTAGAGGACGGCTGGCTGAAGACAGGAGATCTCGGCTATGTGGATAAGGACAATTTTGTCTATATCACCGGCAGAAGAAAAAATCTGATCATTCTCGCCAATGGCGAAAATGTATCGCCGGAGGAGATTGAAAACCAGTTGAGCCGGGCGGATCTGGTAAAGGAAGTTCTGGTGCGGGAGAAGGATCAGGTCATCGAGGCCGAGATCTTCCCTGACCTTGATCATGCGAAAAAGAAACGGATCAAAGACGTCCGGGCGGCACTGCAGGAGATCGTGGATGAGTACAATAAGGAGGTACCAATCTATAAACGGATCCACAGTCTTATTGTGAGAGAGACAGAATTTGATAAAACAACGGCAAAAAAAATTAAGAGATTTTAAGAGATTTTAAAGAAATATTATATTGACAAGCTACCAATAAAACGTTACAATAATGAATCAAATATATAAAACAAGAGAATCGTCCAACAGTTCCTGTGGGAGCTGTTGGACTTCATAAAAGAAAGGAAGGGAAGAGAGAGATGGGAACGATTATTGGTGAAGGCATTACATTTGACGACGTATTACTGGTACCTTCTTATTCTGAGGTAATACCCAACCAGGTAAGTTTGAAGACTCATCTGACAAAGGGTATTGAGCTGAACATCCCGATGATGAGTGCAGGCATGGATACGGTGACAGAGCATCGCATGGCGATCGCCATGGCAAGGCAGGGCGGTATAGGGATCATCCACAAGAATATGTCCATAGAAGAGCAGGCGGAAGAGGTAGATAAGGTAAAGCGTTCGGAGAATGGTGTCATCAGTGATCCATTTTATCTCTCTCCGGAACATACATTACAGGATGCGGATGAACTGATGGGTAAATTCCGTATCTCCGGTGTACCCATTACGGAAAAGGGTACTAAGAAGCTTGTGGGCATTATTACGAACCGGGATCTGAAATTTGAGACCGATTATTCCAAAAAGATCAAGGAGTGCATGACCAGCGACGGGCTGATCACAGCACAGCAGGGAATCAACCTGGAGGAGGCAAAAAAGATTCTTGCCAGGGCCAGAAAGGAAAAGCTGCCTATCGTTGATCAGGAAGGGAATCTGACAGGGCTCATCACCATCAAGGACATTGAAAAACAGATTAAGTATCCGAACTCTGCAAAGGATGCGCAGGGACGTCTGCTCTGCGGAGCCGGAGTGGGCGTGACGGCCAATATTATGGATCGCGTAGATGCGCTGGTGAACGCACAGGTAGACTGTATTGTGATCGATACGGCCCATGGCCATTCTGCCAATGTTTTAAAATGTGTCAAGATGGTCCGGGATACATATCCGGATCTGGCGATCATTGCCGGCAATGTGGCTACAGGAGAGGGCACAAGGGCTCTCATCGAGGCGGGAGTAGACGCGGTGAAGGTCGGCATCGGACCGGGATCCATCTGTACTACACGGGTTGTTGCCGGCATCGGTGTACCTCAGGTGACGGCTATCATGAATGCTTATGAGGTGGCAAAGGAATATGGAATTCCGGTGATCGCCGACGGCGGCATTAAATACTCCGGCGATATGACGAAGGCCATTGCAGCAGGGGCAAGTGTCTGCATGATGGGAAGTATTTTTGCCGGATGTGACGAGAGTCCGGGCAGTTTTGAACTGTTCCAGGGAAGGAAATATAAGGTATACCGTGGCATGGGTTCCATTGCCGCCATGGAGAATGGCAGCAAGGACCGGTATTTCCAGAGTGATGCCAAGAAGCTGGTGCCGGAGGGCGTAGAGGGACGCGTTGCCTATAAAGGCACAGTAGAGGATACCGTATTCCAGCTGATCGGTGGAATGCGCTCCGGTATGGGTTACTGTGGAACAGGTTCTATTGAGGAATTAAAGGAAAATGGAAAATTCGTGAAGATATCTGCGGCATCGCTTAAGGAAAGTCATCCCCACGATATCCATATTACAAAAGAGGCACCCAATTATAGTGTCGAATAGAAAGCGCGGAAGAAGGCGGAGATCCCGCCGGATGTCCAACAGGTCAGGTTTGATCCGCTGTGCCGCAGTGATAAGCGGCGCAGCGGTTTTTATCATTATCGTCTGTGTTTTTGTCTCTCTCATCTGGCGTGGTAAAACAAGAGGTGACGAAAGACAGGTTCTGCCGCAGATAACCATGCAGACGAAGCTTCTGGAACCCAATGAATATTCCCGCCCACAGATCAGCCTGAAAAAAGTAAAGGGCATTGTAGTGCATTACACGGCGAATCCTGGGACAGATGCCATGGACAACCGGAATTATTTTAATAATCTTCCCGAGATCAATAAGGGAAAGAAAAAACCGGTTTATGCCAGCAGTCACTTTGTCATCGGGCTCACCGGGCAGATCATACAGTGTATCCCTCTGGAGGAGATTGCCTATACCTCCAATGAGCGCAATTACGATACGATATCCATCGAGTGCTGTCATCCGGATAAGACAGGAAAGTTTAATGAAGCTACATACAAAGCGCTGGCAGAACTGACTGCTTATCTCTGTATCCGGTATGATCTGGAAGCAGAGGATGTCATTCGTCATTACGATGTGACCGGAAAATTGTGTCCGCTGTATTATGTTGAACATGAGGATAAGTGGATGCAGTTTCTGTCCGAGCTTGAAAATGAGCTTACTTATAATAATTAGTGATATACAGGATGGGGATATTATGTTATGATGATTTAAATAAAACGTAGATACAGATGAGCTCCACGGCGGCTTCAAATTGGCGCCGTGGAGCCAGGATAAGAGGAGGTGGATGAATGAAGGAAGGATTGAGAAGAGGTTTCTGTGTGCTGCTATCCGTGGTTTTGGCAGCTGCCGGCATTCCCTGCACGGCGGCGGCAGTGGAAAACGGGATCACTGTGAGTTCCAGGGAAGAGTTTATGGCGGCACTGGCGCAGAAGAAGAGCCCCATCACGGTCAACGGCCTGATCACCATAGGCCAGGAAGCGGAGGCAGGAGGCAGGATGCTGCCGGTAAGGATTCCGGCGGGTACAGAGATTCTGGGACAGAAGAGTACCGATCATTTGAACTGCCGGGCTCCCATTCAGCTGGAGGGAGACATCAGTTTTAAGAATATAAAGCTGACCTTTGAATCTTCCAATGCATTGGGCAGCGTCCCGCATCGGGAAATTTTCCTTGCCGGACATGGACTGACTTTCGACAACGTAAAAACATGGCTGGATGGCGGAGACGGTGATTTTGGGTCTCTTGGGGGTACGGAGAAGGAGCTTCTTCCCACGGTGTATGCCGGAGGGTTTACCAATACAGACATTGGTGATAATGCCTCCCTGACAGTCAGGAATTCCAATTCAGAATCGATGTTTCAGGCAGTATTCATGAGCCATGACAAGGGGAATGACAACAAGGTACCTTACTATGGAAATGCGGTAGTGAATCTGGATTCCAAGCTCATTGTCCGGGAGAGCGTGGATGTAAGTAAGAACAGCCGGGCAGATATTACTATTACCGGCGGCGGCTATGATGATGCCAAGGTAAAAAAGATTTCGGGAAATGACAATACGACCTTTACCCTGAAAGGAGGCTCTCTCTCCAATGCGGTTCTGGAAAATGTGGGGAATGTTATTGTGACGGATGAGGCATGCCTGTCGCCCAAATCGAATTTCTTTCACAATGTCACACTGCAGCGGGGCAGCTGTCTGGATCTGAACGGAGTCTCTGATGTGATGAACGCCATGATTTCCGGTGATTTTACCGGGGTATCCGACCCGGCGGAGAAGAGAGGGATCCTGGTAGTAAATCAGGAGAGCTCGCTGGTTATCGAGGGGAATGTGACTGGCACTACCCAGTTTCAGACAAAAAGTCGACTGTTCCCCGGGGTATTGCTGCTTGGATGGCCCTATATATCAGTAAACAGAGAAAATGTCAGCCGCAACAATTTTGTCCTGGCCCAGAAGAGCATTGATGATTATGGGTATCAGATGAAATACAGTGACGGGCTGTGGACAGTAGTGAAACCGGCTTTGGAGGAGACGAAGGAGATTGGAAGTATAGAGATCAGTTCAGCTCCTTCCCAGGTTCTGCTGGACAGCATAATGAGGAAGCTGGATGGTTCCGTACCGGATGAAAATGTCTACTTTGATATCGTATGGAAAGATTTGGATGGAAATGCTATTTCTTCCGAAGAAGCAGAGGAGAGAATGCTCTATGAGTCTGACTGCGTCTTTCCGGTAAAAACCGAGTATTGGGAGAGTGATGACCCGGCGGTACTGGCAAAGACAGACTGGGGAAATAATATTTCACTGATACCTTCTGCGTCCAATCCCGGCAGATATTATCTGCAGGCTGAAGAGGGGGCAAAGACAGGGGAGTATACGTTTCTTTTCTGCTCTGACTACGTTGATGAGCCATTGGATACGGTGCAGGATGTAAAGAATCTGGGGAACCGGATCCTGACGGAGAAACGTGTGAAATTTCTGGATCAGGAGCCGGAACCGGAAGAAACTCCGAGCCCGACGAAATCCCCAGTACCGACGAATGAGCCGGTACCAACGGATGAGCCAGTACCGACGAATGAGCCGGCACCTACCGGGGAGCCTGTACCGACGATATCGCCGGCACCCACAGGGGACGTCAAACCGGATCCAACGGTGAGTCCAGAGCCTCCAGAGCCGGAAGAGTCTCTGCTGCCAACGGATAAACCGGACGGACCTCTGCCCCCCAACGAAGATACAGATAAGAAACCGGATCAAGAAGTGTATCAGCCGGCAAAGATTATTTTGTCTGCGAATACTATGGTCTGGACGGGAAAGGCAAGGAAACCGAAGGTGACCGTACTGGATACATCCGGCGAGGTTGTGGATAGCCGGAACTATCAAGTATCTTATAGTAATAATGTAAAACCGGGGCAGGCCAGCGCCATCGTCTTGTTTGGCGGCGCATATAAGGGAACGATGACAAAGACCTTCCAGATCGTGCCAAAGGGAACTACACTGTCCAGACTTTCTTCTGCTTCCAGAGGTTTTGTGGTCAGATGGAAAAGACAGCGGGCACAGACTTCCGGTTATGAACTGCAGTATTCCACCAACAAAAAGTTTTCCAAAAAGGCCGTCAGGAAGGTCATGGTAAAGGGAAATAAAAAGGCGTCGAAGAGGATTACCGGAAGAAAGCCGGGCAAAAAGTATTACGTTAGAATCCGGACCTATAAGTCAGTAAAGGGCAGGGGAAAGACTAAGAAATTTTACTCGGCATGGTCGAAGGTGAAGACCGTCAGGACAAGATAACCCATCAGGCTTCAAATACAGGGATTTCTATCTGCATGATATAATCTTCGATTCGGTCAATGACAGATTCGTTAATACCCTTCTCATAGGAGAAACCAGACAGGGTCAGGCCATGCTTTCTGGCATGAGCGAGGATTGCTTTGTAACGATCCGGTATCTTGTTCCAGTCTCCTTTGTGAAAGGCTCTTAGGTATTTTCCACCGGGCTGTATATGCAGCCCGGTTTTTTGTTTGAGGAACGGGATCTCAATAAACAGCCTGCAGTAGTCGTTGTAATTGCCTGCCAACAGGCTGGAGACGGAGATCATGGAGCCATAAGAGGCGTTGTGGAGTCGGCCAAGCTGATGTTTTACTGTCTCTGCCATGATCATTTCCACCTCTTTTTCGAAGGGGGTATTTTCGTCTATCTCTACTGTCACCAGACAGCGCTCTTCTTTTTCTATGATTTTGATCTCTGAAAGATCCAGAGTCAGCAGTGCATTCATATCCTGCCGATGGCCGTAAACAGTTTTTCTCACAGCCTGAAGGTGAAGTAATCTCTGATCCAGATCTTTTATCTTTTCATCCAGAAGTTCTTTCAGACCGGCCGCTGACCGGTTTTTCATAAAGCTCTGTATTTCCTCAATAGATACGTCCAGCTCCCGCAGCAGAAGTATCGTTTCCAGAACAGGACTCTGGTGGTAATTGTAATAGCGGTATCCATTATCGGGATCGATGGCGGCGGGTTGGAACAGCCCGATCTCGTTGTACCACATCAGCGTTTTTTTGTTTATGCCGTGAACCGCGGCAAATTGTCCGATGGTAAGCAGCTTATTGTTTTGTTTCATTTCCTTATTTTATTCCTTTTCATTTTTTCTGGCAAATCGTCTTGACTGTACAGTTACTGTATGGTTTATCATACTATAGTAGGACAAAAAAACAAGCAGGATGCGCAGAAAGCATCGCGGAAAAGAGGTAAAATGGAAGAAAAGAATGTATATCAAAAACCTGTTACCCTGAAAAACATCTTGAAATTTGCCGTTCCCACCATAGCCATGTCAGTGTTTATGTCATTTTACACCATGGTGGACGGATTGTTTGTGTCCAATCTCATTAGCACGGATGCGCTGTCTGCCATAAACCTCACGGCACCGGTGATCCAGTTGGTCACAGCGGTCTCTACCATGCTGGCCACCGGCGGCAGCGCCTTGATCATGAAAAAGATGGGAGAGCAGAGGACCGGGGAGGCCAGAGAGGATTTTACTTTCCTGATTCTAGTAAATGTTGTAACCGGACTGCTAATGTGTGGACTGGGTTATCTGGCAATGAAACCTGTTTTTGCCAGTATGAATCTGTCTGCCGATGTATTAAGGTATTGTGTAGAATATCTCAGCCGTTATCTGCTGTTTACGGTTCCTATTTTGCTCATGAACAATTTTACCCTGTATATGATCGCAAGCGGAAAAGCAGCCCTTTCTCTTATCTGTTCCGTGTCCGGCGGTGTTTTGAATATGGTGCTGGATTATGTATTTATCGCTGTACTGGATTGGGGGATTGGAGGCGCGGCAGCCGCCACGGGAATGGGTTATTCGGTCACCGCTCTTGTAGGGCTGTTTGTCTTTAGCCAGAAAAAGAGCCTTCTTCATTTTAAAAAACCGGTGATGCGCCTGCGGGTTCTGAAAAAAGCAGCGGCCAATGGGAGTTCGGAGATGGCGACGGCGCTCGTTACAGGGATTATCACCATGATGTTTAACTGGACTATGCTTACCTATGTGGGAGAAAACGGAGTGGCTGCCGTAACTATCATTACTTATGTGCTGATGTTTGCAAGCTCACTGTATACCGGCTATTCTTATGGGGTGGCTCCGATGATCAGTTACTATCATGGGGAGAAGAATCATGGGAAATTGAAGAAGCTGGTGGCATTGAGTATAAAGGTTATCGCTGTTATCTCAGTATTGACATCTCTGTTCTCCTTTCTTTTTACCAAACCGCTTGTTTCCGTATTTACCCGGCCGGACAACCCGGTGTACGGTCTTGCTGTTTCCGGAAACCGGATCTGTACCATTGCGCTCTTCTTTATCGGTTTCAATATATTTGCCAGCGGGATGTTCACCGCCCTGTCAAAGGGGATGGTTTCGGCAGTTCTTGCGTTTTCCCGGTCCTTTGTATTTATGCTGGCCGCCATGCTTTTACTGCCTGCCCTGCTGGGTGTCCCCGGGATCTGGCTGGCAACACCGGCAGCGGAAATGATGGCGTTCCTTTTGTCCATTGGAATGATGAGCAGGCAGGGGAAGAAGAGCTGCAGAACAACATTTGATTGACAAAAGGCATCATATCGGCAGCATAACCGTATATAACATAAAGACGGCCGTACATGACATATAGGAAAGTCTTATTGGATATTTGACGATATAAAAAGAAACGGTGTAGGAATGGAGGAAAAGATGCTTTCGATCGCAGTATGTGATGATGAAGTAAGGGAGTGCTGCTGCCTTTCCCGGCAGCTTCAGAAGATCCTGGAGGAGTTTCAGATACCCTGTATAATTCATTCCTTTGGCAGTGGAAAGGAATTGCTCCGGGCGAAGGAAAACTTTGACATTATCTTTCTTGACATTATAATGGGCGGTGTGGACGGACTGGAGACCGCCCGACTGCTCCGGGAGAGGGAATATGATCACTTTCTTGTATTTGTTTCCTCCAGCAGGGAGTATGTGTTTGATTCCTATGAGGCAGAGCCATTCTGGTATCTCCTCAAACCTGTGGAGGAACAAAAGCTCAGAGGGATATTGAAGAGGATAGTTCTGCGGACGCAGATGCATCCGAAGGAATATATTCTCGTGAGTAAGGACAGGCAGAGGAAGAAACTTTTTTTGAAGGATATATACTATTTTGAGATTCGCGGTAGAGTAATGGATATTCATTCTTCCCAGGGAACCATCGCTTATTACGAAAGGATGGGACAGTTGGAGAAGGAGCTGCGGGAGAAGGACTTTTTTCGGTGTCACAAAAGCTATCTGGTGAATCTGGCATATGTTTCGGCATATAACCGACAGGAACTCATTCTTGACAGTGGGGAGAAACTGATCATCGCCAAGAGAAGGTATGAAGAATTTTGCAGGGAGATATTGCGATATATGCGTGCAAACGGAGGTATTGTGTGAGCGAGTTAATTTTTTTGATGCCCTGGTATCTCGGCTGTGCCTGGGTGGCAGACAGATTTTGTAAGAAATTTCTTCGGATTGCGCCCCGCCGGAAATTTGTATTTCCGGCAGGTGCTTTTATAATTTGGATGGTGGTGGACCTTGTAAGAGAACTATTTTCTCTTCCTTATATTGTGGCGGCTCTTATGATCCATATTCTTTTGGCAGTACTTATAATAGAATCCTTTCAGGAAATCTGGGAGAAAAAGGTACTGGCGGCTGCCGTACTGTCAGCGTCGGTTACGCTTATGGGAAATTTCTGTGTCTCCTTATGCTCCCTTCTGACGCTTATCCTCCTGCATACTGTCCTAAAAATTCCAGAACCATTTTTGGGCGGATGGCAGGACGGCTTGATCTGTTATATCTCCGCAGCGGCAGTAGCGGCTTTATTTTATTTTCTAAACGGACGTCTTACAGAGGTATTCACCGGGGGAGACCGAAAGCGTTATATTATTATGGCTGTTCCGCTGCTGTCAGTGACGGTTATGATGGATCTTGTAAACTGGGGAGCAGCTCATGGCATCCTGGTCAGAAGCGGGGGGAATATGGGAATATATTTCGACCAGATCTTCAGTCATGGGGGCATCTGTATTTTTTCGGCATTGGCCATGTCGGCAGCAGGAGCCTATCTGCTGGGAATGAACAACAGCTATCTGGAACAGAGAAAGAGCAGCTGGTATCACTCCCAGATTGAGGCCTTTAAAATGCTGGAAGGGCAGTACCGTCAGTCAGAGCGGCTGCGGCATGATATGAAAAATCATATCATTGCGCTTTCAGGGCTCTTACATTCCAGAGACTGGGGGAAGATGGAGCAATATCTGGCAGATATGAGTGAGGCCGGTTCCCTTGGCATGGGAGAGGATACCACAGGAAACAGAGTGGTGGATTCTGTTTTGCACCAGAAGAGAGCCGTGGCAGAGAAGAATCATATCCAGTGGGAATGTGATGTACAGATCCCGGAGGACTGCCATATCAATGAGTATGATCTGTGTGTGCTGTTTGGCAATCTGGTAGATAATGCCCTGGCGGAGTGCGGAAGGCTGGAGGACAGGGATCATTGTTTTATCCATATCCGCGGCGGGAAGGTGAAACAATGTTTCCTTCTGGTGGTATCAAACTGTGCAGAGATCAGAGATTCTTCCTTTGCAGCTGCGGAGAGATTTTCCTTTTCGAAAAAAAGCGGCCCGGAGCATCATGGAATCGGACTTTTGAATGTCAGGGATATAGTGCGGAAATATAATGGCGAATGGGAGATAGAGACAGGAGAGGACCGCGTCACAATCTCTGTACTGATGCCATTTGGGATGCCGTATAAGACATAAAACAATCCTTGTGAGACAGAAGGCTAATGGGTGGACAATTTCTACCGAAATAGTACACAAAGAGAGGAGTGGATGAATAATGAATACGAAGACTATGGAGGGGCTTGTGGGGGCCGGAATGAATATGAAGATCAGAGACACCCCCATGAGGGTGTATAAGGAGGCAGAGCGGGAAGGTAATATAGGGAAAATGGAGCAGGCCATGGGATATGTCAATGAACTGGGAACCAGGGCATGGGAGTGTAAGTCGCAGGCGGAAGAGGGCATGGCTGAAGAGGCGGAAGAAATGAAGGAAAATGAAAAACTGGAGAAGGAGGAGGCAGCTGCGGAGCGCAGGGAGGAGAAGAGAGAGCAAAAGGAAGAGGCAGAAAACACAGTTGACACGGATAGAGATACTTTGGAGGTGAGCGAAGAGGGGAGAAAGCTGCTAAGGGAGAATAAGGATTTGCCGGTGTCCGATCCAGTCCCGGCCGGGGCGTGCTCCAGGCCTGTGATTTATACAAAGGAGGGAAGGGCGGTTCCAGTGCAGCCAGATTTTCCGGCAAAATTTTATTTTTAGACAAGATAAGACAGTTTACTGGGTGAAAGATTGCAGCTTTTCTGTTTTTGATCTTGACATCGATAAGATTAAGTGATAGAATCTTATTGATGTCAAGATTGGGGGAAGATATTTTATGAAAGAAAAATCATATCATCATGGTGATTTACGACGCGCCTTAATCGAAACAGGAATAGATTTCATTAAAGAGAAAGGGGAAGAAGCGTTATCTTTACGCAAGATAGCTGAAATGTGCGGCGTTAGCAATGCTGCACCTTACGCTCATTTCAAGAACAAAGATGAATTTATAGCTGCAGTGCAACGGTATGTTATGGATTTATTTGCCGCTGCATTAGAAAAAACAATTGCGGAATATAAAGATAGTCTTTCTTTACTCCCTATACTTGGAAAGACATATGTAATGTATTTTTATCAAAATCCGTTTTACTATGATTTTCTATTTTCACGTAAAAATATTAGCATAAAATTATCTCTTGACAATACAGATATAGAAGAAAATCCACCATTAGCTATATTACAAAAAACCGCTGCATCGGTTTTCAGAAAAGTAAAACTTCCGGAAAAAGTGATACAGGATAAGATGATTGCTATGTGGGCTTTGGTGCATGGGTTAGCTGCTATTGTTACAATGCCCAACATTGAATTTGATGATAATTGGGAAAAAAGAATAGAAGAAATCATTAAATCCATTTCTATACCATATTGAACGCGAATTATGCAGAGAGGTAACTGCTATATGAAAATTTGCATTATAAACGGAAGTCCAAAAGCGGGTAAAAATACATCCGAATTGCTGATAGGTTGAACTGGTCCATCATATCTTATGTTTAAGAAAGAGGAAAAATTGATATGGCAGTATTAAAAAATCAAATACCAATATTAGAATTTGATACAGATCAAAGTGCGGTTATAATGCCAGGACACCATTCTGATTATAATTTCCCACAGAAAGCAGTAATGCTTTTTATGGAGCCTGAAATAGATGATTTCGTAGCCCATAATAAATGTGAAGTCATCGGAAAATTTGTCAGTGTGACAAAAGATTTTTACGTCTATAAGACTCAAATCAAGAATAGGGATATTGCGTTTGTACAAGCGCCTCTTGGTGGAGCAGGTGCTGTACAGATTATGGAACAGTTAATCGCAGGAGGCGTGAAAGAAATAATAGCTGCAGGATGCTGCGGGGCTTTAGTTGAAGATACCGAGGGTTCATTTTTTGTTCCCGTCGCAGCACTCAGACAGGAAGGAACATCATATCATTATTTGCCGCCATCACGCGAAATTGAATTAGATTCTGCCCCAATTAAGGCAATATGCAGAGTACTGGAAAATGCGGGATTCAGTTATAGAACCTGCAAAACATGGACAACAGATGGCTTTTACCGAGAAACAAAAGAAATGGTCTGTTATCGAAAATCAGAAGGATATTCTGTTGTAGAAATGGAATGTGCATCTATGGCTGCATGTGCAAAAATGAGAGGCGTCTTATTTGGACAAGTGCTTTTTACCGCAGATTCTTTGGCAGATGTTAATGCTCACGATATAAGAAATTGGGGGAATGATTTTTTTGCAGCAGCCATGAAAATTGCAATGGATGCTATAACGGAGGTGTAGACATGAGATCAGAAAACGAAATGTACGATCTTATTTTAGATATTGCGAAAAATGATGTTAGGATTAAAGCTGTTTATATGAACGGTTCAAGAACAAATGAAAATGTTCCCAAAGATATTTTTCAAGATTACGATATTGTTTATGTAACAGATGATACGAAAAGCTTTATAGAGGATAAAGATTGGATCAGACTTTTCGGTGAAATTCTTTATATGCAGTATCCTGATGAAAATCCATATTATCCAAGTGATAAGGAAAATTCATATGGATGGCTTATGCAATTTGCAGATGGAACCAGAATTGATTTAACTGTACAATCTATAAATTATGCACTGAATCACATCCAAGACGATAAACTTTGCAGGATTTTGTTGGATAAGGAAAACATATTACCCGAAATCGCAGAGGCGACAGATTGTCAGTATTGGGTTAAAAAGCCTACAATAGAACAATATTGGGCAGTTTGCAATGAATTTTGGTGGTGTACCAATAATATAGCAAAGGGCTTATGGCGGAAGGAGATTCCATATGTGCAGGATATGACAAATCATGTTGTAAGAGATCAGCTTATTACTATGTTAAATTGGAAGGTTGGTATCTTAACAGAATGGTCAGTAAGCACCGGAAAATCATCAAAATACTTATATCAGTGGATTTCAGAAAAAGAATGGAAAATGCTTTTATCGACCTATTTTGATGGCAGTGTTGATAATGCATGGAAGTCTGTTTTGGGTATGTGCGAGTTGTTTCGAAACGTGGCACAGTTTGTTGGGAAGAAGCTTGGATGGGAATATAATGAAAATGAGGGAAGAGCAGCTTATAATTTTTTGAAACATGTACATCAATTATCCCAACCGCCATTTCTCACAAAGAAGAACTAAAAGGTGTTGCTTATGGAAAAAGCAGATGTAAAAGCAGTTGTTGAAAGTAGGTTCCGTGAACTTGGAGCAAAGCAATTAGAATTATATCCGTCAGGTACTTGCTGGACAATGAATGGAGAATTTTTTAAAGTATCTACATTAACAGACTTTTGGGTATTAGAGTGGACTGATAATCATTCTTATGCTTCAAATTACTGTTTTGAAGATATTGACCCGATGCCCTATGATATATCTGAGAAAGAAATAATCTGTCAGGTGGATAAACTATTGCTGTAAAGGGGAAAGTTTTTTAACACCGTATCTGTAATCTTGTCTTATTTCCCCAGACAGGACAAAGAAACCATTCTGACATAATTGACCAATAATTTGAAGGAAAATAATGATATTTTACAAATTTTTCTATGAAATTCACAGTAAATAATGTATAATATTGTAAAATCGATGTAATTTATATTTTATTAACGTTTTTACAGATTAAGGATGTGATTGTTGAATGGAAGTATACTATTTGATAGATTTTGAGAATGTTCATAATGAAGGACTCGAAAACATAGATTCTCTAACGAAAAATGAACATTTGTATATTTTTTCTACGGAGAATGCATTAAACATACGAATGGATATTTTATTTTCAAGAGGCATAGATATGAAAGGGCACATAGTTCCAGCTGGTAAGCAATCATTAGATATGCATCTGGCTGCATACTTGGGATATTTGTTAGGCATCCATGGAAAAGAATGTGCTTATGTCATTATTAGTAAAGATACGGATTATGATAATATAATAAAGTTTTGGAAAGGAGAAGGATACTCCCATATTTCAAGAAAGCAGAAAATACCAGGGGTTTCTTCAAATCAAAAGAAGGTTGCAGCATCTGCCGCGGCTATGACAGATCAGACAATAAACAATAAAATAAGTGTGGGAATGGCTTACGACTTTTCAGGTAACGATAGGAGTGAACTGAATGTATTTATGCAGCATGGGCTTATTGGTATGGGATATTTAAGTTCTGATGCAAATAGGATTTGCAAGTATGTAGTTGCCCATTGTAATGACGCGAGAATGTTAAAAGGGATACATAATGATTTAAAGAGCGAGTTTAATAATTACTTGGAAATATATGAAGATGTGAAAACTATTCTTGGTAAATTTGTACGTTCCAAGAGCAAAACAAAAAGGGGTTCACAAGTACGTTCCAAGAGTATAACAAAAAGAGGCTCACAAGTACGTTCCTTCTTTGGACAACATTTTAGAAAGAAAATATATATTGATAAGAAAGAGGAAATCATAGGGATTCTATTAAGCTCTAAAACAAAGCAGCAAGTTAATAATAATTTGATGAAGCTGTATGCGGATGGTAATGTTGTAAGTCATATATATCAGACCATTCAACCGCTAATCAAAGATTTGCCAGGGAAATAAGATAATAGTACTTGCCGGGGTTAGCTCAACGGCGGGTTTAAATTGGCTCCGTTGAGCTAAATAAAAGAGAGAACTATAAGTTGACTAAAAGAAAGGTATCCGCATGACGGATAAAGACCTTCGGTTGATTTATAGTTTTTTCAATTATTTTCTGGAAATTTAACCAATGACTCTGCCGGTTACGTTATCAAACCGGTGATTCACGTTAATAATATTAGATATTGGTTTTTATTATCCGATATACGGATTGAATGGGAGGTGAAAAAGATAAAGGTTGCAGTCTGTGATGACGAGAAGAATATACGGGCCATTCTTTCTGCCCTTGTGAGGGAGCAGGACAAGGAATGTGAGATTACCGAATATGCATCGGCGGAAGAATATCTTTCTGATGATGCGGAATGCGATATTCTTATTCTTGATATTGAGATGGGAAGGTCTGGATCCAGTATCAACGGTATGGAGCTGGCGGGGAAGATCCGGGGCGGGGATGCTGCGGGACAGCCGGTAATCATTTTTGTCACCGGCTATGAGGACTATGTCTACGATGCCTTTGATGTGGGAGCATTCCAATACCTGTTAAAGCCTGTGGATGAGGAGAGATTTGCCGATGTGTTTGGAAGGGCTCTTCAGTCCCGGATGGAAACCAGCCCCAGAAAGAGGATGCTGACGATTCAATATGCAGGTGTTACAAAAACGATCCCACTGGATCAGATTTACTATATGGAGAGCCAGAACCATAAGATCGTGATTCATCACAGGGAGGGAGAGCTTGAATATTATGCCAAAATGGGAGATTTGGAAAAGGAACTACAGGGACAGTTTTTCCGGGTTCACAAAGGATATCTTATTAACCTTGCCTTTGTCGATGAGTACAGCAGGACAGAGGTGACGCTTGCCAGCGGGGACCGGATACTGATCTCCAAATATAAGTATCAGGATTTTACAAAAGCATACCTGAGGTTTATGCAATAGCAGTTGAGAGGTGATTTTATATTGGAGCCGTTACAGCAACTAGGAGGGATAAAATTGAGTGAGACGGGCTTTTTGTTATTTCAAAGGATATTGTCAGCGGTGCAGATCTGTCTGTACGCTGTGTTTCTGGCAGTCTTTTTCCTTCCTTTTTTTCCGGGAAAAAGGAAGGGGAAGATGGCGGCAGCTTTCCTGATCTTTGCTCTGGTATACTTTATTAAGGCGATGACTCTTACTCCTGTCAGCAGCTGGCTCTGTATGATCCTTATACTGGTTCTTCTTATTGTATTTTCTGGATATTTTGGCATGGACAGAAAATTTACGCTGTTCCTCGGTGTGCTATATTTTAGTGTTAGAAATCTGTGCATCCTGTCCATGCAGAGCATCAATTTTTTTACCAGCAGGCAAATTGTGCGGGAGGGAGATGAGGTGGAAATCATTTTCCGCAATGCGGTACTAAATTGTGTTTTAGTGGAGGTAATCCAGATCTGCCTGTTCTCCCTTTTGTTATATATCGTGTACAGGCAGTTAAGAAAGTGTGAGAGGGAGCTCCACGCAAAGGAATTGTGTTTTCTTCTTCTTTCGCCTGTGACAGGTATCTTCTTTGTGAACATTATTTTTCAAATACTGATTATCGTTACAGAAGATATCGTGCTGAATCTTTATGACCAATACCCTGTTCTGGCGGGGGCAGTACCCGTTACCGCACTGCTTTTTTATGCGGGGATTTTAGTAACCATCTCATCGTATCGGCAGATGATCGGACTGCAGGAGGAGAAGAAAAAATATTTTGTAGAGGAACAGCAGGTGCGTGCGATACAGGAGAGGATGCAGCAGGTGGACCAGTTTTATACCGGAATCCGACAGATGAAGCATGAGATGAAGAATCATCTGACAAATATTCAGGGGCTGTTAAGGACTGGAAATTATGAAGAAATGGAACAGTATATTACTAAAATAGACGAGAGTATGGGAGTTTTAGAGCTTGACATTAAGACAGGAAATGCCGTAACCGATGTGATCATCAATGATAAATGCAAGGCGGCCAGGGGACAGGGGGTTCGTTTCCATTGTGATTTCTGTTATCCGGATTCGGCAGGCTATGATGCCTATGATATCGGGATCATCCTTCATAATCTTTTGGAGAATGCAAAAGAGGCCTGTGATAAAATGCAGTCCGGAGAACGGTATATTTCCATTTCCGGCAGGCAGAAGAATAAATTCTTTTTTATAAAAGTGTTGAATTCCTTTGAGGGAGAGATTGTTTTGGATGAGGAAAGCGGTCTTCCCAGATCAATGAAGAGCGGGGAGACGGCGCTGCATGGTATCGGTCTTTCAAATGTGAGGCGGGAGGTTTTAAAATATATGGGGGATATGGATATAAGAGTGAAGAAAACGGAGTTTCAGGTGACAGTGATGTTGCAGGAAAAGTGTGGAGGTGACAGACTATGAATTTTATAGCAGGCGCGGAATATGCGGCAGGTGCAGCAGGGGCATGGAACCGCCGGGGAATTCGGTATGACAGGGCGAAGGAGGCTCCCTGGATTTCAAGGGAGGAGAGTCAGGAGTCTTACGGCGAAAGGGTACAGAATAAAACAGAACCGGTGAAAACACCAGACTATGTGGGGCTGTGGGAAGCGGGGCGCCGGAGCCGGCAGAATATGGAGCCGGATATGGAGACATTTAAGCGGGAGTTTTATCAGGATCTTGCCAAGATCACAAAGAATTACACTGTGGCAAATGCGGCAGTAAATATATCAGAGGAAGCGTTTTCTGCCATGAAAGAGGATCCAGATTACAGGGAGAAGGTGTTGTCCCTGATCCGGCGGGATCTGGGGGCCTCCTATGCACCGCGGCAGTGTTCCGTCCTGATCAGGGTGGGAGGATCCTTAGAAGAGTATGGGGGAGATTCCTGGCCAGTTGGCTATGATTCGGAATTTTATGTGCGTTCCAGGCAATGCAATTACAGAACGGATCATACTGCGGATTATTATGACCGGCTCACAGAGAGAAGGGAAAGGCAGGAAAATTACCTGGAGGAATATCAGGAGTATCTCAGGCGGCGGTACGGAAATGTTCTGGTCCGTGATGTGGGATCGGATCAAAAGAGCATGGACAGACTGGGAGCGGAGACTGCCGGGATGGGCAATGTCGTGATCGCACCAAATATTCTGCAGGAGATGGCAGAGGATCCCGAAAAGGCGGCTTACTATGAGGGGAAGATACAGGCTTACTATGATTCCCTGCCCTGGATGAAGGCAGAGCTTTCCATGATGGGACATGAGATTCATTCCAGCGGCGTGGTGATACATAAGGACGGCACGGTGACATACTATGTCAGCGGCGATTTAAAACCAGAAGTCAGGGCGAGGATTGAGGCCAGAATGAAAGAGGAGGCAGAAGAGAAAGCAAAGCGGCGGAAATATTATATGAAACTTGGTGAGGAGGCGGCCCAGAGACGGAGAGATGAGAGGATGAGGATGGAGTTTATTCCCAATAATATAGGCAATATAGGAAGGAGTGACGGCAGATGATGGATATGCAGATGTTAGGGATGATGAATTATATTACGTCCATTATGAGATGGCAGAATGCCGGGCGAGGAACTGCTGGAAGGTCAGCAGGGAATCATACGGCCCGGCAGGTAAGCTTTGAAGAGAGGCTGAGACAGTCAGTTCGGAGGGAAATCACTGGGAAGACTGCGGCGTCCGCTGCAGCCGGCAGCGGCAGACAGAGGAATACCGATTCGATGGAACAGATGATGCAGATGATGTATCCATATCAGAATCTGGCAATGCTGGGACTTCTCACAGGAAATTATGGGGGGTGGAATATTTTTTCATAACTTAACGGCGCCAATTTGAAGGAATTCAAATTGGCGCCGTTAAGTTATGTGCAGGATACTCTTGTTGCTCTTTTCTCGAAATTAAGTTAAAATAGTTATAACAGTTTTTTGGTTTGGAGGGATGAAAATGAATCAATATAAAAGGATCTTTACAATTGTGATTGATTCTCTGGGAGTGGGCGCCATGGAGGATGCGTCTGCCTATGGAGATGAGGGGACGGATACTCTGGGGCACATTTCCCGGAGTGTAGAGCGAATGGATATACCCAATCTGCAGAAGCTTGGTATGGCAAATCTTCATCCCCTGCAGTGTGTGGAACCCGTGGAAAAACCATGGGGATACTATATGAAGCTGAATGAGGCAAGTACCGGAAAGGATACGATGACAGGGCATTGGGAGATGATGGGGTTTTCTGTCACAACCCCATTCCAGACATTTACCGAGCATGGATTTCCTAAGGAGCTGGTAGATGAACTTTCCCGGCGCACCGGACGCACCATTATTGGAAATAAGAGTGCCAGCGGAACGGCAATTTTAGATGAACTGGCGGAGGAGGAAATTGCCACGGGACATATGATCGTGTACACCTCGGCAGATTCTGTCATGCAGATCTGTGGCAATGAGGAGACTTTCGGGCTGGATGAGCTGTACCGCTGCTGCGAGATCGCCAGGGAGCTCACCATGAGAGATGAATGGAAGGTGGGGCGGGTGATCGCACGGCCTTATGTGGGAAAAAAGAAGGGGTCGTTTCAGAGGACCAGCAACCGTCATGACTACGCCCTGAAGCCGTATGGGAGGACAGCCCTGAATGCGCTGAAGGACGCCGGTCTGGATGTGATCTCTGTGGGGAAGATTTATGATATTTTCGACGGTGAGGGGCTGACCGAATCCAATAAATCAAAGAGCTCTGTCCACGGCATGGAGCAGACCATAGAGATTGCCAAAAGAGATTTCCGGGGACTCTGTTATGTGAATCTTGTAGATTTCGATGCCCTGTGGGGACACCGCCGCAATGCTGTGGGTTATGCACAGGAGCTGGAACGGTTTGATGTCCGATTGGGAGAACTTCTGCAGAACCTGAGGGAAGATGATCTGCTGCTGATCACAGCGGATCATGGCAACGATCCCACTCATACCGGAACTGACCACACCCGGGAGAGGGTTCCGCTTCTGGCATACTCCCCATCGATGAAAGGCTCCGGGAGACTGGAGGATAGAATGAATTTTGCCGTAGTGGGGGCCACTGTAGCAGATAACTTTGGATTACAGATGCCGCCGGGGACGATAGGGGAATCCGTTCTGGAGCTGCTGGTGTGATAAATTGTCGGATAAAAGCAGAAAATGCTGAAAGAGAATGCACATTGTAGTGAATGCCAGGTTATTGTATCGTTGCATAAAAGTATTGTATTATATTACATGTTGCTTTGCGATTTGAAGAAAGGAGAAAGCAATATGTACAGAAGAGACGATTATATAACAGGGCCGTCCAGACAGAATTCTGTTGGACTATGTGCTATTTCAATTATAGTGATGGTGATTCATTATGTGATAGTAATGATAGCAATGTTTATGGATAACGGGAACGATTTTCTGCAGGACCATCCGGCCAATAAAATACAAGAAATTTTTATCTCAATCACTCAGGATGAGACAGCCTGTCTGGTATTGGAAATCATTGCGGTTATTTTTTTCATTTTGGCAGCGATAAGCTTAAAGAGATCACATAAGAGAGATATGCCTAATACCCCTGCCCTGTTGGCGCAGATTTTTTCTTTGCTGACTGCGCTGCCTCTTGTATATTATGTGAGACAGTTCTTTGGGTGGCTGCCGGAAAACTGGACAGATATCTGTCAGAGCTGTTTCGAGCACAGGCAGATCATTCTTTTTATCGTAACGCTTGTTGTTTTTGTAGTGATAGATTTTTTTCTTATCCGAAATAGATTCAGATCTCAGGAATTTTCCATATTTGGAAATAAAGATTCCTTTCTTAACTATCTATTTTTTTGTGTTATCCTATTGCATGAAGTCAGATTTCTGTGGAACTATGCGGGAATCGGGCATTTTATAGTCTCTGCAGCGAATTCTTCTGTTCAGGAGAGAATCACGCTGACTTTTTTTGTGCTCTTTCTCATAGCATTGATCGCAGTCATGATTCATTGCAAAAGAAAAGACGGACAGCTCTCTTTGCTTATGTGGATCAATATAGGCGGCTGTATATGGGGCATGACGCCTGTGCTCTATAGTATAGGGGAAAAAGAGGGGCTTTTTCATAAATATTCTATATTTATCGTGATCATTTTTATTATGGCGTTATTGGGATTTGTTTTATGGAATTTGAATTATCAGAAAATAAAGGAAATGCTTGTCAGGGATTCAAAAACGTTATTTAAATTCATCCTTATTTCTGTAGGAGGAACGATTTTAACCGTTTTTATTCTTGAAAAGCTTATAGAAGCCTTTGGAGGTTCTGATTTTGCTGCAGCGGTTCATATTATTTTACAGATTCTGGCTTTGCTGGCGGCAGTTCTAGTCGTTCTTCTTCTCTTAACAGTGCTGGTAAAAGCGGTTCGGAATCTGCGGTATTTTCGTGTTCGGGATACTGGAATATGGAAGGAATACATGAAAGATATGAAGAAGGGGCATCGAATTTTTTTATATGGTTATATTGCTGCCTGTTTTCTTGTTTTATGTCTCGTTTTGATATTTTTTCTGGAGAGGTTCTGGCTTACACAGCAGAAATTAGATGACCTTTCAAGAACTCTGCCGCAGGTCATCATCTTAATTATCCTGGCAGTTGCATTTGCCATCACGGTGATCTTTGCCCTGTGCCAGATTGGCATATATATTGTAAGGACGATAAAGGAAATCGAAGATACGGAAAAGAATCAAAAAACCAGTAAGCTGCATTCTGTGATTCATGGGATGAGTTCATTTTTCGCATTGGTCTTATCAATTATCTCCTGGTATATTTATGCAAAGATAGATTTTACTGAAGAGACTGCAATTGGAGTGGCAGGGGATGCTTTTCGTTATTTTGCCTTTCCTTTGATTGTCCTTCTCTGGTATGCAATCATGTATTATCTTCTGTCAGTGATATTCGAAGCTAATGATGAAAAGGCAAGTAAATTAAAGAAGAAGATAAAAAAACATGCCTATAAGCTGGCAGGGGACTTTGTAGAGGCTATTTTCGCACCCTTTAGTTTGTTTTGCAATTTTTTTGTGGAGTTATTTAAGAGCATGAAAAATGACGACGAGGACGAGGATGAAGATGAGCAGGATAATGAAGTAAAAGATACAGACGATACTAGGAGGGAATGTGATGGAAATGAGAATGGAGACTCAGCAGGAAAATAATCAGAAAAAGAGAAAAGATAAGAAAAGGAAGAAGAAAAAGCAACTGAGCCTGTTCCATAATGCGGCAGTTGTTATGTCGCTGCTGTCTTGGTATACTACGTTTGGCGGGTTTAAGAATACAGTATTTGCAGAGGGGCAGGAACTTACAGCTGCTCTTGCTTCAATGGCGATACAGCTTATACTGCTGGGCGGTGTACTGAATCTCGTTCCGGTTTTAAAATTCATCTGTAAAAATAATTATATTATATTTCTAAGAATTTTTATGGTTCTAATTGTAATTATTACTTTTTTTCTGTCGATGATAGCTTCTATTATGTTTTCCTATATATCTATTGCCAATACGATTTATCAAACTGATTTTGCTGTAAATGCAAATATCAAAATGGATAAATTTATGCGCAGCACAATACAGGACATGGAGACGGATAGTGAACAATATCTGGATAAACAACAGAAAGATTTGATTCAACAAATTAAGGAAAATGGGGAAGATATTATTAAAAAGTCTGCTTTTAAACGGGCAAAGGAGTATGCGGCTACCAATTCAACTATACTGGAGTTAGTGGAGACAGAAGAACTGGTATATCTGGACGAGGACATCGATAAAATTTTCAAGAGAGAGTTGCTGAAGGAGGGAAAAGAGGTAAAATACTGGTATAAGTTTATACGCAAAGATTATGTAGACAGACTTCATAAAAATCTAATAAATTCACAAAATTTGGGCAATTCACAGTTCTCAGCAGGATTAAAAAACAAAATCAATAATATAAACCGGGATAAATATGCTATGTATGGGGAGTATCATTATCAGTACACATTTGCCGTGAATTGTTATAATAAGTGGATTGTTAGATTAAGAGGAGGTAAAAAAGCAAAACAACTAAACTTGAAAAAATTCACAAAAGATAATATGCCGACGCTTGAGAAGATGGAGAGCCTGTATGATTTTTGTGTGACAATAAAGGGTGGCCTTAAAGAATTGCTGGAAGCGATTGACAATATTGCAGATGGAAAGGCTCCCGAAAATACGAAACGCCTTATCAGTGAGGCAAAAATGAATATGGACTCTCTGATTTTAGAAACGGATGATTTGTCAGAAAAAGTTAAAAATCTGATCGAGAACAGCTATGGCGAGAATGCCTATTCCTTTGAGGAACTGATTTCTGCATTTGGCTCATCGGAAACAGAGACAGACGACCTGAATCAAGCCAGAAAGCAGCTGCTGAAGATGCAGGGGGCGCTTCTCTCAGATAATGCTAATATAGTAGGAGGTGTCACAAACCTGATTCACAACATAGAAAGATATATCTATGCGGTTGAGTATGCTAAAGACCTGGATTCCCTGAAAACGAAAGTAAATACGAATTATAACATTGTGAAATCGGTTGTGGAAGGTGGTGATAAAAGGAACGGTTTTTCCCAGGCAGATCCCGATAGTGCCACTGGGAGTGCAGCGTCATCGACGGGCAGCGGGATTGAGGAGGATCGTCGGCTGAATGTTGTAATAGATGTCACGCCAGATGACTGGACAGAGATTAAGAAAAGCCAGATGACTGAGCTTGAGGGTCTTATTTACGGCCATCCTCTAAATATATATCCCGATGAAGAAGATGATTCTACTGATGATAACAAATCAGAGGGAGTAAAGACAAATAGATATACTACAGATGAGGGTGAAACAAACGAAGGAGATAGTAATTACATTTCCCAAGCAGAATTATACAGAAAATCCTTTCTTGATACAAGTGACATGGAAAAGGCATATAATCTATTTTGGGGAGATGAGAGTTTATTTGAATACAAGGGAAAAGCGGTACTGGCCTTGATCTTTGCCGTATTCCTTGACTTTGGAGCATTTCTGATCGGCTTGGTAATGTATTTTTCGCGGACCAGGAGAGGCAGGAGGGGGAATTAATCCCTGCAAAGGTTATTGTCAAAACACATTTCCTGCGATATAATGGGGGCAGAAAGTTCAGGGAAATGAGGTAGACATAAATTGTTGACACAATTGCGCCAGGGAGAGGAGCTGACCCTGCGGCAGCAGTTTCGGCTGATCTGCACATTGAGCATACCGGCGATACTGGCTCAGATTTCCTCCATTGTCATGCAGTATATCGATGCGTCCATGGTGGGGAGTCTGGGGGCCGAGGCATCTGCCTCCATCGGGCTGGTATCCACCAGTGCCTGGCTCTTCAGCGGTATATGCGGTGCCACAGCGTCCGGCTTTTCCATACAGACGGCACACTGTATCGGCGCGGGAGATATCCGAAAAGCCAGGGGTGTGATGCGCCAGTCATTTTCTTCCGCGCTGCTTGTCAGTCTTTTTCTTATGCTGTGTGGAATACTGATCGCCGGGAGACTGCCGGTGTGGCTGGGAGCCGCGCCGGAGCTGCGGAGTGATGCGTCCCGCTACTTCCTTATCTTTGCCTGTTCCCTGCCCATCGTCCAGATCAACCGTCTGGCAGGTGGGATGCTGCAGAGCAGCGGGAATATGCGGACGCCGGGAATGCTGAACATACTGATGTGCATGCTGGATGTGGTATTTAATGGTCTTTTGATCTTTCCGCCGCGGGAGGTGGCGGCAGCGGGCATGACATTCCATATGCCGGGACTTGGCCTGGGGGTTGTGGGAGCTGCGTTGGGAACAGCGCTGGCCCAGCTGGTGACGGCAGTGCTGATGACAGGATACCTCTGTTTTCGTTCCGATTTATTCCGGATCCGGCGGGGAGAGTGCTGGAGGCCCCGCAGAGACTGTATCCGCCGGGCTCTTCGTCTGGCGCTGCCCATCGGTCTGGAAAATGTCATGATGTGCGGTGCCATGATCGCCACTACTCGTATTGTAGCGCCTCTCGGGGCGGCAGCCATTGCGGCGAACTCATTTGCCGTCACGGCAGAAAGCCTCTGTTATATGCCGGGCTATGGCATTGCGGAGGCGGCGGCAGCGCTTACGGGACAGAGTGCCGGGGCGGGGCGTCAGGATCTGACCAGGCGGTTTGCCAGGATGGCGGTATGGATCGGTGTGGGGATCATGGCGCTTACCGGTGCCGCCATGTTTGCCGGGGCGCCGTTTATGATGTCGCTGCTGACTCCGGAGGAAGAGATCCGACAGCTGGGCATACGCATCCTGCGGATCGAAGTATTTGCGGAACCGCTCTACGCGGCATCCATTGTGGCCTCCGGCGCCCTGCGGGGGACCGGTGATACAATGATCCCCAGCGTTATGAACTTTGTCAGCATCTGGTTTGTGCGGATTCCGCTGGCGCTGCTGCTGGTGGCAGGCTGCGGGCTGTCTGGTGTCTGGATCGCCATGTGCCTGGAGCTGTGCTTTAGGGGCACGATATTTTTGATACGCCTCTATCATGAAAAATGGCTGAAGGTCAGCCGGACATAATCAATCATATAAGCCTGGCGACTGACTCAGAAGGGCTCTGCCAGGCTGGATCAGGAGGGAAAGAATATGCCATTTATCAATTCAAAGGTTACGGTAAAGATTCCATCGGAGAAGGAGGAGATCATCAAACAGAGACTGGGACAGATCATACCTATGATCCCCGGCAAAAGTGAGAACTGGCTGATGGTGGGCTTTGAGGATGAGTACACCCTCTATTTCAGGGGGGCAAAATGTGAGAGGGCGGCGTTTGTGGAGGTAAAGATTTTCGGCGGCGCTAACAGCCGGATCTATAATGAGATGACGGCGGAGATCTGCCGCATCTACGGGGAAGAGCTGGAGATTCCGGCGGATCATATCTACGTGACATATCAGGAGATCACGGACTGGGGCTGGAATGGTGGCAATCTATGAGATCCATCTATGTAGTGGAGGATGATACGGATATCCGCGAAATAGAAATGTTTGCGCTGACAAACAGCGGGTATGCGACAGCGGGCTTTGAGCGCGCCGCTGATTTTTTCAAAGAGATGGCAAAACAGAAACCAGAGCTTATCCTGCTGGATATCATGCTTCCAGATGAGGACGGGATATCCGTTCTGAAAAAGCTGCGCTCCGATCCCGAGACAAGAGAACTCCCGGTGATCATGGTGACGGCAAAGACATCGGAGATGGATAAGGTGAAGGGGCTGGACTCCGGTGCCGATGATTATATCACCAAGCCTTTCGGGGTGATGGAGCTGATCTCCCGGGTGAAGGCGCTTCTTAGGAGGACAGGACCGGACAGGCAGGAACCCTGCCTGTCCCTGTCCGGGATCATTCTGAACCGGGAAAATCGAACCTGTACCGTATCGGGTACCTTTGTTGATCTGACGTACAAAGAATTTGAACTCTTATCCCTGCTGCTGCAGAACATGGGCAGGGTGCTGACCAGGGATGTTCTGATGGAGAAGATCTGGGGGATAGACTTTGTGGGCGAGTCAAGGACGCTGGACGTACACATTAAAACATTGCGCAAAAAATTAGGAGCTGCCGGACAGCATATAAAGACAGTGAGGAATGTGGGTTATCTGGCAGAACAGGGAGAACGAGAATGATCCGGAAGCACAATTTGAATTTTATACCTGTTATCATGGTATCTATTTTTCTTACCGTATTTCTTACAACCATTGTATCCTATCAAATTTTCAAAAAAGAAATATTTAGTGACCTCTCTTCTGTTGCGGAAAATCTGGAGAAACTGAATATCCTGGAAGGGCTGCGGACAGAAGGGATTCTGTCGCCCGGGGACGCCCTGAGGCTCACATGGGTGTCGGAGGACGGTTCTGTGCTGTATGACAGCTATGCCGGAGAGACCGGCCTGGATAATCACGGAGACCGGCCGGAGATCATCCAGGCATTCCGGGAGGGAGAGGGCTCCTGCATCAGGAAATCCCAGACCATGGAGCAGAGCATATTTTTCTATGCAAAGAGAACGGATGACGGAAAGGTGATCCGCATCGCGAAGGAGGCGGGAAGCATCTGGAAGGTGTATCGGAGCACCCTGCCTGTCACCCTGCTGACCGCCCTTGTGCTGACGGCTGTTCTTATGTATTGCATAGGGAGGATCCGGTTACAGCATGAGAAAACATTACAGAATGCCCGGCTGCGGCAGGAGTTTGCTGCCAATGTCAGCCACGAACTGAAGACGCCGCTGACTTCCATTTCCGGCTATGCGGAGCTTATCGCCAATGGCATGGCGTCCAAGAAGGAGGGGAGGCATTTTGCCGGGCAGATTTATGAGAATGCCCAGCGGCTCCTTTCCCTGATCAATGATACCCTGCAGCTGTCGGAGCTGGACGATCCGTCCGAAGAGAAGTTTACTTTCGAAACTCTGGACTTGTATGAGCTGGCAGCCGGGTGCATGGATATGATGAAGCCGGTGGCGGACCGCCATCGGGTCTCCCTGTCGCTGAAGGGATCTCCCCTTTTCATTCAGGCGGACCGCGGCCTGCTGGAGGAGCTTTTGTACAATCTCTGTGATAATGCCATTCGTTACAATAAAGAGGGCGGGCATGTCTGGATCACTGTATCCGGTCAGCTCATCGTCCAGGATGATGGGATCGGGATTCCCGTTAAGCATCAAAAGAATGTATTTCAGAGGTTTTACCGCGTGGACAAAAGCCGTTCCCGAAAGACTGGGGGCACCGGCCTGGGCCTGGCTATTGTAAAGCATATCGCGGAGGTCCACAATGCCTCGATTTCCCTGGAGAGCGATGAGGGGATCGGGACGGTGATCTGTGTCAGTTTCCCAAAATAATGATTCAATTTTGCTTTCGCCAGTGATATAATGTAATCAATATTTCACAAAAAGGATCTGGCCGGGATCCGGACAGGAAAGCGGGAGTGCAATGATTAAGGTTTTTTTAGTAGAAGATGAAGTCATCATGAGAGAGGGGATACGGTCGAATATAGACTGGGAGGCAGAGGGGTTTGAATTTGTAGGGGAGGCCAGTGACGGGGAACTGGCATACCCGCTGATTCAGAAAAGCAGGCCGGATATTCTCATCACGGATATCCAGATGCCTTTTATGGACGGACTGGAGCTGAGCAGGCTGGTGAAACAGGAACAGCCGGGGATCAAGATCATCGTACTGACGGGATACGATGAATTTGAGTACGCCAAAGAGGGGATCCGCATCGGGATTACCGATTATCTCCTGAAACCCATCGCCAGTGCAAAGCTTCTGGAAGCGGTAAAAAAAGTGGGAGAGCTCGTTGTGGAAGAACGGCAGTTTCAGGAGACCTTTGACCAGGAACGTCAGGAGAGCCTGCTGATCGCCCGCCAGAAATTCTTCCGGGGTCTTGTTCTGGGAAGAAAATCGGTTTCCGCCCTTCTGGGGGAGGGAAGGGAACTCGGGCTGGATCTGGCGGCAAACCGCTATAATATCCTGCTCTTCCAGATATCCGCCTCAGATGACAGGGAGGATTATCTGGAAGCCTATAACAGGGCGGTCAGTGAGATAAAGGAGAAAGCGGCCGCTCTCTCTGAGATCTTTATGGTGGAGCTGGGAATGGAGGGCTGGGCATTTATCCTGATGGAGAAAGAGGAAAAGGATCTGGAAGGGGTGCAGAGGGAATTTATGCAGTTCTTGAGGGATACTTTAGGCGGTTACGAAGGGATAAGATATTTCGGCGGTCTTGGAACGCCGGTGGGGCGTCTCAGTGAATTGAACAAGTGCTACGAGGAGGCGGGACATGCCTTTGCCTACCGCTACCTGAGGGAGGATGACCAGATCATAGGAAGCGGTGATCTTCCAGACCGGATCCGTACACAGCAGGAACCGGATCTCCGTTCTCTAGAAGTGGGAAAGCTGGACCGCAGGGTGGCGGAGAGATTTCTTAAGACCGGGCTGAAAGGCGAGGTGGCCGGCTTTGTGGATGGGTATTTCGCCGGTTTTGGGGAGAAGAATATGGAGTCCCTTCTCTTTCGCCAGTATGTGGTTATGGATATGTATTTTGCCGCGGTGGCGCTGTTGGAGGGGCTGGGCTACGGAGCGGAGGATCTGGTGGAACGCTGCGGGGACATTCAGGATATGACGGTAGTTTTTTCCTCTGCCCAATCCAACCGGGAATATTTACAGAAGATTCTGGAAGCCACCATTGACCTCCGGGAGGCGGTATCACAGAAGAGATACCATTCCCTGCTGAAGGAGGCAAAGAATTATATCCGAAGGCATTTTGAGGATGAGGATATCTCATTAAATGCAGTGGCGGCCAGTGTGAATCTCAGTCCCAATCATTTCAGCAGCATTTTCAGTCAGGAGGCGGGCCAGACCTTTATTGAATATCTTACATCGGTCAGGATGGAACGGGCGAAAGAGCTTCTTCGGACCACCGCCATGAAGTCATCGGAGATTGCCTATGCGGTGGGGTATAAGGATGCCCATTATTTCAGCTCCCTGTTTAAGAAGACCCAGGAATGTACGCCGGGAGAGTTCCGGCAGAAGGTGTAAAGGGGGAGCTGCCATGAAGAAAAAACGATCTCATCTGCAGAAACGACTCTATGTACTCACCCTTGTGTGTCTTGTACCCCTTACGATACTCATCATATATCTGCTGATCCTGCTGGGCCGGTTCTCCGACCGCTATAATGCCATTACGGACAATATTACCATGGCCAATACATACAGCATCCATTTCAAAGAGAACATGGATTATACCATGTACACCATAATCGTCAATATGGCACGGGCAGAAGAACTCACAGGCATGCAGCAGCCCCATGCTATGATCGATAAGGCACGTAAGGATTTTCGTACACTGTATCATCTGACGGATTCGGAATATGCCAGGAGTCAGATCAGCGGAATTCTCAAGTGTCTGAATACATTGGAGGACCGGGTGGAGGAGATTGAGGCGGATGCTCTGGTGAGCGGAACCTACGATAAGAATATGGAGCGGCTGGATCTGAATATACGGGTGCTCACCGATTTGATCCAGGAGAGGATCCAGGAATTTATCTATGTGGAGACTACACATCTTGAGACACTGCGGGAGGGAATCCGGGGTGACGTATCCACGGCGCTCCGGACATGTATAATTATTTTCACGGTGATCCTGGCAGGCTCAGTCCTGTTCAGTCGGAAGATCATGAAAGGGATCACGGAACCCATCCGCCGGCTCTCTGAAGCGACAAAGCAGGCAGCCAGCGGCGACTTTGCCGTGCGGGCACAGGAGGACAGTGTGGATGAGATGGTTGTTCTGAATACCAGCTTTAACCAGATGGTGGAGAAGATCGGCCAGCTGGTGGAGGATATCCGGGTGGAACAGATCAATCTACGGCAGACGGAGCTGAAGGTGCTGCAGGCCCAGATCAACCCGCACTTTCTATATAATACGCTGGACAGTATTATCTGGCTGGCCGAGGCGGGGGAGAAGGAACAGGTGGTACAGATGGTTTCGTCCCTGTCGGATTTTTTTCGAACGACTCTCAGCAAGGGGCGGGATTATATTACGCTGCAGGAGGAGGAGATGCATATCCGGAGCTATCTGCAGATCCAGCAGTTCCGCTATCGGGATATTCTGGATTTTGACATACAGATTCCCCAGAGATTGTATTCCTGTATGATCCTAAAGCTTACCCTGCAGCCTCTGGTGGAGAATGCCCTGTATCATGGCATCAAGAATAAGAGGGGTATGGGCCGCATCGGGATTGCCGGGAGAGAGGAGGAAGACCGGATCATATTGTGCGTCAGGGACAATGGGATCGGCATGTCCGAGGAGAAGCTGACACATGTGCGGGCTCTGATCCGGGGAGAAAAGATGGATGCAGACGATCCCTCGGGTTTCGGCCTTTCCAACGTAAATCAGAGACTTCAGCTGAATTATGGACCGGCTTATGGTCTGGAAATAGACAGTACCTATGGAGAGGGGACGATGGTCTCAGCCATTATTCCTAAGAAATCATAAAATATTCAACAAAAATCATAAGATATTCAACAATTCTTGAAAAACAAATAAATAAACCGTAAGAAATAGAACACAATTCAAAAGAATCTTCATGGAATTTTTGCTTTTTTCTTTATATAATTATTACAATAGAAACTGCAGGGATGCAGAATACAGGAGGTTATGATATGAAAAAGAAACTTATTTCCATGCTGCTTGTTGCATGTCTGGCATTTGGACTGGTAGGATGCGGCGGAGACAGCGACACAACAACAGATTCAGGTGACAAAACGACAACATCAGACAACCAGGGCGGTTCCGATGATTCCGCAGGCGGATCTGACAGCAAGCTGATCAAGGTAGGTATTGTCAACAACGATCCAAATGAGTCCGGATACCGTACAACTAACGTAGAAAATCTGAAACAGAAGTTTACAGAGGCAAATGGTTATGATGCATCTTTTGCTTACAGCAAGAAAAACGATGAGCAGATCACAGCAGCCAAGAAATTTATCAATGACGGCGTAGATTATCTTCTGCTTTCTGCAGCTGACAAAGCCGGCTGGGATAAGGTTCTTCAGGATGCCAAGACAGCAGGCACCAGAGTGATCCTCTTCGACCGTACCGTCGATGCAAAAGAAGATCTGTATGAGGCTTCCATCGTATCCGATATGGAAAAAGAAGGACAGACTGCTGTTGACTGGCTGAAGAATCAGAATCTGGATGAATACAACATCATCCATATCCAGGGTCAGATGGGCTCTTCCGCACAGGTAGGACGTTCTGCTGCATTGGATAAGCAGGTAAAAGCAGACAGCAAATGGAACATTGTAACCCAGCAGACAGCAGACTGGAGTGCAGAGCAGGCACAGCAGATCGTTCAGTCTGTAATTGATTCCAAGAAGGAATTCAATGTTATCTATGCAGAGAATGACGATATGGCAAATGGTGCAACAAAAGCTCTTGACAAGGCAAATATTTCTTATGGTGTTGGCAAGGATGTCATCATTATGGGATTTGACTGCAATAAATACGCGCTGAGAAACGTGTTCGAGAAGAAATGGAACTATGACGGACAGTGTAATCCGTTCCATGCAGATATCCTCGAAGAGATCATCCAGAAACTCGAGAAGGGTGAGAAACTGGAGCAGAAAGTGATCGTTATGGAGGAGAAAGGCTTTGATTCCACCAATATCAAAGAGGAAGATATTGAGAAATACGGAATTGGAAAATACGGAATTGGAAAATAACATATCTGTCAATATGTTTAGCATGAACATGTTCAGAATGAACAAGTAAGCCTGAATGTTTATGAGAGCGTAGCGCAGCTAATTTACCGATACGGTCTGTGTTACGCTCTTATTATGTAAAAAAACAAATATTTATTGGAGGTGAACTCAGAATGGAAGGAAACGTTGTATTGGAGATGCGGAATATCCATAAAAGTTTTCCGGGTGTGCGTGCTCTGCAGGCAGTGGACTTCACTTTGAGAAAGGGAGAGATCCATGCCCTGATGGGGGAGAACGGAGCGGGAAAGTCAACTCTGATCAAGGTTCTGACCGGCGTGTATTCTAAGGATGAAGGGGAGATCCGCATTGACGGCAGTGCGAAAGCCGTGGCGATCCATTCCCCCCAGGATGCACAGAAGCTGGGTATCAGCACGGTGTATCAGGAGATTACGCTCTGTCCGAATCTTACCGTGGCCGAAAATATGTTTATCGGACGGACCGGAGGGATGCTTCAGAACTGGAAGAAGCTGAAAAATGACACAGAAAAGATTCTGCAGTCACTGGAAATACCGGCGAAGGCGACACAGCAGCTGGAGACCTGTTCTATCGCCGTCCAGCAGATGATTGCCATTGCCCGTGCTGTGGATATGGAGTGTAAGGTTCTGATCCTGGATGAACCGACATCATCCCTGGATGAGCAGGAGGTGGCAAAGCTCTTTAAGCTGATGCGGAACCTGAGGGAGAAGGGGGTAGGTATCATATTTGTCACCCATTTCCTGGATCAGGTATATGAGGTGTGTGACCGGATTACAGTAATGCGTGACGGTCAGTTAGTAGGAGAATATGAGATCAAGGATCTGCCCAGGGTACAGCTTGTGTCCAAGATGCTTGGAAAAGAGCTGGATGATATGGCGGATATCAAGGATGAGCAGCAGGTATATGAGAAAAAAGAGGGGACCGTTCCTGTGTTGGAGGCAGCGGGACTTGTCAGTGATGCCGGCATCAAGCCCTTTGATTTTCACATTGAAAAGGGTGAGGTAAATGGCTTTACTGGTCTGCTTGGTTCCGGCAGAAGCGAGTGCGTCCGGGCCATATTCGGCGCAGACAGGATAATGGGCGGAACCGTAAAGATGAATGGAAAGGCAGTGAAGATTGCAAAACCGCTGGACGCCATGAAGAATGGCATTGCCTATCTTCCGGAGGACCGGAAGGTGGACGGCATTGTCGGGGATCTGTCCGTGCGTGATAATATTATATTGGCAAAACAGGTACTAAAGGGATTCTTTAAACCATTTTCCAGATCTGAGGCAAATAAGATTGCCGATGAATACATAAAGCTGCTTAGTATTAAAACGGCATCCTCAGATACTCCCATTAAATCTCTCTCTGGCGGTAACCAGCAGAAAGTAATTCTTGCCCGCTGGCTCTTTACCCATCCGGAATATCTGATTTTGGATGAGCCCACAAGGGGAATTGATGTCGGCACGAAGGTGGATATTCAGAAATTAGTGCTCAAGCTTGCTTCGGAGGGTATGAGCGTGACATTTATTTCCTCTGAACTGGATGAGATGCTCCGCACCTGTTCCCGGCTCGTGGTGATGCGGGACCGGAAAGTGGTGGGCGAGTTGTCCGGAGAGGATTTGAACCAGAATAAAGTAATGAACACGATAGCAGGAGGTGACAATTAATATGAATAGTGGAGTAAGAACATCTAATAATCCCAGTTTTGTTATGAAGCTCATGAAGAACCAGTGCTTTATTCCGCTGATCGCCCTGCTGATGCTCGTAGTGTTTAACCTTATCGCAGATCCCGGATTCTTTGCCATCACACTGGGTTCCGATACGGCAGGAAATTCCGTGTTGTCCGGTTTCCTTATTACCATTCTCGACAGTGGTTCCGAGCTTGCCATCCTCGCCATCGGCATGACGCTGGTGACGGCGGCTTCGGGAGGTCAGGATATCAGTGTCGGCGCCACAGTGGCCATCGCTGGAAGTGTGCTTCTGCGGGTTCTTTGTGGAAAAGGCGGCGGCGAGATGCAGACACCACTGATTGTTGCCTTTCTTGTGAGTGTACTGGTGGCGATGCTATGTGGTGCGTTCAATGGCGTACTGGTGGCATTTTTCAAGATACAGCCAATGATTGCCACCCTGATCCTCTATACGGCAGGGCGTTCCATTGCAGCGTGGGTGAACAACAATGAGCTTCCCATCGTGACAGATAAATCCTTTTCTTACTATGGCGGATTTATCCCGGGAATTCCCATTCCAACGCCATTTTTCATTGCCATTGCATGTATTATCATTACAGTGCTTTTGCTCAGGTTTACAAATCTGAGGCTCTATACGGAAGCGGTGGGGATCAACCAGAGCTCTTCCCGTCTGAACGGTCTGAATCCTATGTTGATCAAGATTCTATCCTTTGTGATCCTGGGTGTCTGTGTGGCTGTGGTGGGGCTGATCAAGGTGAGCCGTTTCTCCACCATTAACTATTCCGTTATTGCCAAGGACATCGAGATGGATGCCATCCTTGCTGTGGCACTAGGTGGAAATGCGCTAAGCGGCGGTAAGTTCAATATGGCAGCTTCTGTCATCGGCGCCTACGTGATCCAGTTCCTGTCCACCACACTGTACAAATTTAATGTTAAGTCAGATGCCCTTCCCGCCTATAAGGCAGTCGTTGTAATATTACTGGTTGTCATTAGTGCACCGAAGGTAAGGGAGTGGTTTTCCGGCCTGACAAAGAAAATTATGAAGAAGGGGGTTGCGTAATATGTCAGATAAAAAAACATCGGTATTTGGCAGTCTTGGGTACAAAATAAGAAATCTTACCGACACCAACCTGCTTCTTGCGATTACAATTATTGTATTTTTCTTAATGTATATTGGAGCTGTTGTATTTCAGGGCGGCGGCTTTCTGAAACCACAGGCGTTTCTGGATATACTGAATAACAATGCGGCGCTTATCATACTGTCCTGTGGTCTGAGCCTGGTTATGATCACGGGGGGGATCGATATCTCTGTTGGTGGTGTCACTGCCCTGATCAGTATGTGCTGTGCCGTATATCTGGATAAAATGGGCGGCAATGTATTTTTATCCCTTATTATAGCGCTTGCCATCGGCCTTGCCTTTGGCCTGTTTCAGGGATTCCTGGTTGCTTATCTGGAAATTCAGCCGTTTATCGTTACCCTGGCGGGAATGTTCTTTGCCAGAGGTCTTACGACTATTGTAAATACAGAACCCTTTAACGTGGCCAATGAGGCATTTAATAAGCTGAAGATGACAAGTATAATCGTGCCGGGACTTGGTTACCACAACAGAAGAGGAGTGTATATTGATGCCTATGTGGAGATTGGCGTGATCGTTGCCCTTCTGGTAGTGATTCTTATGTTCTGCCTGCTCCGCTGGACGAAGCTGGGACGTTCCTTCTATGCAGTGGGTGGTAATCATCAGAGTGCGATGATGCTTGGTATCAATGTAAAGAGGACGAAATTTATTTCTCATGTAATGTGCGGCCTGCTGGCAGGAATCGGCGGTTATGTCTATTTCCTTCATGTTGGCTCCGGTTCAGTGGCAAACGCCATGGGAGCGGAGATGGATGCCATTGCTTCCTCCATTATCGGCGGTACGATGCTGACAGGTGGTGTCGGAAATATCATTGGCACTCTCTTTGGTGTCTTGTCACTGGGAACGATCCAGAATATTGTATCCTCTGCCGGACTGGATGAGGCGTGGTGGACGGGTATTACAAGAGCGGCGATGCTCTGCCTGTTCCTGATCGTTCAGAGTGTGGTGATCGCACGAAAGAAAAAGAGTGTAGCGGCGTAGCCGTATGCCTGTGAAGGGAGAACAGAAATTTATGAGAAAGAAATGTATCCGCATCGTTGCATTGCTGATGATTGTCTGTGTGGGCAGTCTGTGTGGGTGCGTTTCCATACAAAAACAGGATAAAGAGGCAAATCAGAGAGGGGCTTTGGAAGAGGAGAAGCCCCTCTCTGATTTACCGGGAAAAAACAGAGATCATATTGTAGTGGGATTTTCCCAGGTGGGATCTGAATCAGACTGGCGCAATGCCAGTACGGAGTCTTTCCGGAACATGTTCACGGCGGAAAATGGGTATTATCTTCTGTATGAGGATGCACAGCAGAAGCAGGAAAACCAGTTAAAGGATGTTCGGAATTTTATCCTGCAGGAGGTGGACTATATCGTACTGGATCCCATTGTTGAGACAGGATGGGATACCGTTCTGAAGGAGGCGAAAGACGCCGGTATACCTGTTATCCTGGTGGATAGAACGGTAGAGGTAGAAAACGATGACCTATACACCTGCTGGGTGGGCAGCAATTTTGAGGAAGAGGGCCGGCGGGCAGGAGAATGGCTGGAAAGCTACCTGAAGTGGCAGGAACGGGAAAATGACAGGATCCGGATCGTTACGCTTCAGGGAACACTGGAATCCTCTTCGCAGATCGGCAGGACACAAGGCTTTCTAAAGGTGCTTGATGCCAATAAAAAATGGGAGATGCTGGAGCGGCGGAGCGGAGAATTTACCCAGGCGAAGGGGAAGGAGGTAATGGATGATTTTCTCTCAACCTATAAGGATATCGACGTGGTGATAAGTGAGAATGACAATATGACATTTGGAGCCATCGAGGCCATCGAAGCGGCGGGAAAAAGCTGCGGGCCGGCGGGAGATATCATTGTTATCTCCTTCGATGCCGTGCAGGCGGCACTGGAATTGATGAAAAGGGGGAAGATCAACGCAGATTTTGAATGCAATCCCATTCTTGGTCCATTCGTCTCTGATATTATCCAGAGGCTGGAGAGGGGGCAGGAGGTGGAGAAGATCCATTATGTTCAGGAGCAGTATTTCGATGCTTCCATGAATTTAGAGGAAATTCTTAAAAAGAGAGAATACTAATTCTGTTGACCAGGCACTTATGGACAAATGCGCACATAGATTAAAGTAATGCGATTTATCCGAGGTACTGTGATGCAGTCATTTCCACAACCACTGAGCGCGGAAGAGGAAAGTGAGTATATTGCCAGATGGCAGCAGGGAGACCCGGCAGCCCGCCGGGTCCTGATCGAACACAATCTTCGTCTCGTGGCATATTTGGTGAAGAAATACAATAATTCGGATCACGGTGTTGATGATCTGATCTCCATAGGGACGATTGGCCTGATTAAGGCAGTGGACACATACCGCCCGGGCAGGGGTGTGAGACTGGCAACCTATGCGTCCCGGTGTATCGATAATGAACTTCTCATGACATTTCGAAGTGATAAAAAACAATCCAAAGAAGTATTTTTATATGATCCCATAGGGGGAGATGACGGAGAGGGGAACGCACTGAGCTTTCTGGACATTCTGGAGAGTGTGGATGAAGATATCCCCGAGCGCATGGAACGTCAGGAAAATATATCAAAATTATATGGTTTTATTGAAGCGGATCTCACCGAGAGAGAGAAATATATTATCCGCCTCCGCTATGGCATTCCGAAATGGCCCTATATCCCGGAGCAGCCAGAGGTGACCCAGCGGGAGATTGCGAAGAAACTGGGAATTTCCAGAAGTTATGTGAGCCGGATTGAAAAAAAAGCTCTGATGAAATTAAGAAAGGCGTATGAACATGGCTGATCAGAAACTGGAGAATCTCTTGGAGCTGTCTCTGGATGTATCCGAGCAGACAAGGGAAAAAAGTGAAAACCTGTCCGCAGGATACGATCCAGAGGAAAAGACCTGGGAAGTGATCCTGCGGTATTCGGGATCCATCGACGACCTGGCGGGCCGATATGGTGAGATAACGCCGCTCCTTGGCGGTTATGCAGTCGCCGTGGTGACGGAAGCTGCTCTCCGGGAATTGTCCCGGGAGCCCATGGTGGAGTACATAGAGAAGCCCAAGGCTCTCTCTTTCGCAGTTTATGAGGGAAAGCTGGTATCCTGTATTCCGCCGGTTCAGAGGGCACCGCTGAATCTGACGGGCAGGGGGGTTCTGGTAGCGGTGGTGGACAGCGGCATCGACCTATTTCACTACGATTTCCGAAACGAGGATGGGACGACCCGGCTGGCGGGGCTCTGGGATCAGACAGTGAGTGCGGGAGAGCCGCCGCAGGGATACCGGGTGGGAACTTATTTTTCCAAAGAACAGATCAATGAGATCCTTGCCCGTGGAGACCGTTCTCCCACAGTGGATAACAGCGGACATGGTACCCATGTCACCGGGATCGCCGCAGGAAACGGCAGAGCCAGTGACGGCCACCAGAGAGGGGTGGCGTATGAGTCAGATATCCTTGTGGTTAAGCTGGGGGCTGCCAGACAGGACGGATTTCCCCAGACAACGGGGCTGATGATGGCGGTGGATTTCTGTGTCAGGAAGTCCCTGGAGCTTGGTCAGCCGATGGCGCTGAATCTCAGCTATGGCAATAACTATGGTCCCCATGACGGGACTTCCCTTCTGGAAACCTATCTGGATGGTGTGGCGGGTACCGGCAGGATCACGATCTGTATTGGAAGCGGCAATGAGGGAAGCCGATCCAGGCATACGGAGCTGAAGCTCTCTATGGGAACCAATTATCAGATTGAGTTTGCCGTGGCGCCGGGAGAATATAGTCTTGGAATGCAGCTTTGGAAAAATTATGCCGACCGTTTTGTCGTGACTCTGGTGGCCCCTTCCGGGGAATCCGTTATCCTATCGGAAAATGCCCGGGGGACCTACCAGTATCTGGTAGACGGCACAGACACCCTCTGGTATTTTGGAGAGCCATCGCCATACAGCCTGGATCAGGAAATATATTTTGAACTTCTCCCTGTGCGGGATGAGACGCCGGTGACCAGCGGGATCTGGAAACTCATTATAACTCCCCGGGAGATCGTGGAGGGAACGATCCACCTCTGGCTGCCAAGCGGTGGCAGCATCAACGAGGATACAGGCTTTCTGGTACCCTCTGCCGATCTGACCCTGACGATTCCTTCAACGGCGTCGAAGCCGGTTACGGTGGGGGCATATAACGGGGACACTGGAAGCTTTGCGCCCTTCTCGGGCCGTGGATACCGTTTTGGATCCTATGCAAAGCCGGATCTTGTGGCCCCCGGTGTCGACATTGTATCCTGTTCGCCGGGAGGGGGTTATACGATGCGGACGGGAACCTCCATGGCGTGCCCCTTTGTCACAGGAAGCGCCGCACTCCTGATGCAGTACGGCATAGTAAACGGAAGGGATCCCTATCTCTATGGCCAGAAGGTAAAGGCGTATTTGATCCGGGGAGCGAAGCCCTTAGCGGGGCAGACCCAGGTCCCGGATGCCTCCGCAGGCTGGGGGGCAATCTGTCTGAGGGATAGTGTGCCGATATGAAATTGTGAGCCAGGTACCAGGCAGAGCTCTCTGCAGCCATACCGGGGTATTTGGGTCCAGCAGTGGGTGAATTTGCCGTGTGCATTCCAACGCTTAATATTGACATATGAGAGGGTGTATGATACGATGACAAAGATTTTTAGTTTCTAAAATTTTGATTATGAATGTGGACAGAAAGTGATCAATTTGGAGGACAGGCATATGGACTATTCAGGAGAATTGTTGGAAAAAGTCAGGGAAGGGGCGCCGAATGTCCAGGTCCATGAGCAGCAGAGTGGGATACGGAATGTACAGAATCTGGAGGCTGTCATTAACGAAGGACTTCGTGCTGCCCTGTTGGAGGAAAATCCTGATGATTCGCTGGATGTGCTCCTGGAGCATTTAGGAAAGGCGCTGAACGGGGAGCGGACTTATATATTTGAGCAGAATGAGTTCGGCGGCGATGACAATACATACGAGTGGGTGGCCGCAGGGGTGGAACCAGAAAAGGAGAATCTTCAAAATCTCCCATCGGAGGTATGCGCCAGCTGGTATCGGAATTTCAGTGTTGGCAGGCATATTGTCATTGAAGAACTGGAAAATATTCGGGAGACGGATCCGCTTCAGTACGAGAATCTGAAACGCCAGAATGTCCATTCCCTTGTAGTGGTTCCACTCTATGACGGCAAAAGGGTTATCGGATTTTACGGCGTGGACAATCCCCCTGTGAAGTCGATGGAATATGCGTCGAACATGCTCCAGACGACGGCATATTTTATTGTGTCCTCCTTAAAGCGGCGAAATCTGTTCCGTGAGCTTCGGAATCGGAGTTATAATGTGCTCCATGCCCTTAGTGTAGATTATCTGGGTATCTATCAGGTAAACTTCGACACAGGTGAATGCGAGGTTTACCGGACCAGTAAGCGGATTGGGATGGATTTGGCTTTTCATTTTAAGTATGGCTATCAGGAGGCTATGGAGCGGTATATTTCCAAGTGTGTGGTTCCCCAGGATCAGGAGCAGCTCCGCGCTGTGACGAAGAAAGAAAACGTGCTGAACCGGCTTCGGACAGAGAAAAAGTTTTCTGTCCGTTATCAGGTGAAGGACAATTTTTCAGGCTTAAGGTATTTGGAAATGTATTTTTCCGTTACCGGGAAGACCGGGAGGGAGAACTGTGCGATTTTTGCCCAGAGGGATGTCAATGCCGTGGTGGATCAGGAGGAGAAATATAAGGTAAAGGCAAGGCAGAGCCTGGAAAATATTCTGGAAGGAGCCAGAACCGGCATCTGGACCATTGAATTGGAAGATGGATGTCAGCCGAGGATGTATACGGATCGAACCATGCGGATTCTTCTGGGCGTACCGGATGAGATTGAGCCGGAGGAGTGCTACCGGCACTGGTTTGAGCGCATTGATTCAGATTATGTGGAGATGGTACAGGAAGCCGTGCAGGAAATATTGGAAACCGGACGCAACGAGGTGATCTACCCATGGAAGCATCCGAAGCTTGGGAAAATTTATGTCCGCTGCGGCGGCGTGCCGGACAGGACGTCTAAAAGACCGGGTGTCTGTCTCAACGGGTATCATCAGGATATAACAGAGACTATGGTGACAAGGAAGAAACAAGAGCAGTCCATCATGGAGCTTTTGGAGCGGGTGAGGAAGGCAAACTCGGCAAAAAGCGAATTCCTTTCCCATATGTCCCACGATCTGCGAACGCCTATCAATGGGATTCTGGGAATGCTGACCATTCTGGAAAACAGTCAGGCGGATCCGGAGCAGCAGGGAGAGTGTCTGAGGAAGATCCGTGTGTCAACGGAGCATCTGCTGTCTCTGGTGAATGATGTTCTTCAGGTAAGTAAGCTGGAAAGTGGGAGACCCGCAGCGGTGGAGGAAGCATTTGACCTTTATGACATATTGGAAGAATGTATTACGGTTCTGTCACCTTTGGCGGATGAACGCAAAATTCGGCTGGAGTTGGATGTTTCCGGGCTGCGTCATAAAAGAATGATTGGGAATCCCCTGCATTTGAAGCAGATTTTAATGAATGTAATTGACAATGCACTCAAATATAACCGTCCTCATGGCTCTGTATTGGTACAGGCAGGAGAGACAGCCTTTCAGGACGGGACGGCAGGCTGTCAGTTTATCATTGAAGATACCGGAATCGGCATGGGGGAGGATTTCAAAGAACACATTTTTGAGCCCTTCACCCAGGAGCATCAGGGCGCCAGGACGAACTATAACGGCGTTGGGCTTGGCATGTCTATTGTAAAGAATCTGGTAGAACAAATGAACGGAGATGTTCAGATAGAAAGCCAGGCCGGCAAGGGAAGTGTGGTCCGGATCAATCTGTCCATTCGCGTGGATGATGAGTGGAGAGAAGTGCCTGAGGATGAGGATTGGGATGTACAGGAGGATATTGCCGGAATGTGCGTGCTTCTGGTAGAGGACAATGAGCTCAATTGTGAGATCGTAGAGTACATTCTCGGGGAGGCAGGTGCGAAGGTCGTCACCGCCAATGATGGAAAAGCTGCTGTGGAGGCATTCAAAGCATCCGATCTGGGAACCTTTGACTGTGTGCTTATGGATCTGATGATGCCGGTCATGAGTGGATATGAAGCGGCAAGGGTGATCCGCAGTCTGGCCCGGGCGGACGCAAAAGCTGTGCCCATTATAGCGCTGTCGGCCAATGCATTTGAAGAGGACGTGGCATTGTCAAAGGATGCCGGGATGAACGAGCATTTGGCGAAGCCGGTGGACACCCGAAAGATGCTGCAGGTCATGAGCCGGCTGAGAGGATGTTAAGAGAAATAATATGTGAAAGATAGAGAAGGAGAGGGAAATTATGGACAAATTATTATTGAAGGCATGTCAGAATGGTCAGAAAGGAGTTGTACTGGCGTTTCTCAAAAAGGACAATGTCAACGTCAATGCGGTGGATGAAAACGGCTGTGCCCCCATTCATTATGCCAGCCGGAAGGGATACCGGGATATTGTAAAGCTTTTGCTGGAAAAAGGGGCGGATGCAGCCCAGATTTCCAATCAGAGTGTCACCCCTCTGCATATGGCGGTGATGTCGGGAAACAAAGAGGTGATACAGCTGCTGGCAGAGGCGGGGGCGGATCTGGACGCCACCGATAAGGAGGGCAAGACTGCCCTGGTCTATGCCGTACAGGCGAGAAAGGCAGAGGCTGCCAGATACCTGATGGAGTTGGGAGCGGACAGCTCCATTATGGACAATGAAAACCATACGCCGCTGGATTACGCCAATGCCATGGGACTGGTACAGCTGGTGGACAGCCTGTCGGGAGAGAGCTTGGGAAACGCCGATGCCTACGGCAACACGCCGCTCCATCAGGCGTGCTGGAACGGGCAGGGCGAGGTGGTGAAAGCGATGCTGTCCAAGGGGACGACGGATCTCAATACGAGGAATGATGCAAAACAGACGCCTTTTTATGTAGCCGTTCTGCAGGATAATATATTGTTGGCCGATCTTCTGATGGAGGCGGGAGCCGATGTCAATATAAGTGGTGATGACGGCAATTTCCCGATACATATTGCGGCCGGAAATCAGAATGAGAACATTGTAAAAAAACTGCTGTCTCATGGGGCCAGGATCAATGAGCGCAATGAAGACGGGGAGACTGCATTGATCATTGCGTCTAAGTGTGGTAACAATTATATTGCGGGGGCGCTGCTGGAGGGAGGCGCCGATTTCACCCATGTCGATATGGCAGAGCATACGGCACTGTATTACGCTACAGAGCGGGGTTATAATGATATCGTGGAAAAGCTGCTGATCGCTGGAGCGGAGGAATAACACCGCCATCCCGGCGGAAACTCTCTGTGGCAGCAGAGGAAGGATATAAAGGTTCAGACAATATATACCGATATATAGTTTATAATGAACAGAAAAGGATTTCATGATCCGGCGTCGGGGCAGTGATGAAAAATGCTGCCGCGTCAGGAAGAGCAGGGAGGCGTTATCATGGGAATTATGGGCTATTCGGGGATAAATCCGTTTCATATCGGCAGATCGACAGTCAGGAGGATCACCATAAAGAACAGGGACGGATCTGTGGCGGGGACGATAGGGGTCTCAAAACCCACCAAAGGCAGGTTTGCCAAGGGGAAGAAAAAGAAACTACAATATAATTTTAAGCAGATATCTTCGCAGATTATGCGGACAAAGAAAGCGGCCAATGCGGGACAGGTAGTTTCCAGTGCGCGGCAGAAGGTGGCTTCACTCCGGCGGGTGCTGTATTCAGGAGCCTATGATGATACAGAACTAAAGCTTGCCATCAAACACGCAGAATCCATACTGCGGGTGGCAAAGAAGCGGAAGAAGCATCTGCAGGAGGAAGAAAATGCAGGAAAGCGCGGCGGTCCCTGCCAGGCAGAGCTGGAAGAGGAACAGATGGAGGAGATGGAAGAATATTCATCGGAAGAGTTCCTTGAGATCAGTGAAGAGCAAATGAGACAGCTTATGCGGGAGCTGCAGGAAGAGATGAGGGATCTGATGGAGGAATCCATGGAGGATCTGGAGCAGACTGTCTCGGAAGAAAGCATGGCGGTGAGTCATGTGAATATGGATCCTGAGGATCTTGAGGCATTAAAGAAGAAACACAGAGCGGAGGAATGGAAAGAGATACTGGAAGCGGATATGAAATATCTGAAAGCCCTGTTTCATAAATATCAGCAGGATAGAAAAAATGCAGGAAGCTCTTCTGGTTCCGGTGGCTCAGGGGACTCTCAGAGTTCCGGCGGTTCCCAGCACTATTCTGACGCGGTATCACTGGAGCTTGGCGGCGCGGAGATGCCGGTTACGGCGGATGCTGGTGTACCTGTTGTCACAGAGGGCGCCGGGATGGATACATTAGTATAAAAGAGCTTTTGATTACAGGATGTGATCAGATTTGAATTTAACAATAATAGGTTCGCTTTTACTGCCGCTGGCAGGAACCTCTCTCGGTGCGGGTTGCGTTTTTCTCATGAAACGTGACCCGCATCCTGCGCTGCAGAGAGGTCTTACCGGCTTTGCTGCCGGAGTAATGGTGGCCGCGTCGGTATGGAGTCTTTTGATCCCGGCCATCGAGCAGTCGGGTTATATGGGAACCCTTTCCTTTCTTTTTCCACTGGCGGGCTTTCTCAGCGGCATATTTTTTCTATTGTTTCTTGACCACCGGATCCCTCATCTTCATATTAACAGCGACAGGGCGGAAGGCCCAGAGACGAAGCTGCAGAAGACAACGATGCTTGTTTTCGCAGTAACCCTTCATAATGTTCCGGAGGGCATGGCAGTGGGGGCGGTGTGTGCCGGGTGGTTTTCAGGAACGGCAGGGATTACTCTTTCAGGAGTATGTATTCTGGCGCTGGGGATTGCGATCCAGAATATTCCCGAGGGGGCGATTATTTCCATGCCCCTGATGTCGGAGGGCACCAGTAAGAAGAAAAGCTTTCTGTATGGCGTGCTGTCCGGCATCGTAGAGCCGGCGGGGGCAATGCTGACGATATTTGCCGCCGGTTTTCTGACTGCGTTTCTTCCTTTTATGCTGAGCTTCGCCGCCGGAGCCATGATATTTGTTGTGGTGGAAGAGCTGATACCAGAGATGTCGCAGGGGGTGCATTCGGATGTGGGGACTATATTTTTTTCCATCGGCTTTGCCCTTATGATGGTATTGGATGTGGCACTGGGCTGATTGGTCTGGACTTTTCTTTCCCAGGGTAGTATAATTAAATATAGCAAATATAACTTAACGGCACCAATTTAATCCTGCCGTTGAATTGGATAAAGGAGAGGGAAAAGTATGGCAAACAGATTTGTATTAAATGAAACATCCTATCATGGGAGTGGGGCGATCGAAGCCATTGCGGCAGAAGCGCAGGACAGGGGCTTTTCTAAAGCATTTGTCTGTTCAGATCCAGATCTTGTTAAGTTCGGAGTGACCCAAAAGGTGTTGGATATACTGGATCGGGCTGGTATGGTATATGAGCTGTATACCAATATTAAGCCAAATCCTACCATTGAGAATGTTCAGACCGGTGTTGACGCATTTAAGAAATCCGGGTCAGATTATCTTATCGCCATCGGCGGCGGCTCCTCTATGGATACGGCAAAAGCCATCGGCATTATTATCGCGAATCCGGATTTTGCTGATGTAGTGAGCCTGGAAGGGGTGGCAGAAACTAAATTTAAATCCGTTCCGATTTTTGCCGTGCCGACCACAGCGGGGACCGCTGCGGAGGTAACGATCAACTACGTTATAACAGATGCGGAAAAGAACCGCAAAATGGTATGTGTGGATCCAAAGGATATTCCAGTAGCTGCCTTCGTTGACCCGGATATGATGGCTTCTATGCCGAAGGGGCTTACCGCGGCTACGGGAATGGATGCCCTGACTCATGCCATCGAGGGTTATATTACGGCGGGGGCATGGGAACTGTCGGATATGTTCCATCTAAAAGCCATTGAGATCATCGCGCGTTCCCTGCGGGGTGCGGTGGAGAATACACCGGAGGGCCGTGAAGACATGGCGCTGGGCCAGTATGTAGCAGGCATGGGATTTTCCAATGTCGGACTCGGCATCGTCCATTCTATGGCACATCCTCTGGGAGCACTGTATGATACGCCCCATGGTGTGGCAAATGCCATTATCCTTCCTACGGTAATGGAGTATAATGCAGAGGCGACAGGGGAAAAATACCGGGATATTGCCAAAGCTATGGGTGTGCAGGGAACGGAGGATATGACACAGGAGGAATACCGGAAGGCTGCCATAGATGCCGTAAAGAAGCTCTCAGAAGATGTGGGTATTCCCAAGGACCTGAAAGAAATTGTAAAAGAAGAGGACATTCCGTTCCTTGCGCAGTCGGCTTATGATGATGCCTGCCGTCCTGGCAACCCGAAAGAGACAAGCGTTGAGGATATTACGGAATTGTATAAGAGTCTGATATGAGCGGCAGGGATACTGGCCGCCTGCTGCATGGACAGGCAGTTTCATCGGCACAGAAAATATATCTATATCTGACGGAATTTTTTGCGGGTATGTCAGTAATGGCGGTTGAGCTTGGTGCCAGCCGCCTTCTGGCACCCTATTTTAGTTCGTCACAGATTGTCTGGACCATCATTATCGGAACCATTATGATCGCCATGGCACTGGGCAACATTTATGGAGGAAGGAAGGCCGACCGGGATCCCAGCCCGGACCGGCTCTATGGGCGGATCGTGACTGCTTCTATCTGGATTGCCCTGATACCAGTGCTGGGCAAATATATTATTGTTGGCATATCTGCCCTGATGATATTTACCGTGGACACAAATTTTCTTATCTGGGCGGCCTTTGCGGCCTGTATGGTGATTTTTGTATTTCCCCTCTTTCTTCTGGGAACCGTGACGCCGTCACTGGTAAAGTACACGGTGGACAGTCTGGATGACAATGGAAAAACAGTGGGAGCACTCAATGCGGCCAATACCATCGGCAGCATAATTGGCACGTTTCTTCCTACTTTCGTCACGATACCTGCGGTGGGGACCTCCGTGACATTTCTGATCTTTGCGGGGATACTGCTTGTGTTGGCGCTGATCTATTTCATCTCTCATAAGATCCGCAGTGTCCGTGCCGGAGTGGCGGTGATTCTGCTGATCGTAAGCTGTATTCTTGGTTCAAAGGATCATTTTGCTTTCTGGGAGGACGGACTTGTCTATGAAGGGGAATCCGTCTACAATTACCTTCAGGTGAAGGAGGATCAAGAACAGGTGAGCCTTTCTACCAATGTTATGTTTGGTGTTCAGTCCGTGTACAGAAAGGACGGAGGGCTGACAAATACCTTTGTGGACTATGCGCTGGCGGCACCGTTGATGGCAGGGCGGGACGGCGAGGAAGATCTTCAGGTGCTGATGCTGGGAGTGGGGGCAGGCACATATGCCGTAAAGTGCCGTCAGTACTTTGAACATGTTCAGGTAGAGGGGGTTGAGATTGACGGGAAGATTACCCGGCTTGCCAGGAACTACTTTCATTTGCCGGATGATGTGCCGGTATCCGAATACGACGGACGGGCCTTTTTAAATGTGACAGACAGAAAGTATGATGTGATCTTTGTGGATGCCTATCAGGATATCACTATTCCGTTCCAAATGTCGACGGTGGAGTTTTTTCACCGGGTCAGCAGGCATTTGACGGAGGATGGCGTTATGGTGGTGAATCTCAATATGTGGGAGAGGAATACAGATGGCATCAATGCCTGGCTGATGGACACGATTTCCTGTGTCTTTGATCACGTATACACGGTAGATGTACCCGCTACGACAAATTGTGAACTCTTCGCCTCCCACAGGGATGGGATACAGGAGAGATTACGGGATTCTCTTGCTGGGATTGGGAATGTGCAGCTGCAGGATCTGATGCGTCAGATTTCACGATCTCTGCGGAAGTACGAACCGGGAGATCATATTATGACAGATGACCGGGCTCCGGTAGAGCTTCTGGGAATCCGGGTGATTGATGATCTGATCCGGCAGGAGGTATCCTACTACCGGGAACTGTATGACAGAGAGGGGATCGGCGGCATCCGCAGAGTTCTGGGACTTTGATGGATGATATTGTTATATTGCAAATTTTTTGGATAGTGGTATAATGATATTGTACTTTGTGAACCTTGACATGAGAATAATGTGTTGTGTATAAGCGGCCAATGATAACTGTAGTGAAATTTAGACATAAGATTGATTTTGAAATAAGGGAAGAAGGGTAAGGGTAATTAGGAAATGAGAGAAAAAATAAAAAAAATGAAGGTAGAAAAGAAACTGAGGTTTTGTTTTACCCTAGTTGTCATAATCGCCAGCATTGCTGCCGTGCTTGGTATTGCAGCTCTGATACTGGTGAACAGCAGATATAATAAAGTATTAGTACAGAATGGTTTTTCACAGGGAGAAATTGGTATATTCAGTACATATCTGAATAAGGAGCCTGCCATGATCAGGGAGCTGATTCTGATTCAGGATGAGGCGGAGATCAAAGAGGCTGTGGAAGAACTGGATGAGATTAGGAAAAAGACCGATGCCGCGCTGGATGTGTTGGATGCGCACTGCACGACAGAGGAAGAGAAGAAATTGCTGGCCACCGTCAATGATACTCTGCCGACATACCGTGATATCTTTGAACAGGTGCAGGAAAAGGCACAGAATAACCAGAATGAGGAGGCGCTGGACCTGCTGATGTCTCAGGGCAAGCCGACGTTGAAGATCCTGACCGACGCGGTGGAGGAGCTTATCGACCTGAATGTGCAGATGGGCAACGAGGGTTCAAGAAACATGCAGTATCTGGCAATGATCGTACTGATCGTAATGGTTATCGTTATCGTTGTGTCAATTACTATCGCCATGCGGATTGCCCGCTTTGTTGCGAAACTGTTTGCGGAGCCCATCAAGCATGTACAGGATGCATCGGCGAAGATGGCCAGCGGTGATTTGAATATTGAGATTGACAGCATGTATCCCGATGAGATTGGGGATATGACAGAATCCTTTAAGGAGGCGGCATCTCTGTTAAAGCAGTATATCCATGAACTGTCCAGGGGGCTCCGGGAGGTGGCGGCAGGCAATTTCGATATCGCCACAGAGGTTGATTTCAGAGGGGATTTTGCCGAGCTGGATAGAGCTATTGTAACGATTATTACTTCGCTGAGCGATACTCTCGGGAACATTCATGAGTCAACGGAACAGGTTTCCATGGGTGCGTATCAGATGGCGGAGAGTGCGACATCACTGGCGGAAGGGGCAACAAATCAGGCGGCCTCGGTGGAAGAGCTGACGGCGAGCATACAAAATATTACGGAGACCATTGTCCACAGTTCTGAGAAGGCGCAGGAATCTCATGAAAATGCGGAACAGTTTATGGGAGAGGCAGAGAAGAGCAATGAAGACATCCGTCAGCTGAAGTCGGCTATGGATCGGATCAATGATACTTCCAAGGAAATTGTAAACATCATTACAGCCATTGAAGACATCGCCGCCCAGACGAATTTACTTTCCCTGAATGCATCGATCGAAGCGGCGAGAGCAGGAGAAGCTGGCAAGGGCTTCGCCGTTGTGGCGGACCAGATTGGAAAGCTGGCAGCAGACAGTGCTTCTGCCGCAGTGGATACAAAGCGGCTGATCGAGAATTCCATCCAGGAAGTTGAGCGGGGCAATGAGATTACAGCGAGAACGACAGATGCCATCGAATCCCTTATCCGGGGAATTGCCACACTGGCTGAGTCAACGGATGAGATCAGTAAGATGACCGTGGCACAGGCGGATGCTATGAAGCAGATGGAATCCGGTGTCGAGCAGATTTCCGAAGTGATCCAGAATAACTCGGCAGCAGCTGAGGAAACCTCAGCGACAAGTGAGGAATTGTCCGCACAGACTGAGAATCTGGAGCAGATGGTTGGTAAATTTACATTAAAACAGTAAAATTTCCCATATAAAATTTACAGTCAGGCAACTTAACGGGTTTTATTCGGATTCGTTGAGTACACTTATGATACAATGCAGGATATCCGGGAACAGAACACTCTGTAACCGGATATCTTTCATTGTTGACTAGGAATTGTTGGAATAGTATAATGAGTGCGGTACATATATTTATGTATTGACAGGAAGATTCAAAGAGTATGGCAGAAGAGAGGACTTAAAGACAATATGAGTAAAAAGCGTAGAATTGGTATCATAGCTGGTATCGCAACGGGGGTTATTGTTTTCATGTTAGCCGGGTTCATCGTTTATCTGCAGATCTATTATAGCAGCCGTTGGTATCCAGGTACTATGATCAACGGAATCGATGTATCCAAACAGACGCTGGAGGAATCGAAGAAAAATCTGACAGCGGTTTTTCATGATTATAAGCTGAATGTGATGGCAAGAGATAATGGGAATATGACTATCTTTGGCAGGGATCTGGATTATAATGTCGATTCGGGAACGGCGTGGGAGGACTTGTTTGAAGAACAGCATGTCTCTTTTGTTCTGTTTCCCAAAGAGAGAGAATATTCTATTGAATACAATGTATCTTATAATGAAGAAAAGCTGCGGGAGCAGATGATGAATTCCCTCCTTGTGGTGGGAAATGAAGATTACCGGATTGTGGAACCAGTATCGGCATATCCCGCCTATGACAAAGAGAAGAAGCAGTATGTCTGTGTACAGGAGGTTTCAGGGAATAAGATAAAGACGGATCTGTTTCTGAATGCCCTGAAAGCCGCCCTGCAGGAGGCCCGGATCGAGATTGATCTAACGGATCAGGAGAAATACCCGGACCTTTATGAGAAACCTGCCGTCACATCGGAGGATGAGGCGCTGAAAAGTGAGATTTCCCTGTGTAACAATGCGGCGATCCGTTTTATTACATGGAACATGGGAGAAGGCGTCACAGAGAAGATCACGCCGAATACTATCTCGAAATGGATCAGCTGTAAGAATGGAAAGATCAAGTATAACGAGAATGCCATTGCAGACTGGGTGGAGAAGTTCTGCGCCAAATATAAAACCGTGGGAAAGACCCGGACATTGAATTCCCATGAGAAAAAAAAGGTCAGAAAGATTCAGGTATCAGGCGGGGACTATGGATGGCAGCTGGATTATAATAAGACTCTGCAGCAGGCAAAAAAAGCGTTGAAGAAAAAAATCGACAACAGTCTGACGGAAGCATATATTGCAGATCCGGGAAGTGAAAATAAAAAGGCATTGACGATGAAACAGAAGGTGAACTATCTGAACACCGCCTTCAAGAAAGACTTTGAAAATTTTGAAGAGGACTGGGATCCGAATAATTATACGGAGGTGTCCATTAAGAAACAAATGGTCTATGTGGTGCGGGATGGAAAGGTAGCGTTTAAGTGCCGCACCATCTCAGGAAGACCGGTTAAGGGACGCGAGACGCCCAGAGGCGCTTTCTTTATCAAGGAGCACCGGCGGGATTATACCATGAAAGGGGAGGATTACAAAACCTTTGTCAAATGCTGGGTGCGCATCACCTGGACGGGTACCGGATTTCATCCGGCCACATGGCAGCCCTGGCACCGCTGGAATAAGGATTTATATAAAACCATCGGTTCCCACGGGTGCCTGAATCTTCATCCGGCGGATGCGGAAAAGATCTACAGTATGCTGAAATACCGGGAACTGGTATATATACATTAGAAATCCAGGGTGCTGTCTGTATGGACAGCACCTTTTGTAATGTATTTTTTTCCGGAAAGTATTTAAACTAGATATTGTGAATGGATAAGGTTATCGGATGTAGTGTTGGCACAGGAGGTTTACGGCATGGGAAAAAAGATGAGCGGGGAAGTACGAGAGATGATATGTCGGATGGACGCAGGAAAAATTGAGAACCAGATTGTCCTGCAGTGCGCGCCGCTGATCGTAGGACTCCGAATGTCCAGCCTGTTTATTATCGGCAGAGAAAATCTGAAACGGATCCATAGTTTATTATGGGAGAGCGGAATCTGTTATTATGTGCTGTATGTAACGGAGGCCAGGGCCGTGATTCTGCTGTATCGCAGCCACATACTTTCTGATTACCTGGATCGGGAGGAGGTGAGGGAATTCTTTGCTAAGATGGACTATACGCCGGCCGGGATGAAGAACATTTTACCGGTTTTTCGCAGCCGGTACCGGGCCTATTGTAAGGGAGACAGAGAGTTTCCCCATGAACTCGGCCTGATCCTTGGCTATCCCATCGAAGATGTGAAGGGATTTATCCTGCATAAAGGAAAGAATCCCCTTTATGCGGGATACTGGAAGGTTTACTCGGATGCAGCAGGAAAATGTGAACTGTTCCGAATGTTTGAACTGGCCAGGGAAATGCTGGTGGAGTTATTGGAAAATGGAGCGGGCATCCGGGATATCATAGAAGAATATCAGGGGAACGAATGGGTTGGCTAGGGTGCTGCTAAAATAAAGTTGCAAACGGGGAACAGGAGTGGTAGAATTAGCTCAACGACGCTAATTTTAGATGAAAAGGAGAGGGCAGAAAATGAACAAATGGCAGAGAGCAAGCTACCAGCCCAACCTTCCGCTGGGGAAGGACGGGCAGAGAGTGACGGCATGTGAGGAGCACAGGAGGTTATCGAAAGAGGCGGCGAAGGAGGGCATGGTTCTTCTGAAAAATCAAGGTGGTCTGCTTCCGCTGGCAAAGGGCTCCAGGGTTGCCCTCTTTGGCAAAGCATGTGTGGATTATGTCAAAGGAGGCGGCGGCAGCGGGGATGTGACAGTGGAATATACGGTGAACCTGTACGAGGGCATGAAAAACCTGGGTGACCGGGTGAGCGTTTTTGAGGAGCTGGCTGATTTTTATCGGAAAAATGTAAAGCATCAGTATGCAAAGGGAACGGAGCCAGGTATGACTGTGGAGCCGGAGCTGCCGGACGAGCTGTGCCGGGATGCCAGGAATTTTGCCGACACGGCGGTGATCGCCATCTGCCGTTTTTCTGGCGAGGGATGGGATCGCAAGAGCAGTTATGACAAGGATGGGAAAGAGGAGAGCATCTTTGAAGACGGAGATTTTTATCTGACCCATGCCGAGCGTGCCATGGTCCAGAAGGTGAAGCAGTATTTTGGGCGGATCGTTGTGGTAATGAATGTGGGTGGTATGATAGATACAGATTGGTTTAAGGGGGATGAGGGGATCCAGTCCGTCCTGATGGCCTGGCAGGACGGGATAGAGGGAGGTAATGCCATGGCGGAGCTGCTCTGCGGCATCGGCAGTCCGTCGGGTAAATTATCGGATACCTTTGCCAGACGCCTGGAGGATTATCCGTCTTCTTATAATTTTCATGAGTCGGACGCCTATGTTGATTATACTGAGGATATCTATGTGGGATACCGGTATTTTGAGACGATACCGGATGCATATGACAAGGTAAATTATCCCTTTGGCTTTGGTCTGTCCTATACGGAATTTGAGTGGGAGGTTATCTCTGCAGCAGAGAGGGATGGCAGGCTGCGGTTTAGGATACAGGTGACAAATACCGGGGACAGGGAAGGGAAGGAAGTGATCCAGATCTATACCGGCGCACCAGCGGGGCTTCTTGGCAAACCGGCCAAAAGTCTGGCGGCATTTCAGAAGACACGCCTGTTAAAGAGAGGAGAGACCGAGCTTCTGACGCTGGAGTTTCCTGTCAGTTCCATGGCGTCCTATGATGATCTGGGGAAGGTCTGCGCCTCTGCCTGGGTGCTTGAGGCGGGCAGATACTGTTTCTATGCCGGCACTTCGGTAAGAGATGTGAAGAAGCTGGACTTTGAGTACGAGGTGGATGAGAACCGGATCGTGGAACAGCTGACATCACAGCTGGCACCGGTCTCCTTGAAACACCGGATGCTGTCGGACGGCAGCTTTGAAGACCTGCCACAGGGGGAGACACGGAATCCTGATAAATGCGGTCTGGAGCATATGCCTAAGGAACCGGTGGACGGGCTTACCCCGGCGTACCGGAGTGTAAAGGGCGTGCTGCTCTGGAGCTGGCGGTATAAGGAGGGAATTCGTCCTTTTACCGAAGTGGCGGCGGGCAAGCTGTCAACAGAGGATTTTATCCGTCAGCTCACGGATGAGGAACTGGCGCATCTGCTGGGAGGCCAGCCCAATACTGGCACGGCCAATACCTTTGGGATCGGGAATATGCCGGAATACGGCATTCCCAATATTATGACGGCAGATGGCCCGGCCGGTCTCAGGATCGAACCACAGTGCGGCGTTCATACTACGGCATGGCCATGCTCCACACTGCTTGCCTGTACGTGGAACCCAGAGCTGGTCTATGCGGTGGGCGAGGCAGGAGCCAGGGAGGTTAAGGAAAACAATATATCGGTCTGGCTCACTCCGGCGGTAAATATACATAGAAGTCCCCTCTGTGGGAGAAACTTTGAGTATTACTCGGAGGATCCGTTCCTTACGGGAACCATGGCTGCAGCTATGGTCAGGGGGATCCAGTCACAGCATATCGCTGCCACAGTGAAGCATTTTGCCCTGAATAACAAGGAGACGAACCGCAAAAACAGTGATTCCCGGGTGTCAGAGCGGGCGGCGCGGGAAATCTATCTGAAGGCATTTGAGATCATAGTAAAAACAGCGGAACCCTGGTGCATTATGACCGCATATAATATTATAAACGGCCGCCGGGCATCGGAGAACCGGGAGCTTATCGATGGCATTCTCCGCGGCGAGTGGGGCTTTGAAGGCATGGTCACCTCGGACTGGTGGACGCTGGGAGAGCATTATAAGGAGGTCTTGGCAGGAAACGACCTAAAGATGGCCTGCGGATTTCCGGAACGGCTTCTGGAGGCGGTAGAAAATGGCCTTCTCACCCGTCAGGAGATGGAAGACTGTGGCAAGAGGATACTGGAACTGATATTGAAGATAGAGTGAGGAAAGGTGTAAGATGGATGTGAAAAAGGAGATAAGACAGGAATTCCTGACAGGAGAGCGGGCGTTATTTAAGGCGGCGGATACGCTCATTATTGACAGTACCTTCGCGGATGGGGAATCCCCCCTGAAAGAGAGCCGGAACATTGAACTGGATCACTGTCTGTTTCAGTGGAAATATCCTCTCTGGTACAGCAAAAATATACAGATGAGAGATTGTGTATGGTTTGAGATGGCGCGTGCCGGCGTATGGTATACCGATGATATCAGAATCCGTGATTGTGTGGTAGACGCCCCTAAAAACTTCCGGCGGTGTGATGAACTGCAGATGAGAAACGTCACTCTTTCCCGTGCGGAGGAGACTCTTTGGCACTGCCGGCATGTGATAATGGAGAACGTGACAGCCAGAGGTGATTACTTTGCCATGAACAGCACGGATATGAGCATTGACGGGCTTACTCTTACCGGAAATTATTCCTTTGACGGGGCAAAAAATGTAGAGATCCGCAATTCAAAGCTGATTTCCAGGGATGCTTTCTGGAATACGGAGAATGTCACGGTATACGACTCCTTTATATCCGGGGAATATCTGGGCTGGAATGCGAAAAATCTCACACTGATCCACTGCACGGTGGAGAGCCTGCAGGGAATGTGTTATATCGAGAATCTTGTGATGAAGGACTGCAAGCTGCTGAATACGACACTGGCCTTTGAGTACTCAACCGTGGAGGCGGATATTACCAATACCATTGACAGCGTTATGGATCCGGCGGGGGGCATCATCCGGGCAGAGCATATCGGCGAGCTGATACTGAACCGTGACCGGATCGATCCGTCCAGGACAAAGATTGTCTGCAGGGACGCGGAAGAAAAATAGATACAGGAGGCCGTGAAGGATATGATGTATAATTTTGACCAGGACACAGACCGCAGGGGCACTTGTTCCCTGAAGTGGGATGTGGAGGAGAACGAACTGCCCATGTGGGTGGCCGATATGGATTTTCAGACGGCACCAGAGATCATTGATGCAGTGAAGGAGAGGGCGGCACAGGGCATATATGGTTATACGGTGATGCCGGAAGAATGGTATCGCGCTTATATGGACTGGTGGGAGGTCCGCCATCATCTGACGGTTCAGAAGGAGTGGCTGATATTTTGTACCGGTGTGGTGCCGGCGCTGTCCAGTGCGGTGCGCAAGCTTACCACTCCGGGGGAAAACGTTTTGATACAGACTCCGGTGTACGGCATCTTCTTTAACTGCATCCGCAACAATGGCAGAAATGTCCTGGAAAACCGGCTGATCTATGACGGACAGGAGTATCATATGGATTTTGGGGATCTGGAGGAGAAGCTGGCGGATCCCCAGACCACCCTGATGATCCTGTGCAATCCACAGAATCCTGCGGGGAAAATATGGGATCGGGAGACGCTGGCCCGGATCGGTGAATTATGTGAGGCGAACCATGTAACCGTTATTTCCGATGAGATTCACGGTGATCTGACGGCTCCGGGACTGGAGTACATTCCTTTTTCCTCTGTATCCGAGACTTGTGCCAGAATCAGTATCAGCTGTGTGGCTCCCACAAAGACATTTAATCTGGCGGGACTGCAGACGGCGGCTGTGATCGTTCCCAATCCGGTGCTGCGCCATAAGATGTGGCGGGCGTTGAATACCGATGAGGCAGCGGAACCGAATGTCTTTGCCGTGACGGCAGCCATTGCGGCTTTTACCAGGGGAAAGGACTGGCTGGACGCGCTGCGGAGGTATCTTCAGGAGAACAAAGAGCTGGTAGTCCGTTTCCTGGAGGAGGAGCTGCCAGAGCTGCGGGTCGTTTCCACCGATGCCACGTATCTTCTCTGGATCCACTGCGGACGGCTGCCTGGTGACACAACGGAATTCGCCCGTTTTCTCAGAAAGGAAACCGGGCTGTATCTCTCCCAGGGGGAGGAATTCGGCGGTGACGGCCGGCAGTTTGTGCGGATGAATATCGCATGTCAGAGGGACCGGGTACAGGATGGCCTCGCCCGTCTAAAAAAAGGTGTGGAGGCATATTATAGGGTGAAATCCAGGTAGTCTTCCGGTGTGAACCGATGATAGATCACATGGTCATGCTCCTCTGTCAGGCAGTAGCGGAAGTGATCCGGCTCTCCATTCTCAAAATAGGCCAGGTAATCAAATTCTCCATGGTCTGTCTTCTCAATATGGGCATGGTAGGTGCGGAACAGATCAAGTACTTCCTCAATCTGGCAGCCGTGCCTTCCGGTTCTGTGGATCAGTTCCTCCAGAAAGGCATGATCTGCACCGCACTGGTGAATGTATGCATTTCCCACAGGGGGAAGCAGGATACAGAAACGGCCGTTGTCCTCCGTAATGCCGATTTCACCGTACCGGTCCTTTATTCTGTCACGGAAGGCCGCCAGAGCAGTTTTCATCCGGGCGACATCATGATCTGTGCCGAGAAGCCGGTTCAGGGACAGGAGGGGATAGTAGATCCGTACCTTTTCCTGCCGGTATCCCAGTTTTAACTGTTGTTCTGTAACGATATCCACTATATTCTGTTCCAGTTTTTGAAAATTCATACGTTAGATTCTCCTTTTGCAAACAAAACCTCCCGGACAAATGCCGGGAGATTTTTGAATATAATAATACATATCTGGGATTTTATAGGGAAAGTTCAATATCATTTCCATTACCTTCATATTGCCGATACAGGATACCGGCAGATTTCATCATGCGCTTGGCTGCCATGACAGAAGGGGTGTCCTGATATTTGTCTTCCATATAGACAACCTCTTTGATCCCGGACTGAATGAGTGCTTTCGTGCACTCGTTACAGGGGAAGAGTGTTGTGTAGATACGGGAACCGCTCAGGTTGGTTCCCGTATAATTCAGGAGGGCATTCAGCTCCGCATGACAGACAAATAGATATTTGGTGTCAAGGGGATCTTCCGCATCACGTTCCCAGGGATATTCATCATCGGAGCAGCCCTGGGGCATTCCATTGTAGCCCACAGAGAGTATTTTGTTGTCATTGCCCACGATGCAGGCTCCAACGCTTGTATTGGGATCCTTGCTCCTCATAGAAGAGAGCATGGCGATTCCCATAAAATACTGATCCCAGGAAAGGTAATTCTGTTTTTTCACTTGTGTCCCCCCATTTTCCAGATATTATTTTACTGTAATGGTGAGCTTGGCTTTCTTTTTACCACATTTCACGGTAATTACGGCCTTGCCCTTTTTCTTTGCCTTAACGACGCCGAATTTATCCACAGAGACAGTTGCCTTCTTGTTACTCTTAAAGGTTACGGCATCTGTTGTTTTCTTTGTGATGGCCTTAATGCCTACGGTATAGGTCTTGCCTTTTTTCAGACTCTTCTTGGAGGCCTTCAATTTCAGCTTTTTGTTTTTCACTGCCTTTTTGGAGACTTTCACTGTAATGGAAGCCTTCTTTGCCTTGTCGGTTTTAGAGACTGCCGTAATCTTGGCAGTACCAGCAGCTTTCGCTTTGACAACGCCTTTGGAGGATACGGTGGCAACCTTTGTTTTAGAAGATTTCCAGGTAACGGATTTGCTGAATTTTCCTGTTCCCGTCACTGTGGCAGACAGTGTTACCTTCCCGCCTTTCTTCAAATATACCGTTTTTGTTCCCGGTTTCTGTTCGGCAGCTTTTACTGTCACTTTTTTAACAGAAGCAGTGTCAGTAGAAGGTGACGGAACCGGAGAATTCGTCGGAGGAGCCATTGTGGGAGGTACTGGTGAAGGATTCGCCGGTGCGTTTGGATCCTTGGTGGCGCCGATGGTAGTTACATCGGTTGCTTCATAGGCGATGGACTGGATTTCATCGGCGGACAGGATGCGGTTAAAGATAGCAACCTCGTCCAGAGCCCCTTCGAAGTAGGCATCCCATGCGTTGACACCAAAATAGATGACAGCGCCGTTCTGTTTCATAATATCCGATGCAACGGTGCCCTGATTTGTCATCTCTCCATTTACATAAAGTTTAGCAGATGAACCCTCTACTGTCAATGTTACATGCTGCCACTCATTTTCTTTATATGCCACTGTTCCTGCATCATCGATGTAGACATTATTCGCTTTGGACCAGATGGCCCTTCCAAATGTCAGGTTCAGCCAGTATTCCGGGCTGAAGAGACCTGCGGCAAGGGTAGGATCCACATTTGTTTTGATGGAATCTGGTTTCATCCAGTAGGAGATGGAATAATTTGATCCAAGACCTGCAGCATCGCAGAGTTTCAATCCATAGCTGCCGTTCAAATGTATCGCTTTTCCATTTTTCCCTTCTACATAGCTATAGGAAGGATCCGTTACAGCAGCAGGTGGAAATGCTTTTGTTACGGCTGCCGCGCCATTTGTCTGGTCGTCAAAGGTAAAGGTCTTGAACAGTTCTGTGTTATAGACCGGAACGGAGTTGGCAGGTTTGGATCTTGTTATTTTTATCGTGTATTCTTTTTTTGTCTTGCCGTCAGCGGCAAAAACGGTCATTGGTTTCTCTGTTATCATGCCCGATAAGGGAATATATACCGTATCTGTGCTGAGTGTTCTTACATCGTCAACCATGGCATAGGCCAGTTTGTCCTTCAGCTTGAAGTCAACGATAACCGTATTCGTCTCAAAGGGAACGGTCATGGAGTAAGTGTCGCCGCTGGTCTCTACTTTATAGTCCCCCGCGGTGAGAGCTTCAATACTTGCATCCACACCGGAACCGGTGGCCGGAACGGCTGCTTCACCGGTGAAGGCAAAGGTAGCTGCCGCAGCGTTGGAGCCGTCAGAAAGAACCAGCTGTCCGCCCCGAAGTGCAAGGAAGCTGCCGGGCTTTAATACACTTTCAAAAGAAACGGTGTTCTCTGTACCGTCAAGACCCTTTACGGTACGGAAGGTCTGAGCCTTTGCCGTTTCTGCATCGGCAGAGATTTTATCGGATGTCACGGTGTATTTGACATCCTGTGCGAGAGTAACGATATTATTATCGTTAGCCGTCAGATATAAGCCGGGCTTATTATTGGACTGGATGGATACATAGGCATCCTTATTTCCGTCTGCAGGAATTGATTTTCCATTTACGATGGCCCATTCTGCATCCTCTGCATCCGGATCTGCAAAATTACCCACGGTTATATTCGTATAAGGGTACTGCGCATCCGCAGAGGAATTTACGAAATTGCGGTGGGAGATCAGAGCGTTATTATTGTACAGCTTATAGGGTTCACTTTCACAGATACCGATGGCAGTTTCCGGGATGGCCGGAATGCTTCCGTCCTCATTGAAATGCAGCTCTGTAATGCAGGGGGTACGGCGGTAACCGCTTCCTCCCGCCAGGGAGCCATTGTGATATATAAAATAAGTTTTTCCTTTCCAGTCAAATACGGCCGGATGGTTTGTATTTGAGGTGGCGGTAGGGGGCATTAACTGACCGCCGTAGGTAAGCTTGCCGTCCATCAGGTCATCGGTGGTGGCATATGCCATCTCTTCCCGCCAGTTGCGGGCATAGAAAATATAATATTGTCCCGTGGGTTTTCCCTCCGCATCTTTCCGGCGGTAGATCCATGGCGCCTCAGTGAAATTCATACCAGCAACATTTTTTTCAATAATATCTGCTGTTTTTGAATCTGCTCCGTCAGTCTGAACTCCAAATGTGATTGCTCCGTCTTTATTCACATCTTTAATGGAGATCATATCTTCATTTAATTCACAGATAAAGAGCTTATTGTTACCCCAGCAGAGATAACGGTGTTCCACGCCCTGTTCATCTGTTTCCACCCATACAGTAGGATCGATATCGTTAAAATTGCTCCAGCTGCCGGATGTGTTGTTGGTAGTAGTTCCCTTTACCAGCGGCTTGCCGATATCCGTAAAGGGTCCTGTCGGCTTGTCTGCCACGGCCACGCCGATGGACTGCTGGCCTTCTGATGTTGCATCCCAGGTACAGTAATAGAAATAGTATTTGTTATTGTACTTCTCGATCTGACCTGCCCAGGCGTCGGTGCCGGTCTTTGCCCAGGTGATGGAATTTTTGTCGGCGCTCATGATCACGCCCTCGTTTTTCCATGTTTTCAGATCTTTGGTGGAATAGCACTGCCAGTCCAGCATATAATAGCCCTCGCTCTTGGAGGAATCCCGGCCGGTATACAGATAGAGGGTATCTCCATCGATCAGTACGGAAGGATCGCCCCCGTAAGGAAGAAGGCCCTCGCTGCCTTCCGGAAGGATTGGGTTGGAGACTTCGGTTTTTGGAATCGTAGTTTCCACCGGTGTCACAGTCTCTGCCGCCCCTGCCTTGTCAGCCGGGAGCAGAGAAGCCGGGAATGATGTCACAACGAGTGCTGCGGCAAGGATTCCGGCTAGTAATTTGTTTTTGCGCATATGTTCATGCTCCTTTCATGATATAGTGTTAATTATGTTTTTTAATATTCCTATTTTACTATATATGGCATGAAACAACAATGTCAAAAACTGTTATATTTCTTGACTTTTTCTGCTTATTGGGAGTAAAATAAAAGGCGACACCGAAACAGGTATCGCCTAGTCAGTAATCTGATCTATAATATTCGACGGGTAGAATTGTAGTTGCAGTACGACTGCCCTCTACATGCAGATTTCTTACAGTTTGTTTACTGCAACGGTTAATCTGGAAACTTTTCTTGCACAGGTATTCTTGTGATAGATACCCTTTCTGGTAGCGCTGTCAAGTTCTGAAATAGCGGCTTTCAGAGCGGTCTGTGCAGCTGCCTTGTCATTTGCCTTGATTGCAGCGTCTACTTTTTTGATCGCCGTCTTCACTCTGGAACGGATCGACTTATTTCTTGCAGCCTTCTTTTCAGAGACAAGGATTCTTTTTTTTGCAGATTTGATATTTGCCAATTCTAGCACCTCCATCGTATTTGGTTCAATATTACAATGTGCTGTCCGGACACGGAACGTCAGCACAAACATACCTGTTTATCATAGTACATATTGTGTTTCGTGTCAAGTGGTTTTTTTCAGATTCCCTGCGATAAAATAATTTCTTTCTGCACATACTGAATACAGACAATGCTGCGTTTTAACGAGAGGATGTGAGAGAGGATGTCAGAAAAAAGGACGGATCTGGCACTGGAGGCCAGGGAGAGCTTTCCCCGCAATCATGTTGAAGTACAGGGGGTGGTACTGGAGAAGAAGAGCTGTGTGGACGGACAGGCGGAGATCACCATGGTGAAGATCCGGGATGATGCGGGCAGCCGGGCGATGAAGAAGCCGAAGGGGACTTATATTACGATTGAATCCAGTCTCTTTTTGGATAATGAAGCGGATCGGGAGCCGCTGCTGCTGTGTATATGTGAACAGCTGGAGAAAATGATACAGGACATGAGGCAGAAATGTGTGCTTATTGTGGGCCTTGGAAACCGGGAGGTGACATCGGATTCCGTCGGCCCGAAGATGACGGACCACCTGTTTATCACCAGACATCTGCGCCAGGAATTGGGCGAGGAATTTATGGAGCAGAATGACTATGGCTGTGTCAGTGCCATCGCTCCGGGAGTTATGGCACAGACCGGCATGGAGACAAGTGAGATACTGGAGAGTGTGATCCGCAAGACAAAGCCGGATCTGGTTATCGTGGTGGACGCTCTTGCCTCCCGCAGTGTTAAGAGACTGTGTACCACCGTGCAGATCACCGATACCGGTATCGCACCGGGGGCGGGTGTGGGGAACCGCCGTCGGGAGCTTACCAGGGAGACTCTGGGCGTGCCAGTGGTGGCCATTGGTGTTCCCACTGTGGTGGATGCGGAGACCATCATCGGGGATCATCTGGAGAGCGTATTGGAGAAGCAGGGATACTCGGAAAACGAGATTGAACAGTTTTTAAAGGAAGTTCTCACAGAGGAGACAGGGAGTATCATGGTGACGCCCAAAAACATTGATGAATCCGTTGCCCGTATCAGCAGGGATCTGGCCCGGGTGCTAAATCACTGTTTTCAGAAAAAGGGATATTGACGGATGGGAAGGCATATATATAGCATGTGGCAAATCATCGGCAAAGGGGAAATGGGAATTCATGAAAAAAACAGCATTCAGAATACTGGGCGGAATTGGCGGCATATGTTTTGCCATTGCTTTATTAGGAATGAAAGAGGTGCCTGCAGTTAAGGGGATAGAGGATGCCGGCTGGATGCTGTTGACAAGCTCCCTGGGGGGACATGCAGACGGCTATGCTGCCAATGAAATGGTTTTGGAAATGCTGGGAGGGAAGGAGTATTTCTACCCGGGCAGGGAGAGCGAGCAGGAGCTTGTGTTGGCAGAAAATCAGAAAAAGAGCGGGGGAGTGGACAGCAGCAAAGGGAATCAGATTATGGGAGACGTGTACAGCGGTGAGAGTGAGGAGGCCATGGCGAAGGCGGGGAGCGTGCTGCAGGTGCAGGGCGTCCGCAAACCCAATGCCGCGGTGGAGAAGCTGCGCAGCACCTTGGACACAAGCTATCTCTGGAGCAAATTTTATATTATTGACAATACTACATCCGTAAAAAAGAATCTGTTTGATGTCAAAAAACTTTTGGAGACAGATCTAAAACTTCCCAAAAAGAAAGGAAAGAAGCAGATCCTTATCTATCATACCCACGGGGCGTCCGAGCGATTTACAGACAGTTCCGATAAACTGGAGGATTCCATTGTGGGCGTCGGTACGGAGCTGGCAAAGGAACTGGAGAAGAGGGGATATGGGGTATATCATGACAAGACGCGTTATGACTGGATCGACGGCAGGCTGGAGAGAAGCCTTGCCTATAACGCAGCGCTGGAAGGCATTCAGAAAATTCGGAGGGAAAATCCGGATATCCGGGTAATGATCGATCTTCACCGTGATTCGGTAGGAAAAGGGAAGCATACCTATACAACGATCAATGGCAGACAGAGCGCCATCGTAATGTTTTTTAACGGGTTGAGCCGGAACCGTTCCGGTCCTATCGATTATCTGTATAACCCAAACCTTCAGGGAAATCTTGCTTTCAGCCTTCAGCTGAAGTGTAAGGCCATGGAATATTATGACGGATTTACCAAACCGATTTACCTCAAGGGTTACCGGTACAATCTGCACCTGGAGAGCCGTTCCCTGCTGATCGAGCTGGGGAACGAAAATAATACGGTAGCGGAGGCAAAGAATGCCGCCGCTCCTTTGGCAGATGTACTGGATAAGGTTCTTTCGGGCCAGGGGTGATTCTATGGCTTGGGATTGAACCAGCTTCTCCTGCCGCCGTCAGTCATACGGTATCTCTCCGGATCTGCTTTATCTGATTGCTTTTCGCATAGAGATGGGCCGTATTACATAGATTATTGAACTGCTCCGGGGAGAGCTGGCGGCAGTATTGGAAAAGCCGCAGGAAATCGTATTCGATGGAGGCGGCGAAGGAATCGGAAACAGGATTTTCAGATTCGCGGATGAGGCGGCTGCAGGAGATGCCAAGCCCGTTTGTCAGACGGTCCAGGGTAGATATTTTTACATCCGTCTCGCCCCGCTCAATTTTACCTATAGTATTTTTATCGCAGTCGATACGGGCACTCAGTTCTTCCTGGCTAATTCCCGCTACAATACGATATTTACGGACAGTCAGTCCGATATGGTATAAGAAACTGTCGTTTGTCATGATAGAACCTGTCCTCTCTTACTCATTATCTTCCTTTTTTCTATTTTAAAAATATTTAAAAAGCAACTCAACATTCTATAGTAGTTATTATTCCTGGATGCTCAACTATCACAGTGGTTAAAGAAATCGGAAAACAGAAAAAATATTTCTTTGAAATACATGTAAAATCGCATGATATCGCACCGCGCTGAAAAAAAGCCGCGGGGCGAACTTTCTTTTTTTGCCCGGAATTGGTATGATATAAGTGGATGTACGGGAAGGAGGAAGTCTATGGTTTATGTGGAAAATGAACTGATTGGAAAACGGCTGAAACGAATCCGCAGGGATTTGGGCATGGATTATCCGGATATGGCGGATGTACTCGAGATCAGCGACGGCCATTACCGCAAGATTGAACGAGGCGTATATGGACTGGATGTGAAGAAGCTGATGCTATTGTACTCGAAACTACAGGTGGATCCGTTATACATTCTGACAGGAAATCCCAGCCGGGGGCTGCGGTATCTGCCCGGGAACTATTCCGACCGGGATACGCTGGTCTGTGAACTTCTGGATTATTGCAAGAACCAGTTGTCGGAGAAGGAGGAATAGAAGATGGGCGGAATCCTGGTCTATCAGAAAAACCGTCAGATCATGCCGGATTCGGCAGGACAGTCCCGCTGGCTGGATTTTGCCGCTGATCTGGAGCAGGCAGCCCGCCGGCTGGAAAGGGATCATTACCGGATGATTTTGATTCATTTTGAAAATGGGGAAAAGAGTGGTCTTTCTGTGGCATCCCTTGTCAGGGGAATGCCGGCATATCATCTGACGCCGATGGTGTTTGTGGCGGCTGACCGGCGGTACGAGGAAATGGCATTTTATGAATATCACTGTTATGACTATCTGGTGAAACCGATCCATCCTAAGGAGTTCGTCCGGATCCTCTATCCGTTTCTGGTCCAGCTGTATACGGAAAAGAAGGAGAACTGGATGCGGGTACGGATCCGAGGGTCGGCAAAGGAAATCTGTGTCAATGATATTCTGTATCTGGAAAGCGCGAACCGCTCTGTGATGATCCATACCCGGAATGGTGTGCTGGAAATCCCCTATCTGTCGTTGAAACAGTGTCTGGAAGACCATGGCGGCGTATTTGTACAGTGCCACCGATGCGTATTGGTAAACCGTAACTTTATAGAACGGATCGATTACAGGGAGAGAAGGATTGAGTTACCTGGCTGCCGCGTGGATATTGGAAGGCGGTATGAAGCCGCCCTGCACCGGGAATTTGATGCCCACAGAGGACTTGAGGAAAATAAGGAATGGAGGAACCAATGAAAGAGATATTTCTGATCCGCCACGGACGACAGTGCAGTAAGCTCTGCAATGTGGATGTGGCGCTGGATGAAACAGGGAGAGAGCAGGCGGCTCTTCTTGGAAAGCGGCTTGCCGCCTATGGTATTGAGAAGCTGTACTGCTCCGAGCTGCTCCGGGCACGGGAGACGGCGCAGATCATAAACGGGAGTCTTGGCGTTTCCTGTGAAGTACTGCCGGACATACAGGAGATTGATTTCGGCGGGTTTACCGGGAGAACGGATGAGGTGATCCGGGACATGTATCAGGATTTTAGAAAAAAGCGGTGGCTGCACACGGATGATCTGCCCTACCCGGATGGGGGGGAGTGCGGAGCGGATGTGGTAAGGAGGGTTATGCCCCGTCTGCGTGCGCTCTGCCGGGAGCCGGAAAACCGGATAGCCGTTGTCACACATGGGGGAGTGATCCGGTCTGTGTGTGCAGAGACCACAGGGACTCACCAGAGGCATAAATTGAAATTTGCCATTGATATGGAGAATACAAGCCTCACCGAGGTGGTCTATGATGCGGAAAGGGATTTCTTTATACTGGAACGGTTTAATGATTTTGCCCATCTGGAAGGGCGGCCGGAGCTTTTGCGGAGCGGTTGGAAAACATCGCTGGAGCGGGACGGCTGACGGATCTGGGACAATCTGGCATGGTGAAAAAATGCTAAACTGGCAGTTTTAATACTGCCAGTTTTTGTGTATGATGTACCTCAACGGAGGTGATCTTATTATGAATCAACAAAAAACAAGTGATGCAGCAGGTACGGGGATCCAGATTGGTCCTGCCGGGAAGAAGAGGGTGGATAAGCTTGCGGTATGTGCAGTATTTACCGCACTGATCTGTCTCTTCACCATGTTTATCCAGATAAGGATATTTCCCACAGAGGGAGGGATGGTGCATATCGGAAATGTACCGCTGTTTTTTGCCGCGGCTTTTTTCGGCGGAAGGACAGGAGCTGTCAGTGGCGGGCTGGGTATGTGTATGTCTGACCTTTTGACAGGATGGACGGTCTATGCGCCGGCGACACTGATTGTGGTGGGGATCATGGGACTTGTGTTTGGCCGGATCGTGGATCGGAAACCAACCCTTGTGCGTTTGCTTGCTGCCATCGTGGCGGTGCTCGCCATCAAGCTGGTGGGATATTATCTCTTTGAGGCCGTTTTTATCTATCAGAATATGGCGGCTCCCGCTTTGAATATGCCGGGAAATATCATCCAGATCCTGACAGGCGCCGTGTTAGCTGTGCCTGTTATTCTGGTGGTGAAGCCTGTTATGAAAAACCTGAATGGAGGGCTGGAAAATGTATAAAATGATGACGCCGGGGCCTACCATGACAGCTCCTTCCGTGCTGCAGGCCCGGAGCAGAGAATTTGTCAATCCAGATGTGGATCCGGATTTCTGCGAAGAATACCATAGGGTCTGTACGGAGCTTGCCGGGCTTCTGGACACTAGAAACGAGGTATTTATCCTCGGCGGGGAGGGAATCCTTTCCCTTGAGGCGGCGTGCGCCTCCCTGACGGAACCCGGAGACCGTGTGCTGGTGATCGACAATGGTATCTTTGGCAGGGGATTTGCTGACTTTGTAAAGATCTATGGCGGCGATCCCGTTCTGTATACGGTGGATTACCACCGGCCCGTGGAGGCAGAGGCCCTCCGGGAATTCCTGGAAGGGGACCACGATTTTAAATATGCCACAGTAGTGCATTGCGATACACCCAGCGGAGTATTAAATGACATTGGCCTTCTCTGCCCGATGTTAAAGGAATATGGCATTCTCACTGTGGTGGACTCCGTGGCCGCCATGTTTGGGGAAGAGGTGCATGTGGATGAATGGAAAATTGACATAATATGCGGAGGATCCCAGAAGGCGCTTTCTGCTCCGCCCGGACTGGCCTTTGTGGCGGTAAGTCCTGAGGCGGTTTATGCCATGCGGAACCGGAAAACCCCGGTGGCCTCGTTTTATTGCAGTCTTCTGACCTTCCTGGATTATTATCGTGAGAAGTGGTTTCCTTATACGATGCCTGTCAGCGATATCTATGGCCTGGCGGAAGCGGTGCGCCTCGTCCGGGAGGATACGGACCGGATCCGCCGCCATCACCGGATCGCCGCCGCCGTCCGGGATACGGTAAAGGAGGCTGGGCTTTCCCTGTATCTGGACAATGGGGATGCCGCTACCGTAACCGTGATCCGTGTGCCGGAAGGAATCCGTGATAGTGATATCATCCAGACAATGAAAGAAGAGCATGGAATACTGATCTCCGGCAGTTTTGGCGTCCTGGCCGGCAGGGTGATCCGACTGGGGCATATGGGCAATAATGCCAATATAGAGGATGTGGCGCAGATGCTGACAGCACTGTCGAAAACACTGAAACAACTGGGTTTTTCCTGCCAGTGCGATATGGGAAAGGAATTTATTAAGCGTTTGCCATAATTTTATTTTCGTGGTATGATGTTTCCATTAGTGCAGTGGAGGTAAGTGTGAATGAAACTACGGATTCGAAAAAAACTCATCATGTAGTTTCTCGCAAGGCACCGCTTGCGGTACCTTGCTCTATTCACAAAAAATATTTGTGCGAATGGAGAAAAACATGGATTTCAGACAATTTTTAACCCAGGGATTTGTTATATTAGACGGTGCCACCGGTTCCAATCTTCAGCGGGCGGGCATGCAGAGCGGTGACTGCCCGGAGCTGTGGATCACGGAGCATCCGGATATTTTTATTGATCTTCAGAAACAATATATACTGGCGGGATCGGATGTGCTCTATACGCCCACCTTTACCAGTACCAGCATAAAGCTGTCGGAATACGGTTTGGAGGACCGCCAGGAAGAACTGATCCGCCGTCTTGTGGGTCTGACGAAGGAGGCGGTGCGGCAGAGCGGGACGGACCGCAGGATCTATCTGCTGGGGGATATCTCCATGACGGGTATACAGCTGGAGCCGGTGGGGAGCTTTCCCTTTGAGGAGCTGGTGAAGGTATATAAGAAACAGGCGGCTCTTCTGGCGGAGGCAGGTGTGGACGGTTTTGCCATAGAGACAATGATGAGCCTGCAGGAATGCCGTGCCGCGCTTCTTGCGGTAAAGGAGACCTGCGATCTTCCGGTAATGGTGACGCTGACCTATCAGCCGGACGGACGGACATTGTATGGTACAAACCCGGAGACGGCCATGGTAGTGCTGCAGGCAATGGGTGCTGACGCCGTGGGGATCAACTGCTCTGCCGGCCCGGACCAGATGGTGGAGGCAGTGAAAAGGATGGCAGAATACGCCACGGTTCCCATTGTCACGAAACCCAATGCCGGTCTGCCGCAGCTGGAGGATGGAAGGACGGTATATGATATGGACGCCGGCACGTTTGCCGAATGCATGATGGACATTGTGGATGCCGGAGCCACTGTGCTGGGGGGATGCTGCGGGACGACGCCAGAGTATATCCGGCTGCTGAAAGAAAAGACGGCGTCCAGGACATTTTCCCTGCCGGGGAATAAGCCAGTCCGGGCGTTGACGACGGAGCGGAATCTGACACCCATCCGTCTTTCCGGGAATTTTATGATCATAGGTGAGCGGATCAATCCCACAGGCAAAAAGGCACTTCAGGCCGAACTCCGGGAGGGCAGGCTGGATATGGTGCTGGATATGGCAGAGGAGCAGGTGGCTCAGGGAGCAGAGATTCTTGATGTCAATATGGGGATGAACGGCATTGATGAAAAAGAAATGATGCTGCGTGCCATAGATGAACTGACTATGACGGTGGATGTTCCACTCAGCATCGATTCCAGTTATGTGGATGTGGTGGAACAGGCGCTGCGGATCTATCCGGGCCGCGCCCTGATCAATTCCATCTCCCTGGAGCCGGAGAAATTCCAGAGACTGATTCCGGCAGCGAAGAAATACGGAGCCATGTTTATTCTCCTTCCCCTGTCCGAATCGGGACTGCCAAAGGATCTGACGGAAAAGAAGGAGATCATACAGACGATACTGAAGGAGGCCCGCGCCCACGGCATGTCGGAATCCGATATTGTCGTGGACGGTCTGGTGACGACCATCGGGGCAAATAAGAAAGCTGCCCTGGAGGTGCTGGAGACGATCCGTTACTGCCGGGAGGATCTGAGTCTGGCAACGGTATGCGGTCTATCCAATATCTCTTTTGGTCTGCCCGAGAGAGTGTTCGTCAACAGTGCTTTCCTAACTCTTGCCATCGGACAGGGGCTTACCATGGCCATATCCAACCCTTCCCAGGCGCTGCTAGTGAATGCCGCACTGGCATCCGATCTTCTTTTGAACAAAGAGGAATCCGATCTCCGGTATATCAATGGTGTGTCAGCATTGTCGGTGAGCAGTACTGATATAAGGGAGCAGGCACATCAGACAGAGGGGCATCCCCTTTATACGGCTGTGATCAAGGGTAAGGGTGACTCGATAACGGAGCTGGTGGAACAGGAGCTGCAGAGAGGGGATCATCCGGCGGAGATTATCGATACCCATCTGATTCCTGCCATCAATTATGTGGGGGAACTATTTGAGCAGAAAAAATATTTTCTTCCTCAGCTGATCGCCAGTGCCGAAGCCATGGAAAAAGCGGTGGCGTATCTGGAACCTCTTCTGGAGGCAGAGCGCGGGGACGCAGAGCTTGACACCATTATCATGGCTACGGTGAAAGGGGATATCCACGATATCGGGAAAAACCTTGTGGTGCTGATGCTGAAGAACTATGGATATCATGTGATCGATCTTGGCAAGGATGTGGAGACCCAGGAGATCATAGACCGGGCCAGGGAGACGGATGCCGCCATAATCGGATTGTCCGCACTGATGACTACCACGATGATGGAGATGAAACATGTAGTGGAGTTGGCGAGAGCCCAGGGGATCCGGGCGAAGATCGTCATCGGCGGCGCTGTGGTGACACAGAGCTTTGCCGATGAGATTGGTGCGGACGGTTATTCGGAGGATGCCAGGGAGGCAGTGAAGCTGGTGAACCGGCTGTTGGGAAAGGATGAATAGATGAGAGCAAATGTCGATATGATCATACCCGTATACCGACCGGATGAGAAACTGGAGCGTCTGATCCAGAAGATCAATTCCCAGACCGTGCCGCCGGCGCATATATTCTTTATGCAGACGCTGACCGGCACGGCGGAGGACCAGCGGGTCAGGGAAATCCTTGAAAGGGCGGAGCACGGCGTCGTCAAAACATTGGAAAAGAAAGAATTCGACCACGGCGGGACCCGCAATCAGGGGGCGGCGCTGTCACAGGCGGAGTATATGCTTTTTATGACGCAGGATGCGGTGCCTGTGGACAATATGCTGATCGAGAAGCTTCTTGAGGCGATGGAGGCGGACGAGAAGACCGCCACCGCTTATGGAAGGCAGCTTCCGGACGATAAAGTGGGTGTGATCGAGCGTTATACGAGGGAGTTTAATTATCCGCCGGAGAGCAGTACGAAGACGAAAGAGGATCTGCCGGAGCTGGGGATCAAAACGTATTTCTGTTCCAATGTCTGTGCCATGTACCGCAGGAAGGTATATGAGCAGATGGGCGGATTCGTTCTGCACACAATTTTTAACGAGGATATGATTATGGCGTCGAAGGTGATACAGGCGGGTTATCAGATCGCTTACGCGGCAGAGGCACAGGTAGTGCACGCCCACAAGTATACGTATCGGGAACAGTTTAGGCGCAATTTTGATCTGGCCGTATCCCAGCGGCAGTATCATGAAATCTTTGACGGAATCCGGTCAGAATCGGAGGGCATCCGGCTGGTAAAGAAGACGATGAAATATTTAATTTCCAGGGGGGAATGGTATCTTATACCGGATCTGGTTTTTCAGAGCGGTTTTAAATTTCTCGGCTATCGTTTCGGTAAAAAATATGACAGGCTTCCCAGAGGGATCCGGCGGAGGTTTTCAATGAATCCATCGTATTGGAATTGAGGTAATTATGGAAAAAAGAGTTCACATAGTAATGGCGTCTTATAACGGTGAAAAATATCTGGAGGAGCAGCTTGATTCACTGCTGGCCCAGACCTATCAAAATATTTCCATCGAAGTGTGTGACGACGGGTCCTCCGACCGCACCTGTGAAATAATAGAAGGGTATATTTGCGGGAATTCCCGGATTTCCCTCCATAGAAACAAAGAAAATATGGGTTATGTCAGAAACTTTCTCCAGGGGATAAGGCGCAGTGATGCGGAATATATCATGCTCTGTGACCAGGATGATATCTGGGACCGGGATAAGGTGGAACTGACGCTCCGTGCCATGAAAGGGGCGGAAAAGGAGTGTCTGGACAAGCCGGTTCTCGTATTTACCGATGCCATAAATTTTGATTCCGGGACGGGACAGGAGAGGGGCCGTTTTCACCAAATCAGCCATCTGGATACAAAAAAGGTTGACACTGGGCACCTTTTCATGGAAAATAAGGTTATTGGCTGTACGGCTATGGTAAACCGTGCCATTCTTCCGTATCTCACGGAGATTCCGGAAGAGATACGGGTACATGACTGGTGGCTGGCGCTGATCTGCAGTCACTTCGGACGGGTCGTCTATCTGGACCGTCCCACGCTCCGGTACCGCCAGCACGGTGGAAACATGATCGGCGGCAGCTCCTTTGGCAGTTATGTGAGAAACCGGCTTGCCGGAATCCGGCACCAGAGGGAGGCACTGCGGTCCTCCTACCGGCAGGGAGAGGCATTTCTTTCCTTGTTTGGGGAACGGATGACGCCGCAGCAGAAGGAGACGGCACAGAAATTCGCCGCTCTGGGGGAGACTGGCTGGATGATGAGACGCTGGAATATGATGAAGTACGGATTTACCAAGAGCGGACTGACGCGCAATGTGGGACTGTTCTTTCTGCTCTGACCAGAAAAGCGTGAGTGAATGGAGGAAATCATGGGAAAAACAAAGAAAAAGAGCAGGGGAAAGATTATTGGAAGGGTGCTGCTGGTGCTTGGCCTGATCATGTCTATGACGATGGGAAGCGCCGCCGCTGTCGTAGTGCATCGGGGGGATGCCATGCTGGATTTGATCAACTATGACGACCAGGATACCCTGTCCAGTGTGGATCTGTCAAGATATAAGCTGGATAAGGACACCGATGTGGTGAATATTCTTCTGGTTGGGGCGGACAAGAACAACGATGAACAGGATAAGGACGTGGACCGCCGTTCAGATTCCATGATGATCGCTACGCTGGATGTGAAACACAATAAGCTCAAGATCACATCCCTGATGCGGGACATGTACGTGCAGGTTCCGGGACATGGGGGCAGGAAATTGAATGCGGCCTATTCCTTTGGGGGAATCAAGCTCCTCTATGAGACGATAGCAGACAGCTTCGGCATCAGTATGGATGGATATGCGGAGGTGAATTTCGATGCCTTTGTCAATGTCATCGATGAGCTTGGCGGCATTGAGGTTACGCTGACAGAATCTGAAGCGAAACATCTGAACAGTACAAATTATATCAAGAGGAAGAAATATCGGAATGTCAAGGTGGGCAAGCAGGTCATCAACGGCTATCAGGCGCTGGGCTACTGCCGCATCCGTCATGGAAAGAGACAGGCGGACGGCAAACTTCCAGGGGTCTACACAGCCAGTGGAAAAGGCGATGATTATGGGCGCACGGAGCGTCAGCGTCTGACGATGCAGGCAATCCTTAAGAAGGTCAAGGCCCTTTCGCCGGAGGAACTCCTCAAACTGGCTGAGGTGGTCATGCCGAATATTACGACAGATGTATCGAAAAAGAAGATTTATACTTATATGATGGCGGTGATCCAGATGGGGACAACAGAGCTTCATCAGTCTGTCATTCCTATTGAGGGAGCCTTTACTTCACAGTCCATCAATGGCGAAGAATGCCTTGTTCCTGATCTGGCGGCCAATAAGTCCGCCCTGAAGAAATTCATCTTCAAGAGTTGACAATGGAGTGTGATGTTGTTACAATAAGATGCAGCATAGTCGGAAAAGGGGGAAAGGGCTCATGAGTAAAGTAGTTCTGTCCATTTTAGTTAATAATACATCAGGTGTTCTCAGCCGTGTGACGGGATTGTTCAGCCGCCGCGGGTACAACATTGACAGTCTGACGGTGGGCGAGACAGAGAACCCTGCATTTTCCCGTATGACAGTATCTGTGACGGGGGACGACATTATACTGGAACAGATTGAAAAGCAGGTAAATAAGCTGGAGGATGTGAAGTCAGTGAAACAATTGACGGGAGAGGCTTCCGTCTGCCGTGAGCTGATTCTTGTCAAGGTAGAGGCGGACCGGGATGCGCGTCCTGCCATCAATGCCATCGTTGAAATCTTCCGGGCAAAGATCGTCGACGTAGCGGATACCTCGCTGATGATCGAGCTGACTGGTAATCAGGCAAAGCTGGACGCTTTTATCAAATTGATCGAAGGCTACGAGATCAAAGAACTGGTCCGTACTGGTATATCTGGTCTTGCCAGGGGATTCCATGATGAGGAAATGGGAATCTGACCAGTGTATCATTTTGAAAACCACCCACGGGTTTTTCCCGGAGAGGCTTTAAATACAAATTATATTAGGAGGCTGTAAATATGTCAGAAGCAAAGATTTATTATCAGGATGACTGTAACTTGGCTGCATTGGATGGCCAGACCATAGCCGTGATTGGATATGGAAGCCAGGGACATGCACATGCGCTGAATGCAAAGGAATCAGGATGCCATGTCATCATTGGTCTGTATGAGGGATCCAGTTCCTGGAAAAAAGCTGAAGAGCAGGGATTCGAAGTATATACAGCAGCAGAAGCTGCAAAGAAGGCAGATGTGATCATGATCCTCATCAATGATGAGAAGCAGGCTGCACTGTATAAGGAATCCATTGAGCCAAACCTTGAGGCAGGTAATATGCTGATGTTTGCTCATGGGTTTAACATTCACTTTAACCAGATCGTTCCTCCGGCAGACGTGGACGTTACTATGATCGCGCCTAAGGGACCTGGACATACAGTACGCAGTGAGTATCAGGCAGGAAAAGGGGTTCCGTGTCTGATCGCAGTACATCAGGATGCTACCGGCAAGGCTCAGGAAAAGGCACTGGCTTATGCATTGGCCATCGGCGGCGCAAGAGCAGGTGTTCTGGAGACTACTTTCCGGACTGAGACAGAGACAGATCTCTTTGGTGAGCAGGCAGTGCTGTGCGGCGGTGTATGTGCCCTGATGCAGGCAGGCTTCGAGACATTGTGCGAGGCGGGTTATGATCCCAGAAATGCATACTTTGAATGTATCCATGAGATGAAGCTGATCGTTGACCTCATCTACCAGAGCGGTTTTGCGGGAATGAGATATTCCATCTCAAATACGGCAGAATATGGAGATTATGTCACTGGACCGAAGATCATCACGGAGGATACAAAGAAAGCGATGAAGAAAATCCTCTCAGATATCCAGGATGGTTCTTTCGCGAAGGAGTTCCTGCTGGATATGTCGGAAGCGGGAGGTCAGGCTCACTTTAAGGCCATGAGAAAGCTGGCATCCGAACATTCCTCTGAGGTAGTTGGTGAAGATATCCGCAAGCTGTACAGCTGGAATGGTGAAGATAAATTAATAAATAACTAATTCATATGCTTATTAGTTATAGAAAGGAACCCGCTGATGTGGGTTCCTTTCTATATATAGTCAATGGAGAGCCGTTGAGTCAGGTGGGATGCGCCGGGGCCGCCTGAAACCAGGAGACGCTTTGCCCGGCACATTTGGAGGAAAAGATATGATCAGGCTTGTTGTATCGGATATTGATGGAACCCTGGTGGGGGACGGACAGGGAGAGGGGGCTCTTAACCCGGCATATTATGATGTGATCCGCAGGCTGGGTGCCAGAGGGGTGAAATTTATGGCTTGCAGTGGAAGGCAGCGTCTGAGTATTGCCAAATTATTCCGCCCTATAGAAAGGGAGATATTTTATGCCTGCGACGGGGGGAGTATGGTCTACCAGCATGATCGGCTGCTGTATGCCCGGACGTTTCCCTGGGAGACGGCACAGGGATTGATGCGCGATGCGGCGGAAATTGAAAAATGTGATTTTATGGTCTGCGGTACGGAGCACGCTTACTGCCGGTGGGAGGACAGTGAATTGTACCGCTGGATGACGGAGGGATACGGATATGACATCCGTGCTCTGGGAAGTGAACTGGCCCACCGCATTTCAGAGGATATCGTAAAGGTATCCATCTATCATCATGATCACGCCGAAGAGCTGACGGCTCCATGGTTCCGGCCCAGGTGGAAGGATAAAGTAAAGCTTACGTTAGCAGGGATCCAGTGGCTGGACTGCGTACCGCAGGATGCCGGCAAAGGGGCTGCCGTAGCCTTTATGCAGCGGCACTTTGGCATATCCCCGTCGGAGACAATTGTTTTTGGGGACAATCAGAACGATATGGAGATGTTTTCCCTGGCGGGCAAAAGCTATTCTGTGGAGAATGCCAGAGATGAAGTAAAGAGAGCGGCTTCACACGAATGTGAAAGTTATGAGAGGGACGGGGTCCTGAAAATTTTATCAGATCTATGACGCTGCGGATTGATTTTAGGTAATTTATGGGGTTTTTGATGTTGCAATATACCAGATTCTGTGTTATCATGACAAATAACCAAAATATTAACAAAAAATGAAAAAATTATAAACTTTTTGTTCTAAAATGTATTCTGTCGCATATATATTTATATATGAGAAAAAAGTCTGAATACAATCGGACAAAAAAACGAAGGGGGTCATGTAAAATGACAGATAAGATTTTAGGAAACAATCAGGTAAATGTTTATGGCGAAGTGGTAAGTGAATTTACATTTAGTCATGAAGTATATGGAGAGGGGTTTTATATGCTGCAGCTTTCCGTGAAAAGGCTCAGCAAGGTATATGATACCATTCCGCTTATGGTATCGGAACGCCTGATCAATGTGTCACAGGATTACCGGGGATGCTTTATGGAGGCCAGCGGACAGTTCCGTTCCTACAACCGCCATGAAGAAAATCATAACCGCCTTGTCCTGTCTGTATTTGTGAGGGATTTACATATTGACGATGAGGAGCAGGAAAATGACAAGCCCAATTATATTTTTCTAGACGGCTATCTCTGCAAACCGCCGGTATATCGCAAGACGCCCCTGGGCAGAGAGATTGCCGATCTTCTGATGGCAGTAAACCGTCCTTATGGAAAATCGGATTATATACCCTGTATCTGCTGGGGGCGGAATGCCAGATATGCAGACGGCTTCGAGGTGGGTGAACACGTGCAGCTGTGGGGCCGGATCCAGAGCCGTGAATACCAGAAACAGATTGCAGAAGAACAGTATGAGACGAGAGTGGCCTATGAAATCTCTGTCAGCAAGCTGGAATGTGTGGAGGAGAGCGGTGAGATTACGGCAGCTTCTGAGATTTCCGAGGAAAGTATTTGAAAATATATAAAAATATGATATAATCTTGTCCATACTTAAGAAAGGGACGAAATGTATGGATTCAGGGATTGTACAGGCGTTTTATGGTCAGGGCAGGGGGAAAACATCCGCAGCAGTAGGCCAGGCACTGAGAGAAGCAGGAGATGGACAGCACATTACCGTGATACAGTTTCTAAAAGGGAAGGCTGCAGATGAATTCAGGGTTCTTGCCAGACTGGAACCGGATGTACAGTTTTTTCGGTTTGACCAGTCCGATTCCAGCTACTGCGACCTGTCGCTGCAGGAAAAGGAGGAAGAGAAGCAGAACATCCGGAACGCATTTAATTTTGCTAAAAAGGTGATTGAGACGGGCGAGAGTGATGTGATCATCCTGGATGAACTGCTGGGACTGGCGGATCTTGGTATTATCCAGACAGGGGATATTGCGGAACTGCTCCGGCTGCCCGGTGATTACAAGAGACTTTACATTACAGGGAATACGCTGGCGGACGAACTGGTTCCGTATATTGATGTGATCTGTGAGATCACGCTGAAGAAAGATAATACTTGACCTTTATTGGGAATCGTGTTATCCTTGAAAATAAGGTAGAGGCGCGGGTTTTATCAGTAGGCAGCCGTACATGTCAGGCATGGAAGAGGGCTGTTGAAAGGGACATCCGCCGAAGGAGAAATTTGCCTGGACATATTTCTCCTGGTTGCATGGTGAACAATCATGCAACTGTCATCTGTTAGATGGAGTGCTACTCATAGGATAGATTATGACAGGGGGCTGGCACTTGGTGCCGGCTTTTTATTTACGCGAAGGCAGAGCGGGAATACCTGCGGGTTTGAAGAAAGGATGAGAAGAATGGCGATTTTTACAGGAGCTGGTGTGGCGCTAATTACACCGATGAATCAGGATGGAAGTGTGAATTATGGTAAGCTGGGTGAGATTCTGGAATTTCAGATTGCGAATCATACGGATGCTATCATTATCTGCGGCACTACAGGAGAGGCTTCCACGCTGAGCGAAGAAGAGCATATTGAATGTATCCGGTATACGTGTGAGGCAGTGAACGGCCGTATACCAGTTATTGCAGGAACCGGTTCCAACTGTACGGCGTCTGCCGTATATCTGTCACAGGAGGCAGAGAAAGCAGGGGCAGACGGACTTCTTGTTGTGACGCCGTATTACAATAAGGCGACACAGAACGGACTCAAGGAGCATTATAAAACCATTGCAGGGAGCGTGAAGATTCCCGTTATTCTTTATAATGTGCCAAGCCGCACCGGAACGGCCATCGCCCCACAGACAATTGTGGAACTCTGTACGGAGGTTTCGAATATTGTAGGAGTGAAGGATGCTACCGGAGATATCTCGGAGGTGGCGCAGATTATGAGCCTGGCAGGGGGGCAGGTGGATCTGTATTCCGGCAATGACGATCAGATTACGCCAATTCTCTCTCTCGGCGGAAAGGGCGTTATCTCTGTGCTGTCCAATATCCTTCCCCAGGAGACGCATGATATTGTGGCATCTTATCTGGAGGGGGATGTGGAGAAGAGCAGGGAGCTGCAGTTAAAATATTTTGACCTCTGTAAGGCGCTGTTTCTGGAGGTCAGTCCGATTCCGGTGAAGAAGGCCATGAACCTGATGGGAATGGAAACGGGAGGGTTACGGCTGCCGCTGACTGAGATGGAAGAGGAGAACGCGGCGAAGCTTGCCAAAAGAATGAGAGAGGCAGGGATACCTGTTAAGTGATACGTGAGCGGACGCTCCGGAATGGAGGATAAGATGACTAGAATTATTATGAGCGGCTGTAATGGAGCCATGGGAAGAACCATCACGGATATCGTAAGAGATGATCCGGATGCAGAGATTGTTGCCGGCATTGACCTGATGGACAATGGCAGCAATGAGTATCCGGTATTTTCCACGATCGAGGAATGTACGGAAGAAGCGGACGCCATTATTGATTTTTCCACACCGAAGATCCTCGGTGACCTGCTGGCCTACTGTGAGAAGAAAGGCGTCCCCATAGTATTGTGTACGACGGGATATACAGATGACCAGCTGGCACAGATCGAGGCGGCGTCGGAGAAGGTCGCTGTGCTGAAATCGGCCAATATGTCTCTGGGGATCAATACGCTGATGAAGCTGGTGCAGGATGCCGCAAGGGTTCTTGCCGCAGAGGGCTTTGATGTGGAGATTGTGGAGAAGCATCATAACCAGAAGCTGGATGCTCCTTCCGGCACGGCACTGGCTTTGGCAGATTCAGTAAATGAAGCTATGGGAAATCAGTATGAATATATTTATGACCGCTCCCAGAGAAGGGAAAAGCGCGGCAGAAAGGAACTTGGTCTGTCTGCGGTGCGGGGAGGCACGATTGTCGGGGATCACGATGTGATCTTTGCCGGGAAGGATGAGGTGGTTACCTTTTCCCATACGGCGTACAGTAAGGCAGTATTCGGCAAAGGAGCCGTATCGGCGGCGAAATTCCTGAAAGGGAAAGAGAGCGGGCGTTATGAGATGTCCGATGTGATCGCAGCAAATTAAGCTGGCTCAGCGGAAACGTTGGAGGTAAGGATGAAACCTATTTTAATAGCAGATATCGTGGCGGCATCCGGTGGAAGACTTCTCTGGGGGGATGGCACCGGCGCGGTGGATCATGTCGTCATAGATTCCAGGGAGGCAGCACCGGGGGCACTGTTTGTTCCCCTGATCGGGGAGAGAGTGGATGCCCATCGGTTTATCCCGGATGTGATGGAAAAGGGTGCTGCCTGTACGTTTTCTTCAGACAAATCCATCCGTTCAGATTCAGGCACCGGCATCTATGTGCCAGACACCCTGCGGGCTCTGCAGGATCTGGCCGCATGGTACAGGATCCAGTTCCAGATCCCCGTTATCGGCATTACCGGCAGTGTGGGAAAGACGACGACAAAAGAAATGATAGCCGCTGTAATGGAGACGAAGTACAGAACGGTAAAGACGCTGCGCAACCTGAACAGTCAGATCGGCCTGGCATTGATGATGTTCTGTCTGGAGGACGAAACCGGGATGGCGGTCTATGAGATGGGGATCAGTTTGCCCGGTGAGATGGACCGGCTGGCAGATATCGCCAGGCCGGAGACCGCGGTTATAACCAATATCGGTGTCTCTCATATCGGCAATCTTGGCAGCCGGGAGAGGATCTGTTCGGAGAAAGGAAAGATTATAACAAATTTCCCCGGCAGTGGGAAACTATACGTATGCGGGAACGGCGATCTGCGGGAACTGTCTGCTGCCTGTGTCCCATACGAGAAATGCAGGGGAGGCTGTGAAACGGTTTTTTATGGTATGGAGGAGGATTTTCCCTATTATGCCAGCCGCATCCGCACAACTGCAGCTGGGCAGAGTTTTCTCTTTCATTATCCTGAAGGGGAGATGGAAATCCATCTGTCAGTGATGGGGACGCACAATGTCAACAATGCGGTGGCCGCCCTGGCTCTGGCCTGCCAGTATGAAGTGCCGCTGGAGGATGCCCGGCGGGCTCTGTCGGAGTATCAGCCCATCGCCATGCGGGGGGTAGTAAAAGAGGTTCACGGTGTGCACATTATCGATGATACATATAACGCCAGCCCGGACTCCATTAACAGCAACCTGCATGCATTATTTGACTACAGCCCTTCGGGACAGAAGATCGCCGTTCTGGCAGATGTACTGGAATTGGGGGAACGTTCCAGAGAACTGCATCAGGGCATAGGACACTATATCCTGGAAGAGAAGGAGAGGGGAAGAGAGCTGTCCCTTCTGGTGACAGTGGGAGAGGAAGCTCTTGCCATCCACGAAACGGTTCGTGCCGGTTCGGCTGTTCCCGCCGTCCACTGCCAGGATAAGGAAGAGGCCGCGCAGGAAGTGAGAGCCCGTATGAAAGAGGGAGACTGGATTCTTGTGAAGGGTTCCCGCGGCATGCATATGGATGAAGTGGTGGAGCGATTAACAAAGGAGTGACAGGTTGTTCGCAGATGTGATCGTGGATATCTCAGCCGAGGCGCTGGACAGGACATTTCAGTACCGGATTCCGGATGATCTGGAGGAAAAGGTAACGCTGGGGAGCCGCGTGCGGATTCCTTTCGGCAGATCGGACCGGCAGATATCTGGATTTGTGGTAGGGATATCGGAGCAGGCGGACTGGCCGGAGGACAAGATAAAATCACTGGCTGCCATAGATGAGAGGGAGATTCCTGTGGAGGGGCAGCTTCTGAAGCTGGCAGCCTGGATCCGGGAACATTACGGCGCCACCATGAATGAGGCGCTGAAAACAGTCCTGCCGGTGAAGAGGCAGATTAAGTCAGTGGAAGAGCACTGGCTTACTTTTGCTGTGACAGAGGAGGAGGCTGCCAGAGAACTGGACCGGTGCCGGCTGCGCCATTACAGCGCTAAGGTGAGACTGCTTTCCGGGATGCTTGAAGAGGGCGGTGCCATGACCACCCGTGTGGCGGCGAAAAAATACGGCGTGGCCAAATCCGTGGCGGAGGGTCTGGTCAGACAGGGGATTCTTTCCTTGACGGACCGCAGACAATACCGCAATCCATATAAGATGGAGGAGGTTGGGGAGACAAATACAGTAATACTGAACAGCCAGCAGAAAAAAGCGGCCGGACATTTTTCCAGGCAGTACCAGGAGGGGATCCGGGGCACCTATGTTCTGTATGGGGTCACCGGAAGCGGAAAGACGGAGGTCTATATGGAGATGATCCGTCAGGTTCTCTTATCCGGCAGGCAGGTCATCGTGCTGATCCCGGAGATCGCGCTTACCTTTCAGACCGTGAAACGGTTCCGGCACTGCTTTGGCGATAGGGTGTCGGTACTGAATTCGCGCATGTCAGATGGGGAGCGGTTTGATCAGTATGAGCGGGCGAAAAAGGGAGAGACCGATATTGTCATAGGTCCCCGCTCGGCTCTATTCGTTCCATTTGAGCGCCTGGGCCTGATCATAATAGACGAAGAGCATGAGACTAGTTACAAGAGTGAGAATCCCCCCAAGTACCATGCCAGGGAGGCAGCGTTTCAGCGGGCATCCATGGCGGGAGCCAGTGTTGTTCTCGGTTCTGCCACTCCTTCTGTGGAGACATATCACGCCGTGATGGAGGGGCGTTATCATCTATACCGGCTGACGGAGCGCGCAGGAGGGGCACGGATGCCCCGGGTCCATGTGGTGGATCTGCGGGATGAGCTGAGGGCGAAGAACCGTTCCGTGTTCAGCCGCCTGCTGCAGCAGAAGATAAGCGAACGGCTGGCCAGACGGGAGCAGACGATCCTTTTTCTGAACCGGAGAGGATATGCGGGACATGTTTCTTGCCGCAGCTGTGGTTTTGTGATAAAATGTAGTCATTGTGAAATTTCCATGACTGCCCACAAAAATCATGTAGGGGATGTGGATACGCTGGTCTGTCACTACTGCGGTCATGCCATCGCCATGCCGGAGATCTGTCCGGAGTGCGGCTCGCCATATATTGCCGCTTTTGGCCTGGGCACGCAGAAGGTGGAGGAAATGCTGGGCCGGATGTTTCCACAGGCCAGGGTGCTGCGCATGGATGGTGATACTACCAGCGGCAGGCAGGGACATGAGAGAGTACTGGAACCTTTCCGGCGGGGAGAGGCGGATATCCTCATCGGCACGCAGATGATCGTGAAGGGCCACGATTTTCCCAATGTCACTCTGGTGGCCGCCCTGGCGGCGGATCTTGGCATGTTCGACGGAGATTACCGAAGCAGTGAGAGGACCTTTGATCTTCTGATGCAGGCCAGCGGGCGCGCCGGGAGGGGACAGAAGCCGGGGGAGATGGTGATCCAGACATATGCGCCGGAGCAGTATTCCATCGAGGCTGTCCGGCAGCAGAAGGCAGAGATTTTTTATGAAAATGAACTTGCCTTTCGCAGAATCACGGGATATCCACCCTATTCGTCCATGCTGGCGGTTCTTGTGCTGGCGGAGGAAAAGCAGTGGGGCCAGGAATGCGTGAATGCTCTGGCGGACCGGATCCGGTGTGGAACTGGTATCTCGCTGATCGGTCCCACGGAGGCGGGACTCAGCCGGGCCAAAGACAGATTCCGTTTTATATTATATGTAAAGGCATCTGATAAGCCGGCGGTTCTGCGGGCAAAACATCAGATGGAGATGTTTATTAAAAATTCAAAATGGGAAAAATTATGTAGTGTTCAATATGATCTGGATCCGATATCCGGGTACTGATCGGAACCATGCACGAAAAAAGTGTGCGCAATTGGAGGAAAAGTGATGGCAATAAGAAACATACGGGTGATGGGAGATGAAATCCTTACGAAGAAATGCAAACCGGTGAAGGAGATGACAGAAAAGACGAAAGAGCTTGTCCAGGATATGCTGGAGACAATGTATGAGGCGGATGGAGTCGGATTGGCGGCACCGCAGATCGGGATTCTGAAACGGATCGCTGTGATCGATGTGACGGAAGAGCGGAACCATCCTATCGTCCTGGTAAATCCGGAGATCGTCAAGGCCGAAGGGGAACAGCGGGGCAGTGAGGGATGCCTCAGTGTACCAGAGAAGGTGGGAATCGTTGTCCGACCCAATAAAGTAAAAGTAAAGGCTTATGATATCGATATGAAACCAGTCACCATCAAAGGGGAAGAACTGCTGGCCCGGGCTCTCGTACACGAGATTGAGCATCTGGACGGAATTTTGTATGTGGACAGGGTTGAGGGCAGACTCTATGATGTAGAGGAATTCGAAGACGAGGAATAAGAGGCTTCTGCCGCATTAGGAGGAATGCACATATGAATGTAATATTTATGGGAACACCGGATTTTGCAGTTCCGGTTCTGCAGGGACTGATGGACTCGCCGGAGCATGAAGTGGCCGCCGTGGTAACGCAGCCCGATAAGGCCCGGGGGCGCAGTGGAAAGCTGGTATTTACCCCGGTGAAGGAACTGGCTGTGTCACGCCATATCCCCGTATACACGCCAAAGCGTGTGAAGGATCCAGATTTTGTAAAGACGCTGCGGGAGATTCCCTGTGATGTCATTGTGGTGGTGGCATTTGGGCAGATTCTCTCAAAGGAAATACTTGACATTCCCAGGTATGGCTGCATAAATGTGCACGCCTCCCTTCTTCCGAGATGGCGCGGCGCCGCGCCGATGCAGTGGGCCATCATGGAAGGAGATGAGAAAACCGGGATCACCACTATGCAGATGGATGTGGGACTGGATACCGGTGATATGCTCCTGAAAGCAGAGACGATAATCGAGCCGGAGGAGACGGCAGAGACTCTGCACGATAAACTGGCTGGCCTGGGAAGTGATCTTTTGCTGCGAACACTGGCAGACGCCCAGATGGGACGGCTTCAGCCGACAGCCCAGAAGGAGGAAGACAGTACCTATGCCGCCATGCTGAAGAAGGATACAGGACGTCTCGAACTGTCGTGGGATGCAGTGAAGCTGGAGCGGTATATCCGGGGACTGAACTCCTGGCCCAGTGCGTATACCGGCTGCCGGGGAAAGATCTTGAAGCTATGGAAGGCAGAGGTTCTTGACAGGGAGACCGGAGAGGCTCCGGGAACAGTGGTAGAGACAGCCAGGGACAGCTTCACCGTTCAGACGGGCAGAGGATGCCTGAAGATCCTGGAGGTTCAGCTGGAGGGCAAGAAACGCATGGATGCCGGAAGTTTTCTCCGGGGCGTCCACATTGAGGAAGGAGAGATCTTATGCATTTAGGTGGTTACGGCGGTTTTGGCGGATGGCATATGATGTGGGATCCCACATATGTGCTCGTACTGGCAGGGGTGGCGCTGTCGCTGATCGCATCCGCAATGGTGAAAAGTACCTTTTCCCGGTACAGTTGTGTCAGGAGCTTCAGCGGCATGACCGGTGCACAGACAGCACAGAGGATACTTGAGTATGCGGGTATCCGGGACGTGAGCATCGTTCCCGTATCCGGACATCTTACGGATCATTACAATCCCAGAACGAAGCAGGTTGCATTATCTGATTCCGTGTATGGGAGCAGTTCTGTGGCGGCCATTGCAGTGGCGGCCCATGAATGCGGGCATGTGATCCAGCATGCCAATTCCTATGCACCCCTGGCGGTCAGATCCGCCCTGGTGCCGCTGGCAAACTTTGGTTCCGGGATTTCCTGGTTTGTTATCATTGCAGGATTGATCTTCAGCATCCAGCCCTTAGTGACGGCAGGGATCGTATTATTCAGCTTCGCCGTTTTGTTTCAGATCGTGACACTTCCGGTTGAATTCAATGCTTCCCGCCGTGCCCTGGGAATACTGCAGGACACGGGCATACTTGGAGGGGAAGAGGGGAACTCGGCGAAAAAAGTACTCCGGGCAGCGGCACTGACATATGTAGCGGCAGCAGCGGCATCCATTCTTCAGCTGCTCCGCCTTATCCTATTATCGGGAAGGAACAGAGACAACAGATGAGGGAATTCGCATATAGAATCGTATGCGGAACGCTGGAGGAAGACGGTCACAGCGACGAACTGCTCCATGCTGTCTATGCCGGTCATCCGGAACTGACGCCGCAGCAGAAACGGTTTCTCAAAAACTTGTCTTATGGCACGATTGAGCGCTGTATCGAGCTGGATGCGTTACTAAACCAGTATTCCAGCGTCCGTGTCCATCGCATGGAACAGCCGGTCCGCACAGTGCTCCGTATGGCGCTCTATGAACTCCGTTATATGGACCAGGTGCCGGCACCGGCCACCTGCAATGAAGCGGTGGAGCTGGTGAAGAAAAAGGATTGCGGAAGGTATGCCGCTTTTGTCAACGGTGTTTTGCGCACGCTGACGAGACAGAGGGATTCCCTGGAAATAAAGAAAGACTGGGTCAGACTCTCGCTGCCCAGGGAACTGATGGATCATCTCACTTCCGGATATGGGAAAAAGACAGCGCATCGGATCGCCCAGGCTTTTTTAGAACACCGGGGCGATGTCACCCTGCACATCCGCACCGACCGGATCACTACAGCGGAGTTTGGCAGGATGCTGGGGGAAGCGGGAATTGCCTATGAGCCGGGATACTACCTGAAGGATGCCCTTATCGTACACAATGCCAGTGATATCCGAAATCTTCCTGGATATCGGGAGGGATTGTTCTTTGTTCAGGATGAGAGCTCTATGCTTCCTGTATTATGTGCCGGGATCCGGCCGGGCGACAAAGTTGTGGATGTCTGCAGTGCACCAGGTGGAAAGGCGATGCATGCCCGGATGGCACTGGGGGACAGAGGGGAGCTGCTGGCGCGGGATATCAGTGAAGCAAAGGCGGCACGTATTCGGGAAAACATGGAAAGAATGCAGTTTTCCCGGGTGACAGTCCAGGTGTGGGATGCCGCCCGACCGGACCCGGATCGCCGCGGGACAGCAGACGTCGTGCTGGCTGATGTCCCTTGTTCCGGGATCGGCATTATCGGCCGCAAGCCTGAAATCAAATACCATGCCCTGGAGCATGCGGCAGAGCTGGTTCCGCTGCAGAGGAGGATCAGCCGGGCATCGGCAGAGCTTCTGAGACCGGGCGGTGTGATGATTTACAGCACCTGTACGGTAAACCGTGCGGAAAATGAAGAGAACGTGCAGTGGATGGAGGAGAATCTTGGTCTTGTGAGGGAGAGCCTGGATGATTATCTGCCAGAGACGCTGCGCAGCCGGATGACAGCACAGGGAATGCTGCAGATGCTTCCGGGAATCCAGAAAAGCGACGGTTTTTTTGTTTCAAGATTATACAAAAAGTGAGGCAGATTATGCAGGATTTACGGAGTGCGGGAGAAGAGGAAATGATAGAAACCGCCCTCTCTCTGGGAGAGAAGGCGTTCCGGGGCAGACAGCTCTTCCAGTGGATTCATGGCAGGCGGGTACAGGATTTTCATGAGATGACGAACCTTCCCGCCGGATTCCGGTTGAAGCTGCAGGATAGTTTCCGGGTATCTGGAGTTACTATTATAGAGAAACAGGTATCCAGACGCGGTGATACTGCAAAGTATCTCTTTGCCCTGCCGGATGGCAATGTGATAGAAAGTGTGTGGATGAAATACCATCACGGGAACAGTGTCTGTATCTCATCCCAGGTGGGGTGCCGGATGGGCTGCAGTTTCTGTGCCTCCACTCTGACAGGGCTGACACGGAATCTCACCGCTGGGGAGATGCTGTCGCAGATTTATGAAACACAGCGGGAGACGGGGGAAAGGGTTTCTCATGTGATCGTTATGGGAATGGGGGAACCACTGGATAACTATGATAATCTTCTTCGTTTTATCCGTCTTTTGTCCGACGAAAAGGGGCTCCATATCAGCCAGCGGAATATCACGGTATCCACATGCGGCCTTACAGAACGCATTCGGGACCTGATGCGGGAGAGTCTCTCCATCACACTGGCGGTCAGTCTCCATGCGCCGAACGATGAGATACGCCGGCGGACGATGCCGGTGGCGGCGAAGTATTCCATGGAGGAGATTTTCGCAGTCTGCCGGGACTATTTTAATGCCACAGGAAGAAGGATCACTTTTGAGTACAGCATGATCCGCGGGGTGAATGACAGGGAAGAGCATGCGAGAGAGCTGGCGGAGCGCTGCCGCGGAATGAACTGTCATATCAATCTGATCCCGCTGAATGAGGTAAAAGAGCGGAACTGCCTTCGTTCTGTGGATCCGGATATCGAGAGATTTAAATTAGTACTTGAAAAATACAGAATAAATGTTACTATAAGAAGAGAGATGGGCAGTGATATCGATGCTGCCTGCGGTCAGTTACGAAAGAAATTTTTGGATCAGGCCGGTTGTAATCCAGATAATCCAGAGGAGGTTAAACGGTGAATACATTTTCTATAACAGATATGGGACGTGTACGCTCAAGCAACCAGGATTGTGTGCTGTGTGAAGAAAATGCGATCGGAAGTTTCCCGAATCTGTTTATTGTTGCAGACGGTATGGGTGGCCACAGGGCCGGCGATACAGCATCGCGTATGTGTATTGATATTGTGGCCGAAAGTATCTGTAACACAGATAAAAAGACACCAGTCAGTGCTTTTGAAGAGGCGATCAGCGCGGCCAACCGTGCGATTTATGATGAATCTGGCAGACATACCGAATTATCCGGTATGGGTACCACCATGGTAGCCGCCATGGTGGAGGAAAATACGGCGGTGATCGTGAATATCGGGGATTCCCGTTTCTATCATATGAGGGATGAACTGAGACAGATCACGGTAGACCATTCTCTCGTGGAAGAAATGGTAAAATCAGGTGAGATACACAAAGAGGAGATGCGGACGCATCCTAATAAGAACATTATAACGCGTGCTTTGGGAACGGACACCAGTGTCCGGCCTGACTGTTTTGAGATCGGGGTCAGGGAAGGGGACGTGCTTTTATTATGTTCCGACGGTTTAAATAATATGCTGGAGGATAACCAGATCAGAAAGATTTTGCAGGAGCACAGAGGATATATAGAACAGGCAGGACGGGAATTGATCCGGCGGGCAAACGAGGCCGGGGGAAGAGATAATATCAGCGTGATCCTGATTGAAGTATAGATTGGAGTGAAAAAATGATAAATATAGGAAAACTTATTGGCAGCCGATATGAGGTGATCGAGAAAATTGGTACGGGCGGCATGGCCACCGTTTACCGGGCGCAGGATCAGCGCCTGAATCGTTATGTGGCGGTTAAGGTATTGAAAAATGAATATAGCGAGGATAAGAAATTTGTGGCGAAGTTCCGTCAGGAAGCGCAATCCATAGCGAGTATGTCCCATCCCAATATCGTTGGTGTGTATGATGTCGGCGAAGATGAGGGCATGCACTATATTGTTATGGAATATGTAGACGGGATAACCCTGAAAGCATATATTGAAAAAAAGGGCAAGCTCTCTGTCCGGGAAGCCGTGGGTATCAGTCTTCAGATTGCTAACGGTCTGGAAGCGGCGCATGTCAATAATATCATCCATCGGGATATCAAGCCCCAGAATATACTGATATCAAAAGACGGCACGGCCAAGGTAAGCGACTTTGGCATTGCCAAGGCGGCAAGCTCCAATACGGTCACGGGCAGTGCCATGGGTTCTGTCCACTATATCTCTCCGGAACAGGCGAGAGGCGGCTTTAGTGATGAGAAGAGTGACATTTATTCTCTGGGTGTGACAATTTATGAAATGCTCAGCGGGACGCTGCCTTTCTCCGGCGAGAGCGCAGTGGCAGTGGCTCTGGCGCATATACAGGAGGATGCGATTCCATTGGCGGCCATCGACGCTACGATTCCCCGCGGGCTCAGTAACATTGTTGCCAAGTGTATGCAGAAGAAGACAGAGCTGCGTTATCCCACAGCGGCAGATCTGATAGCCGATATGAAGATGTTCTTACAGGATCCCTCCGGAGAGTATGGCATCATTCGGCCGCTCTATGAGAATGCGGAGACTATATTTATCCCCAGCGGCGATGTGGACCGGCTGAAGGCGGCCTCCGTAAAAAATGCAGCAGAAGAAAGACAGCAGCCGGAGGAGGAAGAGGATGAGGATTCCTCGGACGGCGATGTGGATCCCAAGCTGGAGAAGGCGCTGATCATCGGAAGTATTGTGGTGGCGATTATTATAGGCATTGTAGTGATCGTTATGGTGGGCAAGCTTCTCGGACTGTGGGGTTCTAAGGGCTCACTTCCCGAGGCGACAGCCACTCCTGCCGGAGGTGCGGCCACGGCTGAGGCAACTGCCACACCGGCGGCAGACGACGAGGGGAAGACAAATGTTCCGGCCATTAAGGAAATGACGAAAGATGAAGCGATAGCAGAACTGGATAAAGTGGATCTCCAGTATAAATTTACAGAACAGGAATCCGATACCGTGGATTCCGGCAAAGTGATCGGTTCCAGCCCGGAGGAGGGCTCTACGGTGGAAAAGGGAACACAGATTGAAGTATATATCAGTTCAGGGCGCAAGAAGGTGAAGGTGCCAAGCGTTACAAATTACACGCAGGAGGATGCGGTTTCTACACTGGAAAGCGCAGGCTTCACCGTAAAGACTGGCAGCACCACATACAGTGATACCATTGAGAAGGGGTATGTGGTATATACGGATCCCAAGGGCGGCGCCAGTGTTCTTCCAGGAACATCCATTACGCTTCATCTCAGTAAGGGACCGGAGCAGACGACAGCGAAGGTACCTCCGCTGATCGGCATGACGCAGAAAGAGGCTCAGAAGGCGCTGAAAAATGCGGGGCTGGAATTAGGAAAGGTATCGGAGGCATATTCCTCCAATGTGGATAAAGGCCACGTGTGCATTCAGAGTAAACCAGAGGACTCTGAGGTGAAGAAGGGGACAAAGGTGGATATCACGCTGAGTTTGGGGGATCAGCCCACATATTCGTACTACAGCAATCCCATCACCATCGACAGCCCGTTTGAGTACCAGACGGATCCGGCGGCCACATTTAAATTTGTACTGAATCAGGACGGCAAGTCTAAGACCATCAAGGAAGTCAGTTTATCCCCCAGTGATTTTCCATATACCCTGGGAAGTGTGAAGGGGACCAGCGGGAATTCCGGATATGTAGTGGTTTACAAGGATGATGTGCAGGTGGATCAGTATGATGCTACCTTTAAGAAAGTCGCAGATTGATGAAGGGGAAGATTATAAAGGGCATTGCAGGGTTTTATTATGTCTGGTGTGAAGACGAAAGGCTCTATGAATGTAAGGCAAAGGGGGGATTCCGCAGAGAGGGGATCAAACCTTTAGTTGGGGATGATGTGGAAATAAAGGTGCTGGATGGGGAAGAGGCGCTAGGCAATATGGAGAAGATCCTGCCAAGAAAGAATGAGCTGATCCGTCCGGCGGTGGCAAATGTGGATCAGGCGATGGTGGTATTCGCCATGGCAGATCCCATGCCGAACCTGAATCTGCTTGACCGTTTTCTTGTAATGATGAAATGGCAGAAAGTAGATACCGTGATCTGTCTCAGTAAGCAGGATATTGTGACGGAGGAAGAGGAAGACAGGCTGAGGGCAGTGTACGCCGGATGTGCCAGCCGGGTACTGACCATAAGCAACAAAAATGAATCAGGAATAGAAGAGGTGAGAGAATGTCTTGCGGGGAGGACTACGGTACTGGCCGGTCCGTCTGGTGTGGGGAAATCCAGTCTGGTAAACCGGCTGTATCCGCAGGCGGAGCTGGAAACCGGTTCCATCAGCGGCAGGATTCGGCGGGGCAGACATACCACAAGGCATTCTGAGCTTTTTCATATAGGGAGACATACATTTTTGTTTGATACTCCCGGCTTTAGTTCTTTACGGCTTCCCGAAGTGCCGAAGGAAGAACTGAATCAGTATTTTGCGGAATTTACTCCCTATCAGGGACAATGCCGCTATTCCGGGTGTACCCATATTCACGAACCGGGGTGCACTGTCAGGGAGAATCTGGAGAAGGGAAGGATCTGCCGCAGCCGCTATGACAATTATGTTCAGATGTTTGAAGAGATGGCGGAGAGCGGGAGAAGTAAAAATTGGAGGACGAAAAAATGAGCTATAAGTTATCACCCTCCATTCTGGCAGCAGATGTAGCTCGCCTGGGGGAAGAGATCCGGTCCATTGAGAGGGCCGGAGCGGATTATGTTCATATTGATGTAATGGATGGGGCGTTTGTACCAAATCTATCATTCGGATTTCCCATAGTAAAAGCGATACGTGGATGCACAGATATGTTTTTGGATGTTCATCTGATGATCAATGAACCGCTGAAATATCTGGAACGGTTTGCCGCAAGCGGAGCCGATGGGATCACGGTTCATGCTGAGGCGTGCAGCAGTGTGGAAAGTGCGGTATATGCAATAAGGAATCTGGGGAAGAAGGCGGGGGTCGCCATCAGTCCGGATACAAAAATCGAGACGGTTGTTCCGGTACTGGATAAAATATCCATGGTACTTGTTATGACGGTATATCCGGGATATGGCGGACAAAAGATCATCACAAGTACCTTTTCGAAAGTCAGAGAGCTCCGCCGGATCATATGTGAAAGAAATTTAAAAGTGGATATAGAGGTGGACGGTGGTGTGGATCTTGGCAATGTGGGTGAGATCATGGAGGCCGGCGCCAATGTGTTTGTAGTGGGGACAAAGGTTTTTCAAGGAGATATTACTGCTAATGTAAAGAACTTCAAGGAGAAGTTTGGCAATAAATGATAAGGAAGAGAGGATAACGTTTTGAGACAGTTTTTTGGTATGAGTCAGAGTGGAAATCTGCTGGAGGCAGTGCGGGGACTGAGGGATCCCCAGCTGATCATGTTATTATCCAACGGCGATCAGTTTGAGGCCCATGTGAAAAAGTTGGAGGAGCTCTTTCCCAGGGTTCCAAGTATTGGCTGTATTGGAATGAGCTATGATACACAGATTGTAGAAAAGGGAGTCAGTGTTGTGGCGTTTTATGATGGGATCAGCGCTGCGGCAAACGTGCTGGAAGAGGTATCTGTCATGCCGGTGAAATATATTGACAGGCTGGAGCAGGATATACATAAAATAAACAGTTCTGGTGACAATACCATCTGTATCGATTTTTGTTCCGGCAATGATGCCTGTGTGCTGACAACGGTCTACAGTGCCTTAAAACACCGGAATATCTCTCTGATAGGAGGCACGGGGGATGCGGGAAAGGTTTCTGCCAATGGCAGGATCTATGAGGATGCAGTGGCATATGCACTGGTGAAAAATAATCATGGCAGGGTAAAGGCTTATAAGGAAAATATTTACCGTCCCATGGGAAATCGACGTTTTATCGCTTCTAAGACAGACAAGGCCAATTACATTATGGGGAAACTGAATGGTATGCCTGCCCGGCAGGTTTATCAGGAACTCCTTCATATCTCTGAAAGTGACATACAGACACAGACATTTAAAAATCCTTTTGGAAAGATCAATGGAGATGAGACCTGTATTATTTCAATAAAAGAGGTCAGCGGGGACGCCCTGACATGTTTCCGGCAGGTAAACGATTCCGATGTACTTATCATGCTTGAGCTGGCAGACTATAAGGAGGTAGTGAGGGAAACGATCCAGGCGATCAAGAGAGATTTTCCTAAAATTTCAGCAGTATTTTCAGTAAACTGCCTGTTCCGCTATCTATTATTCACAGAAAACCATTATATGGGAGAATATCTGCAGGAAATGAGCACCCTTGGCAGCCATGTGGGTATGGTGGGATACGGGGAGCATTATAACAACCAGTTTGTAAATCAGTCAATGACCTGTGCAGTGTTTGAGTAAGAGGAGGAGAGAGAGATGAAATTTGGGGATAAATCCAAACAAAAAGAGAAGAGCCTGTATCCGGTGTTATATGTAATCGACAGCTTGAAAGACTACCATCATATACTTGTTCAGGGGGAAGTGGAATCGCTGTATGAACTCAGTATGGTCAGCCAGTCCTTCGGCAGGGTGCTCCATGACTCAGAAAGCTTTAAGGAAACCCTGGATAACTTCGAACAGAATTTTTCAAACATTAATTCGGTTTCCAGCCAGTTTGCATCCGTGAAAGAGAATATTTCTGAGTCTGTCATCCAGGCGCAGGGAGAGGTAGAGGCACTGAAAAACAGCTCAATCCAGGTAGAGACATATTTCCGGGAGATGAAGAGCACCTTCGATACATTTCAGTCGTCTCTGAAGAAGATCAGAAATTGTATGAGCAAGATAGAGACCATTGCGGATCAGACAAACATTCTCTCGCTAAATGCATCCATTGAGGCGGCAAAGGCAGGAGAACAGGGTAAGGGTTTTGCCGTGGTGGCCGAAGAGGTAAAAAATCTTTCCGAAGAAATCAAGGAGCTTGTGGCAGCGGTAGATGTCAGCGTTGGCGATGTGGAGGGAGGGGCTGATGAACTCAGTGAAAGTATAGAGACCTCCCACCAGGCGCTGGAACAGAGTCTGACAAAGGTAGATGAAACGTATGAGATGTTTGACGATATCACAGAGGCTGCCGACGGGGCGACACAGGTACAGGCAGAGATATCCCAGGTGATCGATGAGTCGAAAGCAGAACTTCAGGAGCTGTGCAGTTTCTTTGACAATGTTAAGACTGGTTATAGAGAAGTGATACAGCATATCAACCGTGCAAGTAAAATGGGAACGACAAAGAGCGCCATGTTTGAGGATATTGACAATATGCTCTCTCAGATTCCGCCTGTGGTCAAAGATTACACATCCTGACCATATGATTTTTAGTTCCCGGAATGGGGTTTCCTATGGTTTTTGAAAGTATATTATATGCCGGCACCGGGCAGAAGGCTGAGAAGTCCGAGCCGGCTTATTTTCAGGATCTTCGTCTTGATTATCTGATGGGGATTCTGGAGCGGTCTGTGAAAGAATACGCAGTGCAGACACATTATTATACACTTCCCGCAACAAGGGATCTGATCCGGTACCGGCATGAAGTATTCAGGGATCTGTCACAGCCGGCTTTGTATGAATGTGTCCGGGGCTTCTGTCGGAATATGCAGAAATCCCGCCGGGCCAGTGGTCTGGCCGGTGAGAGCGGGGAGGCGTTACAGGCGGCGGGCTGTCATCTGGAGGCAGCTGCTTACTATTGGAAGGGACTGCTCTCCCTTGCGCAGGGATTGGAAGACGGTAACCCTGCGTCGGAGGGGATTCGGTCACTGAGGGAATATCTTGAAGAGCATATAGCGCAGCTGCGGCAGAACGGATTTGAGGAGGCATTAAGGATGGCAGAGCGATGTCTCTCGCAGATTCGTTTTCATTTTGTGGCAGACGGTGAAAATATAACCATTGAGGAAATAACAGAAGAGACAGCAGACCAGGGTGGCGAATCAATATGGCAGCGGAACTATCTGCAGGAGCTGGCGGAGCTTTTGTCCCTTGATACGGGAGAGGAGAATGATATCCAGGGGATTTTTCCGAATACTCTGGAGCCCTCTTATCTGGAACTTACAATGATCCAGATACAGAGGAAGAGCAATCCGGATATATTAAAAGGGATCCGGGGATTTCATCAGAGCTTTCCCCAATTTTATTCCGACAAGATACTGAGATTTGAAGAGGAAGTTCCTTTCTATATCAGTTTTCTGGAATTTAAGAAAAATACGGAAAAGCTAGGATATTTTCTAAACGAGCCCCAGGTGTCCGGGGATCACCGTTTTTGCGGCGAAGGGGTGTATGACCTGGCTCTTGTGTGGAAACATGCGGGCAGGGACTACACTATAGTTCCCAATGATTTCTCTTATCCCGAAAGACCTTCCTTTTTTGCAGTTACGGGGCCGAACCAGGGTGGCAAGACCACATTTGCCCGTTCTGTTGCACAGGCGGTATATCTTTCGCTGATGGGATTGTATGTGAATGCTGACACGTTTCAGCTTCCATGGTTTCAGGGCATTGCTACCCATTTTGAGATGGAGGAAAAGCTTCAGTCCAATTCCGGAAAGCTGAAAGATGAAATTGATCGTCTGGCACCTATGCTCCATCAACACAGAAAGCGGCAGTTTATCGTGCTGAATGAACTATTTACTACGGCCACAACCCATGATGCGCTGATCATGGGGAGGAAGGTAATGCAGTATTTTCTTATGAGGGAGTGCTGCGGGATCTATGTGACCCATATACAGGAATTGGCGGAAGAGACGGAGTCCATCGTCAGTCTGGTGGCACAGGTAGAGCCAGGAGGGGAAAATAAGAGGACTTACCGCATTCTGCCAGGGAAGGCACAGGGATATGGGTACTCAGATTCCCTGGTGGAACAGTTCTCACTGCGCTATGAAGATCTGATGAGGAGGTTGGAATAATGGATGCCTGTTTATTGTACCGGGATTCCTCTACGGATGGCAGGAAGGGATACGATTTCCGCCAGGATATGATCAAGGATTTTAATCTGGACATTCTTTTTCGGACAATGGCCAGGGATGACTTTTTAATTTCCGAGAAAGTCAGGAAGGTTGTTTTGATCCCGCTGACGTCGCCGGAAGAGATTTTGTATCGTCAGGAGGTTCTTCAGGAGCTGTATCATTTCAGCCGTCTTACGGAAGAGATGTACGAATGTGCCCGGCGTCAGGAGAAGGCCCTTCAGAAATATAAGGAAGAGAGGGAACGGTTTTACAGCCGTTCCACAAGAAAGACAGGGGAGATTCTGGAGACACTGGCTTTTCTGGCCCGGGGGCAGGAGGAACTGACGGGCCTTAAAAAGCTGCTGGAGGAATATGACGGCCGGTTACAGTCGGAGGGGATGATAAATCTTCTGGCACGTATGAGGGAACAGCCTCTGGAGGAGATCGGGACAAAACTAAAGGAAATGGAATTTTTTATTTCCAGTGGCGAGATTGGTTGTACGGTCCAGTTCGGCGGAGGTATGAAGATGGACCGGCTGCAGATAAATTATTGTACCACGGAGAAGCGTCAGGGAGGTCAGTCTTCCCTTCGAGGTATTCAGAAATTCTACAACAAGCTTGTAAGGAAGAATACGATCCCCATCCATTCTAATGTTGTACTGCGTGAGGAAGTGGCGCATCTAAAGGAAACGGCGATGGAGCAGATGCTGAAGCGGTTCCGTCTCTATTTAGGAGAGATGATTACCTTTTTTGAGCATTTTATCGAGGAAACGGCTTTTTATGTTGGCGTCATACAGTTTATGAAGCGGATGAAAGAGATCGGCATACCGTTGACAATGCCGGAGCCGCGTCCGGAAGGGTCCGGGGATACCAGGTTTGAGAATCTGTTTGAGCTCTCCATGGCGGTATACCTCCAGACAATTCCGGTGGGGAATGATCTTACAATGAGGGATAATGTCCTGACCCTGGTGACAGGGGCGAATCAGGGCGGCAAATCCACTTTTCTGAGAAGCTATGGGATCGCCCAGGTGCTCATGCAGTGCGGGATGCCAGTTCCGGCGGCCCGTTTTTCTGCGCCGGTCTATCGTCATATCTTTACCCATTTTACGAGACGGGAGAGTGAAAAGATGGACAGCGGTCGTCTGCAGGAGGAATTGAAACGGATGAGCGGGATGATCTGTGCAGCCGGACCCGGCAGTCTCTTTCTTTTGAATGAGTCCTTCGCCAGTACGACGGAAAAGGAGGGCACCCGCATTGCCGGGGCGATCCTTCGTGCCTTTTATGAGAAAGGAATTAAAACTATGATGGTCACACACCTGTACCAGCTGGCCCATGAACTATATCACGAGAATCTGCCAGGTGTCTTGTTCCTGACAGCGGAGAGACAGGAGGACGGAACGAGGACATATAAAATGGTGCCGGGAGAGCCAAGTCATACAAGCTATGGAACCGATCTGTTTCGGCTGCTGGAGGATGAACTGGCATCGGAGGGGTTGGAAATTTTTACTTGAAATCTGCTTTTAAATATTATAAAATAGAACAAGATATGTACACGAAACCCCAGTTATGGGGAAACTTAAGGAGGAACAGTAAAATATGGTATCAGCAGGAGATTTTAGAAATGGTCTGACCGTGGAGATTGACGGAACCGTATATCAGATCGTGGAGTTTCAGCATGTAAAACCTGGTAAGGGAGCAGCCTTTGTCCGCACTAAATTGAAAAATGTTGTGGATGGCGGCGTGGTAGAGACTACCTTCCGTCCTAACGAGAAATATCCACAGGCACATATTGATAAAAAGGAAATGCAGTATCTGTATAATGATGGAGAAATGTATAATTTCATGGATAATGAGACCTATGAGCAGATTGCCCTGACAGAGGAAGCAGTGGGCGATGCCATGAAGTTTGTGAAAGAGAATGATAATGTTAAGATGGTTTCTTATAAAGGCAATATCTTTGCCATTGAACCGCCTATGTTTGCGGAACTGGAGGTGACGGAGACGGAGCCGGGTGTCAAGGGCGACACGGCTACGAACGTAACGAAACCCGCCACGGTTGAGACCGGCGCCCAGGTGGCAGTACCGATTTTTGTAAATCAGGGTGACAGAATCCAGATCGATACCCGGACTGGTGAGTACCTCAAGAGATTATAATATAGAAAGATGAACATCATTGCTTATATGCACAGTGATTTCCCGGAGAAGTTCGGGATTCCAAGACAGAGCGGTCTGGTGAAGGAGTTAGAGAGTGCCATTGTCTTTGAGCCGGAATACCGGAATGGGGATGCGCTGCGGGGACTGGATCAGTTTTCCCATATCTGGCTGATCTGGCAGTTTTCGGAGAGTGTCAGGGAGGGGTGGTCGCCTACAGTGCGTCCGCCAAGGCTTGGCGGAAATGAACGGGTGGGAGTTTTTGCCACCCGTTCTCCATTTCGTCCCAATGAAATTGGTTTGTCCTCGGTGCGCCTGATCCGCATAGAGACAACGCAGAAGCTGGGACCGGTTATTTATGTGGCGGGTGCGGATCTGATGGATGGAACTCCCATCTTTGATATCAAACCATACCTTCCCTATGTGGATTCCCACCCGGAAGCCCGGGGAGGATTTGCGGAGGATGTAAAGGGGTATCACCTGAAGGTCGATTTCCCGCCAGAGCTGTTGAAAAGGATACCGGTCCGTAGGAGACAGGCGTTGTGCGGGGTGTTGGCAGAGGATCCGAGACCGGCGTATCAGAGAGACCCAGGAAGGATCTATGGTATGGATTTTGCCGGATTTCGGATTAAATTCCGGGTGATTGGGGAACGGCTGACAGTACTGGATGTACAGATGGGGGAACAATAAGATGGAATATGAGAGTGTAAGACATGAATTTCCGCCGGTGTGGGACGGCAGTTCGGAAATTCTTATTTTGGGAAGCTTTCCTTCTGTGAAGTCCAGAGAGGAAGGCTTTTTTTACGGACATCCGAGAAATCGTTTCTGGGATGTTATGGCTGCAGTGACGGGACGTCCGAAGCCGGTGACCATCAAAGAGAAGAAAACTTTGCTTCTTTCCTCGCATATCGCTGTCTGGGACGTGATCGGCAGCTGCCAGATCCAGGGCTCCAGTGACAGCAGTATCCGGGATGTGACTGCCAATGACATATCGGGCATTCTTTCCCGCGCCCCGGTTCGGAAGATACTGGCAAATGGAAAGACTGCGGCAAAGCTATATGAAAGATATATCTTTCCGGATGTCCGGATTCCGATCATACCGCTGCCGTCTACCAGCCCGGCCAATGCGGCATGGACGCTGGAAAAATTAATAAGGCGGTATCGGGATGAGATAACCTGCCTGCAGGACATGAAAAGAGAATAATAAAAAACGGATAACAGATCACGGTTATCCGTTTTTTATTATGAGTTATGTATGGTCAGAACAGATTTGACAGAGAAGAGAAGGCGGCTGTAATCTCTGTCACCGAGTTTTCAATATCCTTGTAGATATCGTCTGACTGGGAGGACAGATCCTGCATGCTCTTTGCCACTACGGCAAATCCTGCACCCGCCTCACCGCTTCTGGCCGCTTCGATACTGGCATTCAGAGCGAGGATACGCTGCCTGCTGGATATTTTCTTCAGATGGCTGGTATAACCATTAATCTGGTTTACTGTCTCCGTGGACTGTGTAATGCCCTTCTGTACAGCATCCAGATGAGTGTTATTTTTGGATTTAAAATATTCAAGATTGATCAGCTGATTGGTTATGGTCTCCAGAAGGTTCGCGGCTGCACGGATTCTTTGCTCTGTGCTGCGGGGAACCTGAGCCAGTGCGGCAATGTATTCATCTGGATCGATCCCAAGCTCCTCTGCCGTACGGCGGAACTGTTCTTCGTCCGGTTCCTTTGGGAGTACCTGGCCGCCGATAATGGTGCCCACCTTTTCTCCATTGATCACAAGATCGAAGGCAAAATCCATAAGTCCGGCATGACAGAAATATGTACCAGTACATTCATTGTCACATTTTACACAGCGCCGGTTTCCTTCTTCCGAACCCCGGGTATACTTCATACAGAAATCAGTAAAATTGCTGCCCTCTGTGATGTATTCCCCATTGTTGTCAACAGCGATTGCTGCCAGTCCGGTGGCGTTGGAAAAATCATCCTGAATCTTCTGTAATTTTGACAAATCCATAAAATCTTTTAATTCCATATGTTCTACCCCTTTACAATTTAATATTGACTTTAGTGACCGTGCATAATGTAATAATTATATATTAGCATAACACAGGGATAATTGCAATTCCTAAAAAAAATAGTTGCAATATACCCCATAGGGGTATAAAATATAAGGGTGACAAGTGAGGGGGGATTGGAATGGAACAGGAAAAAAAATGCTGTGATGAGAGAAGGAAAGAGCGGGAGGATAAAGAGTACCGCGACCTGATTCATCGCCTGAACCGGATAGAAGGCCAGATCCGCGGGATCCGCGGCATGGTGGAGAGAGATGTCTATTGTACGGATATACTGATACAGGTTTCGGCAGTGAACGCCGCCCTGAACAGTTTTAATAAGGTTCTCCTTACCAGCCACATAAAAACCTGCGTGACAAGGGATATTAAGGAAGGGAAGGAAGAGACGGTGGACGAGCTGGTGCAGCTATTGCAGAAGCTTATGAAATAGGTTTAACTCAACGGCGGGTTCAAATTGGCGCCGTTGAGCTAGCCGGAAGGGAAGGAATATATTTATGGAACAATATAATATTACAGGCATGAGCTGTGCCGCCTGCAGCTCCCGGGTGGAGAAAGCGGTGGCACAGGTAGACGGGGTCGCGGCATGTTCTGTCAGTCTGCTGACCCATTCAATGGGGGTGGAGGGCACCGCATCCAGTGAAGACATAATTCATGCCGTGGAAGAGGCAGGCTACGGAGCCAGCCGGAGGGAGAGGGGAGGCGGGCAGGAGAGCCATACTGCCGATATGTCCGATGCCCTGGAGGACCGTGAGACACCGCTGCTGAAAAGGCGGCTGGCTGCATCAGTAGTATTTCTTGCTATACTCATGTATCTCTCCATGGGAAATATGATGTGGGGCTGGCCGCTGCCTGCCGCTCTGGAAGATAACCATTTGGCGGCAGGGATTCTCCAGATGCTTCTGACGATCCTGATCATGGTGATCAATCAGCGCTTTTTTATCAGCGGATGGAAGAGCCTTTGGCACAGATCTCCCAATATGGATACTCTGGTGGCTCTGGGAGCGGGGGCGGCCTTTCTCTATAGCACATATGCGCTTTTGGCCATGACTGGCGCCTGGCACACCATGGATATGGAAGCTGTCATGCGGTATATGGATGAATTCTACTTTGAATCGGCGGCGATGATCCTCACACTGATTACTGTGGGTAAGATGCTGGAGGCACGGTCTAAGGGAAAAACGACAGATGCCTTGAAGGGGCTGATGAGGCTGGCGCCAAAGACAGTTACTCTTGAGAGGGATGGAAAAGAGGAGACGGTTCCGGTGGAACAGGTGTCCAAAGGAGATATTTTTGTCGTCCGCCCGGGGGAATCGATACCAGTAGACGGCGTGATCCTGCAGGGGAGCAGCGCCGTGAATGAATCGGCGCTTACTGGTGAGAGCATACCTGTGGACAAGGAAGAGGGGGATCCGGTATCTGCAGCCACTCTGAACCAGTCGGGATTTATCCGGTGTGAGGCGGTGCGTGTGGGAGAGGACACAACATTGTCCCAGATCATTCGGATGGTCAGTGACGCGGCGGCGACTAAGGCACCCATCGCCAAAGTGGCGGACCGGGTATCGGGTATTTTTGTACCGGTGGTCATTGCCCTTGCCACCGTTACCTTTGTTGTGTGGATGCTCTGCGGACAGACATTCGGATATGCGCTGGCCAGGGCAATCGCTGTCCTGGTGATCAGCTGTCCCTGTGCTCTGGGACTGGCTACGCCGGTGGCTATTATGGTAGGCAGCGGCGTAGGTGCCAGAAACGGTATTATGTTTAAGACTGCAGCCTCGCTGGAAGAGGCGGGCCGGGTACAGATCGTGGCGCTGGATAAGACCGGCACCATTACAAGAGGAGAACCGGAAGTGACGGATATCTGGCCGGCAGGGGGGGTAGAGGAGGAGCAGCTTGTGTCCGCAGCCTTTTCACTGGAGAGAAAGAGTGAACATCCGCTGGCCAGGGCGGTTCTGGCATATGGAGAGAGTCAGGGATATGTGGCGGAAGAGGTGACGGATTTTCATGTGCTCCCTGGAAACGGCCTGTCGGCCCTGCGGGATGGGATCCCTCTATATGGAGGAAACAGGGAATTTATCGCAGGGAAAGTTTCCGTGCCAGATGAGGTGCGGGAGAGGGCGGATTCCCTGGCAGCCCAGGGCAGGACGCCGCTCTATTTTGCCATAGGCGGGAAGCTTGCCGGAGTGATCGCGGTGGCGGATGTGATCAAGGAGGACAGCCCCCAGGCGGTACGGGAGCTGCAGGACATGGGAATCCATGTGGTTATGCTTACCGGTGACAATGAGAAGACGGCGAAAGCCATTGGAGCCCAGGCGGGCGTGGACCATGTGGTGGCCGGGGTTCTGCCGGACGGAAAGGAAAGTGTGATCCGTGAGTTGAAGGAGAGGGGAAGGACGGCCATGGTGGGCGATGGCATCAACGATGCGCCGGCGCTGACCAGGGCGGATACCGGTATTGCCATTGGTGCGGGAACGGATATCGCCATCGATGCGGCAGACGTTGTGCTGATGAAGAGCCGTCTCAGGGATGTTCCGGCAGCGATCCGGCTCAGCAGAGCCGCTCTGCGGAATATTCATGAAAATCTGTTCTGGGCATTTATCTACAATATTATTGGCATTCCGCTGGCAGCGGGTGTGTGGATCCCGCTGACCGGCTGGCAGCTGAATCCCATGTTTGGGGCGGCAGCTATGAGCCTGTCAAGCTTCTGTGTGGTAACCAATGCGCTGAGGCTTAATTTCAAAAAGATACATGATGCAGGCCATGACCGGGGCCGGTCAGGCAGACATGTTGTCATGGATCCTTTGGATCTGAATGAATTAGAAGAAATGGAGGATGGTACGATGAAAAAGACATTGGAAGTGGAAGGAATGATGTGCGGGCACTGTGAGGCCAGGGTGCAGAAGGCGCTTGAGGAAATGAATCAGGTGGAACAGGCCAAGGTCAGCCACAAAAAAGGGACTGCCGTGGTAAAGCTGAATGAAGAGGTGGCAGACGAGGCGCTGAAAAAGGCTGTGGAAGAACAGGGATATCAGGTGAAATCCATAAAATAACGGCAGAATGTCGTCTTATGAAGTCAGGACAGGGACTGGTTATAGGAAGAAGCGATAACCAGTTCCTTTTCTGTATTTTACAAGAACGGATGGATATGCTATGATGGTTTCATGCAAAAATAGACGAATTTGCAAAAAAAGATTAGGAGGTCAATGAAATGAGCAGAAAGACAGGAAAAAAGAGAAATTTGAGATTTGAGACATTACAGCTGCATGTAGGACAGGAGACACCGGATGCCGTGACGGACGCCAGGGCAGTACCCATCTACCAGACTTCCTCCTATGTATTTCACGACAGTGAGCATGCTGCTGCAAGGTTTAACTTGACGGATGCAGGTAATATATATGGACGGCTCACCAATCCGACCCAGGATGTATTTGAACGCCGTATCGCCGCACTGGAGGGAGGAGCTGCTGCGCTGGCGACGGCATCCGGAGCGGCGGCCATCTCTTATACGATCCAGAATCTGGCACAGAATGGGGATCACATTGTGGCGGCGAAAAACATCTATGGCGGAACCTATAATCTTCTTGCCCATACTCTTCCAGATTATGGCATTATGACTACCTTTGTGGATCCGTCAGATTTCCAGGAGATCCAGGATGCCATACAGGATAATACAAAAGCAGTATATATTGAGACATTGGGAAATCCCAATTCGGATGTGGCGGATGTAGAAGAGATTGCAGCCATTGCCCATAGGAATCGGATTCCTTTGGTCATCGACAACACCTTTGCCACCCCGTATCTGGTGAGACCCATTGAATACGGTGCAGATATCGTGATCCATTCCGCTACTAAGTTTATTGGGGGACATGGAACGGCCATCGGAGGCGTTATTGTGGACGGCGGCCGTTTTGACTGGGGGGCCAGTGGTAAATTTCCGTCCCTGACAGAGCCCAATCCAAGCTATCATGGCATCCGCTTCACTGAGGCAGCAGGAGCGGCGGCGTTTGTTACAAAGATCCGCGCCATTCTTCTGCGTGACATGGGGGCGGCTGTTTCTCCTTTTCATGCTTTCCTCTTTCTGCAGGGGCTGGAAACGCTGTCCCTGCGGGTGGAACGCCATGTAGAAAATGCGCTGAAGGTGGTTGAATTTCTGAAAGCTCATCCCCAGGTGGAGAAGGTGAATCATCCCGCTCTGTCAGAGGATCCCAGGCAGAAGGAATTATATCAGAAATATTTTCCCCGGGGAGGAGGCTCCATCTTCACGTTTGATATCAGGGGAGATGCCGGAAAGGCGAAAGCATTTATTGATCATCTGGAGCTTTTCTCCCTGCTGGCCAATGTGGCGGATGTCAAATCCCTTGTGATACACCCGGCATCCACGACGCATTCGCAGCTGAGTGAAAAGGAACTGCGGGAACAGGGGATCCAGCCCAATACCATCCGCCTCTCCATTGGCACGGAACATATTCAGGATATTATAGAAGATCTGGAAGGCGCGTTTGAGGCGGTAAAATAATTCTTTGCATCAGGTTGAATGGAGGAAGATATGGTTTTTACAGAAAGTCAGAGGGAGCGCTATTCCAGGCATATTATGCTGCAGGAAATCGGAATCCCTGGACAACAGAAGCTGTGCTCGGCAAAGGTTCTGGTGATCGGCGCCGGCGGCCTTGGGGCACCAGCATTGATGTATCTAGCCGCGGCCGGGGTGGGGACATTGGGAATTGTGGACGACGATGTGGTGGATCTTTCCAATCTGCAGCGCCAAGTGATCCATGGAACCCCGGATATTGGCATCTCCAAGGCGGAATCTGCCAGAGCCTCGGTGCACAGGATCAATCCGGAGGTACGGGTTGAATTGTATAGAGAGCGGATTACGACGGATAATATTGCAGGAATTGTGGCAGGATATGATTTCGTTCTGGATGCAGTGGACAATTTTTCTTCCAAGTTTCTCATCAATGATGCCTGTGTTCTGGGGAAAAAACCGTTCTGTCACGCCGGCGTGCGGGGGTTTGGAGGGCAGATCATAACCTATGTGCCGGGACAGGGACCTTGCTGCCGGTGTATCTTTGAAGAGATTCCACCGGAAGAGGAGCGGGACTGCAACCGGCAGAAGGGGATACTGGGAACCATTCCAGGCATATTGGGAAGTATGCAGGCGCTGGAGGCCCAGAAGTATCTTTTGGGAAGTGGCGAATTGCTTACGGGCAGGATGCTGGTTTTTGACGGTCTTTCGATGGAATTCCGTGAGGTGGTGATACCGAAGCGGTCAGTACACTGCAGGGTGTGCGGTCCGGAGGCCGATATTACAGTACTGAAGGAAGAAGAATACCGGCAGGCCAGGCCGGACAGAGGGGAGAATTAATGGATACAGCGGGAGCATTTGCCAGAACGGAATTATTATTGGGAGGAGAGTCCATGGAGCGGCTTGCCGCCGCCAGAGTGGCAGTTTTCGGCATTGGAGGCGTGGGCGGCCACGCGGCAGAGGCACTGGCCAGGAGCGGCGTGGGAGCCATTGACCTGATCGACAGCGATACCGTGGACCTCACGAACCTGAACCGTCAGATCGTAGCTCTTCACAGTACCATTGGGAGCTATAAGACGGAAGTGATGCGCGACCGGATCTATGATATCAATCCGGCATGCAGGGTAACGACCCATAACTGTTTTTATCTGCCGGAGACAAAGGAGGAATTTGATTTCACACAGTATTCTTATATTGTGGATGCGGTGGATACGGTGACAGCGAAGATCCAGCTGGTCATGGAGGCGCAGCAGAAAGGGATCCCGGTTATATGCAGCATGGGCGCCGGCAATAAACTGAATCCGGCAGAGTTTCAGGTGGCGGATCTGTTTGCCACAAGTGTGTGCCCCCTTGCCAGGGTAATGCGCCGGGAATTGAAAAAACGGGGAGTGCAGAGCCTGAAGGTGGTGTATTCCAAAGAGGAGCCAATTGAGACAGGATGCCGGAATATACCCGGTTCTGCGGCGTTTGTCCCATCCGTGGCGGGACTGATCATTGCCTCTGAGGTGGTGAAGGATCTGGCAGGGATGCATGAATCAATTTGAGGAAGAAGGAGAATCCGGCATATGGAGGAGAAGCAGGGACAGGTAGAACGCAGTATTGTGAAGAAGTTTCGAAAAGAGATCTGGCGAAAATTTACAAAGGCAGTGAACGAATATGAACTGATTCAGGATGGGGACAGGATTGCCGTCTGCATATCTGGAGGAAAGGATTCCATGCTGATGGCCAAATTGTTTCAGGAAATAGCAAAGCATGGGAAGAAAAATTTTGAGGCAGTCTATCTTGTGATGGATCCGGGATACAATGGAAAAAATCTACGGCGGATCAAAGAAAATGCAGCGCTTCTTGGCGTGCCGGTGGAGATATTTACCTCCCGGATCTTTGATATTGTGGCAGTGGAGGATATGGAGTCCCCCTGCTATCTGTGTGCCAGAATGAGGAGAGGACATCTGTATAACAGGGCGAAGGAGCTGGGCTGTAATAAGATTGCCCTGGGACATCATTTTGACGATGTGATAGAAACGATACTGATGGGGATGCTTTATGGCGCGCAGATTCAGACAATGATGCCCAAGCTCCACAGTACAAACTTTCCGGGAATGGAGTTGATCCGTCCGCTGTATCTGGTCCGGGAGGAGGACATTATTCACTGGATGAATTACAACGATCTGGAATTTATCCGGTGTGCCTGCCTGCTGACAGAAAGGCATGCGGAGGGGACGGAGATTGGTTCTAAGAGGGATGAGGTGAAGGCGCTTATCCGGGAACTGCGGCAGAAGAGTCCCTATATTGAGAAAAACATTTTCCGAAGTGTGGAAAATGTGAACCTCAATACGGTGATCGCCTATAAGCAGGATGGAGTAAAGCACCATTTTCTCGAGAAATATGACAGGGAACAAGGAGAGGATGAAGTATCATGATGCGAAGGTCTGACATATCTTAAAGAAAAGGGATTTGTTAGGAGGATGGAGGTTTCTATGAAATATCATTTTATGGTACTTGGTTCGGAGACAAGACAAATCTACCTGGCGGAGCTTTTACAGGAGGCGGGCCATGAGGTAATGGTATCGGAAGAGTACCTGCCGGGATATCATGATGCCGTACTTCTACCCGTCCCGCAGACGGCAAAATATTTACAGGAAAATTTCGCTAAGCTGCAGAAGGGGCAGATTGTATATGGATGCAATTTTCCGCCGCCTCTTATAACACAGTGTACGGATAAGGGGATTCGGTGTGTGGATTATCTGGAACAGGAGGGGACGGCCAGCCGCAATGCCATTGCCACGGCGGAGGGTGCTATTGCCGAAGCGCTGAAAGCGGCATGTGTCAGTGTACATGGCAGCGCGTCGCTTGTGGTGGGCTATGGGCGCTGCGGAGAAATACTGGCTGAAAAACTGTCTGCGTTAAAGGCGCATGTAACGGTCCTGGATCGAAAGGAAGAAAAACGTGCCAGGGCAAAGGCATATGGGTGCCGGGCGATTGGTTTTGAAGAGGCCGGGGATACCATGGGCGGATATGATTTCATTTTCAATACAGTGCCGGCATTGGTGCTGGACAGGAAATTGCTTTCCGGTGTCAAAAGGGATGTGACCATTATTGACATCGCTTCCAAGCCCGGCGGCGTTGATTTTGAATATTGTCGAAATCATTCCATTGATGCAAATTTGCGTCTTGGATTACCGGGTAAATATGCACCAAAATCATCTGCGAAAATATTATTGGAAGTAATCAGTAAAACAATTATGGGAGACTAGCGGAATGAGCAAGAAAAACATCGGTTTTGCAATAACCGGTTCTTTTTGTACTCATGAAAAGATCAAAGGCGTGGTCAGAAAGCTGGTAGAAGACGGAAATCGCGTAATTCCGATTTTCTCCAATATGTCACAGGCCATTAACAGCCGCTTTGGAGATGCGAGAGATTTTATTATAGCGGTTCAGGAGATCACAGGAGAGCATGGTATCTTTACCCTGCAGGAGGCAGAACCCATCGGGCCGAAGGCATATCTGGATGTGATGATCATTGCCCCCTGTACGGGAAATACTATGGCAAAGCTCTGTGCAGGGATAACGGATTCCCCCGTACTCATGGCGGCCAAGGCACATATGCGGAATGAGAAGCCAGTGGTCATTGCCGTATCCACCAATGACGCACTGGGGGCAAATCTGAAGAACATAGGAGAACTGATGAATACAAAGAATGTTTATTTTGTTCCATTTGGACAGGACGATTACGATAAGAAGCCGAAATCCATGGTGGCACATTTTGAGATGGTGCCGGATACGATAGAGGAGGCGCTTAAGGGCAAACAGATCCAGCCGGTGATCCGGTCGCCCTTTGAGAAGTAAGTTCCGATACGGGACTGCGGGGCGGGAAATCGAGGTGCCATTGCAAAGGCAGGGATGCTCTGCCGGGGCGGTGGCACCGTTTTCAGTTATATCAGGGAAACTCGTCAAAACATCTGCAATAGGACGAAACGTACCAAAAAAAGTGCAATATGTACCGCAATGCTTTCAATATTTTAGTTTCTCTATTAAAATACGAAATATATTATTTAACAGAAATGGAGTGAACAGGTATGGGAAGAACAATTAAGGGAAGGCTGACGATCAGTGTGATCTGCATTGTTGTGATAAGCATTATGGTGACTACGATTGGGACCGTTATCGTGGCAGGGCGGCGCCTGATCCAGGATCAGATGGAATCACTTCAGTTGAGTGCGGACAAATATGCCGAAGAGATCAATACATGGATAGAGAACGAAAGGATGCTGGCCGACGGGGCCGCAAACAGTATTGAGGCGGCTGCCAGTACTGAGGATTCCCAGATCCAGTCAGTACTAGACACCTTTGCGGCAGACAGGGGAGAACTGCTGAATCTATATTGTGGAACGAAGGACAGCAGATTTATTCAATCCAATCGAGAAGCAGAGATACCGGAAGGGTATGATCCGGTACAGCGCGGATGGTATCAGCAGGCAGATGAGGCAGGCAGGACCATTGTTACAGATCCTTATTGGGATGTGCTGACGAACCAGATGTGTACCACCATTGCCTCTCCTGTTTACATAAAGGGGCAGTTAGAGGCTGTCGTAGGTCTGGACGTCACACTGGAGACGGTTACTGATCTGACGGGCAGCATTGATTTTGCCGAAGGGGTTTACGGATTTCTATCGGACAGCAGCGGCCAGTATGTGACGCACAGAAATAAAGAATATGAGCCGACAGAGGAGACAGCAGTTCTTGTTTCGGACAAAATGCCGGGGTTGAAAGGGTTGATGGATGGAACCACTGGAGCTGTAATCAAGGCAGAGGACTATGACGGCAGCCAGTGCTATTTTGCTGTTTCGCTTATTGCCGGCAGCAGCTGGAAGCTGGGGGTAGTGGTGCCTACAGCCAATGTGATCCGCTCCCTTACTGCTATGGTTCTGGTGGCGCTTGTGATCGCTCTTATTATTATCGCACTGGTTGCCGTGTTTATGGCGGGGCTCATCGGGAGGATGCTGGCGCCGGTGCAGATGCTGAAGCAGTTTGCCTCTGGGGATTTTTCTGAAAATACGGTGAGTGAGAAGGGGATACCAAGGGAGTATAAAAATGAGACAGAGCAGATCCGGATGGCGACGGCAGAGGTGAAGGAGCAGATTCGTGGGATCATACTAAATACAAAAGAGCAGGCGCAGACAATCGGTACTATCGCGGAGGGGACGTCTGCGGAGATGACGGTGCTGACTGGCGGGATTTCAGATATACTGGATTCTGTCGTACATGTGCTGGAGCAGAGCACTGAGGCCAGAGAGCTGGCAGAGAATATGGAAGAATCCGGGAGGAAGCTGGGCAGCCAGGTGGAACATGTGGCAAAGAGGGCCGGAGAGGCAGCAGGACAGTCAGGGGACATTATGGACCGCGCCGGAAAGCAGCATGAAAATGCAGAGAAGTCCGGCAGAGAGGCAGTGGCGCTCTATCAGGAGACAAGAGGGGAGCTGGAGCGGGCTATTGCAGACAGTCAGAGGGTGAAGGAAATCGATTCTCTGACGGAGGAGATTCTTGCCATTAGCTCCCAGACAAATCTTTTGGCTCTGAATGCCTCTATCGAGGCGGCGAGGGCCGGGGAGATGGGGCAGGGGTTTGCTGTTGTGGCAGATGAGATCCGCAGCCTGGCAGATAATTCCAAAAGACAGGTAGATAAAATCCGGCAGGTGACAGAGGGTGTTGTAAAAAATGTTTCCGTTTTGTCGGACAGATCAGAGAAACTGCTGGAATTTATGAATGGAAAGGTGATGGAGGATTATAGGGCTATGGCAGAGCTGGCCGGAATGTATAAAAAGGATGCGGCTTTCTACAGTGGGATTTCCGTTGATCTTGGAACCGCCTCCCATCAGATGAGCACCAGCATGGAGGGGATCCGTACAGCGATGGGCTCCATCACCTCGCTGGTGGGAGAGATTGCAGATCAGATCAGGAGTATGGAGCAGTCTGCCCGTAGTTCTGATACGAATTCAAATGCCGTTCTTGTCAAGATGGAGGAGCTTTTCCGGCTCAGTGAGATCCTGAATCAGACGGTAGCTTCCTTCCGGGTATAAAATATATTTAGTTTGCTAATTAGAGGGTTTACTTTTTTGCTCCTGTGAGATATAATGAGCGGTAGAAAGGCACTATTTTTACTGCAGGATAATTTGAAAGGAGCACAGGCATATGCTAAAGAACAGAAAACTCAGCACCATTCTTACTGTGGCGATTACGGTGATAGCAGTAATCTGCATCACGCTATTATTTATGATCGCCAACCGCAACATGACAAAGGCTATGAAGACAACGGCGATGAATAATATGAAGACATCTCTTGAGGCAAAGACGAGGATCATAGAAGAATATGTGAAAAGTTCAGAAGATTTACTGATCGCATATAGTAAGGCCCCGGTTATCGCCGCTCTTTTAAAGGATCCGGAAAATAAAGAGCTTCAAAGATCTGCTCAGGATTATACCGAAAAATATTATGCCGGGCTGGATCGGTGGGAGGGCATTTATACGGGGGAGTGGGATACTCATGTTATCGCCCACGCCAATCCGGAAGTAGTTGGAATGGTGACAAGAAAGGGAGAAGGACTGAAACAGCTTCAGGATGCCATGACAAAAGCAAACGGCATATATAATACAGGTATCATCGTCTCGCCCGCATCTAAAAAGCTGATACTTTCCATGTACTGTCCCGTTTTTGACAGCGATGGAAAGACGATACTGGGATATGTGGGCGGCGGTCCCTTTGCCGAGGGACTGAAAATGCTGTTGGATTCCCTTGTTATCGAGGGATTGGAAAATGCAAAATATACAATGATCAACACCGAAACCGGCGTATATATATTCCATGAGGATGAAACGCTTATGTCGAAGCAGATAGAGGAAGATATGCTTCTTTCTGTTATTGAAAAGGTGCACGGTGATCCGGGAAGAGTTTATAATGATTTTGAATATATAGAGAACGGAGGCATACCATCCATTGCGGCATACCAGTCCATTGCGGAACGCGGCTGGGCCGTTGTACTGACTGACAGTGAGAAGGAGATCTATGCACAGGCTGACAAGAATAAGAATATGCTGGGAGTAGTATGTATTGGTTCCCTGGTCCTTATAGCTGTCCTGTCCTGGGTACTGATTCACTTCAGCACAAGACCGCTGAAAATAATTGAGCATGTCATTCTCCAGTTGCAGAATCTGGATCTGAGTCCGACGGCCAGGCTGGATAAATACATCAACCGCAAAAGTGAGATTGGTCAGATTGCCACGGCAACGAATTCTCTTTATGTGACCTTCCGGGATATCGTTACCACGCTTGACCGGTGTTCGGATTCCCTGTCTGATTCTGCCGGCAGGATGACAGAGTCATCCCAGATTCTTCTGGAATGTGTGGAGGACAATTCAGCAACAACTGAGGAATTGGCAGTAAGTACGGATCTGACCAATGACGCTGTGCTCAGGGTTGGAAACGAGGTTGGACGTATTGCGGATATGGTTGCCCAGGTAGAGGAAAAGGTACAGGCGGGAAGCGAGAAGAGTGAGGATCTTATCAGTGTGGTTCAGAACATGAAAGAAAAGGCGAACCATTCACTGGAGATCACCGGTTCCAGATTGGAAGAAAACCAGAAAAATATAAAAGAGGCAATGTTCAATATGCAGTCCCTGTCACGGATCAATGACATGGTGACACAGATACTTGATATTACCAGTCAGACAAATCTTCTGTCCTTGAATGCCTCCATCGAGGCTGCCAGAGCCGGGGAGGCGGGAAGAGGGTTTGCCGTGGTTGCCAATGAGATAGGAAATCTGGCAAACAGCTCTTCTGTTACAGCCACGCAGATTCAGTCCATCTGTAATGATACGAATGCAAATATTGAATATGTACAGAATTGTTTTAATGATATTATGGACTTTCTGAACAAGGATGTGGCGGGGCAGTTTAAAGAATTCATTGAAATTGCCAATGAATACAGCGCGTCTATTCAGTCCATCCAGGGAGTGATCGGTGAGATCAGGCAGGTCTCCAATTTGTTCGTGGATGCCGTGTCAAATATAAAGGGACAGATCAATACGGTCCAGTGCGCATCCGGTGAGAATGCCATCGGTGTAGATGATATTATTGAAAAGATTGAGCGGACGACGATGACAACTGAGGTATTGTCAAATGTTGTACAGGCAAATCAGGAAAATGCTACCGCGATCCGGCAAATTGTAAGCAGGTTTTCACAATATTGAGCGGTCTGGCCATACCCGGAAAACAATTCCGGGTATGGCCAGTATGCATTTAAATAAATTCAAAAAGCGAAATAAATTAGATGATCAATACGGCAACCTTTGATTTCTTGGCATCCCGAAGGAGGCTGTTCAAGAAATCAGATAACTCTTTTCTGCTCATTTTTTTTGAAAAACTGGATTCATTGAGTGAATCTATAACGAGTAGCTCAGAGCTTTCAGAATTGACAAATTCTTTGGCTGCAAGCAGAGCATCACCGGAATCGCATTTAACAAGGGTAAGATAATTGTGAATGATATGATGTGCCTTGGCCTGTGTCCGGGTGTATGCATTTCCCCCATCAAGATACATAATATTAGCTCCGATCACTTCCTTCTGAAGGGAAGAAATAACCGAAAAAGCCAGCTGCCTGCTGTTCATATACATCGCTCCTTTCGTACCCTATAATCATACGCCTCCGTTTATTAATCGTCAATACTCTGCCCGGTTGTTTTTATCAATAATACTTGATTTTTTTTCCGTATTTTGGTAATCTAATGAAAAATATTAAACTATGCTTGGACCATTTATGGAGAGCATGGCAGTTCCGAATGCCAGAGGAACTGCAGAAAGGAGATTAAGTGGAATTAGTAACTTTAACAGGCGGTCATATGATTACTAAAAGAAAATTTGCAGCTCTTGTTCTGGTGCTGTCTTTCCTGATCAGCTCTCTGTCACCATGGACGCAGACAACCATTTTCGCAGAAAATCGTCTGACTCTGTCAATCGGGGATAAGAATTTTTATGATCAGTTATTACAAAAAAATTTTGGAGAGGGCAATGGAGACAATTGGGGTGCTCTGATTGAAAGGGATGATGTAAGTCAGGAGATCATTCTGGATACAGACAAGATAAAAGCTCTTCTGCTGAGAAAAATTGATCTGACACAGATTCAAAACAGGGAAATTCTTGAAACGTTAATCCGTTCCTGTACAAATCTCAGATTCTTGACCCTGTACGGCTGTAATCTCAGTGATGTCGATCTTTCTGTATTGAGTCATAAGGAGAGCCTGACAGGCTTAAATTTGGTGTATGCAAACCTTGACAGGGTTCCAGATATCACGCTGCCAAACGCAACAACCCTCTGCCTGACGGGAAATAATCTTTCCACTCCCGGAGCTTTCGATTGTCTTACTGGTGATAGATTTCCCAGCTTAACCAATTTATGGCTGGATGCCTGCCAGATATCTGATATCGGATTTGTTGAGAATTTGAAAACTTTAACAAAATTGTCTATAGCAAAAAACAAACTTACGGATGAATCTGTTTCGGAATTGATTGGAATGAGTGAAAAATTACCGGGCCTGCAGTCTCTTGAGATGGGTAAGAAATGTAATGTAGGAGGATTCGGTGAAGAGTATTTGGCGGGAAACAGTTCAAATAATTTCACGAATCTTGCGGAGCTGGCGTCGCTGCCAGAACGTTTTTCAAAATTGGACTATTTGGATCTGTCTGGTCTTAGGATCAAGTCCCTGCGGGAATTCTCCAATGCGAAAATCCGCATTAATTTTTCCGAAAATTATATTACGGATTTTGCCGGTCTGGAGGGAAATCGGAATTTTACGTTACAAAAACAGAACATTGATCTCAATGGTAACTTTGCTTCTGGTCGGGGATGTGAACTTCCAGAGCTGATAAAACGGATTCTTGATAAGGATGATGTGCTGAATGGAGAATTACAGTATAGTAACTGCAGTTTATCCGATGACGGTACTAAGATTGTGATCCATCCAGATATAACGTCTTCGGCATATGTGAAAGTGGAGAATGGAAGACTGGGCGAGTCAAAGATTTCCTTTCAATTAAAGAAGATTCCATCCTATGCAATTCCTACAAATCTAGAGGCGCAGGTCGGGGATACACTGGCAGAGGTTTTACTGCCGGATGGATTTACATGGAAGGATTCTTCCCAGGATGTGGGGGAAGAAGGGATCCATATATTTAAAGCAGTTTATACACCGGAGGATACGGATCGGTATGTTGTTGAGGACAATATAGATTTACAGGTAACCGTCAAGGCTGGCAGCCCAGGCCCGGCGGAGCCGGAGGAACCGGAAAAGCCAACGGAGCCAGAAGATCCTGTGAAACCGGAGGAGCCGGAAAAGCCCACAGAGCCAGAAAAGCCCGCGAAACCGGAGGAGCCGGAAAAACCGGCAGAACCAGAAAAGCCATCTCAACCGCCGAAGCCAGAGGAACCGTCCCAGCCTGTCCGAATAACGGAACAGGAGAGGAAGAAACAGAAGAAGAGGGAACTGGCACTGAATGCGAAGCTGAAGGTACAATATGCGGGCAAAACGATAAAAATATCCTGGGGAAAGGTGCAGGGGGCAGAGGGTTATGATATCTATGTGCAGTATTGCTCCAGAAAATTTAATCCAAAGTGTATTACAACAATAAAGAATGGCGGCACAACAAAGGTGACTGTCAGAAAGATTACGGGGAAAAAACTGGATTTAAAGAAAGTCTGCAAAGTAAATGTTCTTGCTTACACGATGGAAGACGGAAAGAAGGTAACTCTGGCAAAAACGATAACCGCTCATGTTGTTGGTAACAGGAACACAAAGTACACAAATGTCAAGGCTGTCAAGGTAAACAAAAGCTCTTATCATCTTAAGAAGGGCGGGACGGCTGTCATCAGGCCGAAGACGGTACTGGTAAATAAGAACAAAAAGAAGTTATCCAATAAACACGCCAGAGAGTTTCGCTATGAGACGACCAATAAAGAAATTGCAACGGTATCTAAGAAGGGAAGGATCGCAGCAGTGGGAAAAGGTTCCTGTGCTGTCTACGTCTATGCTAGAAATGGGTATGCAAAGAAGTTGAACATAAGGGTTAAGTGAGGAATGGATAGGATCAACAAGCTATAAAAGTCTTAGAGGGCATGAAAATTGTAAACGGGGAAATTATTTACATATAGCAAACATGGCGGCAGAGGGTAAAATCCTCTGTCGTTATTCTTTTCTGGATTTCTGCTTAAACAATTTGAAACCGCGTAAAACAAGAGATTTTGTATCTGTATTTACAAAATGAAAATATGGGAGTAACTTTTTGGGGGAATACACTTGACTTTAACGTAACAGTTTATAATTGATTGCCGCTCAATCCAACACGAGTCCTTTTTTCTTCCCGTTTTTCTTTCTCGGGTACTCTCTGATGCGGGTGACAAAATCAAGATTAACAATTTCCCGTTCGCCGGAATTTCTCTCGATTATCATACCACTATCATCAATTTCCTTAATGACGCCTTGTACGCTGCCGTCATTTGAAGTAATCGTATAAATAATGCACTCTTCGCCGATAAATTGCTTTGCAAGTTCTTTCATAATAATATTCTCCTTGTTTTGTTTTCTTCGGGTTTGTATTTGCCACACAGCCGCCGCTGATCGCCGCCTTTTCCTAATTCGCCAAAAGATAATCAGAATAACGACAATCCACCAATAATTCGCCATTACCTATCCTCCTACTGTTTTTCTCCACAAATTTCGTCTCATTTAAGAAATTTTATTCCCCACCTTTGAATACTTTAACGTTTCCTTGCAATATACTGAATGATTGACAATCCAGACAAGGCATACCACAAAAGAAGGCAAAAATCCTATACCGAAAACAAGGGTACAAATGGAAAGCACAATGGATAGAACCAAACAAACCGTGTTGGTGGCAGCATAGGCCTTAAATGCGCATTTGCCAATTATAATCTTCTCGGCTTCATCGCAGCTATCCATCCATTTCTTTTGGAACTTCGTATCATAAACGGACACCGTTTTTTCGGGATTTGTTTTCTTAGCGGCATCGACGCATTTCTGTTGGATGAGAACCGCTTCGATTAAAATGATGAAAAAAGCTGCAATTCCTATAAAAAACGGCACAATATTGTTTTCATTTTCAAAAGTTGAGGATCCCATGGAATACAAAGCCGCAAGGAGGAAACAGGAGAGGATAAGAGCCGCGCCTGTGATCCAAATAACAATGGAAAGGTTTTTATCAATCTCATCCGAAGCTTCCTCATTTTCACCGTCCCAAGAGGAGAGCAGCTTCTTTGCGCTCCGATAAACAGGGACACAGACCATCGGCATGATAATCGCTATCGTCAATATCAGCCACGGGGCAATATAGGTTCCGAAAAATCCTCCTGCGCTTTTCATATCGCTTGTCAATGCGTTCCAATCATATCTTGTGGAGAAAAACCCAATTCCCCCGCCGACAATAAGGCTTATGACTATTATGAGCATAAACTTAGGAAAGGCCTTTCGATTTGCTTTTCTGATTTCGTTATTATCCATTTTCTTGTTCCTCCTGTAAATAGAAAACTTCTTCTACCGTGACGCCACATACTTTTGCAATCGTCAAAGCAAGGGTTACGGACGGTGAATAATCCCCCCGTTCAATCAGGCTGATTGTCTGCCTTGATACGCCGCATAACCGCCCCATTTCCTGCTGATTGACACTCAATGCAGCTCTGCGTTCTTTCAAACGATTTCGCAGTATCATACAATACCTCCACATGACAACCTCTTTTGTCTAATTGACAACTATCATTGTCAATTTGCATTATATCATTGTCATTTATGCTTGTCAATAGGATTCCCTAACCAGGTGTGGACTACGAGTATGATGGCTACTTTTTACTGTCCGAAAAGGAAATCTTCTTTTATAGGCCGTAACAAAGAACATATGGGCTGGCTATATGGAGAAATGCACCGGAGGGAGGGCTTGTAAAGGTAAAGTATTGAATTTTAATAAGAAAATACAATCATGAAACTAGGCATAGTAATCTGCGAGCCGGTTTCATAAAAGTCCATGTTTCTCCATAGAAGGAGATAAATCCCCATAGATACAGGGGTTGCAAGACTTTTGATTTCCATATAAGTTTTTATATCTTCATGTAGTTTGATGCGGAATTGGTACGTAATTGGTACGTAGATGGTACATGGAAAATGAAATTAGATTGAATCATAAGAGTCTTAATGCCAAAGAAAGAGTAAATATGATTTTGCCAGGCGGTCTGTGAAATAGACCGCCTGTGGTTTTCTTATAAGGACTGTCTGTTATTATGAAAAAAGAAAATGACAGAAAAAATGGTCTGCGGTATAATGGAGATATGGATTCATTCGATGAAAGCAGACAGGAATGAAAGGTGGTATGTGTGTTATGGCACATCAGGATACGAAAAATGATATAGAAGCAGCAGGCAGGAAATTGCAGATACGCAATAGTACTGTTGATTTTCTTGTGTTTACTAAGGATGCAGGCGAAGATGGGATTGAGGTGCGGGTGCAGAATCACGATGTCTGGCTGACACAGAAGGCAATCGCACAACTTTTTGATGTAGACCGGAGTGTAGTTACGAAGCATTTAAGAAATATCTATGAGAGTGAGGAATTATCAGAAGAATCAACTTGTGCAAATTTTGCACAAGTTGCAGATAACGGAAAAACATACCGGTACAAATTTTATTCGTTGTCTGCCATTATTGCAGTGGGGTATCGGACGAATTCTGCCAGGGCGACGCAGTTCCGTCAGTGGGCGACAAAGGTATTGGATACTTTTACAAAGCAAGGGTATGTGCTGGACAAAGAGCGTTTGATTAACGGCCAGATTTTTGATGAAGATTATTTTGAGCATTTAATTTCCGAGATTCAGGAAATCCGTGCCAGTGAAAGACGTTTCTATCAGAAGATTACAGATATTTATGCAACAGCGGTTGATTATTCCCTTGACAGCCAGATCACCAGAGATTTTTTTGCTACGGTTCAAAACAAAATGCATTATGCGGTTCATGGAAATACTGCAGCGGAGGTAATTGTAGAGAGGGCAGACCATAACAAGGAGCATATGGGACTTACTACATGGAGAAATGCACCGGAGGGAAAGATTGTAAAGGCTGATGTATCCGTAGCGAAGAATTATTTATCTGTGGATGAAATGCAGGAACTGAATGAGATTGTCACGATGTATCTGGATTATGCGACCAGACAGGCAAGGCGGCATATTCCGATGACAATGGAGGACTGGGCGACTAAACTGGATGCTTTTCTGCAGTTCAATGATGCAGAGGTTTTGCAGGATAAAGGGAAAGTGACAGCAGCGATAGCGAAGGCGTTTGCGGAAAGTGAGTTTGAACAGTACAGGGTAATCCAGGACCGGCTGTACCAGAGTGATTTTGACCGGCTGATGGAGGCTGTGAATCGTGATGAAAATTTATCGTATGAATGATAATTACACATCACTTGAGAGGGAGGGGATTTGAACATGGAACAAGAAAAGAAGTATTATAAGTAAGGAAGAAAACAAAACAGGCGGTGAAGATATTTCCTACACTTACGACAGCAACAACAACCGGAAAGAAATGAAGGTTGGAAACAAAGTAACTGCCTATAAATATAACAAAAACGATGAACTGCTTCGTACCGATACCTTAAACACCGACACGGAGGAGGATTCTGTTGTTGTCTATAAATATAATAAAAACGGAAACCAGCTTGCCACGGTCAACCGTTATGAGATACCAAGTGACAGGAAGGATAACACTTATGTTGATATCGACGTGACACTGGGGGACAATCGGCTGAATGAGAACGTAGTCAATCATTATAATGCCTTGAATCAGTTGACACAGACGCTGACAAAGAACTATAAAGTGAGTTTTACTTATGATGCCGAGGGGTTGCGTACCAGCAAGACGGTAAATGGGGAGAAGACGGTATTCGTCTGGGATGGGGATCAGTTGGTAATGGAACTTTCCGAAGGTGGCAAGCTGCAGAAACGCTATATTCGAGGAACCGATCTTGTTTATGCCGACAAAGGAGAAAATACAGAGAAACAGTATTATGTGACCGATCCGCATGGAAATGTGGTGCAGCTCACAGATGAAAGTGGAAAGGTTACTAAAACCTATGAGTATGATTCCTTTGGGAATGAAGTAAAGCTGGATGGAAAAGATGATAATCCGTTCCGTTATTGTAGAGAATACTATGATAAGGAGGCGGAGGAGCTTTATTTACGGGCAAGGTATTACCAGCCTGCAGTGGGTAGGTTTTTGACAAAGGATACATATACAGGGGAGAATGATGAGCCGCTGAGTCTGCATTTGTATACTTATTGTGGAAATGATGGGGTGAATAGCATTGATCCAAGTGGGCATTGGGGAATGTTGAAAATAAAGAATGCTACGACTCAAAAAGGAAAAGCACCCAATGTAAAATATGTGTTTATACACCAGAATATAACTATGGAAGCAATATTGCTTTTAAATTCAAAAAATAATAAGAGTTCAACTTTGACAAGTTCAGATTTACACAGTAATATTGCGTTATCTAAAAAAGAACTAAATTATATTTTAGATGGGTCAATTCTACCGGACTATCTTAAACAACACCACTTTACAACTTTTTGAAAAATAAAATAACGCACAAGACACTTTCTCATGTATAATAAGTTTGCACATCAAACTATACGAAAGAGAGTGATCTTGTACGTCAGACTTATTATACAACGAAAATAATCTAATTGGTAGACTGTACCGTTATTTTTATATTTATTTTAAAACTTTTTCCGCACCCACTATTGAAACCCTGTTTCTGCTGGTATTATCTATACTTGCTATGGAGTCAGCGGCCTCTATCCGTTCATTGTACAGACATTTTTTGGCGGGGATTACGAAAAAATCCCTGAATGCATTTTATTACGCATGTTCTTATGCAAAGGCAGATTATTCCAGATTCATGAATACCACTGCGGGCATGGCTCTGAATCTCATACCGGAAAAACTACAGTCACAGCCTGTGTTTCTATGCATTGATGACACAATGGTTTCGAAATTTGGCAAAAAATTCGAGGATGTTTCAAAGCTTTTTGACCATGCCGCGCATCATGGTTCAAACTATCTGAACGGACACTGCTTCGTAAGTGTAATGGTCTGTGTCCCGGTATGGAACAAAGGCAGGATCCACTATCTTTGCGTTCCGCTTGGATACCGCATGTGGCAGAAAAAGGAATCCAAGCTGGAACTGGCTGCATCCATGATACGGCATGTAATGCCTGTATTCCATGAAAAGAAAAATGTCATCATCCTCTGCGATAGCTGGTATGTAAAGAAGAACCTTGTTTCCATCGTGGATGAGTATGAAAATCTGGATCTTATAGGGAATGCAAGATCCGACTCCGTTATTTATGACCTGCCGCCGCAGCGCACGGGGAAACGGGGACGGCCTGCATCGCATGGAAAAAGGCTTTCTATCCATGATGATTTTACGCTGTCTGATGAAAAAATCGGTGATTACTATATGGCCGTGCGCCATGTCCTTACGAACATTTTTGGAAAAAGGACAGTCCTGGCATATGTCACATCCGCTGATAAAGCAGCGGGCGGCAGGCGTTTGTTTTTCAGCACAGTTTTCCCGCAACAGCTGCAGATCTTCTGCGCATGGCAGGAGAAATCCCCGCTAAACCAGACAGGGAGCAGCCGGATGCAGTTTATTCCCCTGATGCTGTATGCATTTCGATGGCCGATAGAAGTTAGTTACTACGAACAGAAAACTTTCTGGTCACTGTGCAGTTACATGGTCCGCAGCCGCAGAGGGATTGAAATGCTGGTCAATCTGATTAACATTTCATACTGTGCGATGAAGCTGCTGCCATACCAGGATGAGGCGTTTTTTAAATATCAGACAGAAAGCGTTCAGGAGTTTCGGTTTGCTCTAAGCGAACAGATTCGCCAGCAGGTATTTTATGCCATTTTCGTAGAAAAAGTCGAAACCAGTATAAAATCAAATGCCCTAATAAATGCCTTAAAACAGCTAATTAAGAAACAGGGGCATCATTTATAAAGTTGTAAAGTAGTGCAATAATTACTAACACGATTTTAAAATTTCTGAATGCTTTGTGTAATTTTCCCGTGTCTTGCACAGTCATTGAATATACATTCTGCCATTCTCCTTGATAAAGAATCTTGTTTCATCTCTTCACGAAAGCTCCTGTAATCTTTTACATTGGGAAGTTCAAGCTTGATGCTGTCAACAAAAATATTTTGGTTGCCGCTTACAGGATTCGGCTGCATATTTCTTGTCTGATCTACGTTTTTTATAAAGGATCCGATCTCTTTTATTTTATCATCATATGCTTTGGACATGCCAATTGACAGTAAATTCGGTGTATGATCAGGTCTGTTTATGAATGCTGCCAGATCCTTTATTTGATCAGGAGATAATTTGACGTTCCCCATAAACGCCGTCCGGGATAACCCTTTCATTGTTTCCACTGTATCAGGGAGCATTTCGGTGAAGTCCTTTGTCAGGATGGTTTCATCCGGGTTGACACGGACAGGCACATGGTCGCCGTTTTTTGGTACTCCGCTGGTACGGACGATCCCGCCTGTGCGGAACCCGATAAGAGGGTATTTTTCCTGCAGTTTCTTATAGATATTTCCATCCTTTGCATAATAGCTTCCATCTTTACCCGGCTTTGCCGAGCCATTTCCATTCCCGTTGAGGGCCTGGAGGAATTTTGATGCGGTATAACCATCGTTGATCGTCACTACATATCCTGTTTCCTTCGCCAGTATCTGGTTCAATCTTGACTTGTATTTTTCGGGAGATTTTGCTGCCTTTTTGGCATAATCTGCTTTTGCCAGTATCTTTTTTAGGTCGTTCTTTTGCGTTTGTGCATTCTCAGCATCTGTTTTCCCCTGTTCTATTACGGTATCCCTGTTTGGAGTGCCTCCCGGTGGGTTGGTATCGGTATCGCCCCCACGCTGTCCACTGAGTCCGGATCCGCCATTGCCATTGCCTGTGCCAGAACCGCTATTGTATCCATTCCTGATCTCATTTGCGAGATTGTTAAATATGCATTCAAGATTTGTCAGCCCTGTATCCTTAAAGGAATTCATGATGCTGCTCATATCTTCTGAGGTAACATAGCCATATTTCTCTGCGATATCCTTCAGTGTCTGGGAGATGCCGCCTGCTGTTGTATTGATGGTCAGGATGCCATTTTTTACTATAGTCTCGAAATCCTTTTCCAGGGTTGTGAGGAGGTCTTCATACTGCTTATACATGTTGTCGAGCATGTTCTGCTGGTCACTGATATACCGTTCATATTCGGTATCCTGAAGGTTCTTGTTTGCCTCGTCAAGGTCTGCCTGCAGCTTTGCCCGTCTGGCACGTCCTTCTTCGGAATCATCCCCTTTTAAGGATGCCAGCTGTTTTTCCATTGCTGCGATATTTTTTGTCTGGCTGTTTATGTTCCGCTCATAGTCATACAGGTCTTTTTCCATATCCAGAACCTGTGTTTTTGCATTGATGATAGAACTCATATAGGCAAGCTGTGCATCATACATCTGTTTCATGATGTCGTAGATCTTTTTCTTTGCGTTATATTCTGATGAGGCTGCGTCCTGCTGCTTTTTGATGATCTCATTGAGTTCCTTTTTTGCCGCAGTGAGGGAACCATACATATCCAGTGCATGTGGATCGCCGGAATGGAATGCGGCAATCGCTTTTTCGATCTCTTCCCGTTCCTGCCTGAACACGCCGGCAGTGTTTGCATTTGCCTCCAGTTCTATCCCATAGGTGCCAAGCACGCCGAACCCTTCTTTTGTCAGCATGCCCGTCTTATCATCCGTAAGGGCATCGCCAAGGAGTCCTGCCAGGAACTGTGCTTCGGAACTGGCATCGGAATTCCTCGATGCAATATCGTCATACATTGCCTTTTTCAGTTCACCGATCTTTTTGTTGTTCTCGATAATGGATGTATTTGTACTGCTGATCTCATTTTCCACACTCTGGATATCCGACTGCAGGTCATACCATTTGGGCGAATACAGGGCAAAGGTGTTCTGCTGTGCCAGGAGTTTTCCCCGTTCTTCATTGAGCTTGGCAAGCACCTGTTTTTCATAGCTGTTAAGGGAAGAATAGAAGGCCGCCTGGACAATATCGCCCCGGGCTTCTGTTTCGGAAAGGGAATTGCTTATATCCTGTTTATCATTGTTTATAAGCCCGATCCTGTTCTCGTAATCGGTTTTCAGGTTGTCGATCTGCTGTTTCTGCAGGTCAACCTTCTTTGCTTCGTATTCCGCCTGCAAGCGGTCCTGTTCCGTTTTATCATTTGAAAATTTTGCTATTTCTATCTGCTTTGCATAGGATTTCTGGAGATAGGAGAGCTGTGTGCGGATAAACCCATTCTTTTTCTCAGAGCCGATGGCATTTTCTGCATTTAGTCCGGCAAGGTCAGCACTGGCGTTATATTCATCAACATAATACTGCAGTCCTTTTTGTTTCAGTTCCCTTATCTTCAGCTGCCGTTCGTACTCGAGACGGTCTGCCTCCGCCTTGTTTTTTGTGACCTCCTTTGCGATCTTTATCTGCTTCGTATAGGATTTTTCTACGTTCTTTATCTGTGTGCCGATTGTTTTGTCTTTATCTTTTGCATTAGTCTGTATGGATTCTTTTGCTTCTGCACGGGCAGTCCGGGAATCATAAAGATCCACATAGTTCTGCAATTTTTGCTGCGTTAGTTCGCGCTTTGCCGTGATCTGTGCCGCTTTGTTTTTCTTTGCGTCCTGTGCTTTGTCATCATTGTTTTTAACCAGCCCGCTAAACTGGCCGGGTATATTAACCCCTCATGGATTTCCCATGAGATAAGACTATATCTTCTATCTGTTAAATAATTGAAATAATATTTGACAATATATTACATTATGTTACAATGGTTATGGTGCTGCCTAAAGTGGTAGGCGGTTAGTCCTTCTTCCAGAGGGACTGATACCCTCTGTTTACATAGATAAATCTTCTCCGGGAGAAATATTTAAGTGAAGGAGGGGATTGCAGTTATGTCTTTAGATCAGATTATTGAATTTGTGATAATGCTTACAGCAGTCGCTGGTTTGTTCTTTCAAATCGGTAAACGAAAATAACCGCCCAGGCTCCAATCTGATGCGGTTATAATCATTTATATACTTAATCAATTTGGGACTGACCGCTTGCTATCGGTAGTACCCTTTGGTTCTTATCTTTTATCATTATGACATAAATTGATCTCTATGTCAATTATATTTACCGTTTCGACCCTACGGTCAGGAGTAATTCTTACATTATCTTATTTCTTCCTATACTAAATAGTCACTATTAAGAAATAGAAGAGTAGTATAGGGAATAAGCACTCGAGTACATTGGGTGTTTATTCTTATTTAACAGATAGTCTACCATTTCGGATTACCAACCGCTTGTAATCCTATGCCCACATAAAAATAGGTCTTACTAGTCGTTGAACGTTCCCCTATTCGGGACTTCGCTGCTGATTCCCCATTGTCTGTAGCACTTAGGTTTGCACCTTATGCCATACAGTTACTTTTTTCTGCTTTCGCTACATTCACGTCTGTGCTTATTTCATCACTGCGTTGTAGTGCAACTGTCTTTAGGGGGTTCCAGCAATTAGATAGATTTTTCAGTACTCATTACTGAGTAAAGTGGCATGAAACTCATACCAGTTCTGGTAAGCCTGTATCTTATTGGCTGTCTTTTCGCCATATTTCCTGATAAGATCCTTTGGCTTTCCTTTTATCTTTCCTTCACGGATTTGTTTCTTCAATCCGGAAGAGAGCTCAACGCTGCCTGCTTTCTTTGTATAATTTTTTGCTGCTGTGCCATAGGCATTAATGAGTTTCGTTGTCTGTTTCAGCTGCTTATTTAGATTGCTGTTCTTTGCCTTGACAGTAAACAGGTTCTGCAGTTCTGCCTTGAAAATGTCAAGTTTCGTTGTGGTGCGTTCGATAAGACGGCTGATCCAGTCAATCTCTGTTTTGGTTTTCTTTGCTGTATCCTTTTTCTTGCCGGAACCATCTTTTGCTGTGGGATCATAGTCAATTTTTGTGATATTGACCTTCTCCAGGTTTTTCCTCAGTTTGGCAAGCATTTTCTTATAGGCTTTATTCGATTTGTCAAGCTTCTTTTTTGCGCTTTTATATTTCTTGTATGTTTCCGGGTCCGTGGATGGGGACATGGCACCGCCGCTCATACCAAAGAAAGAAGCCATGGCGGCATTGCTTGTACCGCCATTTGCCACACCTTCCATTTCCAGAACAGCAGCTGCGTATTCCTTTTCTGCTTTTAGCTTATTCTGCAGTGCCTTTCCGAAATTTCTGACGTCAGCGGCATAGTTATCTTTCAGCTGGTTCAGCATATAGGCAGTGTTTTCGCCAATGGAGTTGTAGAGGTTTGTGTTATTGAGGTTTTTCGCACTGCATGCTTTGGCGAAATTTTTCACATCCGTGTCATTTGCCGCGTCGATCTCGGACATCACTTCTGTCATGGTATTTTTACAGTTTATCACGCCGTCGACCAGGACTTCCGCATTTTTGATACCGGCATCTTTCAGGGCGTCCACAACAAAATTCTTTGTTTCCCCGGATGAATCCATGATGGTCTGGTTTGCTTTCAGGTACTCAGTGATGATATCCTCAAAGGCGTCCGTCTTTGTTTCTCTGGATATTTTGGTGTCGGATACGGTATTCCTGAAATCTGTGTAGCCCTTTAATCTTTGTATCCCCTCCGGCATTTCCAGAAGTGTTTTGGTCGATACGGCCTTGTTTTTCTTCATCTCAGAATAAGCGGCAGTTAATTTCCCGGAATCATCAATAAACTGTGCCAGTTTATCATCCAGAGGAATCAGGGAGAGGATCTCGTCCCGGATCTGCTGCAGTGAAAAGTTGTCAGAAAGATCCTGAAATTCACGGATACTGTCCTGATCCAGCACACCTTCCAGTGTTTCCTTCTTTAGTGCGTTCTGGTCGGATTCATTTAGTCCCGACCATGCTTTGGAGAAGGTGATGGGAGAGGAGTCGGTTTGAGTTTTTGTTTCAGTCTTTGCTTTATCTATTGCATTCTTTAAATCATCCAGGCTTTTACTTTCATTTGGCTTGAGACCATACAAAACTCTTAGTTCTTTTTCGCTCAGTGTGCTAATAAATTTATCAGCATCCGTTATAGAAGAATATTTCCCTTTTACTGTGTCGATAAGACTTTGACCAGATAATTGACCACTTGTATTAATCTTTCCAACACCAAGTACATTTTGTAGTCCAGTTATTTGTTCGTCAGAATATAATGGATTTCCATCATTATCTTTGTATCCTTTGATCTGGTTGATTATATCATTTACTGCGTTTACATAATCCTGATAACTTTTATAATTATTTTGGTTTAAAGAAAAGAGAGTATTGATTTTTACGGCAAGATCCGTGTTATCAAGTCCGTCTTTCAATGGGTCGATAAAATTAGTGTAGAAAAATGATGCCATATCAGAGTCAGAATCAAACTGCTGATAAAAAGCATCGTCAAGACTCGATATTACATTACGAATTACCTGTTTCCCTTCTTCACCAAGTTCAGCATAACCAGAATCTTTCCCACTGTTTCCATATACAAATGCTTCAAGAAGTGGTTTTACTTTAGCTGTTTCTGTTTTTATTGCTGCATTTGCGGTTATGAGGGCTGCTCTTATTTTTTGCTGTAATTCTTTGCTTAAATCGTCGAAATTAAATTCTGTCAAAATGTTATTCCCAGCCGTCTTCATATCGAACTGAAGAGTTTCGTCGATGAGTTTTTTATATTCATCGTCTGAGAGTATTTCTTTAATATCAACGTTCTTATCGTTAATTTTAAAACTCTCTATGCCGCGAGAATCGACTATACGAGTAATTTTATTGGCAGAAATAATCTGTTCTGCGATTTCTTTTACTTCCTCCTCATCTTCAATAGCGGTCTTATAATCGTCAAAACTATCACCTGATTTTGTTAATGTAGCCGCATAGGCTGCTTCAACATTCTGTTTATATGATTCAGTAAGGGCATCAATACTTCCTTTTGTTTTAACGATAGCCTGATTTTGATCGTTATATCCAGAAATCATGTTGGGGAACATCCGCTCAATATCTTTGGTGAGGGAGTTGTATTCGCTGATTTCATCGGCTGTTAAAGATATAGCATGTCCATAATTATCCACGCCATGGGAGAGCTCCTCGTATCTTTTTCCATGCTCTTCGATCCATTGTTCTTGTGTTTTAAGATCGTTTTTGGATTCTGTTACAGCATTATAAAATTCATTTAACCGTTCCTGTGCATATATTACACGATTGGCATAGTTGTCTATTACAGTGGCGATACCAGTAATCACCCCCTGTACAGCCATTCCTATACCAAACGAGAGGGCTGTATTCAATAGCATGGTACCTGCTCTCAAAGATTTAGTTTCTATCCCTGCTGCCTGCAAATGTTGCTTGTATCCTTCGAGAGATGCAGGGGCATCAACACTACAAGTTTTGAGGTAATCTTTCAATTGGGCATTGTTCTGCGCCGTCTTATTTCTAAATGCATCAACATCAGTAAATCCATTTTTTAGCTCTCTATTCCAATCAGAGATAGCTTCAGATGCATCACGAAAATGCTTGATTTGGGTAAAATCGATACCCATGAAATTTCCCTCTATATCCAGTTTTCCAGAATCACGGTCAAATATCTTTGTAATCCCATAGTCTTTATCTTTCGCTGTCTTAAAAGCTGTTATACCGGCAAATGCCACAGGGATTACGTCGAAAACGTCAATAAGTTTTTCGGCTGTATTTATTAAACCTTCAAATAGACTGATGCCATCTCTTAGTGCGTCTTTGTTTGTAATGGTATTAACCAGAGAATCCCAGCTGTTCTGCAGGGTATTCAGGCGTCCCGAAAGAGAACCTGCTGTCTTCTGTACTTCTATATCAGCCGACCCCGTTCCCTCTGCGTATGTCTTTAACATTTTTTCATACATATCCCAACCACTTAGAAGGGCGGAAAGCTGGTTTGCGTGGTATTCCTCACCGATATTCGTTGTAATTTCACTTTTTAACGGATCGCTATCGTCAAGTGAATTATAAGTCTTCGCCAGGTCTTTCAGAATTTCTATAGGATTACGGAGTCTTTCGATTCCATTCACTGTTTTTGTCATTGATGCATTGGCTTTGTTCAAGGTGGCAACAATTGTATTCGACGATACATTCTGCAGATTCTCAAGTAATGACATTATACCAGTTCCGGTTTCTTCTCCGGTTTCTTTCGTTCTGGCAGAGATAGTAGCGATCATGGCGGAGAGTTCTTCTATCTTTACACCTGCATTCGCAGCTACGCTGCCTGCTCTGGTAGTAGCGGAAGCCATTGTCTCAAGATCAACACTGTGGGCATTCGTTATCGCGTTTTGTCCATCTAATACAGTGGATAACTGCTGGATACTTCCTTTATAATCATAGGCGGCAGAAGCTGCCAGAAGGTATTTCTGCGCCGTATCAGCACTAAGATTTCCGGCTGCCTGTGCTTTTAGTGACAACTCCCCCAGTGCCTTTCCTGCCTCACCATAAAATCCGGAACGGTTCATTTGCTGAATGGCCGTTAAATAATCGCTGGAGGGCTGGCCATATTTTGAAGCTGTTTGGAATGCGGAGTTTACCAATTCCTCAAGTTCCTTTTTGGTGGAATTTGAGGACTTACTGATCTCGGTAATTAAATCATCATTTAGCTTTATCGTTTTTAACGATTTTTGAAAATTTGATAAGACGAGGGATGCCACACCAAAAGCCGAACCGATTTTAGAGACGTTTCCGACTAAGCCTTTGATACGGTCGCTGGCTGATTTCGTCTGGTAACCGGTAGCCTGAACCTGGTTCTTAAATAGCTGAAAGCTGTCTGAAGCGTTTCGTAATGAGTCCTTATCATTGATTTGGGATATTTTTTGGCGAAGTTTATCCGCTTCCTTTAATAAACCCTGTGATTCTTTTATTTTTGAATTTTTGGAAAGATACGCAGTAAGCTGATGGTCCAGTTTTTCTTTTTTTAATTCGATATTTACTGATATCGGACTATTTTCAATTATTTTCTGAGCGTCGGCAACAACCTTTTTTGCTTTTAATATCGCCTTGCCGCTGTCAAAATTCATGTCGATATCTTTAAATGAAATACTGCTAAGAGCTTTCTTTACATCCGCTTTCAAACTTTTCTGGTCAATCTTCGCCTTTAATTTTACCTGATTCAGTTGGTTTTCCATCTGATTGATTGCCTGATTGATGCTCTTTTTGCTGTCCCCTTTCATCAGGGTTGCCGTAAGCCGTAACCTGTTAATAGACTTCTGCAATTCCCTGATCTCTGAATTGATATGTTTTTTTGAATTAGCCGTATCTAACATGGCCTGTAACTTAATAATAAAATTTTCCAAACTAAGTACCTCCTGAATTTATATATTTTTGCATAATAAAAGAGAGACTGTCAAACAATCTCTCTAAAGTTATGAAGTTTCTAATTGTACTTAAAATCTTTTCATACATTTGACACATACTCTGTCAACACGGTTCGTAGCGAATCCTGTCAAGAGACTGAATTTCTTGGGAACTAACTGAAAATCAGTGGAAAAACACCTGGGGCAGCGGATTTGCTTTGATGGGGCAGTTTTAAATAATGGACTGTTTGGACATACTTCTTTTAACTGTCGTTCTGCATCTTCTATATCAGTCGCCTGAAAGGTATAAATCGGTTTACGATGGCTGTATAATGTGCCTGTTAAAGTTCCACTATCATAATAATAGAATGTCTTCTTCTCTGCCGCCTCACCATTATCTACATTAGGTGATTCCTCATGGTCAGATTCCTTTTCTCCACTAAGAGAACCCCCACAAACCAAACATGTGTCTTGACTATTTTTTTGCTTTAACACATCCTCGTCAAAAATCGTATTGCATTCCGGACAAATAATTTTTCTTCCCATAATACTTATTCTCCTTTTTGGTTGGGGGATTTTCCCCCTTTTATATTAATTAGATTCAAACAATCACCGAAAAGAACCTGGTCTCTAATTGTGCTTAAAATCTTTTCATACATTTGACACATACCCTGTCAACACGGTTCGTAGCGAATCCTGTCAAAAGACTGAATTTCTTGGGAACTAACTGAAAATCAGTTGAAAAACACCTGGGGCAGCGGATTTGCTTTGATGGGGCAGTTTTAAATAATGGGCTGTTTGGACATACTTCTTTTAACTGTCTTTCTGCGTCCTCTATATCTGTCGCTTGAAAGGTATAAATCGGCTTACAATGGCTGTATAATGTGCCTGTCAAAGTTCCATCATCATCATAATAATAGAACGTCTTTTTCTCTGCCGCCTCACCATTATCTTCAACAGGTGATTCCTCGTGGACAGATTCCTTTTCTCTACTAAGAGAACACCCACAGACCAAACATGTGTCTTCACTATTTTTTTGTTTTAACACATCCTCGTCAAAAATTGTATTGCATTCCGGACAAATAATTTTTCTTGCCATAATTCTTACCATCCTTTTTGGTTGGGGGATTTTCTCCCTTTTAAATTAATTAGATTCAAACAATCACTGAAAATAACTTGTTTTATGATTGTGCTTAAAATCTTTTCATACATTTGACACATACTCTGTCAACACGATTCGTAGCGAATCCTGTCAAAAGACTGAATTTCTTAGGAACTAACTGAAAATCAGTGGAAAAACACCTGGGGCAACGGATAACAGGTTCTTTCTTTTCTGGATAGACAAACGCATCTGGCACATAGGTACGCAGGATTTCTTTTACTTTATCAAGTCCACATTCTGATTCTGGTGGTGCTTTGAATTCCTGAATCAAGAAATATGTATCACCATGCTCTACTAAATCTATAGGTTTATCTCGTAATGATGCAGATCCAGATGGCTTTCCCTTTTTATCTTTCATACCATAATAATACCAAGTAATCCAATTATCCTCACCATTATCTTCATCAAGTGTTTTCTCATGGGCAGATTCCTTTTCTCCACTAAGAGCCCCCCCACAGACTAAACATGTGTCATCACTATTTTTTTGCTTTAACACATCCTCGTCAAAAATCGTATTGCATTCCGGACAAATAATTTTTCTTCCCATAATACTTACCCTCCTTTTTGGTCGGGGGATTTTACCCCTTTTATATTAATAAGATGTAAACAATCACCGAAAATAACTTGGTTTCTAATTGTGCTTAAAATCTTTTCATACATTTGACACATACTCTGTCAACACGATTCGTAGCGAATCCTGTCAAAAGACTGAATTTCTTAGGAACTAACTGAAAATCAGTGGAAAACACCTGGGGCAACGGATTTGCTTTGATGGGGCAGTTTTAAAAAATGGACTGTTTGGACAAACTTCTTTTAACTGTCGTTCTGCGTCCTCTATATCAGTTGCTTGAAAGGTATAAATCGGTTTCCAGCCATCGAACAACATCTCATCTAAAGTCCCACCACCTTCTTTATAGTAATAGTAAGTTTTCTTTTCAACAGGTGATTCATTATCTTTAACAGGTGATTCCTTATGGTCAGATTCTTTTTCTCCACTAAGAGACCCCCCACAGACCAAACATGTGTCTTGACTATTTTTTTGCTTTAACACATCCTCGTCAAAAATCGTATTGCATTCCGGACAAATAATTTTTCTTGCCATAATACTTACCCTCCTTTTTGGTTGGGGGATTTTCACCCTTCTAAAATTTTTTATAATTATTATAACACCGCTATTTGTGCTTTACAATACGATTGCCGAACATATTTTCACTTCTAAATTGTACGAGATTTTTCAAGGTAAATGCAACACTCTGTTGCAGTAACTCTGAAAAATGCCTGTGTTGCATTTACTCTGACAGATATTTCTGGTAAAACATACACTGTCCCTCATTTCTTA